>NZ_JBSFEP010000001.1:0-627932 GCF_053594495.1 Streptomyces sp. NPDC001920
CTCGTACTGGTTGTACGTGGGCTTTCGCCCGGTGCGGCGAGAGTGCGTGCCAGGCGTCGCGGGGCAGGCGGGACTTTGCGGACACGACCTAGGACCTCCGCCGTGTCGCGGAGGTCCTGGCGGCGCGCTCGCCCGCAGCCCTCAGTCCTCGCCCCCTTCGAGGTTCCCCTCCGTCTCCAGGTACACCTGGCGCAGGGCGTCCAGCACCGCCGGGTCCGGCTTCTCCCACATCCCGCGGGACTCGGCCTCCAGCAGCCGCTCGGCGATGCCGTGCAGGGCCCAGGGGTTGGCCTGCTGGAGGAACTCGCGGTTGGCCGGGTCCAGGACGTAGGTCTCGGTGAGCTTGTCGTACATCCAGTCGGCGACCACGCCGGTGGTGGCGTCGTAGCCGAAGAGGTAGTCGACCGTGGCGGCGAGTTCGAAGGCGCCCTTGTAGCCGTGGCGGCGCATCGCCTCGATCCACTTGGGGTTGACGACCCGGGCGCGGAAGACGCGGGAGGTCTCCTCGACCAGGGTGCGGGTGCGGACCGTCTCGGGGCGGGTGGAGTCGCCGATGTACGCCTCGGGGGCCGTGCCGCGCAGGGCACGGACGGTCGCCACCATGCCGCCGTGGTACTGGAAGTAGTCGTCCGAGTCGGCGATGTCGTGTTCGCGGGTGTCGGTGTTCTTCGCCGCGACGGCGATCCGCTTGTACGCCGTCTCCATCTCGTCCCGGGCCGGACGGCCGTCCAGTTCGCGGCCGTAGGCGTAGCCGCCCCAGACCGTGTAGACCTCGGCGAGGTCGGCGTCGGTGCGCCAGTCGCGGGAGTCGATGAGCTGGAGCAGGCCGGCGCCGTAGGTGCCGGGGCGGGAGCCGAAGATACGGGTGGTGGCGCGGCGTTCGTCGCCGTGGGCGGCCAGGTCGGCCTGGACGTGGGCGCGTACGTGGTTGGCCTCCGCCGGTTCGTCGAGGGAGGCGGCCAGACGTACGGCGTCGTCCAGCAGGCCGATGGTGTGCGGGAACGCGTCCCGGAAGAAGCCCGAGATGCGCAGGGTCACGTCGATGCGCGGGCGGCCCAGTTCCTCGTACGGGATCGGCTCCAGGCCCGTCACCCGGCGGGAGGCGTCGTCCCAGACCGGGCGGACGCCGAGGAGGGCGAGGGCCTCGGCCACGTCGTCGCCCGCCGTGCGCATCGCGCTCGTGCCCCACAGCGACAGACCCACGGAGGTGGGCCATTCACCGTTGTCGGCGCGGTAGCGCTCCAGGAGCGAGTCCGCGAGGGCCTGACCGGTCTCCCAGGCGAGTCGGGAGGGGACGGCCTTGGGGTCGACGGAGTAGAAGTTGCGGCCGGTCGGAAGGACGTTCACCAGGCCGCGCAGTGGAGACCCGGAGGGGCCCGCGGGGACGAAGCCGCCCGCCAGGGCGTGGACGGCGTGGTCGAGTTCGGCGGTGGTCGCCGACAGGCGCGGGACCACCTCGCGGGCCGCGAACTCGAGGACGGCCGCGACCTGTTCGCCGTGCCCGGTGGGGACGGCGGCCGGGTCCCAGTCCGCGTCCTCCATCGCCTGGACGAGGGCACGGGCCTTGGCCTCGGCCTCGTCGGCGGTGGTGCGGGTCGCGGCGGACTCGTCCAGGCCGAGGGCCTCGCGCAGGCCGGGCAGGGCCGTCGTACCGCCCCAGATCTGGCGGGCGCGGAGGATGGCCAGGACGAGGTTGACGCGGTCCTCCCCCGCCGGCGGGTTGCCCAGGACGTGCAGGCCGTCGCGGATCTGGGCGTCCTTGACCTCGCAGAGCCAGCCGTCGACGTGCAGCAGGAAGTCGTCGAAGCCGTCGTCGTCGGGGCGGTCCTCCAGGCCGAGGTCGTGGTCGAGCCTGGCGGCCTGGATGAGGGTCCAGATCTGGGCGCGGATCGCCGGGAGCTTCGCCGGGTCCATGGAGGAGATCTGGGCGTACTCGTCGAGCAGTTGCTCCAGGCGCGCGATGTCGCCGTAGGAGTCGGCGCGGGCCATGGGCGGCACGAGGTGGTCGACGAGGGTGGCGTGCACGCGGCGCTTGGCCTGGGTGCCCTCACCGGGGTCGTTGACGAGGAAGGGGTAGATCAGGGGGAGGTCGCCGAGGGCCGCGTCGGGACCGCAGGCGGCGGACAGACCGGCGTTCTTGCCCGGCAGCCACTCCAGGTTGCCGTGCTTGCCCAGGTGGATCATCGCGTCGGCGCCGAAGCCGCCGTCCTCCGCACGGGCCGCGATCCAGCGGTAGGCGGCCAGGTAGTGGTGGGAGGGCGGCAGGTCCGGGTCGTGGTAGATGGCGATCGGGTTCTCACCGAAACCGCGCGGCGGCTGGATCAGGATCAGCAGGTTCCCGAAGCGGAGGGCGGCGAGCACGATGTCGCCCTCCTTGTTGCGGCTGCGGTCGACGAACATCTCACCGGGTGGCGGGCCCCAGTGCTCCTCGACGGCCGACCGCAGCTCCTCGGGGAGCGTGGCGAACCAACGGCGGTAGTCGGCCGCCGGGATCCGGACCGGGTTGCGGGCGAGCTGCTCCTCGGTGAGCCAGTCCTGGTCGTGGCCGCCGGCCTCGATCAGCGCGCGGATCAGTTCGTCGCCGTCGCCCGAGACCAGCCCCGGGACGTCGTCGAAGGTGTAGCCCTCCGCCTTCAGCCTGCGCAGCAGCGCGACCGCGCTGGCGGGGGTGTCGAGGCCCACCGCGTTGCCGATGCGGGAGTGCTTGGTCGGGTAGGCGGACAGCACGAGCGCGAGACGCTTGTCGGCGGCCGGGATGTGCCGAAGACGGGCGTGGCGTACGGCGATCCCGGCGACGCGGGCCGCGCGCTCGGGGTCGGCGACGTACGCGGGCAGCCCGTCCTCGTCGAACTCCTTGAAGGAGAACGGGACGGTGATGAGGCGGCCGTCGAACTCGGGGACGGCGATCTGGCTGGCCGCGTCGAGCGGGGAGACGCCCTCGTCGTTCTCCTCCCAGTCGGCGCGCGAGCCGGTCAGGCACAGGGCCTGCAGGATGGGCACGTCCAGGGTGGCGAGCGCGCCGGCGTCCCAGGACTCGTCGTCGCCGCCCGCGGACGCCTCGGCGGGCTTGGTGCCGCCGGCGGCGAGGACCGTGGTGACGAGGGCGTCGGCGGCGCGGAGTTCGTCGATCAGCTCGGGTTCGGGGGCGCGCAGGGACGCCACGTACAGCGGGAGCGCACGGCCGCCCGCGTCCTCGATCGCGCCGCACAGGGCGTCCACGAAGGCGGTGTTGCCGCTCATGTGGTGGGCGCGGTAGTAGAGCACGGCCACCGTCGGGCCGTCCGTCGCGCGGGACTGGCGTTCCAGCGGGCCCCAACTCGGCGCGGGCGCCGGGGCCTCGAAGCCGTGCCCGGTCAGCAGGACCGTGTCGGACAGGAAGCGGGCCAGCTGCTCCAGGTTGGCGGGGCCGCCGTGGGCGAGGTAGGCGTGGGCCTCGGCGGCGATGCCGACCGGCACCGTGGACGCGGCCATCAGCTGGGCGTCCGGGGCCTGTTCGCCGGTGAGGACGACGACCGGGCGGCCGTCGGCGAGGAGCAGGTCGAGGCCGTCCTGCCAGGCACGGATGCCGCCGAGAAGGCGTACGACGACGAGGTCGACGCCGTCGAGGAGGCCGGGCAGGTCGTCGAGCGGGAGGCGCGCCGGGTTGGCGAAGCGGTAGGGCACCGGGCCGCCGGCCGCGCGGGCGCTGAGCAGGTCGGTGTCGGACGTCGACAGGAGCAGGATGCGGGGGTGCGGGGAGCGACCCCCGGAAGAATGCAGCATGCGGCGTCGGCCTTCCTCGGGGTGTCCGCGCCCCGGGCGGTGTCGGGTTGGGGTCTCCCCTGCTCGTGCGCAGCCGAGCGCTCGGGGAAGGGAGTTCCTGGCTCACCCGCCTTGCGGGGCGGGCTCACAGTGGCGGGACCGCGCCGGATTCGCACCGGGCTTCCTCCCCTGCTCGCCGTCTTGGCGATGGCGGACCGGATGATCCGCCGAGGAGCATAGTAAGGGTCGCCTGAAAAGGGCGGGGCGTACCGCTCGTACGGCGGTCGGTATGCTCGCCGCCATGTCCACGCCTGCCGTCCCCTCATCGCCCCAGGCCACAGCGGCCTCACGGGGCCGCGGTGATGCCTGCCCGGGGACGCTGCGGCTGCATACGGCGGACGACGGCGCCCTGGCGCGGGTCCGGGTTCCCGGCGGAGTGCTGACCGTCGCGCAGGCCGAGGCGCTCGCGGACGCGGCCGGACGGCTGGGCGATGGTGATCTTCATCTCACCTCGCGGGGCAATGTGCAGCTGCGCGGACTTCGGGAGTCATGCGGTGCGCAGCTCACCGAGGTGCTCGACGCGGCGGGCCTGTTGCCCTCGCACGAGCACGAACGGGTCCGCAACATCGTCGCCTCGCCGCTGTCCGGCCTCGACGGACGCGGTGTGCGCGATGTACGGCCGTGGCTGTCGGCGCTCGACGAGGCGCTGTGCGCGAGCCCGGCGGCACGGGCGCTGTCGGGGCGGTTCCTGTTCGCGCTGGACGACGGGCGCGCAGACGTGGCCGGGCTCGGCGCCGACGTGACCGTACGGGCCGTCGCGGACGGGGGCGCGCTGCTCGGCCTGGGCTCGGCGGGCGAGTGTCTGTACGTGTCCGGCGAGGACGCGCCACGTGCCGCGCTGGTGGCGGCGCAGACGTTCCTCGCGCTGGCCCAAGGCCGCGGGGCACGTGTCTGGCGGATCAGTGAACTGCCCTTCCCCCAGGACGAGTTGGTGCGGGAGGTCCGGCGCGCGCTGGCCGCCGACGGCATCCGCGCCCCGCTGCGGGCTTCGGTCGGCGCGGACGGCGGGCAGGGGCCGCCTCCCGGGGTCGTCGGGGCCGCCCTGTGCGTACACGTTCCGCTCGGCCGGCTCACGCCGCGGCAGTGGCGGGAGTTGAGGGGTGCCGCGGTGGACGAGCTGCGGCTGACGCCCTGGCGCGGTGTCGTCGTCCCCCTCCCGGGAGTGGGCCCGGACGACGCCGCGGGCGCGCTCGCCCGGCTCGCCGCCGCCGGTCTCGTCACCGACCCCGCCTCCCCCTGGCTGCGGGTCGGCGCGTGCATCGGCCGGCCCGGCTGCGCCAAGTCCCGGGCCGACGTACGAGCCGACGCGGAACGTGGCCTGGCCGCCGCGGGCGGTGCGCCCGTGCCGCTGTACTGGTCCGGATGCGAGCGGCGCTGCGGACATCCCCGGGGCGACCGGATCGACGTGGTGGCCACCCGGGAGGACGGCTACCAGCTCACCGCCGTCACGGCGGGACGACCGCCGCGTGCGGCCTTACTGGACGACAGCCGCGACCTCGCCGCCGCCCTGGCGGCGATCACTTCATGAGCCGTATCACGACCGAGAGCAGCGAGAAGAACACCGTGACCACGTACGACTACGAGAAGGACGGCGCGGCCATCTACCGCCAGTCCTTCGCCACGATCCGCGCGGAGGCGGACCTCGCGGGCCTGCCCGCCGACGTCAGCCAGGTCGCGGTCCGGATGATTCACGCCTGCGGGATGGTCGACCTGGTACGGGACCTGGCCTACACCCCCGCGGTCGTGTCCCGGGCCCGTGCGGCCCTGCGCGCCGGCGCGCCCATCTTCACCGACGTGCAGATGGTGGCCAGCGGCGTGACCCGCAAGCGGCTGCCCGCCGGCAACGACGTGCTGTGCACCCTGTCCGACCCGGCCGTCCCGGAGCTCGCGGCGAGGCTCGGCACCACCCGCAGCGCCGCCGCGCTGGAGCTGTGGCGGGACCGGCTGGAGGGCTCGGTCGTCGCGGTCGGCAACGCGCCCACCGCCCTGTTCCGGCTGCTGGAGATGATCGAGGAGGGCGCGCCCCGCCCCGCCGCGGTCATAGGCGTGCCGGTCGGTTTCATCGGCGCCGCCGAGTCCAAGGACGCCCTGGCCGACCACCCGTCGGGCCTGGAGCACCTGGTCGTACGGGGCCGTCGTGGGGGCAGCGCCATCGCCGCCGCCGCGCTCAACGCGATCGCGAGTGAGGAAGAGTGAGCGGGAAGCTGTACGGCGTCGGGCTCGGCCCCGGCGACCCCTCCCTGATGACCGTGCGGGCCGTCGAGGTCATCGCCGAGGCGGACGTGGTCGCGTACCACAGCGCCCGGCACGGCCGGTCCATCGCCCGCTCGATCGCGGCGAAGCACATCCGGGCCGACCACATCGAGGAACGGCTGGTCTACCCCGTCACCACGGAGACCACGGACCATCCCGGCGGTTACAAGGGCGCCATGGAGGAGTTCTACGCCGAGGCGTCGAAGAGGCTGGCCGCGCACCTGGACGCCGGCCGGACGGTCGCCGTCCTCGCGGAGGGCGACCCGCTCTTCTACGGCTCCTACATGCACATGCACAAGCGGCTCTCCGACCGCTACGACACCGAGGTGATCCCCGGTGTCACCTCGGTGTCCGCCGCGGCGGCCCGGCTGGGCACCCCGCTGGCCGAGGGCGAGGAGGTGCTCACCATCCTGCCGGGCACCCTCCCCGAGGAGGAGCTGACCGCGCGACTCGCCGCGACGGACGCGGCGGTGGTGATGAAGCTGGGCCGTACCTTCACCAAGGTGCGTGGCGCCCTGGCGAGTTCGGGGCGGCTGGACGAGGCACGGTACGTCGAGCGGGCCACCATGGCCGGGGAGCGGCTCGCCGAACTGGCCGACGTGGACGCGGAGTCGGTGCCGTACTTCTCGGTGGCCGTGCTGCCCAGCCGGGTCGACGCCGAGCCCCCCGTGCGGGAGCGGGGGGAGGTGGTGGTGGTCGGCACCGGGCCCGCCGGCCCGCTGTGGCTGACGCCTCAGACGCGGGGCGCGCTGGCCGCCGCGGACGATCTCGTCGGTTACACGACGTACCTGGACCGGGTGCCGGTCCGTCCCGGTCAGCACCGGCACGGTTCCGACAACCGGGTGGAGGCCGAGCGCGCCGAGTTCGCGCTGCAACTCGCCCAGCGGGGGCGGCGGGTGGCCGTCGTCTCCGGCGGCGATCCGGGGGTCTTCGCGATGGCCACGGCCGTGCTGGAGGTCGCCTCGCAGAAGGAGTACGCGGACGTTCCCGTGCGGGTGCTGCCCGGGGTGACCGCGGCCAACGCCGCCGCCGCGCGCGCCGGTGCCCCGCTCGGGCACGACTACGCCACCCTCTCGCTCTCCGACCGGCTCAAGCCCTGGGAGGTCATCGCCGAACGGCTGCGCGCCGCCGCCTCGGCGGACCTGGTGCTGGCCCTGTACAACCCCGGCTCGCGCAGCCGCACCTGGCAGGTGGGCAAGGCTCGCGAACTGCTGCTGGAACACCGGGCGCCCGACACGCCGGTCGTCGTCGCGCGGGACGTCGGCGGATCCGGCGAGCGGGTGCGGATCGTACGGCTGGCGGACCTCGACCCGGCCGAGGTCGACATGCGCACCATCCTGCTGGTCGGTTCCTCCCAGTCGCGGGTCGTACGGCGCGGGGACGGCGAGGAGGTCGTCTGGACGCCACGCCGCTACCCGGAGGTCTGAGAGCGACGGGCGTGTACTGACGCGCCAGGTGCGGGAGGCGTTCGCAAAGCCGTCGGCGGCACGGCGGGTGGACGCCCCTCGTCACCGGCCGGTGGGCGCTACCGCTGCGCGATCCACTCGGCGGCCCGCTCGGGTTCGGCCACCACCCGCACCCCTTCGGGCACCGGTGGTCTGCGCACCACGACCACGGGCAGCCCGGCCTCGCGGGCAGCGGTCAGCTTCGGCGCGGTGGCCGCTCCCCCGCTGTCCTTGGTCACCACGACGTCGACGCGGTGCCGGCGCAGCAGCTCGCGTTCACCGTCGAGGGTGAACGGGCCCCTGTCGAGCAGCACCTCCATCCGGGGTGGGTGCGGCGGCTCGGGCGCGTCGACGGAGCGCACGAGGAACCACAGGTCGTCCAGGGCCGCGAAGGCCGCCAGGCCCATGCGTCCGGTGGTCAGGAACACCCGTCGGCCGAGTGCGGGCAGCAGTCCGGCCGCCTCTTCCAGTGAGCCGGCCTCGTGCCACTGGTCGCCCTCCACCGGGACCCAGCCGGGACGCCGCAGCGCGAGCAGGGGAACATGGGCGGTGGCGGCGGCCCGCGCCGCGTTGAAACTGATCGTCCGAGCGAAGGGGTGGGTGGCGTCGATGAGTGCGTCCACCTCGTGCTCACGCAGCCACGCGGCCAGCCCCTCGGGCCCGCCGAAGCCGCCCACCCGTACCTCGCCGGGCGGCAGCCGGGGCGCGGTCACGCGTCCGGCCAGGGAGTTCGTCACCCGCAGCCCGGGCCGGGCGGCGGCCGCCAGGAGTTCGGCCAGGCGACGGGCCTCGGTGGTTCCACCCAGGATCAGTACGTGCACGAAGTCCGGTTTCCTTCCGAAGAGTTCCCAGATTTCCCAGATTTCCCAGGGTTCCGAAGAGTTCCGAGAAGTCCCCAAGAGTGAGGCATGAGCAGCGAGGCCAAGGGCGGCCGTGGCGCCCAACTGAAGCACACCGGGCTGCGGCACGGCTGGACCACGGGTGCCTGCGCGACCGCGGCGACGACGGCCGCGTACACGGCGTTGCTGACCGGCGAGTTTCCCGATCCGGTGACGATCACGCTGCCCAAGGGCCACACACCGTCCTTCGCGCTGGCGGTCGAGGAACTCGCGGACGGGTTCGCGACGGCCGGAATCGTGAAGGACGCCGGCGACGATCCGGACGTCACCCACGGCGCGCTGGTCCGGGTCACCGTGCGGGCGCTGCCCGCCGGAGCCGGCGTCGTCTTCAGAGCGGGCCCCGGCGTCGGCACGGTCACCCGCCCCGGACTGCCGCTGGCCGTCGGTGAACCGGCCGTGAACCCGGTGCCGCGGCAGCTGATGCGCGACCATGTCGCCCTGGTCGCGGGGCGGTACGGCGGCAGCGGCGACGTCGAGATCACCGTCGGCGTCGACCACGGCGAGGAGATCGCCCGCTCCACCTGGAACCCCCGTCTCGGCATCCTGGGCGGGCTGTCCATCCTGGGCACGACGGGCATCGTGGTGCCGTACTCGTGCTCGGCGTGGATCGACTCCATCCGGCGCGGGGTGGACGTGGCACGGGCCGCCGGGCGCACGCATGTGGCCGGCTGCACAGGCTCCACCTCGGAGAAGACCGTCGTGGCCACGTACGGGCTGCCCGAGGACGCCCTGCTCGACATGGGCGACTTCGCGGGCGCGGTCCTGAAGTACGTACGCCGCCATCCGGTCGACCGGCTCACCATCTGCGGCGGCTTCGCCAAGCTGTCGAAGCTCGCCGCGGGCCACCTGGACCTGCACTCCGCCCGTTCCCAGGTGGACAAGGGCTTCCTGGCCGAGCTGGCCCGCCGGGGCGGTGCCGACGAGGCGCTGGTCGCCGAGGTCGCGCGCGCCAACACCGGCCTGGCCGCCCTCCAGTCGTGCGCGGCGGCCGGCGTGCCGCTGGGCGATCTCGTGGCGGTCACCGCCCGCGACGAGGCCCTGGCCGTGCTGCGGGGCGCCCCCGTCGCGGTCGACGTGATCTGCATCGACCGGGAGGGGACGATCGTGGGCCGCAGCGCGGTGCGGTAGGCGGGGGTCAGGACAGCGCGAACCACAGCTCCGGGCGCTCCCAGGTGACCGCCGGCGGCGACGGTGCGATCGTGCCGACGCGCTCGGCGCCCATCCGCCGGTAGAACCCCTCGGCCGGCGGATGCGAGACCACACGCACCCCGGCCAGGCCGGCCTCCCGGGCCCGGTCGAGCATGTGGGCGATCAGGAGTCGGCCGACACCGCCGCCCTGGGCGTCGTCGGCGACGAACGCCAGGTCCAGCTCCGGCGGATCCAGCACGAGGGCGTAGAAGCCGAGCAGCCGCCCGGCCGGGTCCTCGGCGAGGAAGACCGGGTGCCGGGCGAGATATGCGGTGGTGACCCGGTGGCCGGCGACGATCGAGGCGTACGGCCCCTGGTAGGCGCCGGACTCCCGGACCATCGCCGTGAGGCGCTCCGCGTCCCCTGCCGCGGCCCGCCGGATCAGGGGGTCAGCAGACATGCCGCTCCCGCTCCGGCGAGTACAGGTGGCTGTCGCGGAACTGCTCCGCGCCCAGCGTCCGGCCGACCATGATCACGGCGGTGCGCAGGACGCCGGCCTCCTTCACCTGCCCGGCGATGTCGTCGAGCGTGCCGCGGATGATCAGTTCGTCGGGGCGGGAGGCGTAGGCGACCACGGCGGCCGGGCAGTCGGCGCCGTAGTGCGGGAGCAGCTCCTCGACCACCCGGTCCACGTACTTGGCCGCCAGGTGCAGCACGATCAGCGCCCGGCTGCGGCCGAGGGTGGCCAGGTCCTCGCCCTCGGGCATGGCGGTGGCGCGGTTGGCGACGCGGGTGAGGATGACGCTCTGGCCGACCGTCGGCACGGTCAGCTCACGCTTCAGGGATGCCGCGGCGGCGGCGAAGGCGGGCACGCCGGGCACCACCTCGTACGGCACCCCGGCCGCGTCCAGCCGCCGCATCTGCTCGGCGACCGCGCTGAACACCGACGGGTCCCCGGAGTGCAGCCGGGCCACGTCGTGCCCCTCCTCGTGCGCGCGCAGCAACTCGGCGGTGATCTCGTCGAGGTTGAGCTGCGCGGTGTCCACCAGCCGTGCGTCCGGCGGGCATTCGGCCAGCAGCTCGCGCGGCACCAGGCTGCCCGCGTACAGGCAGACCCGGCAGGCGGCGAGCGTACGGGCGCCGCGCACCGTGATCAGGTCGGCGGCGCCGGGGCCGGCACCGATGAAGTACACGGTCATCTGTCTGCTCCAGGAAGGGAATCGAGGGTTTTCTCCACGGCCCACTGCGTCACCGGCATCGCCTGCCGCCAGCCGGTGAAGCCGCCCACCGGGACGGCGTGGGCCACCGCGAGCTTGGTCAGTTCGCCGCCGAGGCGCCGGTAGGCGTCGGTCAGCAGCGCCTCCGACTCCAGTGTCACGGTGTTGGCGACAAGCCGCCCGCCGACGGGCAGCGCCTCCCAGCAGGCGTCGAGGAGGCCGGGCGCGGTGAGCCCGCCGCCGATGAACACGGCGTCGGGAACGGGGAGTTCGGGCAGGACGGCGGGTGCGGCAGCGGTGACCACGCGCAGTCCCGGGACGCCCAGCCGCTCGGCGTTGCGTCCGATGCGCTCGGCCCGCACCGGGTCGCGCTCCACGGTGACCGCCCGGCACGAGGGGTGCGTCCGCATCCACTCCACGGCGATCGAGCCGGAACCGCCGCCGATGTCCCACAGGAGTTCCCCGGGGGCGGGCGCGAGAACGGCCAGCGTGGCGGCGCGGACATGGCGCTTGGTGAGCTGGCCGTCGTGTGCGTAGGCGGCGTCCGGCAGTCCGGGTACGGCGCCCAGGCGGGCTGCGTCCGGGGCGCGCCGGCATGCGACGGCGACCAGGTTGAGGGGGTCGCCGGGCGGCTGGGACCACGTGTCGGCGGTGTCCTCGGCCGTGATCCGTTCCCCAGGGCCGCCGAGTTGTTCCAGCACGCGCATCCTGCTCGGCCCGAAGCCGCGGTCCCGCAGCAGGGCGGCGACCTCCCCGGGGGTGGTGGCGTCGGCGCTGAGCACCAGGAGCCGGCGGCCCTCGTGCAGGGCGGCGGCCAGGCGGGCGGCGGGCCGGCCGACCAGTGTGACGACCTCCACGTCCTCCAGCGGCCAGCCGAGGCGGGCACAGGCGTACGACACGGAGGAGGGATGCGGCAGGACACGTACGGCACCGGCGCCGAGCACCTCGGTGAGGGCGCGGCCGATGCCGTAGAACATCGGATCGCCGCTGGCGAGGACCGCGATACGGCGGCCTGCGTGCGCGGCGAGCAGGCCGGGGACGGCCGGCCGCAGGGGTGAGGGCCAGAAGATCCGCTCCCCCGGGCACTCGGGCGGCAGCAGGTCCAGTTGGCGTGGCCCCCCGATGAGGACCTCGGCGTCGAGCAGCGCGGTACGGGAGGCGTCCGGGACACCCGCCCAGCCGTCGGCTCCGATCCCGACGACGGTCACGGCGACGGGCCGGGCGGTTCCGGCTCCGGCGGGTCCGGCGGCATCGGCGGGGTTCACGGAGGTCACGGCTCGGTTCCTCGGGCTCGGCAGGGCAACGAAGAGGCACTTTACGGGGCGGTGGCCTGCGCTTCCTCGGTCGGGTCGCCCCCGCGCACCGCCGTTACGCGCGCGGGCGCGAGGCCGGCCATGCGGCGCTGGCCACCACTGCGCCGACGACGAGGGCGGGTGCCAGGTGATGGACGGGCAGGACGGCAGCGCGCCCTGAGGTGTGGGCGCCGGCCTTCATCGCCGTCACGAACGGACAGGTGCTCGCGGCGGCCGACCCACTGAGCCGCGTGACGCGGCGTGAACGCCCTGTGGCGTGTCCTGGACGGTCCGCATGGGAGCTCCTGTGTGGCCCAAGGCGTCATTCCGTCGTGCCGTCCTCGACCGCCCGCCCCGAGGGCGGGTTCAGTGGTCGATCGGGTCGTGGTACGGGTCGGGCGGGACGTCGCCGCCCGCCCGGACGCGGCGGTAGGCGGCACGGGCGTGCAGGAGGCGGGCCAGGGTCGTGCCGAGGAGGGTGGCGGCGAGCAGACAGGAGAGCCAGAACGTGTCGCGGTGCCCGGCCCAGGTGAGGGTGCCGGCGGGCGGAATGGCGAAGCCGTTGAGGAACAGCCAGCACAGGACGGCCGTACCGGGCGCCGCGGCGAAGTGGGCGCGCAGCCCGAGAAACGCCGCGAGCAGGGACAGCACGACCAGGGCGAGCGAGGGGCGTCCGATGCCGACGAGGAAGTTCAGCAGGGCCACCAGGAGCAGCGCGCCGCCGGACGCGGCGGCCCACACCAGCGGCGTGGCCGCGGGTTGGGGAACGGGCCGGGCTCCGGTACCGAGTGACACCCACTCAATCATGCCTGCGCTTCCTTCCGGTGTCCCCGTCCCGGTGATGCGGGATCCCGGGCGTTCGTCAGGGTGTCATTAAAGATCGTCCGTGGAAACACCGTTGTCGGACAGGTACGCGCGGCAATGCCCCGGGGTTCTCGGCCCTGAAGCGGACGCCGCCGACGGCAGGAGATCGGCCCGGTCCCGCTGCAGAACGGGACGGGGACCGACCTCGGGGCCTGCGGCTCGCCGTCCGGCATCTCGGCGACCGCACAGCCCTTGTACGTGGCCACCTGGACGTCGGGGCGGCAGTAATCCATGGCGCAGTACGGGCCGTTCACCTCGCCCGTGCGACCGGCCGGCTGCGGGCGGACCGCGATGGCATCACCCGATGGGCCATCGGCGCCGTGGGACGAGGCGGGGGTTCGCCGCCGCCCGGGTCAACCAGGGCTCGGAGTACTACACCATCCGGTGACTAATGGGCGCCGCCGCGTTATTCATATCAACCGATTTCCTATTCATTCCACTGTCCGGCTCTTGGTGCTGACGAGTTGTCACTAGGCCCTGACCCAAGTCGAGGAGAGTGGAGAAGATGACACCATCGCCGAGATGGCGATCTGTTCTGGTGCCGGCGGCCATGGCTGCCGCGCTGGCCGCAGCCGCGCTGGGGAGCGCGAGTACTGCCTCCGCAGGAGACCACACCACCCCGCACCCCCCGTACCCGGCGAAGCCTGCCCACCCGGCCCACGGAACGAAGCCCGCCCACCCCGCGCACGCGGCGAAGCCGGCCCACCCGATCCACCATGCGAAGCCGGCTCACCCCGTGCACCCTGGGAAGCCCGCTCACCCCGTACACCCGGTCAAGCCCGCCTACCCGGTCCACCCGGTCAAGCCCGCCTACCCGGTCCATCCGGTCAAGCCCGTCAAGCCCGAACTCCCGGCCAAGCCCGCCTACCCGGTCCACCCGGTCAAGCCCGTCAAGCCCGAACTCCCGGCCAAGCCCGCCTACCCGGTCCACCCGGTCAAGCCCACCAAGCCCGAACTCCCGGCCAAGCCCGCCTACCCGGTCCACCCGGTCAAGCCCACCAAGCCCGAACTCCCGGCCAAGCCCGTTCTTCCGGTCAAGCCGGCTCACCCCGTCAAGCCCGTACTTCCCGCAAAGCCCGCGATGCCGGCGAAGCCTGTCCTTCCCGCCAAGCCCGCGATGCCGGCCAAGCCAGAACTGCCCGCGAAGCCCGCGCTCCCCGCCAAGCCGGAACTGCCCGCCAAGCCCGCACTTCCCGCCAAGCCCGCCCTGCCGGCCAAGCCGGAACTGCCGGCCAAGCCCGCACTTCCCGCCAAGCCCGCCCTGCCGGCCAAGCCGGAACTGCCCGCCAAGCCCGCACTCCCCGCCAAGCCCGCCCTGCCGGCCAAGCCGGAACTCCCCGCCAAGCCCGCACTCCCCGCCAAGCCGGAACTGCCCGCCAAGCCCGCACTCCCCGCAAAGCCCGCACTCCCCGCCAAGCCGGAACTGCCCGCCAAGCCCGCACTCCCCGCAAAGCCCGCCCTGCCGGCCAAGCCGGAACTGCCCGCCAAGCCCGCCCTGCCGGCCAAGCCCGCACTTCCTGCCAAGCCTGCCCTGCCGGCGAAGCCGGAACTGCCCGCCAAGCCCGCACTTCCCGCCAAGCCCGCCCTGCCGGCCAAGCCGGAACTGCCCGCCAAGCCCGCACTCCCCGCCAAGCCGGATCTCCCCAAGAAGCCCGACCTCCCCTCGAAGCCACACCTCCCGGCAAAGCCCGACCTCCCGTCAAAGCCCCACCTGCCGTCAAAGCCCGACCACCCCAAGAAGCCCGACCACCCGAAGAAGGGCGAGCACCACTCGAAGAAGGGCGAGCACCACTCGAACGAGCACCACGGCTGACGGCCATCAGCGGTAGCTGATCCAGTTCGGCCACCGAGCCGGGCCCGGGGCACTCGGGCCCGGCTCACCGCTGCGTCGTCGTAGGCAACGCCCCGGCCGAGGGCGGCGGCGTGTCGGTGGTCTGCAGGCGGCGGCGCTGCGGTCGGCGTACGGCACGCTGTCGTGACCGCCCGTCAGGGGGTCTCCTGCTCGGCCCAGATGACCTTGCCTCCGGCCGTGTAGCGGGCTCCCCAGCGGTGGGTGAGCTGGGCCACCAGGAACAGGCCGCGTCCGCCCTCATCCATGCTGCGGGCGTGGCGCAGCCGCGGCGCGGTGCTGCTGCCGTCGGCGACCTCGCAGGTCAGCCGGGAGTCGCGCAGGAGCCGTACGCGGATGGGTGGTTCGGCATAGCGGATCGCGTTGGTGACCAGTTCGCTGACGATCAGCTCGGTCGTCATGGCCAGTTCCCCGTACCCCCACGCCTCCGCCTGTCGGGTCGCCAGGCCCCGGATGTCGGCGACGGCCGCAGGGTCCACGGGTACGTCCCAGGAGACGATGTGATCGGGCCCCAGGGCGTGGGTGCGGGTGAGGAGAAGGGCGATGTCGTCGGGCTGCGGTACGGGCAGGAGGTGGCGCACCGCGGTCGCGCACAGGGTGTCGAGGTCGAGGCCGCCCCGGGACAGCAGTTCACCGAGCCGGGTCATGCCGCGTTCCATGTCCCCGTCGGCGGACTCGACCAGGCCGTTGGTGTACAGGCCGAGCAGGCTGTTCTCGGCGAGTTCGATCTCGCCGGCCTCGAACCCCATGCCGCCGAGCCCGAGCGGTGGTCCGGCAGGGGGTTCCGGGAAGGAGACCTGGCCGTCGGGTGCGACGACGACCGGGGGCGGATGGCCGGCGCGGGCCATGGTGCAGCGCCGGGTGGCCGGGTCGTAGACGGCGTACAGGCAGGTGGCGCCCTGGAAGGCGGTCGCGCTGTGGGCCGTCCCGCCGTCCGCCTGCTCCTCGCTGAGCCGGAGCACGAGGTCGTCGAGGTGGGCCAGCAGTTCGTCGGGCGGCAGCTCCATGTCGGCGAGGGTCTGTACGGCGGTGCGCAGCCGGCCCATGGTGGCCGCCGCGGTGATCCCGTGGCCGACGACGTCACCGACGACGAGACCCACGCGGGCGCCGGACAGCGGGATGACGTCGAACCAGTCGCCGCCGACCCCGTCGCTCGGGTCCGCCGGGAGGTAGGAGGAGGCCACCTCCAGTGCCGTACCGCCGGTCAGGGCCTGGGGCAGCAGGCTGCGTTGCAGGGTGACCGCGGCCGTGTGCTCCCGGGTGAAGCGGCGGGCGTTGTCGACGCACAGTGCGGCGCGGGCGACCAGTTCCTGGGCGACGAGGACGTCGTCGGGCTGGAAGGAGGCGGGGTTGAGGGACCGGATGAACGTGGCGAGGCCGAGGGCGGTGTTGCGGGCCCGCATCGGCACGGAGATGAGCGAGTGCAGCCCGAACTCGCGGATGCTGGCCGCTCGCGCGGGCTGTTCGGTGGCCCACACTTCGTCGGACGGGTCGAGGACGGGGATCAGGATCGGGTCGCCGTCGACGATCATATGGGCGTCGTGGGGCGGGGGCACGAAGTCCACCGGATCCCCGATCCGTGCCACGGCCTCCGGGCAGCCCTCGCGCACCGAGCTCATTCCGGCCCGGCGCATCACCGGCCTGGCGGGTGCGGGGCCCGCGTCGGGGAGCCACGTGCCGTGCCCGTCGGTGCTGAGGACCGGCTCCAGGAGGTCGACGACCACGAAGTCCGCGAAGCGCGGTACGGCGAAATCGGCGAGCTCCTGAGCGGTGCGCAGCACGTCCAGCGTGGTGCCGATGCGGGTGCCGGCCTCGTTGACCAGCGCCAGCAGCTGGCGGGCGTTCCACCGCTCGGTGACGTCCAAGACCATGTAGCCGACGGCGGTGATCGAGTTGTCGGCGTCCACGAAGGGGAAGAACGAGGTGGAGTAGGCGTGCTGGCGGTGCGGGTCGGCCCAGCTCCATCCCACGTACTCGTAGTCGGTGACCGGGACGCCGGTCTCGAGGACCTTGCTCATCAGGCCCTCGATGGTGTCCGCCTGCAGGCCGGGCAGCAGTTCGCTCAGCCGGCGGCCCAGCCGCTGCGCGCGGGGCACCCCGCCGAAGCGTTCCAGGGTGTCGTTCAGCCAGAGGTAGCGCAGCTGGGTGTCCAGCACGGCCATGCCGACCGGGGCGCGGGTCAGGAAACCGTCGAGGAGGGACTGGCCCGCGGTCCACTGCGGGCGCTGTTCGCGTGCCGAGATCAGGAAGCACTCGTCGGCGCCCAGCCGGAAGGAGGCGGAGATCCGCAGGTCCGCCTCGACGCTGCGGCCGTCGCGGTGCCGCAGCGGGATGAGACCGCTCCATCCCTTGCCGGCCCGGCAGCGCTCCGCGACGCGGGCCACCCGTACCGGATCGCCGGGCATCGCCAGCAGGCGTGCGGCCGAGGCGCCGACGATCTCTTCGGCGGGGACGCCGAGGAGGTCCTCGGCGGCCCGGGTCCAGCCGATCACGACGCCGCGCGCGTCGACCACCGCCGCGGCGTCGGTGGACGCGTCGAAGGCAGCGCGCTGTCCTGCGGACGCGGGCGCCGCCAGCCCTTCTCGCGGAGCATCCATGGGTCCTCACGGAGCGTTCCTGGGTCCCGGCTCTACAGGACCATGTTCCTGCTTGTGCGCCCGATGTGCACGGGCCCGGCAGACTCCTCCCGCCGTACGGGACCGGGCCGTCCCGGGGCGCTCGGGCGTGGCGGGCCCGGTTCCGTCCTCGCGTACCGGGCGGTCGTGTCCCTCCCGCCCCGTCCGGACTGGGCAAGGCGGCGGGGCGGAGGGAGCATGGAGGTACCGGTCGTCGCAGTCGGGTACCGGCTGTGGCCGAGTGGCAAGGCCTGCCGGCCGGTGGCCAGGGAGCTGCGATGACAGCGGGATCCGAATCCTTCCAGTCCGGCGGTGGCGGGTACGGCGCGGAGTCGCCCCGGCCGACCGGTCTGCTGGACATGCTGAGTGTGGCCGCGGTGGTGGTGGATGCCGACGGGCGCATCGTGTTCTGGACGCCGCAGGCCGAGGAGCTGTTCGGCTACACCTCCGAGGAGGCGCTGGGCACGTACGCGGCGCGGCTGTTCATCCACCCCCAGCACCTGCCGGCCGTGGCGAAGCTGTTCGCCGAGGTGCTGGAGACCGGCCGCAGCTGGGCGGGGGCCTTCCCGGTGCGGCACAAGGACGGCAGCACCCGGCTGACGGAGTTCCGCAACATGCGGCTGCTGGACGACCTCGGGGACGTCTACGCCCTCGGCATCGCGGCCGACCACTCGCTGCTCCAGCGGGTGGAGACCGATCTGGCCCTGTGCGAGCGGCTGATCAGCCAGTCCCCGATCGGCATCGCCCTGCTCGACCCCGATCTGCACTATCTGCTGGTCAATCGGGCACTGGAGCGGATCGACGCCACCCCCGCCGAGGAGCACATCGGCCGCCGGCTCCGGGAGACGTTGCCCCTGCCCGACATCGACACCATCGAGTCCAGTCTGCGTCAGGTGCTCACCACCGGCACCCCGCTGCTCGACCAGTACCACGTGGGCCGCCCGCCGGCCGACCCGGACACCGAGCACGCCTGGTCCCTGTCCTTCTACCGGCTGGAGGATCCCGGCGGTCGGGTCCTGGGCGCGGCGATCTCGTTCGTCGACGTCACCGAGCGGCACCGCGCCTCCGCCGAGGCCGACCGGGCCCGGCGGCGGCTGGCGCTGATCGCCGACGCCTCCACGCGCGTGGGCACCACGCTGGAGGTGGAGCAGACCGCCCACGAGCTGGCCGAGGTCGCCGCTCCGGAGCTGGCGGACGTGGTCGCCGTGGACGTCCTCGACTCGGCGCTGGCCTGCCGCCGCAAGCGCCGGCCCGACAACGGGCCCGAGTTCTTCCGGGCCCTCGCCCTCAAGGCGGCGTATCCCAGCGTGGCCCTGCGTGCCGCCGACCCGCCGGGTGACCTGGCCGCCTATGAAGGGGATCGCCTGGTCACCCTGTGCGTGCACACGGCCCGGCCGGTCCTGGTGCGCCATGTCGGCGAACGGGATCTGCCGCGTATCGCCCGGGACGCCGAGGCCACGACGCTGCTGGCGCGGGCCGGGGTGCACTCGTATCTCGCCGTGCCGTTGATCGCGCATGGCGAGGTGCTCGGCGCACTCGACCTCAAGCGCACCCGTAATCCGGTGCCGTTCGACGAGGACGACGTGGTCCTGGCCAGTGAGCTGGCCAGCCGTGCCGCGGTGGCCATCGACAACGCCCGCTGGTTCCAGAGCGTGCGCAACACCGCGCTGACCCTGCAGCGCAGCCTGCTGCCCGACCACCCGCCCCACCACACGGGTCTGGAACTCGCCTCCCGTTACCAGCCCGCCCAGGCCACCAGCGAGGTCGGCGGCGACTGGTACGACGTGATCCCGCTGACCGACGACAAGACGGCCCTGGTCGTCGGTGACGTCATGGGCAACGGCATCGACGCCGCCGCGACCATGGGCCGGCTGCGCACCGCGACCTGCGCCTACGCGGACCTCGACCTGGAGCCGGCCTCCGTGCTGCAGCACCTGGACAAGATCACCTGCGATCTGGAGCACTACATCGTCACCTGTCTGTACGCGGTGTTCGACCCGCGTACCAGGCAGTGCCACATCGCCAACGCCGGACACATGCCGCCCGCGCTGGCCCGCCCCGACCGCCCGCCCGAGCTGCTGGAACTGCCCGCCGGAGCTCCGCTCGGCGTCGGGGGAGTCCCCTTCGGGGCCACCACCGTCGACCTGGGCCCCGGCGATCTGCTGGTCCTGTACACCGACGGCCTCGTCGAGACCCGCCACCACCCGATCGACGATCGCCTGGACGTGCTCCTCGGTTTCCTGGACGAGCCCCGCCGCCCCCTGGAGGAGAGCTGCGACCTCCTTCTGTACGGTCTGCGCCACCCCGACGACCACGACGACGTCGCCCTGCTCGTCGCGCGGGTCCTGTAGTTGCCCGTACCGTGCGCCGGGCGCACGCTGTTCGTATGGGTGCGAGTGACGGCCCGACGCTGATCAGCTCCGTGCAGCGGGCCTTCCGGCTGCTGGAGGTGGTGAGCGCGCACGAGAACGGTGCACCGGCGAAGCAACTGGCCCGGGAGGCGGACCTGCCCCTGGCCACGACGTACCACCTGCTGCGCACGCTGGTCCACGACGGGTATGTGCGCAAGCTCGACGACGGCGGGTTCATCCTGGGTGACCGGCTCCGGACGCTGCACACGGCGGGCCGGACACAGACGCTGCTGAGCCGGATCCGGCCGACGCTCGCGGCACTGCGGGACGAGCTGTCGACCGCCGCCTACCTCACCTTCTACGAGGAGGGCGAGATCAGGGTCGCCGAGATCGTCGACGGGCCCCGCACCCCCAGGGTCGACCTGTGGGTGGGGTTCGAGGACGCCGGGCACGCCACGGCGCTCGGCAAGTCGGTGCTGCGGGAGCTCGACGACGAGGCACGCAAGGACTACCTGTCCCGGCACACCCTCGCCGACCTGACGCCCAGGACGATCACCCGCACTCCGGAGCTGCTCCGGCGGCTGGAATCCTCGCCGCTGGCGCCGGCCGTCACGGACATGGAGGAGTACGCCCTCGGCACGGTGTGTGTCGCGGTGCCGGTGTACAGCGGGAGCACACTCGGCTCGCTCGGTGTCTCGCTGCGGGCCGACCAGCTCTCCCGTCTGCCGGAGATCAGGGCACGACTGATCCCGACCGCGAGCCGGGTGACCAGAGGGCTGTCGTTCACTATCTGAAAATCAACGCCTTGTCGCAGCAGGGGTCGAACCTATTCCCTAGACGAAACGGACATTTACGGGCTACATGCCCCTGCGTACAGGTGAGGACAGCGGACAAGACATGAGCCAGGCTGCAGACCAGGGTCCTGATCACTGGCCCAGGCTATGGGTCGCCGCTCTGCCCATACTGCCCCCCCTTCCGATACTGATCGTCTCCGCCATCGTGCTGACCGATGTGATCGGCGGCTCGGGGATGACGTGGCTGCCGCTGCTCGCCACGGCACCCGCGCTCTCGGCGACCACCAACGGGCCGCGCGGTGTGCTCAGCGTGGGAGTGCTCACCGCCGCCGTCGGCGCGGTCCTCGGCATCCGGGACGGCGCCGCGCACAGCGATCTGGCGGTCGTCCTGGCCGCCCTGACGGCCGTCACGCTGGCGGGCTGCCTGGGCAGCGCGCTGCGCGGACGGCGCGAACGGGTGCTGGCGGCGGTCCGCTCCGTCGCCGAGGCGGCCCAGCACGCGCTGCTCCAACCGGTGCCGACGACCGTCGGGCCGTTCCGGGTGGCGGTGCGCTACAGCGCCGCCGCGGCGGAGGCCCGGATCGGCGGCGACCTCTACGCGCTCGTGTCCACGCCGTACGGCGTGCGGATGATCGTCGGCGACGTGCGCGGCAAGGGGCTGCCGGCCGTGGGGACCGCCGCGCTGGTGCTCGGCGTCTTCCGCGAGGCCGCCTTCGACGAGCCCGACCTGCTCACCGTCGTCGCCCGGATCGAGCGCAGCCTGGCGCGCAACCTGGACAGTGACGACTTCGTCACCGCCGTGGTCGCCGGGTACCCGCGGTCGGGCCGGCTGGAGGTGGTCAACTGCGGCCACGCCCCGCCGCTGCTGGTGCGCGACGGGGACGTCGTCCCGGTCGAACCGGACCGTCCGACGCCGCCCCTCGGACTGCGCGCGCTCTCGGGGGAGACGCCTGTGCTCCAGGTACTGCCCTTCGCCGACGGCGACCAGTTGCTGCTGTACACCGACGGGGTCACCGAGGCCCGCGACGACGCCAGGGAGTTCTACCCCCTCGCCGAGGGCCTGGCGCGACACGCCTGCGACGAGCCCGCCCGCACCGTCACGGCGCTCCACGACGAGCTCCTGGCCCACGTGGGCGGCCGGCTGCACGACGACGCGGCGCTGCTCCTGCTGCGCATACCGGCCGCCGAGGCGCCGGTCACCTCCTCGCCCGCCGACGCCGGCACCGATCGGGTGGGGACCTGCTCGCCGTAGCACGACGGCGGTACGCCGCCTGTCCGTGACGACGGTCCGCCGCCTGTCCGTGCGGCGCCGGGACGGTACCGGCGGTCGGTGACCGTGCCGTGCCCCCCTGCGCCGAACGGTGCTAGAAATGAGGGCATGGCCGGAATCCTCGGCCGCCTGCGCTCGCTGTGGAGCGCGCCTACCGTCGCCCGGCAGGTCTTCGTGATGCAGGCGGCGATCGTCGTGCTCCTCGTCGTCGCCGCGGTGGTGGCGCTGGTGCTGCAGATCCGCACCGACACCGAGCGGGAGGCCCGCAACCGGTCGCTGGCCGTGGCCGAGTCCTTCGCGAATGCGCCGGGTGTCGTCGAGGCCCTGTCCGAATCGGATCCGACAGTCGTGCTCCAGCCGCGTGCCGAGGCGGCGCGCGAGGCGACCGACGTGGACTTCGTCGTGGTGATGAGCCCGCAGGGGCTCAGGTACACCCACCCCGACCCGGAGCAGATCGGCAAGCAGTTCGTCGGCACGATCGCCCCGGCCGCGGCGGGCGGGGTCGTCCGGGAGACGTACACCGGCACCCTGGGGCCGTCCGTACGGGCGGTGGTGCCGGTGACGGACGACGGCCGGGTCGTCGGACTGGTGGCGGCCGGGGTGACCCTGGCGAGCGTGAGCGGGCTGGTCGACCATCACCTGCCGGTGCTGCTCGGCTCGGCGGCGGCCGCCCTCGTCGTGGCCACCGGCGGGACCGCGCTGGTCAGCCGACGCCTGCTGCGGCAGACGCACGGGCTGGGGCCCGCCGAGATGACCCGCATGTACGAGCATCACGACGCCGTGCTGCACTCCGTACGGGAGGGCGTGCTGATCCTGGACGGCGGGCGGCGGCTGGCGCTGGCGAACGACGAGGCGCGCCGGCTGCTGGGGCTCCCCGCGGACGCGGAGGGGCGGCTCTGCGCCGACCTGGGCATCGGCCCCGATCTGGCCCGGCTGTTCGACTCGGGCCGGGAGGCCACCGACGAGGTGCATGTGGCGCGGGGCCGGCTGCTGGCGGTGAGCCAGCGGTCGACCGACCGGGACGGCGGGCCGCCCGGCAGCGTGGCGACCCTGCGGGACACCACCGAGCTGCGGACCATGACCGGCAGGGCGGATGTGGCGCAGGAGCGGCTGAAGCTGCTGTACGACGCGGGGCTGGAGATCGGCACCGTCCTCGATGTCACGCGCACCTCTCAGGAGCTGGCCGACTTCGCGGTGCCGCGGTTCGCCGACTTCGTCAGCGTCGATCTGGCGGATCCGGTCCTGCGGGGCGAGGAGCCCAAGGTGGGCCGTACCGACATGCGCCGGGTCGCCTTCCGGGGTGTGCGGGAGGGCAGTCCGCTCTATCCCGTCGGCAAGCTGATCCACTTCGCTCCGTCCACCCCGCAGGCCTTCGGTTTCGGCACCGGCGAGTCGGTGCTGGAGGCGGACATGCCCGCCTTCTCCGGCTGGCAGGAGCAGGACCCGGTGAACGCCCGCCGGATCGTCGGCTTCGGGATCCACTCGATGCTGACGGTGCCGTTGCGGGCCCGCGGCGTCATCATGGGCATGGCCACCTTCTGGCGGGCCGACCGGCCGGAGCCCTTCGAGCCTGACGACGTCTCGCTGGCCGAGGAGCTGGTGGCCCGGGCCGCCGTCAGCATCGACAACGCCCGCCGCTACACCCGCGAGCACACCCTGTCGGTGACGCTCCAGCGCAGTCTGCTGCCGCGGGCGCTGCCCGACCAGAGCGCCCTCGACGTCGCCTACCGCTACCTGCCCGCGCACGCCACGCAGGGCGGGGTCGGCGGGGACTGGTTCGACGTCCTCCCGCTGCCGGGCGCGCGGGTGGCGCTGGTCGTGGGGGACGTGGTGGGGCACGGGCTGCACGCGGCGGCGACGATGGGGCGGCTGCGAACGGCGGTCCACAACTTCTCCGAGCTGGACCTGCCACCCGAGGAACTGCTCGGCCATCTGGACGAGTTGGTCGCCCGTATCGACCAGGACGAGGGCGACGGGGAGGCCGCGCCGGTCACCGGGGCGACCTGTCTGTACGCGGTGTACGACCCGTCCTCCGGGCTGTGCACCCTCTCCCGTGCCGGCCATCTCGAACCGGCCCTCGTGCGCCCCGACGGGGATGTCGAGTTCCCGGCGGTGCCCGGCGGACCGCCGCTGGGCCTGGCCTCCGGCCTGCCGTTCGAGTCGGTCGAGCTGCGGCTGTCCGAGGGCAGCGGGCTGGTCCTGTACACGGACGGGCTGGTCGAGGACCAGGGACGGGACATCGACGAGGGGCTGGCCCTGCTGCGCGGGGCGCTCGCCTCGGCGCCGCCGACGGGCGGCCGGACTCCGGAGGAGACCTGCAAGGCGGTTCTGGAGGCGCTGCTGCCGGAGCGCCCGCGTGACGACGTCGCCCTCGTCGTCGCCCGGACCCGGCTGCTGCCCGCCGACCGTACGGCGGCGTGGGACGTCCCGGGCGACCCCTCGGCCGTGGCCCGGGTGCGGGCGGCGGCCGCGCGGACGCTGGACGAATGGGGGCTGGCGGAGGAGGCGTTCACGACCGAGCTGATCCTGAGCGAACTGGTCACGAACGCCATGCGCCACGCCACCGGGCCGATCCGCGTCCGCCTCCTTCGCGACCGGGTGCTGATCTGCGAGGTCTCCGACGGCAGCAGCACCGCCCCGCACCTGCGCAGCGCGGCCACCACGGACGAGGGCGGCCGGGGACTGTTCCTGGTGGCCCAGTTCGCCGAACGCTGGGGCACGCGGTACATGGCGGGCGGCAAGGTGATCTGGACGGAACAGCCGCTGCCGGACGGATCGACGGACGCGCCGGCCGAGTCGTGAGGGTGGAAGCTTCTACAGGCGGGCCGGGCCGGCCGACTCGGCCGGGGTGTCCTACGAGTCGTACAACGTCGCGGGGCGCTGCATCAGGGCACTACGCGTACCTGCTGTACGTCCAGACGCCGAGCACCGCCACGGACCGGGCGGACGCCACGTTCTACGCCCATTGATTCCTTAAGATCGTTCCGTGGTCGACTTCCTCCTCGAACGTACGGTTCCGCTCCCTCTCGACGAAGCATGGCGTCGCCTGACGGAGTGGCCCCGGCACAGCGAGGCGGTCCCCCTCACCCGCGTCACGGTGACCACCCCCGAACCCACCCACGAGGGCACCCTCGTCGTGGCCCGCTCGGGGGTCGGCCCGCTCTGCGTCGACGACCCGATGGAGGTGACCGTGTGGCAGCCGCCCGGCGACGACACGCCCGGGCTCTGCCGGCTCGAGAAGCGGGGCCGGGTGGTCAGGGGCTGGGCCGAGATCGAGGTACGGCCCGGACCGGGAGGGCGTGCGCGGGTCGTGTGGCGGGAGGAGCTGCAGGTGCGCCGGCTGCCGGGGCTTTTCGACGGTGTGCTGGAGCGTACGGCGCGGTATGTGTTCGGGCGAGCCGTGAACCGCCTGCTGCGCGGAGCCTGACCGGTCGTTGTCAGTGCCCTCTCCTGAGCGGCCGTCGCCCGAGCGGTTCCGGGAACCGGTCGACGGGTCGTACGTGGACCCGCGCCGCCGCCCGGTAGGGGGCTTTCCGGTGGCGCCGTGTGATCAAGCCACCGACCCGATCCGCCCCGCCGGCTCGGACGTCGACGTGGTGTCGTGGTGGATCGGCGTGTGGGCGCCGGTCAGTGACACCCCGCTGCCGCCGCGTCGGGCGGCGACGATCTCCGAGGCGATCGACAGGGCCGTCTCCTCCGGCGTGCGGGCGCCGAGGTCGAGGCCGATCGGGGAGCGCAGCCGCGCCAGCTCCAGGTCCGTGACGCCGACCTGCCTGAGCCGCTCGTTGCGGTCGAGATGGGTCCGGCGCGAGCCCATCGCGCCCACGTACGCCACCGGCAGCCGCAGGGCGAGCCGCAGCAGCGGTACGTCGAACTTGGCGTCGTGGGTGAGGACGCACAGGACGGTGCGTCCGTCGACCTCCGTGCGCTCCAGGTACTGGTGCGGCCATTCCACGACGATCTCGTCCGCCTCCGGGAAGCGGGCCTTCGTGGCGAAGACGGGGCGGGCGTCGCACACCGTCACGTGGTAGTTGAGGAACTTGCCGATCCGCACCAGCGCGGACGCGAAGTCGATCGCGCCGAAGACGATCATCCGGGGCGGCGGGACCGAGGACTCGACCAGCACCGTGAGCGGGGCGCCGCAGCGCGAGCCCTGCTCGCCGATCTCCAGGGTGCCGGTGCGGCCCGCGTCGAGGAACGCTCCCGCCTCCGCCGCGACCGTGCGGTCCAGTTCCGGGTGGGCGCCGAAGCCGCCCTCGTGCGAGCCGTCGGGGCGGACCAGCAGGGCACGGCCCGTCAACTCGGCGGGGCCCCGGACGATCCGTGCCACCGCCGCCGCCTGGGAGCCCGCGGCCGCCCGCAGCGCGGACGCGAGTACCGGGCGGGCCGGATCGGCGGACCGTACCGGCGTGACCAGGATGTCGATGACGCCCCCGCAGGTCAGGCCGACCGCGAAGGCGTCCTCGTCGCTGTAGCCGAAGCGTTCCAGGACCGTCTCGCCGTCCCTGAGCGCCTGTTGGCACAGCTCGTAGACCGCGCCCTCCACACAGCCGCCGGACACCGAGCCGATCGCCGTGCCGTCGGCGTCCACCGCGAGCGCGGCGCCGGGCTGGCGGGGTGCGCTGCCGCCGACGGCCACCACGGTGGCCACGGCGAAGTCACGTCCCTGCTCGACCCACCGGTGCAGCTCTGCGGCGATGTCCAGCATCTCTCGGTCTCCTTAACGGCGGATGTGTGGAGGGTGGTTCACGAACTGAGCCCTGTGAACCGGTGCTGAAGAACGGGACTAGTGCACGCCCATCCAGCTCTCAATGGGATTGAGGGCGAAAAAGACCAGGAAGATGCCTGTCAGCACCCACATGAACGCCCCGACCTCCCGTGCCTTGCCCTGCGCGATCCTGATGGCGACGTAGCTGATGACCCCCGCCGCGACACCGGCGGTGATCGAGTACGTGAACGGCATGATCACGACGGTGAGGAACACCGGGATCGCGGTGCCCCGGTCGGTCCAGTCCACGTGCCGCGCGTTCATCATCATGATGGCGCCGATCACCACCAGGGCGGCCGCCGCGACCTCGCCCGGCACGATCGCCGTCAGCGGGGTGAAGAAGAGGCAGGCCGCGAAGAACAGGCCGGTGACGACCGAGGAGAGGCCCGTACGGGCGCCCTCGCCGACGCCGGTCGCCGACTCGACGAACACGGTCTGGCCCGAGGCACCGGACACGCCGCCGATCGCGCCGCCCGCGCCGTCGATGAACAGCGCCTTGGACAGGCCCGGCATCCGGCCCTTGTCGTCGGCCAGCTTGGCCTCGGTGCCGACGCCGATGATGGTCGCCATGGCGTCGAAGAACCCGGCGAGCACCAGGGTGAACACGATCATGCCGACCGTCATCGCGCCGACCTCGCCCCAGCCGCCGAACTCGACGTTGCCGAAGATGGAGAAGTCGGGCATGGAGACGGCGCTGCCGTGCAGTTCGGGGGCTCCGCCGGCCCACTGCTCGGGGTCGATGACGCCGAGTGCGTTGAGGCTGACGGCGAGGACGGTGCCACCGACGATGCCGATCAGGATGGCGCCGGGGATGCCGCGGGCCTGCAGCATGAAGATCGCGAGGAGGGTGACCGCGAAGAGCAGCACGGGCCAGCCGGCCAGTTCGCCGGCGGGGCCGAGGGTGACCGGGGTGGCCTCGCCCTGGTGCACGAAGCCGGCCTTGTAGAAGCCGATCAGGGCGACGAACAGGCCGATGCCCATGGTGATGGCGTGCTTGAGGGCGAGCGGGATGGCGTTCATGATCATCTCGCGCAGGCCGGTGACGACCAGCAGCATGATGACGACGCCGTACATCACGCACATGCCCATGGCCTGCGGCCAGGTCATCTGCGGGGCGACCTGCGAGGCGAGCACACCGGAGACGGACAGCCCGGCGGCGAGGGCGAGCGGCACCTTGCCGAAGAAGCCCATCAGCAGCGTGGTGAGGGCCGCCGCGAACGCGGTCGCGGTGATCAGGGCCTGCTGGGCGAGGGTGTCCCCCGCGGAGTCCTTGCCGGACAGGATCAGCGGGTTGAGCAGGAGGATGTATGCCATCGCCATGAAGGTGGTGACGCCGCCGCGCACCTCGCGCGCGACGGTGGATCCTCTGTGGGATATGTGGAAGTACCGGTCGAGCCACGACCTGCCGGCGGGGACGCGGGTGCCTTCTCCCGCGTCTTCGGCTGAGGTCGTGGGCTCCAGTGACTGCTGGGTCATGTGGGCCTGCTCCCAAGGTTCAAAGGGGCACCCGCATCAAAGCCCCGACGGGCTGCGGGATTTGGGAAGGTGCTTCGGCCGCACGACCCGGGGGACGGCCCGAGGCGAACGAAAGGGATCTCTAGCACGGGTACTTGCTCCTCGACCGGCCGCGAGCGGTGCGGCGCGCCGAGTACTCCGGGCGGCGCGGCGGAGTGTGTGACGTTCCCGGCGCCGCCCGGAGGGTATTGCGGGTTCTTCCTTACGCCGTACCGGTGAGGTGTTCCGGCCGTACCGGCGTGCGGTTGAGTTCCAGCCCGGTCGCGTTCCGGATCGCCGCGAGGACGGCCGGGGTCGACGAGAGGGTGGGGGCCTCCCCGACGCCCCGCAGCCCGTACGGGGCGTGGTCGTCGGCGAGTTCGAGCACGTCGACGGGGATGGTCGGCGTGTCGAGGATCGTGGGGATCAGGTAGTCCGTGAAGGACGGGTTCCTGACCTTGGCCGTCTTGGGGTCGACGATGATCTCCTCCATGACCGCCACACCGAGGCCCTGGGTCGTACCGCCCTGGATCTGGCCGATGACGGACAGCGGGTTGAGCGCCTTGCCGACGTCCTGGGCGCAGGCCAGCTCGATCACCTTCACCAGGCCGAGTTCGGTGTCGACCTCGACGACGGCGCGGTGCGCGGCGAAGGAGTACTGGACGTGGCCGAAGCCCTGGCCGGTGCGCAGGTCGAAGGCCTCGGTCGGGCGGTGCCGCCACTCGGCCTCCACCTCGACGCTCTCGCCTTCGAGGACGTCCACGAGGTCGGCGAGGACCTCGCCGCCGTCGGTGACGACCTTGCCACCCTCCAGGAGCAGTTCGGCGGTGGCCCAGGCGGGGTGGTAGGAGCCGAACTTGCGGCGCCCGATCTCAAGGACCTTCTCGCGGACGAGCTCGCAGGAGTTCTTGACCGCGCCGCCGGTGACGTACGTCTGCCGGGAGGCGGACGTGGAGCCGGCGCTGCCCACCTGGGTGTCGGCGGGGTGGATGGTCACCTGGGTGACGCCGAGCTCGGTACGGGCGATCTGCGCGTGGACGGTGACACCGCCCTGGCCGACCTCCGCCATGGCCGTGTGCACGGTGGCCACGGGCTCACCGGCGATGACCTCCATGCGCACCTTGGCGGTGGAGTAGTCGTCGAAGCCCTCGGAGAAGCCGACGTTCTTGATGCCGACCGCGTAGCCGATGCCGCGGACGACGCCTTCGCCGTGCGTGGTGTTGGACAGGCCGCCCGGCAGCTGCCGTACGTCCGCGCCCTCGCTGGACTCCCACTGGCGCTCCGGCGGCAGGGGCATCGCCTTGACGCGGCGCAGGAGTTCGGCGACCGGAGCCGGGGAGTCGACGGGCTGGCCCGTCGGCATGATCGTCCCCTGCTCCATGGCGTTCAGCTGCCGGAACTCCACCCGGTCCATGCCGACCGCGTCGGCCAGCTTGTCCATCTGCGCCTCGTAGGCGAAGCACGCCTGGACCGCGCCGAAACCGCGCATGGCACCGCACGGCGGGTTGTTGGTGTAGAGGGCGATGGCCTCGATGTCGACGTCGTCGACCACGTACGGGCCGATCGACAGCGAGGAGGCGTTGCCGACGACCGCCGGGGAGGCGGAGGCGTACGCGCCGCCGTCCAGCACGATGCGGCACTTGACGTGGGTGAGCTTGCCGTCCTTCGTGGCGCCGTGCTCGTAGTAGAGCTTGGCGGGGTGGCGGTGGACGTGCCCGAAGAAGGACTCGAACCGGTTGTAGACGATCTTGACCGGCTTGCCGGTGCGCAGCGCCAGCAGGCAGGCGTGGATCTGCATCGACAGGTCCTCGCGGCCGCCGAAGGCGCCGCCGACGCCGGACAGCGTCATGCGGACCTTGCTCTCGGGCAGGCCGAGCACGGGCGCGATCTGCCGCAGGTCGGAGTGCAGCCACTGGGTGGCGATGTAGAGGTGGACGCCACCGTCCTCGTCCGGCACCGCGAGACCCGACTCGGGGCCGAGGAAGGCCTGGTCCTGCATGCCGAAGGTGTACTCGCCCTTGACGACGAAGTCGGCCCGCGCGGCTGCCTCTTCGGCGTTGCCGCGGATGATGGGCTGGCGGTGCACGATGTTCGGGTGCGGGACGTGACCGCTGTGGTGGTCGTCGCGGTTCTCGTGGACGAGGATCGCGTCGGGGGCGGTCGCGGAGGCCTCGTCGGTGATGACGGGCAGCTCGCGGTACTCGACCTTGATCTTGGCGGCGGCGCGGCGCGCGGTCTCCGGGTGGTCGGCGGCGACGATCGCGACCGGCTCGCCGTGGTGGCGTACCTTGCCGTGCGCGAGGACCGGGGTGTCCTGGATCTCCAGGCCGTAGTTCTTCACGTCGGTCGGCAGGTCGTCGTACGTCATGACGGCGTAGACGCCCGCCATGGCGAGGGCCTCGCTCGTGTCGATGGACACGATCTCGGCATGCGCGACGGTGGACCGCAGGATCTGGCCCCAGAGCATGTCCTCGTGCCACATGTCGGACGAGTACGCGAACTCGCCGGTGACCTTGAGGGTGCCGTCCGGACGGAGCGTGGACTCGCCGATGCCGCCCTTGGTGGGAGAGCCCTGCGTGATCTTCGTTGGAGCGCCGTTGGTGGGCATGCTCAGACCGCCTCTCCCTGCCGGGCGGCCGCCAGGCGGACCGCGTCCATGATCTTCTCGTAGCCCGTGCAGCGGCACAGGTTGCCCGACAGGGCCTCGCGGATGTCCGCGTCGGTCGGGTTGGGGTTGCGTTCCAGCATCTCGTCGGCGGCGACCAGCAGACCCGGGGTGCAGAAGCCGCACTGGACGGCGCCGGCGTCGATGAACGCCTGCTGGATCGGGGAGAGTTCGGTGCCTTCACCGGTCTGGGAGTCGTGGCCCTTGGCGGCCCACTGCTGGGCGTCCTGGAGCGAGGTGCCGCAGGCGCCGGTGGCGCAACCGCCCTGTTCCGCGCGCTGTTTGGCGTAGTCCGCGAGCCCCTCGACGGTGACGACCTCACGGCCCTCGACCTGCCCGGCGGCGACCAGGCACGAACACACCGGCACCCCGTCCAGCCGGACCGTGCAGGACCCGCACTCGCCCTGCTCACAGGCGTTCTTCGAGCCCGGCAGACCGAGCCGCTCGCGCAGCACGTACAGCAGGGACTCGCCCTCCCAGACGTCGTCGGCTTCCTGCGGACGTCCGTTGACAGTGAAGTTGACGCGCATCAGGCGACACTCCCTTCCTGATCGGTAGTGCCGCGGTACGACTCCCAGGTCCAGGTCAGCGTGCGGCGGGCCATGATGCCGACCGCGTGGCGGCGGTAGCTCGCCGTGCCCCGGACGTCGTCGATCGGGTTGCAGGCGGCGGAGCACAGGTCCGCGAACTGCTTGGCGACCGACGGCGTGATGATCTTTCCGTTGTCCCAGAAGCCGCCCTCTTCGAGCGCCGCGTTCAGGAACTCCTCGGCGGCCTTGGCCCTGACGGGCGTGGGAGCGGCCGAACCGATCCCGGTACGGACGGTCCGCGTCCGCGGGTGCAGCGCGAGCCCGAAGGCGCACACGGCGATGACCATGGCGTTGCGGGTGCCGACCTTGGAGTACTGCTGCGGCCCGTCGGCCTTCTCGATGTGCACGGCCCGGATGAGCTCGTCGGCGGCGAGCGCGTTGCGCTTGACGCCGGTGTAGAACTCGTCGATCGGGATACGGCGGCTGCCGCGTACCGACTCGACCTCGACCTCGGCGCCGGCCGCCAGCAGGGCGGGGTGGGCGTCTCCGGCCGGGGAGGCGGTGCCGAGGTTGCCGCCGACGCCGCCGCGGTTGCGGATCTGCGGGGAGGCGACCGTGTGCGAGGCCAGGGCGAGGCCCGGCAGCTCGGCCCGCAGGTGCTCCATGATCTGGGTGTACGGGACGGAGGCGCCGAGCCGCACGCTGTCCTCGCCGACCTCCCACTCGTAGAGGTCGCCGATGCGGTTCAGGTCGAGCAGGTACTCGGGCCGGCGGTGGTCGAAGTTGATCTCGACCATCACATCGGTGCCACCCGCAATCGGCACAGCGGTGGGGTGCTCGGCCTTAGCGGCGAGCGCCTCCTCCCAGCTGGCGGGGCGAAGGAAGTCCATGACCGGCTCTCTTCTTCTTCGTCTCGTGGGTCGTACGGTTTGAGCCAGATCAGGTGCGGCGGGCCCGGCTCGTTCATGTGCTGTTCACGCGGATCGACGTCAGTACACAGCGCCGTCCTCCACCGGGGTCAGTCACGGAAACCATGAAGGAGTTGGCTGGCCACGGAGGTCATCTTGTAGATTCGTATGAACAGGGGCCACCAGTAACCTCCCCGTTTTTCGGTGGAAACGTGAGACACACACCCTGTGACCAGGGACACAGCCGGCACCCGGCCCGGCGGACGGCGGTCATCACTCAGCGGCCCGCAGTGCGGGCCGCTCACCACGCGAGCCACTGGATCCATCGTAGATTTCGAGACAAAGAACGGCGGCGACGAGAATGCGGCTGCGCGCACTGCTGGACACCGACGCGCTGGGCCTCAGGCTGCTCGGCGGCGAGGACGAGCTGGACCGCACCGTGCGCGGTGTGATGACCACCGACCTCCGGGACCCCAGCCGCTACCTCTCGGGCGGCGAGCTGGTGCTCACCGGGCTGGCCTGGCGCCGGGGCCCCGCGGACTCCGAGCCGTTCGTACGCATCCTGGCGCAGGCCGGGGTGGTGGCTCTGGCGGCCGGTGAGGCCGAGCTGGGGGACGTCCCGGACGACCTGGTGACGGCCTGCGCCCGGCACCGGCTGCCGCTCTTCGCGGTGCACGAGTCGGTGGCGTTCGCGACGATCACCGAGCATGTCGTACGGCAGGTCAGCGGCGAGCGGGCCGGGGACCTCGCGGCCGTCGTCGACCGGCACCGCCGCATGATGACGTCGGGCCCGGCGGGCGGCGGCCCGGACGTGGTGCTCGACCTGCTCGGCTCCGACCTGGACCTGCGGGCGTGGGTGCTGTCGCCGACGGGGCGGCTCATCGCGGGCTCCAAGGTGTCGGGCCCGGCGCTGCCGGCCGAACTGTGCGCACGGCTGGCCTCGGAGCATCTGGCGGCCGCCCGCACGGGCCGGCGCGGTCCGCACCGGGTGGCCCTCGGCGGCACCCCGTACTCCCTCTTCCCGATCCGCAGCTGGGGGCACCGCCCAGCGGCAGCTGGGGGAGGCCGCTCCCCGCAGGCCGCGCTGGACGTGCGCGAGACGGTCCTGTCGGACTGGCTGCTGGCCGTGGACGCGGACGCGAGCGACTGGCCCGAGGAGCGCCTCGACCTCCTGCAGGGCGTGACCCAGCTGATCGCGGTGGAGCGGGACCGCAGGGACGCGGCACGCACGGTCCGCCGGCGTCTCGCGCAGGAGGTGCTGGAGCTGGTGCAGACGGGCGCGGCGCCCGCCGAGATCGCCGCGCGCCTGCGGGTCGCGGCGCCGGTGCTGCTGCCGGGCCTGGGCGCGGCCCCGCACTGGCAGGTGGTCGTGGCCCGCGTGGAATGGGAGGGCGGGGACGTCGAGGCGGGCCCGGTCGCCCAGTCGCTGCTGGAGGAGATCCTGGTCGACCCGCTGGCGACCGGCCCGGAACCCTCCGACCGCATCGCCGTGGCACACACCGGCGACGAGGCCATCGCGCTGGTCCCTCTCCCCGCGGTCTCCGCGGAGCACGACGGCTCGGAGGCGGGGATCCTCGCCGATGCGCTCCTGGAGGCGGTCCGCGGCCCGCTGTCGGCGGGCCTGGACGACGACGGCCGGGTCACGCTCGGCGTGAGCGCCGCCGTGCACTCGGCGGAGGGGCTGCGCGGCGCCCTGGAGGAGGCCCGTCACGCCCGCCGGGTGGCGGCGGCGCGCACCGGCCGGGTCTGCGCGGCCGGTCACCAGGAACTGGCGTCGCACGTCCTGCTGCTGCCCTTCGTCCCGGACGACGTGCGCCGGGCCTTCACGGCCCGCCTCCTGGACCCGCTGCGCGACTACGACCGCCGTCACCGCGCCGAGCTGATCCCCACCCTGGAGGCGTTCCTGGAGTGCGACGGCTCCTGGACGCGCTGCGCGACCCGGCTGCACCTGCACGTCAACACGCTGCGCTATCGGGTCGGGCGGATCGAGCAGTTGACGGGCCGGGACCTCTCGCGCCTGGAGGACAAGCTGGACTTCTTCCTGGCATTGCGGATGAGTTGACCCCGGGGGAGCCCGAGGGAACCGGGGCGCGGACGGTACCAAGTGCCGCCGCTGTCCCACGACTTTGTGAAATCCTTCACCCACCCTCTTGGCCGGGCGCGCCGATTCGTGCTGAGATGCCGCCACCACTCAACAGCTCGATGGCGTGCTCGGGGAGGGCGAGGTGGCGCATACCGCCATGTCTGGTAACGGAACGACCGCAGGCGACGATCCACTCCAGACCGCGGTATGGCGGCTGCGCTCCCGCGCCTGCTGGGCGGACGCGGCGGCCCTGCTCCAGCCGGTGACCGCGTCGGCCGCGCTCCAGCGGGCGGCGCTGCTGGTGGAGCGGTGTCTGTACACCGAGCAGGGCTGGGAGGAGGCCGAGGACGCGCTGCGCACGGCCGAGGCGCTCGCCCACAGCGACGAGGAGCGGGGCGCGGCCGCTTGTGAACGCGGGCAACTTGCGTATGCGGCGACCCTGCACTCGGTGCGCGACCGGGCCGACGAGGCGCGGGCCGCGCTCGGGCGGGCGGCGGCGCTGATCCCGCCGGGGGCGGCGGGGCGGGCCCTGCTGGACTTCCGGCGGGGGCTGCTGGCGGAGAACCTGGCGCGTTCCCCGCAGGCGGCGCGGGCGGCCTACCGCCGGGCGCACGCGGGCGCGACCGCGCACGCCGATCCCCTCCTGCTGTCCTTCACCTGGCGCCACCTGGCCGGACTCGCCCTGCGCGACGGGGAGTTGGCGGAGGCACGGCACGGCTTCGCCGAGTCCCTGCGGATCCGCGAGGAGCTGGGATACCTGGTGGGTACGGCCCCGGCCCTGGTCTCCCTGGCCGAGACGGAGCCGGAACCTGAGGCCGCACGGCTGCGCGAGGAGGCCGGACGGCTGTTCCGCCTGCTGGGCGGTGTCCCGACGTGGCTGTCCCGCCAGCTGGCACCGGCGCCACCCGCCGCGGGGGCGGCCACGGCGTGACCCGGCGGCACAGGGCCCGCCGTTCGCATCGGGTCGGCTGAGGCGAACGGCTCCACTCAGCCGACCCGAGCGGGTTCCGGCGCGTGCGGCCGCGCGGCGGCCAGGGACGACGTCGCGAGTGGCGGCACCCCCTCCGGGAGCGCGCGCCGGCGCGGGGACGCCGGCTGATCCGAACGACAGGCCCTGAGCCGGCCGTCAGCGGGCCCCGGCGAAGTGCTCCCCCACCAGCGACCGCACCACGTCCTCCTCGCGGGCGATCAACGCGTCCAGGAGCGCGGTGTGTTCCGCCGCGTCCGCGATGAGGTCGGCGTGGCCGCGGGCGGCGGGGCGGACCGGCCGCACCAGGGGCCACTGGGAGCGGCGGTGGAGGTCGTCGGCGATCCGGACGAGTTGCTCGTTGCCGCTCAGGGAGAGCACGGCGCGGTGGAACGTACGGTCCGATTCGGCGTACGTCGCCGGGCAGCCGGTCAACGCCGCGCGCACCGTCGCCTCGGCCAACGGGCGTAGTTCCGTCCAGCGTTCGGCGGGGACGCTGCGGGCGAGGCGGAGCATCACCGGGATCTCGATCAGCGCGCGGACCTCGGCCAGTTCGGCCAGTTCCCGGGCGCCGCGTTCCACGACCCTGAAGCCCCGGTTGGGGACGACCTCCACGGCGCCCTCCAGCGTCAGCTGCTGCATGGCCTCGCGGACCGGGGTCGCCGAGACGCCGAAGCGCTCACCCAGGGCGGGGGCGGAGTAGACCGCTCCGGGGGTCAGCTCGCCGGTGACGAGCGCGGTGCGCAGGGCGTCGAGGATCTGCCCCCGCACGGAGGCCCGCTGGACGACCGGCCGGGGTCGCGGGAGGGGCTGCTCACTGTGCGTGTGCTCGCCACGGGCCGTCGGCGCCGGGACGGCCGGGCCCGGGTCCAGGTCGGCGGCCGGTGCGGCCGTCCCCTGCGACGGCACCCGGGGCGGGCCGGTACAAGCCCGCGGGGCCTCGTGGTGCTGAGGAGTGCCCGTGGCCGCGGAGCCCTGCGCGCCCTGCTTCACGGGTCCTCCTGCGGATGTGTCGGCACTCGGGGTCATTACTGCGTGTTGTTACTCGTCCGTCAAGCACCATAGGCGCAGAACTCGACAGTTCAAACCGCACCGATCTCAGGTAAGGTAAGCCTTACCTTCAAGCCTCGCGGATCGGCGGTCCCCCATGCCCGTGCCTTCCTCGGCCCTCGCGGACGCCTACACCCGTCTCGCCGAGGTCCTGCCGGGGCTCGACATCGTCCAGCCACCGCCCGGCGAGCAGCTCCCGCTCCACGCCGGCTGGGTCGCCGCCACCTCCCTCGCCTCGGGCGACAGCGGCCTCGACAAGTTCCTGGCCTGGGATGACGCACAGGTGCGACGGGACTACGGGCAGTCGGGCCGCCCGGATGTGATCGCGAGCTTCGGCCTCCACCGCTACGCCTGGCCGGCCTGCCTGCTGATCACCGTGCCGTGGTTCCTGCTCCGCCGCGTCCCCCGCTACCCCGTGACGCATGTCTCGTACGACCGCACGGCCCCCGGCCTGTCCATGGGCCGCCTGGCGGCCCGCCCGGCCGGCTTCGCCTGCCTGCCCGGCGATCCGGCGGCCACGCTGCACGGCGCCAGGATCGTCCCCGACGAGGAGGCGCTGCGCGCGGAGGTGCGGGCCGCCGTCGCCGAGCACCTCGAACCCGTCCTCGGCGGCTTCGGACCCCGCATGCGGCGGCGCGGGCGGGCCCTGTGGGGCATGGTGACCGACGAGGTCGTCGAGGGCCTGTGGTACGTCGCCCACCTGCTCGGCGACGACGAGCGGCACCGGGCGAGGCGTGAGCTGGAGCTGCTGCTGCCGGGCGCGACGAAGCCGTACGTCGGCTCCGCGGCCTTCCGTGAACTGACCGGGCCGAACGGCGAGTCGCTGCCCACCCGGGACCGGGCGAGCTGCTGCATGTTCTACACGCTGCGCCCGGCGGACGCCTGCGCCACATGCCCCCGCACCTGCGACGCCGACCGGGTCACCAGGCTTGTGGCAGCGGCGGGTTGAGGGGGCCTCAGATCCGGGCGTACGGCTTCGTGCCGTACGATCACCCGCGAGCGCGACCCTCGTTACGGTTACAGGCGTTTCACATTTTCCTCACGTGGCACAGGAACTTTTCGTGGAACCACCCGTACGGGTAGTCTTGTTCGAACTCAACTCCCGCCCCTCAAGCGGCAGTTCGAGCAGATCGTCGCCCTGGGCATCCCCTTGCACCTCCTTGGCGGCCTCTTGCCCCGAAACCCCCTGAGGGCCGTCGGGATTGGGCCACTATGGCGGGCGTTACGCCCTATCCCAATGCAAGGGACCCCAGATGAGATTGACCGACATATCGCTGAACTGGCTGCTTCCGGGCGCCGTCCTGCTCCTGGGCCTGCTGGCGGCGATAGCGGTGCTGCGGCGCGGGAAGGCCTCGGGGAAGGACACGAGCGCGGACGACTCGTGGGAGCGCAGCGAGGAGCGCCGCAGGCGCAAGGAGGCCATATACGGCACCGTCTCCTACGTCCTGCTGTTCTGCTGTGCGGCGGTCGCCGCGGCACTCTCCTTCCACGGTCTGGTCGGCTTCGGCGAGCAGAACCTCGGCCTGTCGGGCGGCTGGCAGTACCTGGTGCCGTTCGGCCTCGACGGCGCGGCGATGTTCTGCTCCGTCCTCGCCGTCCGCGAGGCCAGCCACGGTGACGCGGCGCTCGGTTCCCGGATACTCGTATGGACCTTCGCCTTCGCCGCCGCCTGGTTCAACTGGGTGCACGCGCCCAGGGGCCTCGGCCACGACGGCGCCCCCCACTTCTTCGCCGGCATGTCCCTGTCCGCGGCCGTGCTGTTCGACCGGGCGCTGAAGCAGACCCGGCGGGCCGCCCTGCGCGAGCAGGGCCTGGTGCCCAGGCCGCTCCCGCAGATCCGGATCGTCCGCTGGCTGCGGGCTCCCCGTGAGACCTACAGGGCCTGGTCGCTGATGCTCCTGGAGAACGTGCGCAGCCTGGACGAGGCGGTCGACGAGGTGCGTGAGGACAAGCGCCAGAAGGACGCCGCCCGCCTGCGTCGGCGCGAGCAGCAGCGCATGGAGCGCGCCCAGTTGAAGGCCATCAGCCGGGGGCACCGGGGTTTCGTCGGCCGGGTCGCCGGACGCCAGGCCGAGCCGCAGGCGCTGGAACGCGCCGACCGAGTCACCGCGGAGCCTGCCATATCCACGCCGGAGCAGCTGCCCGTCCGCTCGCGTCCGTCCCTGCAGCCCGTCCGCCCCGGTTCTGATCCGGTGACCGTCGACCTCACCGCGGAGGACGACACCATGGCACTGCCACGGCTCGACTCCCTGGAGCGCAAGCTCAAGGACCTGGAGCAGCAGTTCGGCTGAGACCGAGGACGCCCGCCTCTCATCGACGGCAAGGGGCGTGACCCGCAACCCGGGTCGCGCCCCTTCGCGTTGCCCTGGGGAACGCCCTCGTCACGCGGCGCCCGCGTCGAGTTCGAACCACACCGCCTTCCCCACGCCGTGCGCCCGCACCCCCCAGGCGTCCGCGAGGGACTGGACCAGGAACAGGCCTCTGCCGTTCGTACCGTCGTCGGCGATCGGTACGCGCAGTCGGGGCCGGCGGGCCACGAAGTCCCTCACCTCCACCCGGAGTCCGCCGGGTCCGACGGTGGCCGTCAGGACCGCCTCACGGTCGGTGTGAACCAGCGCGTTGGTGACGAGTTCGCTGGTGAGCAGCTCCGCTATGTCCGATCGTCCGGGTCTCCCCCACTGCCGCAACAGCTCGCGCAGCGCCCTGCGCGTCTCCGGTACGGCCCGCAGGTCCGCCCGCCCGAGTCTGCGACTGAGCTGAGGCGTCTGCGCGTGCTCCCCGGCGCTCGCGGCCCCGTCCTCCACCGTCTTGACCGAGGAGGCCCCGACCACCATGGGACCGCCTCCTCGTGCCTGCCTCTTCATGACCCCCGCCTGCGTGCCGATGTCGGTGCCCCTCCAGCTCGAACACGTTCACGGGAACCATTCCCAGTCGAACCGGCGCCAGTCATACCGGGGCGTCGACGGCCAGGAGTTCGGCCATGGTGGTGGCGGCGCACGCCGGGTGGACGAGAACCGGAACGGGACCCACCGGGCGCTCCGGCGGCGCCGTGCGCCGTGACCGAACCGTGTCGGCCACCGGCGGCGAGCCCGGCCGCCGAGCGAGGCGGAGCCGCGGCGGCGGGAGAGTGGGCGGTACGGGTGTTCCTTGCAGAGGCGGCCGACCAGAGCGGTCCGCGCGGCCGGCGGCCGACGCGCACGGCGCCGGTTTGACCGTGCGGGATCGGCTCATCCACGGACCCCGCGCTGCCGCCACGGCCGTACCGGACGCGGACGGCAGGTGGCCGGGGACCGGCGCCGAGAACGGACCGGGCCACGGCACTCAGGGGGGAGAAACTGGCCGGAACTCGCTTGTCCGGCGGCCCTCGGCCGGTCCCGTTCCGACGCGGATGATCTTGTGCATCCGAGCCGGCTCGGCGCTGGTCCGGTGGCACGGTGCTGCGGGGCCGCCCGCCCGACCCCCGTCCGGGAGGGCGGCCCCGCTGGTGCGGTGGTCCGGTGGCGCGCCCGTCAGTAGAGCTTGTCGACGGCGGTGGTGGTCGTCTTCTTGAAGGCCTTCACCGGCGCGTCCGCGAAGTCCCCCATCTGCCCCCACTGCACGACGGTGACGGTGCCGCCGTCCCGGCCGACGGAGACCAGGTGGATGTCCATCGCACCCCACGAGGCGCGGGTCGCGAAGCCGTGGACGCGGGCGCCCTCCTCGACCGGCAGGCTGCCGTAGCTCTTGTAGTCGGCCTCGATGTCCGCAGCGGCGTCCATGCGCGCGACGCAGCGCCGGACCTCCTTGTCCAGGCGGGTGGCGAGGGCCTTGGCCTTGGCGTTGTCGCCGACGACGACGTTGAGCTGCTCGGCACCGGTTTCGAGGTCGGTACGGAAGGTGCGGTAGCGGGAGTCGTAGGCGAGCAGCGCCTCGCCGAAGCAGTACTGCATCTCCTCCGGGACGCCGTCGGTGACCTTGTCGGCGACCCAGCCGGAGGAGGGGTGCGGCGGCAGTTCGGACGCCGACAGGAACTTCGGTGCCGGCGCCTTCGTCGCGGCGCCGGCCGGCGCGGCGGCGAGTGCGGTGCTCGCGGCGAGGCCCGCGACGACGAGTGCGGTGAGCGCGCCGGCTCGGGTGTGCTTGGGCATGGGTGTCCCCCGTGGATGAGATGAGTACATGAACGGTGCGATGTCGCGACACCGACGCCGGGTGGTCCGTCCGGCCTGGTCGGTGCGACACCAAGAGCATCGGACGTCACGGTGGCACCGCGCAACGGCCGCCGCCCGATCCACCACCGTGGAACCATCCCAGCCCTTCTGACGTGCAGATATATGGAGTGCCTGGGATGCCGTCCCGGGACGGGGAGGACACGGGAGAACCAGTGTCGGCATTACAGGACGACGAAGTGCGTCGGTTCGCGGCGTTGCTCACCCGCCTGAAGGAGCGCACGGACCGCAGCTACGGTCAGCTGGCCCGCCGCCTGAACATGAACACCTCCACCCTGCACCGCTATTGCGCAGGTGACGCGGTGCCCCTGGACTTCGCGCCCGTGGAACGCTTCGCCGCCCTGTGCGGGGCGACATCGCAGGAGCGGCTGGAGCTGCACCGGCTGTGGATCGACGCGGTGGCGGCACGTCGGCGGGCACGGACGGCCACGTCCGACGCCCCGGCTCGCGAAACCCCCGTTCCTGACACGGCGCCGCCCCCCGCGGTGGATCCGGTCACGCCGGACGACGCCCCCGCGGCGGCGGCCGGCTCCCCCGCGTCCCCGCCCGTCGAGCCTGCCCCTGCCGGGTCCGGCCGCCGCCCCTGGTTGCGCCGTCGGCGTCTGCTGGTCTCCGCCGCCGTGGTGACCACGCTCCTGGCCACGCTGGGCGCCCTGTCCGCCCTGCCGGACGACCGTCCCCGGGCGAGCGACTCCGTCGAGGGCGCCGGTCCCTCCCGTACGACGAAGGCGGGCGCTCCCCGGCCGACGCCGACGAGGTCCCCGAGCCCCACGCCCAGCACGCCGTCCCCGTCGCCGGACTCCTCGAAGAAGTCCTCGGCCGAGCCGAGCCGGCCCGTCGGCGGCCTCGCGAAGAAGCCCGGCGGGAAGCCGCCCGCCACCGGCGTCCCTCTCACCTGGAGCACCGACTCGCACGTCTGGCAGGCCGGCTGCGGCCACGACTACGTCATCGCCAGGCCTCCGCGGCAGGTCCCGCCGCCCCCGGCCCCGCAGCACGCCGAGACCTGGGCGGCGACGCAGAACGCGGTGCACGGCGGGCAGACGATGGTGAAGATCACCGTGCAGGGACGCTCGTCGACGGCCGTCGTCCTGGAGGCCCTGCGGGTGCGCGTCGTCGGCCGCTCGACCCCCTCGCGGAGCGCCGCCGCGTACGCCATGGACCACGGCTGCGGTGGAGCGTTGACGCCCCGTTACTTCGACGTCGACCTGGACAAGGACCGGCCCATCGCCCGCCCGGCCGACGGCAACGACACGGGCACCCCGATCCCGGCGATGAGGCTGCCGTACCGCGTGTCCGCCGAGGACCCGGAGGTGCTGCTGGTCGACGCGCGTACGAAGTCCTGCGACTGCGACTGGTACCTGGAGTTGGACTGGTCCTCGCAGGGCCGCACCGGCACGGTCCGCATCGACGACCACGGCCGTCCGTTCCGTACGACGAGCATCGAGGGCAGGACGAGCTACGCGTTCGACACCTCGACCCGCAGCTGGGTGCCGTACTCCTGAGCCTGCCGTACGACCGCGAGCGCTCTCACGCCTCCCAGACGGCGGCGGCCGTGCGGTCGTCGGCGTACCCCTTGACCCGGACCTGTGCGTCGGCGAGGAACGCGGCGAGACCGGGTGGTTCGGGCGCCGCCCACCGTCGGGTCAGATAGGCGGCCAGGTCGGGCTCGCCGCGCAGTGGGTCGGCGAGGCCGCCGGTGCACATCAGCAGGGTGTCCCCCGGGCGGGCCACCGAGGCACGGAAGCGGAACGGCTCGCGGGGCGGCTCCGGCGCGGGATCGTAGGGGCTCGGCGGTGTGGTGATGCCGAGGTCCATGGTGAGGCGGTCACCGTCGGGGGTCTCGGCGGGAGGCGCGGCGACGGGGCCGCCGCCGGCCTCGGTGACACGGGGCTCGATGTCCTGCCACTCCCCGTCCCGCAGCCGGAAGAGCCCGCCGGTGCCGACGCCGAAGAAGACACGGGTACGGCACTCGGGGTCGGCGGGCAGCAGCAGGCAGCGCAGGGTGGCCGCGTACTCCTCCGGTTCGATGCCCTGCTCGGCGGCGCTGGCGCGGAGTTTGCCGAGGCTGCGGTCGGTGAGGCGGTGCAGCCCGGACTTGAGGTCGCAGCGCCGTGCGGCCCTGATGTCCTCCGCGAGCCTCGGGTGGCTGCGGCCGACGGCCCGGCCGATCCAGTGACAGGCCTCGGCCGCCGCGCGATGGGCGTTCGGGGTGGCGCGGGCGCCGGTGGCCATCGCCACGAGGACCAGGGCATGGTCGCCGGTGCCGAAGCGGGCCGTGAGAAGGCAGTCGCGGCGGGGTTCGCCGCGGTAGCGCGCGGAGTCGCCGCGCAGGGAGACGGCGCGCAGGGTGCAGGCGCCGTAGTGGGCGCCGTCCAGGACGGTGTCGGCGACCAGGTCGTCGAGGTCGTCGGGGTCCGCGGGAGGCAGGGCGGTGGGTTCGGCGGCGTAGGTGGGCGGGCCGCTTCCCACGTAGTCGAGGGGCGCCGGGGGCGAGGCGGGGAGGTCCTCCCGGGGGGCGGGGCGCGCGGAAGGGGGTGGGGGCGCGGCCGCGGGCCGGCGTGGGTCCTCACTCCCCGGCTCGGTGCGTTCCCGGGGCGGGTGGGGGCCGTCCTCCTGCGGTGCCTTCACCGTGAAGCCCGGTGGCTTCGGCAAGCCCGCCGGGAAGGCCGACGCCGTCGAGGGCCGCTCCGCGGCGTCCGGGGCGCCGCGCTGCGGTGGCACCGCGGTGCCCTTCCCCGGCACCCCGTTCACCGTCCCCGCCGCCGAGGCGAACCGGTCGTCCAGTGAGTCCGCGGCCGCAGTCGGGCCCGTGTCCTCGGTGGCGTCGCCGTACAGCTGCCCCCACCAGTCGTCCTCGTGACCGGTGGGCCTTCCCCCCTGCTGGCTCATCCTCCGATTCTCCACCGCACGGGCCGGATGAAAACGGGGCATCCGGAAAATCCGACCCTGTACACGGCGTCGAAAACGGCGGGTCGGGTGAGGTGGTGAACAGCCGTACGAAACAGGCGGCACAGGTCGCCGGGCGGTCCCACCCCCCACGGGAGAACCGCCCGGCGACTGTCGGGTGACCCGGGCCCCGATCCCCTTCGCGCGCGTCGGCGCACGTGGTGAACCCGGGTCACGTCCTGGACGGCCGACCGTCCTCGCCCTCCCGCAGCGTGTACCGCGGGACGGCACAGGTATGCCTCGCGAGTGGCCGCCGTCGTCCCGGGGCGTACGCGGCGGCGCTCTCCCCTGCACCTGCCTTTCGCCGAGGGCGACCCGCGACACCCGTGGCACGGCCGGTCCCCGGTACGGCCGGTCCCCGGGACCGGGGCCGGCCGTCCTGCCATGCCACGGGGCGTCAGCCCGCCTGCGACGGCGTCCGCTTGATGCCGTCGACGACAGCGCGGCCGGTGACGGCGCTGGTGGAGATCACTGTGCCGGGCTTGAACAGGGCGTCGTCACCGTCGTTCTTCGCCCTCACCTGGACGGTGCGCTGGCCCAGGTACACGTGGGTCTTCCTGTCGAAGATCCATTCCTCGCGCCGACCGCTGCTCTCGTCGAACCGGGCCACCGCCACTCCGTGCCGTCCCACCGCGTCCTCGGCGTCCTGCACCACGACGACACCGGGGATCTTCGCGGCGGCCTTGAACAGGGCCGCATGCAGTGCCGCGGGCGGGTAGCTCTCGCCGAGCAGGTCCCCGATGGTCGTGAAGGCCTGCTGGTCCCGGGAGTTGCCCCTTCCATCGGTCTCGTCGTAGATCTTGGCCAGCAGGGCGTCGGGGTCGGTGGGCAGCTCGGCGAGGTAGTCGTACGAGGGAGCGTTCAGGTCGGCGACCGGGGTGTTGCCCAGTTCGTCGGGAAGGGTCAGGGTCTCTCCCTCCGGCTTGTCGTTGACGGCCGGGTCGATCAGCCAGCCCTTCGTGCCGTCGGGGGAGGCCCAGAGCTGACGGCGGTGCAGTTCGTGGCTCGCCAGGGACTTGTGGCCGCCGACGGACTTGAGGTAGGTCTCCGCCGACTGGGACTCGATGTAGATGTACTGGCCGGGCTCGACGTTCGGGTGGCTCGTCCCGGCCGTCGCCCGAGAGAGCCGGTCGAGCAGCTGCGGGACCCCCTTGGTGGTCGCGGCGCCGACCGGCGTGGTGAGGACCTTCCCCGAGGCGATGTCAGGGTTTGCCTCACCGCCGGTCATCACCATGGGGGCGGCGATCGCGGCGGCCAGGGCGGCGGCCACCAGGGGGACGGTGATCGACGGGCGGGGCATCCGGAACCGCCGGGCCTTCGCCGGGGCTGCCGTCTGCGTACGCCGTTCCTGCTGAATGTGGGCCATCAGACGCTCCTTGTGGAACTGGTGGCGGCCCGCCGGCAGGTCACGCGCCGTCAGGGAGAGCAGCTGAGCGCCCTCTTCCCCCTCGGCCGGACTCTGCCGGGACGTGTTCGCGTTCATCGGTTTCCTTCCTGCGCGGGCCGGACCACGTGTGCGTGATCGCCTCTTGTCTGTCGGGCCGGGCGACCGCCTTCCTGTTTTTCGTACGTGACTTCGCGGGCCGTTCGCTCGGGCATGGCGGCCGGGTCGTCGTCGACGAGTCCGCGCAGCTTCTTCCGGGCCCGGGACAGACGGGATCCCACAGTGCCGACCGCGATCCCCAGGGCCTCGGCCGCGGCTTCGTAGTCCAGTCCCTCCCCGAGGCACAGCGCGACCACCTCCCGCTCCGTCCTGCGCAGTGAGGCGAGGGCGGTCAGGACCCGCGCGAGCCGACGGCGGTCGTCGACCCGTGCGGCCACCTCCTCCGCGTGGTCGGGGACGGACAGCTCGGCCGACGCCGCCGCTGTCGCCGCCGCCCGGTACCGCCGGTTGCTCCGGTACTGGTTCCGCGCGGTGTTGGTGGCGATGCCCAGCAACCACGGCCGCAGGGAGCCGCCTTCCGGATCGACCTTGTGACGCAGGCGCCAGGCCTCCATGAAGGTCGCGGCCATCACGTCCTCGGCCGTCGACCATTCGGCGGTCAGCCGGAAGGCATGGTTGTAGACCGCGCGGGCATAGCTGTCGAAGAGCTCCGCGAAGGCGCTCGGATCCCCGGACCGTATCCGGGTACGCATGAGAGTGCTCACCTCCATGAGCTGTCCGGCACCGCCCAGCGCCTTCCCGTGACCCGCATCACACGGCCGGGTCCAAGAGCCCGTGAGCGGCCGGTTCGGTCGCTCCGGGGCCGCGTCACTGCTGGAGTCTGCCGGTGCGCCGCCGAGTGGGGTGCACGGGTCCGGACACACAGGAAGGCCCAGGTCGCTGACCTGGGCCTTCGGTCGTGGAGCACCTAGCCGATCATTCCGGGCCGGTAGTTGGACGGAAGGGTGTGCACGAACTCCCGGGGATCCGCGTGCGCCGACTCCATCATGTCGGGGACGCTGTGGTACCCGAGGGCGTAGAGGTTCCGGCTCGGGTCCCAGGTGTTGTAGGCGTAGATCGCGTTGCGCTTGAGCCGCATGTGCGCGGAGGGGATGTTCAGCACGTACGCCGCGCCTCGGGCGCGGGTCTCGATCGGATTCTGGTACGCGTAGATGTGGTTGAAGCGCACGTCGGAGATCCTGCCGTCGTTCATGAGCCGGTAGGCCACGTCGCTGAGCGCCTTGTGGGTGCCCGTGATCTCCAGCCAGCCCGCCGTGAACTTGTGCGACGCCCCGGGGTACTGCCGGGCGAGTGAGGTGACCTTCGCGGCGACCGCGTCCACGAACCGGGGGTACGTGGCCTTGTCGTGCGCGGAGTCGGGGACCTTGAAGTTGATGACCTTGTCGACGCCGAGCGCCTTGGCCGACGCCATGAACTCGGCGGTCCGCGCGGGAACGACCTTGCTCGTGCCGTCGGTCGGCCAGTTCAGGTTGTGCCGGTGACCCGGCGCCGCGCACCTCGTGCGGAGGTAGCACTCCCCGGAGTTCATGTGGTGGGCCAGCCCGTCGTTCTCCCCCAGGCTCACCAGCACCAGGTAGACGGGCCTGCCCGCCGCCTTGTGCTCCAGGATGGACCCGGCCATGCCGATGGCCTCGTCGTCCTGGTGAGGGGAGTAGAAGATGGCCGGGGGCGCGGCTGCGGCGGAGGCCCTCGACGGCGTCCACAGGCTGCTGTGTGCCACCGCGGCCGCGGTCAGCGCCCCGGCCGCCAGGGCGCGGCGCCTGGAGACGGCGGTCGTGGGGTCCTTGCGCTCGGTCATGTGGGTTCCCTTTGACGGTGGTCGTGTGGCTGCCGCCCGGCGACGGGCACGGGCCGGTGATCGGTACCGGCACAGAGCGGGCGGGCAGGTGCGCGGCGCCGTACGAGTGACCGCCCGTCAGGCGACGCGCGCCCGACGGGCCGTCCCCGGGCCCCCACCCGGGACGACGCCTCGCCGGGACCGAGTCGACCACGGCCGCCGCGGAGCCTCCAGGCTGTTTCACCGGCAGAAGTGGCGACCGGCATACTTCTGCCGGGGGCCGTGCGCCGACCGCGCCACGTCGATCAGGGGGTACCGACCATGGCCGCTGGCACGCCGAGCAGGGGGACCTTGGGACAGCGGCTGCTGGAACTGCGCCAACGGGCCGGACTGAGCCAGGAGGAGCTGTCGCACGCCTCGGGCGTCAGCGTCCGCGCCCTCGCGGACCTGGAGAACGGGCGGACCCGGGGCCCCCAGCGCCGCACGGTCCAGGCGCTCGCCGACGGGCTCGGGCTGGACGCCGCCGGTGCCGAGCAGCTGGAGGAGGCGGCTCGCCCCGGACGGGCCCGCCCCCGACGGAGTGCGCGGGCCCTGCCCCACAGCACGCTGGCCCTGCCGCGCGACCTGGGCGACTTCACCGCTCGCGCAACGGCTCTCGCCCGGCTGACCACCCTGGTGGAGAACACCGACCCCGCCCACCCGCCGGTCAGTGTGGTCCACGGTGCCCCGGGGCTCGGCAAGACCTCCTTCGCGGTGCACGCCGCTCACCGTCTGGCGCCGCGCTTCCCGGACGGGCAGTTCGCCCTCGACCTGCGCGGCATGGACCCGGAGCCGACCACGCCCCGAGACGCGCTCGCCCGCCTTCTGCGGGCGGTGGGGGTGGCCGAGGGGGCCATCCCGGCCGGAACGGACGACCGGGCGGGGCTCTTACGGTCCGTCATCCGTGATCAGCGCATCCTGCTCCTGCTCGACAACGCGGCGGACGAGGACCAGGTCCGCCCCCTGCTCCCCGGCACCGGCCCCTCGCTGACACTCGTCACCAGCCGCCACGCCCTGGCCGGTCTCGAAGCGGTCCACCGGACGCACCTCGCGCCCCTGCGGCGCGAGGAGACGATCGAACTGCTGGCCAGAATCGTCGGTCCCGAGCGGGTCGCGCGGGAGGCCCAGGCCGCCCGCGACCTCGCGGACCTGTGCGGGCACCTGCCGCTGGCCGTGCGGATCGCCGGTCAGCGCCTCGCCGCAAGACCTGACGAGCGCCTCGGCAAGCTGGCAGCCCAACTCGCCGTCGAGGAACGCCGACTGGACACCCTCCAGGCTGGCGATCTGCGGATACGCGCGGCCTTCGCCCTGTCGTACGAGCGGCTCTCCCCGGCCGCCAGGAAACTCTTCCGCCGCGCCGCCCTGGCCGCCGGCACGAGTTTCAGCCCGGAGACCGCGGGCCTGCTGGCGGGTCTGCCGACAGCCCGGGCGGCCGCATGCGCGCAGGTACTGGCGGACGTCGGCCTCCTGCAGCCCGACCCGGCAACCGAGCGCTACCGGTTCCACGACCTCCTCAAGCTGTTCGCCGCCGAGCGGCTGGCCGCCGAGGACGACACCGCGACCTGCGAGGACGCCCAGGACCGGGCCGCCCGGTGGATGCTGCGCAGGGCCACCGCGGCAGCCCTCCGCTTCGACGCCGACCGTCACCAGGACTCGCCCGAAGCAGACCCCGATCCAGCGTCCGCTCCCGCCGACCGCGGGGAGGCACGGGCCTGGCTGGAGGCCGAACGGGACCAGTGGCTCGCCGCGCTGCGGCGGGCGGGTGCGAGCGGACACCACCGTCAGGTCGTCGACACGGCGGAGGCCATGCACTGGTTCTCCGACCTGAATCAGCACTGGGAGCAGTGGGGCGAGGTGTTCCGCCGAGCCGTCGACGCGGCCCGTGCCATGGGCAGCAGACGGGACGAAGCCGTTCACCTCAACTACCTCGCCTGGGCCCACAATCTTTGCGTCTACGACTACAACGCCGCACTTGCGACCGCCGATGCGGCCCTGGAGGTGGCGCGCGGGATCGGCGACGAACTGCAGACCGGCTGGGCGCTGGGCCACGGAGCGGCGGCGCTGCACCGGCTCGGCCGGACCGACGAGTCCCTCGAACGGTTCCGCGCAGCGGCGTCCTGTCTGCGTGCCCAGACCTCCTCGCAGGCCCGCCTCGGTGAACTCACCCTGCTGAACGCCCTGGGCCACAACTTGCGCCAGTACGGGCGCATCGAGGAGGCCCTGGCCATCCACCGGCGTATCGAGGCCGTCTGCCGCGCGGGCTTGCCCGGCCAGCGCGCCGGCCTGATCACGCTGTACCTCGCGAGCGCACGTCAGCAGATCGGCAACGACCTCGCGGCACTGGGCCTCCTGGACGAGGCGGAGCCACCGCTGCGTCAGGCCCTGGCTCATTTCGAGGCCGCGAGGATGCCCGCCTGGAGCGAACCGGCCCGCCTCGACCTGGGGATCGTCCTGTGCGGGCTGGCCCGCGACCAGGAGGCACGGCAGACCCTGCTCGCCGCCCATGACGGGCTCGTCGAACTGAAGAACCCCCGCCTGGCCGAGGCCGCCACCCACCTGCGCGCACTCGGCGCACACGTCACCGACAGCGGCGGGGACCACTGAGGGTCGAACGCCCGGGTCCTCTGCCGCCGCCAGGGACGTCTTGGTTGCAGGTCACCCGCGGCCACGGCAGGTCAAGTCGGGCAAAGGGGAAGGCGGTTGATACTGCGGTGGCGGCACCTTGGCAGAGTGACGGGTGATACGACGATGATGTGCCGAGGCGGTTTTGCGCCGTGGCCGTTTTCCGCCATGGGCCGAACGCCGGTGTTCGCTGGGGAAGGGCGCAGCCTGATGCTGTCAGTGATCGGTCTCGACGAGACACACGAGTCGGCCTACCGGGCGCTGGTGTCCGTGGGCGCCGCCGACGTACCCGATCTGGCGCGACGGCTGACGCTCGGCGAGTACGACACCGAGCGCGCCCTGCGCCGCCTGGAACGGCACGGCCTCGCCGCCCAGTCCTCCGCCCGGCCCGGCCGCTGGGTCGCCGCACCGCCCGGGGTGGCGCTGGGCGCGCTGCTCACCCAGCGGCGGCACGAGCTGGAGAAGGCCGAGCTGGCGGCCGCGAAGCTCGCCGAGGAGTACCGGGCGGCGGCCGCCGAACCCGCGGTGCACGACCTGGTGGAGGTGGTGATCGGCGCGGCCGCGGTGGCCCAGCGGTTCCTGCAGCTCCAGCTCGGGGCGGGCAAGGAGGTGTGCGCGCTGGTCACCGGCGATCCGGTCGCCGTCACCGGCATGGAGAACGACGCCGAGGAGCAGGCCGCCGGCCGCGGCGTGCGCTACCGGGTGGTCCTGGAGCGCTCGGTCCTCGACCAGCCGCACGGCATCACCGAGCTGTCCGCCGCCCTCGGCCGCGAGGAGGAGGTCCGGGTGATGGACCGGGTGCCCACCAAGCTGGTGATCGCCGACCGGACGCAGGCCCTGGTGCCGCTGACCTCGCACACCGCGGAGCCCGCCGCGCTGGTCGTCCATGCGAGCGGCCTGCTGGAGCTGCTGTGCGGCCTCTTCGAGTCGGTGTGGCGGGAGGCGCTGCCGGTACGCCTCGGGGCGGCCGGCATCACCGAGGAGGAGCCGGACGGGCCCGACGACACCGACCTGGAGGTGCTGTCCCTGCTGCTGGCCGGCCTGACCGACGCCAGCGTCGCCAAGCACCTGGACCTGGGCCTGCGGACCGTGCAGCGCCGGGTGAAGCGGCTCATGGAGCTGACCGGGGTGACGACACGGCTGCAGCTCGGATGGCACGCGTACGAGCGGGGGTGGGTGGCGCGGGAGCGGCGGGGATGACGGGGGCGCGTTCCGTGCCGCACCCCCGGTGACAAGGCTGATCTGCGGGTTCTCCTGAGCTCCGGCACTCTGGTCAGATGGGAGTGTGGGACCTCGTGCTGGTCGGCCTGGTCCTCCTGCTCGGCCTGTGCGGAGTGCTGGTCCCCGGGGTGCCGGGGTCGTGGCTGGTGTGGGCCGCGGTCATGTGGTGGGCGCTGCAGGACCCCCAGCCGGTCGCGTGGTGGGTGCTCGTGGGGGCGACCGTCGTGCTGTTCCTCTCCCAGGTGGTCCGCTGGGCGCTGCCGCCTCGCCGACTGCGCCCGAACTGGGCGAGCCCTCGTGCGGCCGTGTACGCCGGTGCGGGCTCCCTGCTGGGCTTCCTCCTGATCCCCGTGCTCGGCGCGATCCCCGGCTTCATGGCCGGCCTCTACGTCGAGGCACGCCTTCGGCTCGGCCGCCACGGAGAGGCGATGGCCGCGCTGCGGACGGCGATGCGGTCGGGCGGGTCGAGCGTCCTGACGGAGCTGTACACCTGCCTGTTGATCGCGGGGGCCTGGGTGGGGGCGGTGATCTGGGGGTGACCCCTCAGGGGAGCGTGCCTTCGAGGGCGAGCAGCCGTACCTTGCGCTCGATGCCACCCGCGTACCCGGTCAGTGAACCGTCCCCGCCGATGACCCGGTGGCAGGGGCGGACGATCAGGAGCGGATTGGCGCCGATCGCGCCGCCGACGGCCCGTACCGCGGCCCGGGAGGCGCCGATCCGCGCGGCGATCTCGCCGTACGTGGTGGTGGCCCCGTGGGGAACGGCGTCCACGGCGGCCCAGACCCGCTCACGGAACGCGGTGCCGTGGGTGGCCGTCTCCAACCGGAACTCCTTCAGTTCACCGGCGAAGTAGGCGGCGAGCTGTTCCTCGGCCGCGCGGAAGAGCGCGGGGTCGCGCCGCCAGCCGTCCTGGACGGTACGGCCGCCCTTCTGACCGGGCACGGACAGGGACGCCAGGGCGCCGGTGGCGGGATCGGCGGTGAGCAGGAGCGGGCCGACAAGGCTGTCGAGCTCGGTCCAGCGGGTCGCTCCCGCCGTGGTGGTCCCGGTGGTCATCAGTGCTCCAACTCCCCTGCTGCGCGCAGGTGCTGTGCGGCGTAGGAGCGCCAGGGGCGCCAGCTGTCGGGGACGTCGACGCCGGGCGGGGCGACGTCCGGGTCACCGAGGGCACGGGTGCGGATACGGGCGACGGTCCGGTCGTCCAGTCCGGGCACGCCGAGCAGCGCGGCCGGTGCCGCGGCCCGGTCGGCACCCGGGTCCAGCCGTACGACACCGTCGGCGAGGGCGGCGGCGAGCGCGCCCAGCGGGCCGTCGGGCTCGGCCTCGGCGAGGACGGCCGGTTCGGGGAACAGGTGGGTGAGGCTGCCGCAGGGCGCGTCGAGCGCCTTGCCGTACCGCCGCACCAGCCGCTCGGCCTCCGCCGGCCCCACCAGGGCCCGTACGGCCAGTTCGTCCGGGTCGGCGGCGCCGGGCGAGCGCAGCCCCGGCCGGGCGGCGACCCTCGGCCCCAGCCCGGGATCGGCGCCGAGCCGCTCGTCGACGGCGTACGGGTCGGCGTCCAGGTCGAACAGCCTGCGCAGCCGGTGGACGGCGGTGGTCAGATCACGGGGGTCGGTGAGGTGAAGCCGGACGTCGAGCCAGCCACCGACGCCGGCCGGGGCGGTCGGGCCGGGGCCCACGTCGAGCGCCGGGGGCGTGGACCGCTGCCTGCCCGTACCGCCGAGTCGCTCCTGCACCGCCACGATGCCGGTGCCGTGCGGCAGCCGGAGGGTACGGCGGTAGGTACGGCGCCCGACCGGCCCGGTGAGATCCTCGATGCCGGGTACGGTCTCCTGCGCCAGCAGGTCGAAGACGGCACCGACCTGGTACGGGCCCCGGTACGCCAGGCGCAGCGGTATCCCGGCCGACGGTGTGCCCGCGTGCCGGGCGCCACGGCCGCCCCTGGGCGCGGCGGCCCGCAGCCCGCTCGGCGTCGAGGCGTACACCTGCCTGACGGTGTCGTTGAACTGCCGCACGCTGGCGAACCCCGAGGCGAAAGCGATCTCGGTGATCGGCAGCTCGGTCGTCTGCAGCAGCACACGCGCGGTGTGCGCCCGCTGCGCCCTGGCCAGCGCGACCGGCCCGGCCCCGAGCTCGGCGGTGAGCTGCCGCTGGACCTGCCGCGCGCTGTACCCCAGCCGCGCGGCGAGCCCGGCGACGCCCTCCCGGTCGACGATCCCGTCACCGATCAGCCGCATGGCCCGCCCCACCACGTCGGCCCGCACGTTCCACTCGGCGGACCCCGGCACGGCGTCCGGCCGGCACCGCCGGCAGGCCCGGAAACCCGAGCCCTGCGCGGCGGCGGCCGTCGCGAAGAACCGTACGTTGCGCCGCTTCGGCGTGAGCGCCGGGCAGCTGGGGCGGCAGTAGATCCCGGTCGTCTCGACGGCGAAGAAGAACGCGCCGTCGAACCGGGCGTCACGGCTGCGCACCGCTTCGTACCTGGTGTCCTCGTCCATCACGACGTCCAGTCTCCGCCCTGCCGGGACGCGGGGCTGGCGGAAATCGGACGTGGTGCTGTACGGGACTTTGCGGACCGACCTAGCGCCAACCGCGCCGCTTCGCCTCCACCGCCGCCCTCCCCTCGGCACCCTTGCGCTTCCAGTCCTTGCGGATCTCGGCCCGGAGCCGCGCGTCGGTCTTGGCCACGATCCACTGGTTCTCGCGCATCAGCTTGCGGTAGCTCTCCAGCCGGCGCAGCGGAAGCGCGCCCGAGTCGATCGCGGCCAGTACGGCGCACCCGGGTTCGCTGTCGTGCGCGCAGTCGTGGAACCGGCACCGCCGGCCCAGTTCCTCGATCTCGGAGAAGACCTGCCCGACCCCGGTCCCGGCGTCCCAGAGCCCGACGCCGCGCAGCCCGGGTGTGTCGATCAGGACCCCGCCGCCCGGCAGGGCGAGGAGGTTGCGCGTGGTGGTCGTGTGCCGGCCCTTGCCGTCGACGTCACGTGCGGCCTGGACCTCCATGACGTCCTCGCCGAGCAGCGCGTTGGCGAGCGTCGACTTACCCGCGCCGGACTGGCCGAGCAGCACGGACGTACCGCCGCTCACGACGGCGGTGAGGACGTCCAGCCCCTCGCCCCGCGTCGCGCTGACCGTCAGCACGGGCACGCCGGGGGCCGTGGTCTCCACGTCCTGGACGAGGTACGACAGCGTCACCGCGTCCGGCACCAGGTCCGCCTTGGTGAGCACCACGACCGGCTGCGCGCCCGACTCCCAGGCCAGCGCGAGGAACCGCTCGATGCGCCCGAGGTCGAGCTCGACGGCGAGGGACACGGCCACGATGGCGTGGTCGACGTTGGCCGCGAGGATCTGCCCCTCGGACCGCTTGGAGGAGGTGGAACGGACGAAGGCGGTACGGCGCGGCAGATACGCGCGGACGTACCGCGGGTTCCCCGCGGGCTCGACGGCGACCCAGTCACCGGTGCACACGACCCGCAGCGGATCGTGCGGTGTGACGAAGGCCGTGTCGGCCCGCACGACGCCGTCGGCGGTGACGACGTCGCACTGCCCGCGGTCGACCCGCACGACCCGTCCGGGCAGCAGCCCTTCGGCGTCGTACGGGATGAACGCGTCGGCCCAGGCGGAGTCCCAGCCGTAGGGAGCCAACGCGGAGAAAACAGAGGTGGAAGTCAACGGGTGACCCTTCACGAGGGTGGCCCCGGCAGCCGCGTACGAGGGACGCGGAGGGATCAGGTGGGATCAGCCGGCGGCCATGGAGGTGGACTTGACGAACTGGATGCGGATAGCGCTCATCGCAAAGACAGCCATCGGGTCAACACCTCCTCGCACAGGTCTGATCGGCAGCGGCGGCCCTCGGCCACCGCTCGGAACTGCCGTCACTCTAGCCGGGCCCCTGGAAGGCCCGTCAACCGGTTTTCGCGCAGTCGTGCCCGTTCAGCGCGAAGTCGTAACCCGCCGCGTTCTCCCCGTCCCTGGAGGCGAGGAAGCCGAAGGAGAGGGTGCCGTTCGCGGCGACCTTCCTGTTGTAGTCGGCGGCGGTGGCGGTGACGCGGGAGCCGTCCTGGGCGAAGCGCGCGTCCCACATCTGGCCGACCTCCTGGCCGTTGCGGAAGGACCAGGCGACGCGCCAGTCGTCGAGGGCCCGTTCGGTGGTGACGGTGATGGTGGCCTGGAAGCCGTCGGGCCATTCGTTGACGAGTTCGTACTCGACGCTGCACGTGGGCGGTGCGCTCGCCGACGGCTCCGGGTCGTCCTCGCCGGCCGTCGCCGACGAGGTGCCCTGCGGGCCGGGGCCGGGGCTCTTCGGTTCGGGCGAGGGGTCGTCGGACGGAGCGCTCCGGGACGGCTCCGGGGATTCCTCGGAGGGCCGGGGGGCATCGGCGACCGGCAGGGAGAAGCCGGGGTCGGCGACCGGCTGGCGGTCGGACGGGTCGCCGCCGGCGGTGGCGCCGTCGACGGTGGTGCCGCCCGGCATCATCGACACGGCGAGGGCCAGCAGGGAGACGAGGACGGCGGCCACGAGGAGGCCGCTGCGCACGACGCGCGCCTTCTGCGCGCCTGGCTCGTCCGGGTAGGCGTCGGTGTCCGGCCGGTCGGGGCGTCCGGTGCCGAGGCGCACGTCGGCGGCTCGGCGGCGCCGCTCCAGGTAGGCGAGCCCGCCCCAGCCCAGCACGCCCCCGGCCAGGGCCGCGGGCAGCCCGCCGCCGTGCAGCCGCAGACAGGCGGCGGCCTCCGCGCACTGCACGCAGGTGGCGAGGTGGCGGGAGAGGTCGCCGGGGGTGTCGGTGGCGGTCGAGCGGGTGACGGCGTCGAGGAGGCGGGCGTAGCTGCGGCACCCCGCGTCCATCGGCGTGTCGAGATGGTTGCGCTGGCAGCGGTCCCGGAACAGGCCCCGTACCTGGGCGAGTTCCTCGGACAGGGTGGCCGGGTCGAGGCCGAGCCGCCGGGCCACCACGGCGGGCGGCAGCGCCTCCACCTCCGCCAGCCACAGCAGCGCGGCGTCCGGTTCCTGCAGGTCGCGCAGTCCGCGCAGCGCGAGCGGGCGCTGCAGCGGGGGGCCGGTGTAGCGGGCCGCCTTCTCGGAGTTGAGCCACAGGCGCAGGTCGGGGTCGAGCTTGTGGCCCTGACCGCTCTCCTCCCAGTCGGCCGCCGTGGTGCGTACGGCGGTCAGCAGCAGGGGGACGCGGGGCAGCCGGGCGGTCGGGCGGCGGCCGGCGCTTCTGAGGGGCCCGGCCTCGGTCTCGCGTGCCTCGCGTATACCGGCGGAGAACGCCTCCCTGGCGAGCTGCCCGGCGGCGGCGGAGCCGGCCGTGCACAGATCGGCGTACGACAGCACGGCGTCCCAGCACTCGGAGAACAGCGCGGCCTCGGTGGCGTCCTGGGGGGTCGGCAGGTCGGGCATGGGTCTCCTGCATCCACATGCGAGGTCAACTCGCCATATTGGCAGTGGAGTTGAGGGGAACCCTCGCGGCAGGACAGGAGCCTTTCACGTATTGGACACAACTGACAAGCGCTGTGTTCACATGTCAGGACGGGCGGCCGCGTCCGCAACTCCGCCTTCTTGTACGGACGCCGGCCCCGCCCGTCTCAACGGCACCGCCGTGTTTTCTCCGCCGTGCGTCCCCGCCTACACCGCCGCGGTGTCCTCCGCCGGAAGGCTGTCCATGAAGGAGCTGACCGAGAAGACGGCGCGGCCGGGTCCGGGCGGGCCGTAGCCGGGGGGTGAGGAGAGGCCGAAGTCCTCCATGGTGGCGCGGTAGGCCTCCAGCAGGCGGATGTGGTACTCCAGCGGCGCGCCCTGCGGGTTGGCCTTGCCGAGCGGCGTCGTGGGTTCCGGGCACCACGTGGTGAAGCGGGGGGTGATGCCGTGGGACATGAAGAAGCGCAGGCCCTCGGTCGTGGAGGCGATCGCCTCGTCGACCGTCTTGAAGCCGAAGGGCTCGGCCATCTCCACGCCCGCCACGAAGTTGGGGATGACGTTGCGCGCGCCGAAGACCTCGGCGGAGTCCAGGATGCGCTTGTGCCACTCGTCGCGGCCGACGTACCGCTCCTTGCCGGGGCAGTACATCTTGAACAGGTACTCGTCCCACACCTCGTAGTTGGGGTGGTAGATCTGCACCCCGTAGTCCTTGAACCGCTGGACGTCGTCGCGCGGCAGGGCCTGGGCGACGACCTTGCCGATCCAGCGGCCGGGGAAGCGCTCCTCGATGGCCTTGGCGTAGTGGCCGTAGAAGTCGGCCTCGTCGCGGCCGGAGACCGTCTTGGTGATGGCGCCGCCCGTGAGCGTGTAGGCGGTGGACGCCTTGGCGGTGTCGTAGCGGTCGATGATCTCCAGGGCCTCGAGGACCTCCTCGACGTCCTTCACGCCGGTGTACGGCCGCCCGGCGGCCTTGTGCTGGCGCCAGTTGTGGTTGATGTCGCAGTACTGGCACTCCTCCTTGGCGCCGAAGTACTGGCAGACCCGGAAGACGGTCAGATAGATGAGGTAGCCCCACTGGATGGTCGGGGCGACCTCCATCACCGACTTCCCGCTCGCGAGGGTGTGGCGGTAGTACTCGGGCATCGGCGGCACGCCGACATCGGCGATCCGCTTGCCGTCGAGATACAGCCCGAGCACGCCGTCCTCGTTCGCGGCGACCCGGTACGGCGAGGACGGGTTCACACGTACGGACACCACGGTGCGCCGCAGGTCGTACGGGCCGCCGGTGAGGATGATCTCCTCCGGCGGGCGGCGCAGCGCGGCCTCGCCCAGCTCGGGCAGCGTGCCGTGATCGAAGGAGAAGATGAAGTACGACTTCGGCTTGACCTCGCCGCCCTCGTTGTCGCTGAGGGCGGACGGGTCGAAGGCCACGCCGCCCCGGAGCAGGTCCTCCTTGAAGACGGCTTCCCGCGGCACGTGCGGGAAGCGCTCCATCAGATCCTCGACCAGCGCGGTTCGGCTGACCATCCGTAATCTCCTCCCGGCTCAGGCGTACGACTCCTCACGGTATGCCCCCGCCCGGACGTGAGCCGCGCCGGGGCCCCCTGAGAGCCGCTCGGCGCCGGGGAGACCCTCCGAAAGCCCCCGCCGGGACGACTCACCACACCGTGCCGCTCCCCCTCACGCCTCCCGCTCCAGCGCCCCGGGGTCCACGGGGTGTGCCAGCTCCTCACCCGCCGCCAGGCGTTCCGCCTCCCGCGCCACGGCGAGACCCAGGCGGGCCGCCTCGTTGCCCTGGGAGCCCGCGAGGTGGGGGGTGATGAAAGCGTTCGGCAGGTCGAACAGGGGTGAGTCGGCGGGCAGTGGCTCGGGATCGGTGACGTCGAGGATCGCGGAGAGGCGGCCGGTGCGCAGTTCGGCGATCAGGGCCTCGTGGTCGACCAGGGCGCCGCGCGCCGTGTTGATCAGGACGGCTCCGTCGGGCATCAGGGCCAGTTCGCGGCGTCCGACGAGGTGGCGGGTCTCGGGGGTTTCGGGGGCGTGCACGGTGACGACGTCCGAGGTGCGCAGGAGGTCGTCCAGCGGCAGCAGCGGTACGCCCAGTGCGGCGGCGCCCGCCTCGTCGACGTACGGGTCGGCGAGGCTCACGCCCAGGTCGAACGGGCGCAGCAGTTCGATCACCTTGCGGCCGATGCGGGAGGCGCCGACGACGCCGACCCGGCGGCCGTGGTTGCCGATGCCGGCCACGAGCCCCCAGCCGGGGAAGGCGCGCTCGGTGCGCAGCCGGTCGCGGGCCGCGAGAAGGTCCTTCCCGGTGAGCAGGATCATGGCGAGCGTGTACTCGGCGACCGGGACGGCGTTGGCGGCGGCGGCCGAGCTCACCGCGATGCCGCGCCGCCACAGTTCGGGTGTGGCGAAGCCCTTGACCGAGCCGGCCGAGTGCAGCACCGCGCGCAGTTTCGGCGCCGCGTCCAGCACGGCCGCGTCGAGGCGGGGGCAGCCCCAGCCGGTGACGAGGATCTCGGTGCGGGCGAGCACGTCCTTCAGCCGTGGGTCGGTGAGGTCCTCGGCCACCAGGGCGGGGTCGATGTCCAGCGAGGCGCGCAGCCGCGCGAGCACGTCCGGCGGGAAGACCTGCGGCACGTTCTCGGCGGACATGGCGAAGACTGCGTACGGCCGCTGGGTCACGGACGTGGCCTCCGGTTCGGCGGGGTGGGGGCGAGAAAGCGATCTCTACGGTAGGCGGGCGCGGATGAGAGGGTCAACGCACACGCGGGCACCTCGAAGGACGGGCAGGGATGATGGAGACGATCACCAACTGGGCCGGGAACATCACCTACTCCGCCAAGGAGTTGCACCGGCCTCACTCGGCCGGCGCCGTCAGCGCCCTGGTGGCCGCAGGCCCCAGGGTGCGGGTGCTGGGCAGCGGGCACTCCTTCAACGAGATCGCGGAGCCCGGCCCCGAGGGTGTCCTGCTGTCGATCGCCGGACTGCCGCCGGTGGTCGACGTGGACCGGGAGGCGCGGACGGTACGGGTCTCGGGTGGCGTACGGTACGCCGAACTCGCCCGCGCCGTGCACGCGCACGGCCTCGCCCTGCCCAACATGGCCTCCCTGCCGCACATCTCGGTGGCCGGCTCGGTCGCGACCGGGACGCACGGCTCCGGGGTCGGCAACGGCCCGCTCGCCACGTCCGTACGGCAGGTCGAGCTCATCACGGCGGACGGGTCGGCACTCACCGTCGGGCGGGACGACCGCCGGTTCGGCGGCGCCGTCACCTCGCTGGGCGCCCTCGGCGTCGTCATGGCGCTCACCCTCGATCTGGAGCCGTCCTTCGACGTCGAGCAGTACGTCTTCACCGAACTCCCCCTCGACGGACTGGACCCGGCCGTGTTCGAGACGGTGATGGCGTCGGCGTACAGCGTGAGCCTGTTCACCGACTGGCGGGCTCCGGGGTTCCGGCAGGCCTGGCTCAAGCGGCGCACCGACCAGCCGCTGCCCGGCTTCCCGTGGGCGGCGCCCGCCACCGAGAAGATGCACCCGGTACCGGGGATGCCCGCCGTCAACTGCACGGAGCAGTTCGGGGTGGCCGGCCCGTGGCATCAGCGGCTGCCGCACTTCCGGGCGGAGTTCACACCCAGCAGCGGGGTGGAGTTGCAGTCGGAGTACCTGCTGCCGCGCGGGTACGCCGTGGACGCGCTGCGTGCGCTGGACGCGATCCGTGAGACCGTCGCGCCCGTCCTGCAGACCTGCGAGGTGCGGACGGTCGCCGCCGACGACCAGTGGCTCAGCCCCGCCCACGGGCGGGACTCGGTGGCCCTGCACTTCACCTGGATCGAGGACACCGCTGCCGTGATGCCGGTGGTGCGGCGGCTGGAGGAGGCCCTGGACGCGTTCGGGCCGCGGCCGCACTGGGGGAAGGTCTTCGCCGTGCCGGCAGAGGTGCTGCGCGGGCGGTATCCGCGGCTGGACGACTTCAGGGCGCTCGCGCGGGAGCTGGACCCGGGGCGGAAATTCGCCAACGCCTTCGTGCGGGAGATACTGGGGGACTGAGGCCCTGACAGACTTTATAAAGCCCCTTTCCTAACCCCTTGTCGAAAGTCCCCCCAGGCCATAGCCTTGCCGCGCGCCGGGGCCGATGACGCTCCGGTGCCCGAGCGAAAGGACGGGGGCAGGTCCGGTGAAGCGCACATCACGCGACATCCGCACGGCGAACCGCTACGAGGTGCTGCGCCAGATCATCGCCGCGTCACCCACCTCCCGGCAGGAGCTGGCGGCCGCCACCGGTCTCAGTCTCGCCACCGTCGCCACTCTCGTGGGCGAGCTGCTCGACCTGCGGATGATCACGGAGGTCGGGTTCGAGGACTCGGCCGGTGGCCGCCCCCGGGGACTCGTGGCGGTCAACGCCCCCGGCGGGGCGTTGATCGGCGTCGACATCGCGGAGACGTACGTCCATGTCGAGCTCTTCGACCTGGCGTTGAACGTGCTGGCCCGCGCCGAGGAGGACGTCCGGCCCGGCGAGAGCCTGCCCGAGCAGGTCGTCGGCCATGTCGCCGCGGCGGTCGGCTCGGTCGTGGCGCAGGCCGGCGTGGAGGGCGCCCGGGTGCTCGGCGTCGGGGTGAGCGTGCCGGGGCAGGTGGACCGGGCGACGGGCATCTCGGAGTACGCGCCCAACTGGGACTGGCACGACGTGCCGCTGCTCGACCTGCTCACCGAGCACATCGCCTACCCGCTGTACCTGGACAACCCGTTGCGCGCATCCGCGGTGGCCGAGCTGTGGTTCGGGGCGGCGCGCGGGCGCGGGGACGCCGTGGTGGTCAACCTGGGGACCGGCGTGGGTGCCGGGCTGGTCCTGGGCGGTGGGCTGCACCGGGGCGTGAGCAACAGCGCCGGCGAGTGGGGTCACACGACGATCGTCCTGGACGGCCGGCTGTGCCGCTGTGGCAGGCAGGGGTGCGTGGAGGCGTACGTCGGGGCGTCCGGGATCATGCTGACGCTGCGGGAGCTGAGCGCCGACAGCGCGCTGCTGCACCCGGAGGACCAGACGGCCACGATCGCCGCGCTGGCCCAGGGACTGCGCACACGCGACCCGGTGGCGCTCCGGGCGGTGCGCGACACGGTCCGCTACCTGGGCGCGGGCATCGCGGACCTGGTGAACCTGTTCAACCCCGAGGTCGTCGTGCTCAGCAGCTGGGTCGCGACCGCCCTCGGTGAGCCCCTGGTCGCGGAGGTGCGCGAGGCCGTCGCCCGGCACGCGCTGCCGCGGCCGATGGCCGCCACCGAGATCGTCCTGTCCCCCATCCCCAGCGACCCGGTGTGTCTGGGCGCGGCGACGTTCGCGCTGGAAGGGGCGCTGCAGTCGGTGGGGCAGCGGGCCTCGGCCAAGCGTGCCGCCCCGGCGAGGAGCCGTACCGCGCCGCACCCGTGACGACGGGAGGAGCTGAGGGAGGGCTCGCGGTCGCTGGTGCGGCGGAACCGTGAGCCCGTCACGTCCGGCATTCCGAACGTTGCACAACGCTTCGCACAGACTTCGTCCAACCCCTTGCCGAAGCCTTAGCCGAAGGTTAACGTCCCGCACCGCAACCCGTTTGAGCCACCTGGCGCTGAGCCGCTCCAGCCACGGGCACAGGGCGCAGCCGCACTCGAGACAAGGACGTCAGCATGTCGGCATCGAGCAACACCACCTGGGACCGCCGAAACGTTCTGCGGGCCGCTATGGGCCTGGCCGCCGCGGGCGGGCTCGCCGCGTGCGGCAGCAACACCGGGCGCAGCGGCGGAGGGTCGGGCGACGGTCTCGTCCAGTACTTCCACGCCTACGGCGAGGCCGGCGTCGAGCAGGCCGTGAAGAGGTACGCGAAGGCGTACGACAAGACCGACGTGACCACACAGTGGATCACCGGCTCCAACTTCGAGCAGAAGCTGTTCGCCGCGCTGCTCACCAAGAACGCGCCGGACGTCTTCGAGTTCCACCCGCAGATCCAGCTCATCAAGAGCGGTCAGGTGGCGGACCTGACCGACATCATCGAGCCGGTCAAGGACGACTTCAACGCGGCCGACATCACGTCGCACACGGTGGACGGGAAGATATACGGCGTCCGGATGATCGACGACCCGCAGTTCTTCTTCTACCGGCCCTCGCTGTTCGAGAAGGCGAAGGTCGAGGTCCCGACCACGCTCGAAGAACTGGTGGAGGCCGCCGACAAGCTCACCACCAACAAGGTCAAGGGCGCCTACCTCGGCAACAACCTCACCCCGGTCCAGCACAACCTGATCTGGTCGGCCGGCGCCGACACCCTCACCGCGGACAACAAGCCCGCCTTCAACACCGACGCCGTCGCCGACGGCCTGAAGCAGCTGCGGTCCCTGTTCACCAGCGGCAACCTGCTGCTCGACGCCCCCGCCGACTGGTGGGACCCGTCGGCCTTCACCCAGGGCCTGACCGCGATCCAGTGGTGCGGCATGTGGGCGATGCCGGCCATGCAGCAGGCGCTCGGCGACGACATCGGCATCTTCCCGTTCCCGAAGGTCGGTTCGGCCGGCAAGGAGTCGGTGTACAACGGCGGCTGGTCGATGTTCGTCAACGCCAAGAGCAAGAACGTCGAGGCGGCCAAGGCGTACGTCAAGTGGCTGTGGATCGACAAGAAGGAGTACCAGGAGGACTTCGCCACCTCCTACGGATTCCACATCCCGCCGCGCACCTCCCTCGCCGAGTCCGCGAGCAAGCTGAAGACCGGCCTGCCGGCCGAGGGTGTGAAGCTGTTCAACGAGTTCGGCCACTTCGACAACATCGGCTGGACCCAGGCCATGATCGCCTATTTCAACGACGTGATGGCCAACGCCGTCCGCAAGAACGGCGACCCGAAGGCCCAGCTCGACGCCTGTGAGAAGAAGGTCGGCGCCGAGCTCAAGAAGCTCTTCGGATAGGCCGCCGGACGGATCTCGACATGTCGACCACCACCACACCCGGGGTCGCCAGGGACCCCGCCCCGGCCGAGGTCTCCCAGGACCGGCCGCGGCGGGGCCTTCGGGCGAGCAGCACCTTCAACTTCTGGCTCTTCACCGGGCCGTTCCTGATCGGCCTGCTGATCTTCGTCTTCGTGCCGATCGGCTGGAGCATCTGGCTCAGCTTCTTCGAGGCTCGTTTCACCGTCACGCCGAGCGAGTTCGTCGGTCTCGACAACTACCGGTCGATCCTGACGGACGAGGACTTCCTGAACTCCCTCGTCACGTTCACCGTGTTCGCCGCGTTCATCGTGCCCGCCACCTGGGCCCTCTCGCTGGGTCTGGCACTGCTGGTCAACCGGCTGCGGTTCATGCGGGCGTTCTTCCGGTCGGTGTTCTTCCTGCCCACCGCCGTCAGCTATGTCGCCGCCGCGCTGATCTGGAAGATGTCCCTCTTCAACGGCGTCCGCTTCGGCCTGGCCAACACCGTTCTCGACTGGTTCGGCATCGAGAACATCGCGTGGCTGGCGAATCCCGATCCGCCCTGGTACTGGCTGGTCATCGTGACCGTCCGGCTGTGGCTCCAGTCGGGCTTCTACATGATCCTGTTCCTCGCGGCGCTGCAGAACATCCCGCGGGAGCTGTACGAGGCGGCTGCCATCGACGGCGCCAAGCCGGGCTGGCAGACCTTCCGGTACATCACGCTGCCGCAGCTGCGGGCGACCTCGACCGCGGTGATCCTGCTCCTGCTCATCGCCGCCTACCAGGCCTTCGACGAGTTCTTCAACCTGCTGCAGAAGGCGACCTGGGGCCAGCCGCCGCTGGTCGAGCTGTACAAGATGGCGCTGGGCGAGAACCAGAACTACGGCGTGGGCAGCGCGGGCGCGGTCGTCCTGACCGTCCTCATCTGCGTCGTCACCCTGTTCCAGGGCAAGATCATGGGTTTCGGAAGGGGTGAGGAGTCCAAGTGACCACCACAGCACCCGGCCTCGGGAAGGCGACGGAGCCGGCCGGCACCAGGCGCGGCGGCGTCATGGGCAGCACCGGTCTGTACATCGCGACCGGCGTCGCCGCCCTCCTGTTCCTGATCCCCTTCTACCTGATCGTCCGCAACGCCTTCATGACGGACCCGGAGATCACGGGCGAGGAGTGGAAGTGGTTGCCCACCTCCATCCAGTGGGGCAACATCGCCGAGCCGTTCGACGACGTCACCGTCGACTTCGCCCGGTCCCTGTGGAACTCCGTCGTCGTCGCCGTCCTGCACACCGTGGGCATCCTGCTGATCTGCTCGATGGCCGGCTACGGACTGGCCCGGATCCCTTACAAGCACGCCGACAAGGTCTTCTACGCCGTCCTGGCCACCCTGATGGTTCCGACCGCGGTCACCTTCGTGCCGAGCTTCGTCCTGGTCTCGTCCCTCGGCTGGGTGGACAGTTACCGGGGTCTCATCATCCCCGGCCTGTTCAGTGGTTTCACCTGCTTCCTGTTCCGGCAGTACTTCCTGGGGTTCCCCAAGGAGCTGGAGGAGGCGGCACGCGTGGACGGGCTCGGCTACTGGGGCGCGTACTGGCGTGTCGTGGTGCCGAACTCGCTGAACTTCTTCGCGGCGATCGCCACGATCACCTTCATCAACGGCTGGAACGCCTTCCTGTGGCCGCTGGTCATCGGCCAGGACCCGAGCGCCTGGACCGTTCAGGTCGCGCTCTCGTCGTACATGACGAACCAGACCGTCAACTACCACCTGATCTTCATGGCCACGGCCATTTCCATCCTGCCCCTGGTGTTCGTGTTCCTCTTCCTCCAGCGCTGGCTGGTCCAGGGGATCGCGCAGACCGGGATCAAGGGCTGACCTAGGAGACCGATGTCTTTCCGCACGACCCCATCCGTCGATTACGTCGAGGACGTCTCCCCGGGCAGCGGGGCCCTGCCGCCCCGCGCCTGGTACGCCCGCTCGGACGCGAAGTCCCTTTCCCTGAACGGCCGCTGGCGCCTGCGTCTGTCGGCCACCGCCGACGCCGAGGACGACTCCTTCGCCGAGGAGGGCTACGACGCCGGGGACTGGGCCGAGGTCACGGTGCCCGGCCACTGGGTCCTGCAGGGCGACGGAGCGTTCGGCTCGCCGATCTACACCAACCACCTCTACCCGTTCCCGGTCGACCCGCCGCACGTCCCGACGGAGAACCCGACCGGCGACCACCTGCGGTCCTTCGACCTCCCGGCCAACTGGCCGGACGACGGTGACGCCGTCGTGCGCTTCGACGGCGTCGAGTCCTGCGCCCGCGTCTGGCTGAACGGCACGGAGCTGGGCGAGTTCAAGGGCTCCCGGCTGCCGCACGAGTTCGCCGTGGGGCGGTTGCTGAAGCCGAAGGGCAACGTGCTCGCCGTCCGCGTGCACCAGTGGTCGGCGGGCTCGTACCTGGAGGACCAGGACCAGTGGTGGCTGCCCGGCATCTTCCGTGACGTCACCCTGCTGCACCGCCCCGAGGACAGCGCCCGCGACTTCTTCGTGCACGCCTCCTACGACCACACCACGGGCGAGGGCACCCTGCGCGTCGACTCCGGCGTCGACGGGCGGGTGTCCGTGCCCGCCCTGGACATCGATGTCGCCACCGGCGAGCCGGTGACGGTCCCCGTCGAGCCGTGGTCGGCGGAGACGCCGAAGCTGTACGACGGGGAGCTGATCACGCCCGGCGAGCGCGTGCCGCTGCGCATCGGCTTCCGCACGGTCGTCCTGGAGGACGGCCTGATCAAGGTCAACGGCAGGGCGGTCCTGTTCAAGGGCGTCAACCGGCACGAGTGGCACCCCGAGAGGGGCCGCGCCCTCGACCTGGAGACCATGCGCGAGGACGTGCTGCTGATGAAGCGGCACAACCTCAACGCCGTGCGCACCTCCCACTACCCGCCGCATCCCGCCTTCCTCGACCTGTGCGACGAGCTGGGCCTGTGGGTCGTCGACGAGTGCGACCTGGAGACACACGGCTTCACCGAGCAGGCGTGGCGCGACAACCCCGTCGACGACGACCGCTGGACCCCGGCCCTGCTGGACCGGGCCGCCCGGATGGTCGAGCGCGACAAGAACCACCCGTCGATCGTGATCTGGTCCCTCGGCAACGAGGCCGGCACCGGGCGCGGCCTGACCGCGATGGCAGAGTGGATCCACGGCCGGGACCCCGACCGGCTCGTGCACTACGAGGGCGACTGGGACTGCCGGGACACCGACATGTACTCGCGGATGTACGCCTTCCACGACGAGGTGGAGAAGATCGGGCAGAAGCTCGACGGCGGCACCCGCAAGCGCCGCGAACTCCCCTTCATCCTGTGCGAGTACGGGCACGCGATGGGCAACGGGCCCGGTGGGCTCGCCGACTACCAGGAGCTGTTCGAGAGGTACGACCGGCTCCAGGGCGGCTTCATCTGGGAGTGGATCGACCACGGCGTCAAGCACCCCGAGCTGGGCTACGCCTACGGCGGCGACTTCGGCGAGGAACTGCACGACGGCAACTTCGTCTGCGACGGGCTGGTCTTCCCGGACCGCAGGCCCTCCCCCGGGCTCGTCGAGTACAAGAAGGTCATCGAGCCGGTCCGCATCGAGGGCGACGGCGCGGGCGGCACCGTACGGGTGACCAACGCGTACGACTTCGCCGATCTGTCGGCGCTCGCCTTCGAGTGGTCGTACCAGGTCGACGGTGAGACGGTCGAGGCCGGCAGCCTGTCGGTGCCGGCCCTCGCGCCCGGCGAGTCGGCGGAGGTCAAGCTGCCGGAGCCGCCCGGCCACGAGAGCGGCGGCGAGACCGGGTGGACCGTACGGGCGCTGCTCGGGGCCGACTCGGCTTGGGCGCCGAAGGGCCACGTGGTCGCCTGGGGCCAGTTCCCGGTGTCCGCACGGCGGTCGCCGTCGGTCGCCGCGAGCGACCGTCCGAGGACCGGGGATCGCCTGATCACCCTCGGCCCGGCCTCCTTCGACGCCCGCACCGGGGCGCTGCGGACCATCGGCGACGTGGAGGTGACCGCCGCACGCCTGGACGTCTGGCGGGCGCCCACCGACAACGACGACGGTGCCGAGTGGCAGACCGACACCCGCTACGGGATGCTGTGGCGCAAGTACGGCCTGCACCGCATGCGGCACCGCCTGGACGCCGTGGAGCTGACCGACGACGCGCTGACGGTACGGACCCGGGTGGCGCCCGCCGCCTGGGAGGTGGGCCTCGCCACCGTGTACCGCTGGACCTCCGACGGCAGCCGGCTGCGGCTCACCGTGTCCGTGACGCCGGAGGGCGACTGGAGGGTGCCGCTGCCCCGGCTCGGCATCCGCTTCGGGCTGGCGCAGGCGGACGCGGTGCGGTGGTTCGGGGGCGGCCCCGGTGAGGCCTACCCGGACACCAAGGCGGCCTCGATGCTCGGTCGCTGGCACTCCACCGTGGACGAGCTGCAGACGCCGTACGTGCGTCCGCAGGAGAACGGCGCCCGCGCCGACGTCCGCTGGGTGGAACTCGGCGGGCTGCGGATCGAGGGCGATCCGGAGTTCTGGTTCAGCGCCCGGCGCTGGACCAGCGAACAGCTGGACGCCGCGCGGCACCTCACCGATCTGGTGCCCGGGGACACCGTGTGGGTCAACCTCGACCACGGGCAGCACGGCATCGGCTCGCAGTCCTGCGGCCCGGGCCCGCTGCCGCGGTACTTCCTGGCGGCCGAGCCCGCGGAGTTCTCGTTCGTGTTCTCGGCCACCAGGTGAGAAAACCGGTTGATCGATTGACCGATTGATCGACATTCCGACAGGGCCGGGATGTCATCCGCGGCCGGTCGGCCCTCGCAGCCGACCGGCCGTGACCGTTTCACTCCAAAGGAAGTTGGTGGGTCGATTGAGTGTCGCCATCGAGGTCCGCGGGTTGTCCCGGACCTTCCACACCACTGTCCGTCGCCCCGGTTTCCTGGGCGCCGTCCGCTCCCTGGTCAACCCCGAGCGGGTCGCCAGACACGCCGTCACCGACATCACCTTCGACGTGGCCCAGGGCGAGCTCCTCGCCCTGCTCGGCCCGAACGGCGCCGGCAAGTCCACCACCATCAAGATGCTCACCGGCATCCTCACCCCCACCTCCGGCGAGGCCCGGGTCGCGGGTGTGGTGCCGTACCGGGAACGGCAACGCAACGCCCGTAACGTCGGCGCTGTGTTCGGGCAGCGCACCCAGCTGTGGTGGGACCTGCCGGTGCGCGAGTCGTTCGCGATCCTGAGGGACATCTACGAGGTGCCCGGAGCCGAACACGCCGCCCGGCTGGCCGAGTTCGACGACATCCTGGACCTGTCGGCCTTCTGGGACACCCGGGTCCGTCACCTCTCCCTCGGCCAGCGGGTGCGCAGCGATCTGGCCGCCGCCCTGCTGCACGACCCGCCGGTGGTCTTCCTCGACGAGCCGACCATCGGCATGGACGTCGTCGTCAAGGAGCAGGTGCGGGAGTTCCTGCGCCACCAGGTGGAGCAGCGCGGCCGTACGGTCCTGCTGACCACGCACGACATGACGGAGGTCGAGCGGCTCGCCGAGCGGGTGGTGCTCGTCAACCACGGGCGGCTGGTGCTGGACGGCACCCTCGACGAGATCCGCCGGAAATTCGGCTCGACCTGGCAGGTGCGGGCCACGCTCGCCGACCCGCACGCCGACGTCGTGCCGCCGCCGGGCATCACGCTGCTGCGGCACACCGGCGCGCAGGTGGTCTTCGGCCCGGACGGGTCGGACGCCCCCACGGTGCACCAGGCGTTGAAGGCGGTGATCGAGCGGTTCGAGGTGACGGACATCGCGCTGGACGAGGCCGACCTCGAAGACGTGATGCGGGCCGCCTACGTGCATGCCGGGGATGCCTGAGATGGCGGTGCTGCACGCGTGGCGCGCCGCCCGCGTCACCCCGCTCGGCGAGTTGAACGCCCCGCCCCGGATGACCGCCGTCGCGCTCCGGCTGACCGTGCAGGTGGTGCTGGTCTGGTCGCTGTGGCGCGGTCTGTACGCCCAGACCGGCACGACCGCGGGCCTGAGCCGCGACCAGGCGGTCACGTACGCGGTGCTGGCCGTACTCGCCTCCCGGCTCAGGGAGCTGGACCAGCACGCGGGCCGGGACACCGTCCTGCAGCACATGCACTTCGGCACCATCGTCTACTGGTACCTGCGCCCGCTGCCCCCGCAGCGCTACTACGCCCTGCGGGCCGCCGGGGAGCAGGTCTACGGGCTGGCGTGGGCCCTGACCGGGTACGTGATCTGCCTGGCCGCGGGCATCGTCGAGCCGCCCCGTTCGGCGGCGGTGGCCGGGGTCTTCGTGGTCAGCATGCTGCTGGGGCAGTGGGTGCTGTACTACGTGATGCTCGTGCTCGACCAGTTGTGCTTCTGGACGATCCGCAACAACGCGGCCATGCTCATCCTGATGTTCGCGCAGAACCTGCTGTCCGGGGTGTACGCGCCGCTGTGGTTCTTCCCGGACTGGTTCGTGACGATGAGCGCCTTCCTGCCCTTCCAGGCCACGCTGAGCGTGCCGCTGTCGCTGTACGTGGGACGGATCCCGCTCTCCGACGCGGCGTTCCAGCTCTGCGTCCAGGCGGCGTGGGTGGTGGTGCTGGCCTTGTTCACCCGGCTGCTGTGGCGGCGGGCCGCCCGGCGCGTGATCTCGCAGGGAGGCTGAGATGTCGCTGAAGGCTCTGCGGATCGTCCGGCGGGTGACCGCGCTCAACTTCCGCGCGCAGATGGAGTACCGCACCGAGTTCCTGCTGATGATCGCGATCGGGGCGATCTGGCAGGTGTCGGTGATCGTCTTCGCCACGGTGCTGCTGTCCCGGTTCACCGGGATGGGCGGCTGGGACAGTTCGGACGTGCTGCTGATCCCGGCTGTCCGGATGCTGGCGCACGGGCTGTTCGTGCTGTTCCTGGGGCGGATGCACTGGGCGGGCCGGCAGATCCAGGAAGGCCGGGTCGACATCTACCTGATGCGCCCCATGCCGGTGCACCGCCAGATCCAGCTCGCCTACTTCCCCACCAACGCCATCGGTGACCTGACGGTCGCGGCGGGCCTGATGGTGGGCGCTCTGTCCCGCAGCGACCTGGACTGGACGGCGGGCCGCGTCGCCTACCTGATCGCGGCCGTGCTGGGCGGCATGCTCCTGGAGGCGGCGCTGTTCACGCTCGTGGCCGGTGCGGCCCTGCGCTTCCCGGCCGCCGACCACTGGGGCCGCTGGCTGGAGGAGCTCCTCGGCACGTTCGGCAGCTACCCGCTCAACGTCCTGCCGCGTGCCGTGGGCGGCTTCCTGACGTACGCCCTCCCCCTCGCGTTCGTCGCCTATCTCCCGACGGCCGTCCTGACCGGCCACGACCACGACATCGGGGTGCCGTACTGGCTGGCGGCCGCCTCTCCGCTGCTCGGCGTCGCCGGGTACGTGGGGGCGCGGCTGGTGTGGCGGTGGTCGCTGCGGCACTACACGGGAGTGAACGGCTGACCCGGTCACGGCAACCTGAAGGGCGCCGTTCACGACCGGGTGCGCGACTCCCGGGGCGGGGACGGGGAGCCGGCGCGTCACCGGGACGCCGTCTCCCGGTGACGGCACTCGTCCCCCACTGTTTTCTCGACTTCCCTTGCGCCGCATCGGGGTTGGGCTCGAACCTGAGCACTGTTCACTTCTTCCATCCCTGCTCGGCTTGTCCCCTGCCCGGCCTCCCCCACCGAAGACAGGACCCCATGAGAAGACTGACCGGCGCCCTCACCGCCGCCGTACTGGCACTCACCGGCCTCACCACCGCGGGCGCGCCGCCCGCCACCGCGGCGGACTCGGGCTCCTTCGACGTCCTGACGTACAACATCGCGGGCCTCCCCCTCGGCCTCGGCGACAGCGATCCCGGGACGAACACGCCGCTGATCGGTCAGCGGCTGGCCCCGTACGACATCGTCAACGTCCAGGAGGACTTCAACTACCATGCCTCGCTGTACGCCAACGACACCCACCCGTACCGCACGGCCACCAGCGGCGGGGCCGGCATCGGCGACGGCCTGAACACCCTGTCGGACCACTCCTTCGAGGACTTCGAGCGGGTGAGGTGGAAGAACTGCACCGGAACGAACTGCCTGACACCGAAGGGGTTCACACTCGCGCGGGTACGGCTCGCCGAGGGCGTGTTCCTGGACCTGTACAACGTGCACACCAACGCGGACAGCGACGACGCCGCGTTCGCCGCCCGGCGCGCCAACATCCAGCAGCTGTCGGACTTCATCCGGGCGAACTCGTCGGGCAACGCGGTGATCGTGATGGGCGACACCAACACCCGCTACACGCGGACCGGCGACAACATCCGCACGCTGACCGGCGAGAACGGGCTGCGGGACGCCTGGGTCCAGCTGGTCAGGGGCGGTACGCCCCCGGCGGCCGGCAGCGACGCGCTGGTGTGCGACGCCACGGCTCCGACCGACGACTGCGAGGTCGTCGACAAGGTCCTGTACCGCGGCAGCGACCTGCTGACCCTCGACGCGACCCGCTACCGCAACGACTGGGCGAAGTTCCGCCGCGACGACGGCAAGCACCTCTCCGACCACTTCCCGCACGCGGTCGACTTCTCCTACACCCTGAACCCGTCCCTGCGGGCGAGCGACTTCTTCGGCGGCCCGCACGGCACGGCCTTCAACGACGCCGACGACCTGCCCGCCTCGGTCTCCCCCCGCACCCTGACGCTGCGCGGCGGCTCCCGTCTCGACGCGGTGTCCCTCACGCATGACGGCGGCACGACCCTCACCCACGGCGGCAGCGGAGGAACGGCCACGTCACTCACCCTGGCCGCCGGCGAGCACCTGACCTCCGTGAAGCTGAGCCAGGGTCAGAAGGACGGCCGCACCCGGATCTTCTCGGCGTCCTTCACGACGGACAAGGGCCGCACCCTCTCCGCCGGTACGCCCACCTCGGCGACCAGGACCTTCACGGCACCGGCCGGCCGGCAGATCGTCGGGTTCACGGGTCGCTCGGGGAGCGAGGTGGACAAGCTGAGCGTGCTGTACGCGCCGATCGGCTGAAGCCCCGCTCGCTCGGCACCGAGCGGCTGCGGCACCCGCGTGCCGCAGCCGCTCGGTGAGGGCGCTGTGTGCCGGGGCACCGCCCCGCTACTCGCTCCGCAGCACCTGCGCGATCGTCAACCGTCCGGCCCGCCGCGCCGGAACGAACGCGCCCAGCACCGCGATCACCAGGCCCGCGAGGGCGAGTCCGGCCAGGGCCGGCAGGTTCCAGACGTCCGTCATGTGGGCGGGCAGGGTGATGTCCACGGCGTCCGCCATGCGCGGGACGACCAGGTGGTGGCCCGCCACGCCCAGCGGGATGCCGAGCAGCGAGCCGATCGCGCCCAGGACGGCCATCGACGTCACCGTCATCACCGTGACCTGCCGCGGCGTCATTCCGATGGACTTCAGCATCCCCAGGTCACGTCGGCGGTCATGGGTGTTGAGGACGACCGTGTTGAAGACGCCGAGGGCGGCCACCGCGGCGAGCAGCAAGGTGAGCGCGGAGGCCGAGCCGACGATGGTCCGGGTGACGGGATCGGGGCCCCGCACGTCGGGGGAGACACCGCCGTCCGCGGCGCGGGCCGCGCGGGCGTAGGCGTCCGGATCGGCGCCGTCCCGCAGGCCCACGTGGTAGGCGATGGGCTTCTCGTCGGGCGCCAGCGCCGTCAGCGTGGCCCAGCCGGCGACCACGACCCGGGCGTTGCTCTGCATGAACTCCCCGACCACACGGACCCGTTCGGTACGCCCGCCGTGCTCCAGGCCGACCCGGTCACCGACCCGTACGCCGTTCTGGCGAAGGAAGGCCGAACCGGCCACGACCTCACCGCTGTCGCGCGTCCACCGGCCCCGGGTGAGCACGCTGTCCAGCTGCGGACGGTCACCGCGGCGCCCCTCCAGCATCACCGGGTGCGCGGAGCCGGCCAGGCGTACGTCGATGTTCCCGCGGGCGGTGACCGCGTTCGCGCCCGGCAACCGGCGCAGGAGCGAGGCGAGTTCACGGTCGTCGTGCTCCGGCTGGATCTCCTTGCCGTCCTGGTGGCGGGAGGCGTACACCGTCACCTGGTAGGCGTCCGTTCCGGCCTCCCCGAACCGGGTCATCGTGGTGGCCAGTCCGGAGGCGAACGTCACGGTGGTCACGCCGAGGACGACGGCGGCGAGCGTCAGGACGCTGCGTCCGGGCCGGGCGAACGGCAGTCCCATGCCGAGGCTCACCGAGCGCGGCAGCCGGCTGCCCGCCAGCCGGCGCTGGATGCGCAGGGCGCGGCCGGCACGCGGGGTGCTGCCCGCGCTGATCGCGCGTGCCGCCGACATCCGGTGGGCCCGCAGCGCGGGCACCAGCGCGGCGAGCACGCAGACGCCGGGCATCCCGAGCAGGGTGAGGGCGTCGATCCACGGCGGGACGGTGACGGTGTCGTGGAACACCCCCGCGTCGGGGCCGGTGAACACGGAACCGAACAAGGGCCGTGCGAGCAGGTTGCCCGCGACGGTGCCGAGCACGCAGCCGAGCACCGCGGGTACGCAGACCATCGTGAGGTGGACGGCGACGATCTGCCAGGGAGTGAATCCCAGGGCCTTCAGCACGCCGATGTGCCGGAAGCCGGAGATCACGGCACCGCTGACGACGTTGGCGATGATGAGGACCGCGACCGCGATGCCGAGGATGCCGAAGGCCATCAGGTAGGGCGTGTACGCCCGGGCCGCGGCGCTCACCTGGTGCTTGAGGGCGAGATACGACCGTGAGGCCGTGAGCGCGCCCGACGGGAGCCCTTCGGTCACGGCGGCCGTCTGTGCGCGCAGCCGACCGTCCGAGGAGGCGTCGGGGAAGCGCAGCAGCATCTGGGCGGCCGTAGGGCGCAGGGCGTCGATCTGTGCGGGCGCGACCCAGGCGTCCGCGGTCCGGCTCAGGTCGAAGGCGAACCCGACGATGATCAGGGCGGGGCCGCCCGACGCCGGTCTGAGCTGCTTGCCCAGGTCGTCCGGCGCCCAGTCGGGCTGCCGGTGCAGGACGACCTCGCCGGGACGGGTCGCCCACCGGCCCGCCCACAGGTCCAGCCGGCCCACCGGGCCGCCGGGCCCCGGGCGGCCGACGACCGTGATCTCGCTGCCGATGCCCAGGCCGAAGTTCGCCGTGTCGTCGGGGAGTCGGACGGTGGCCTGGGCGAACGGCCCGGCGGCCGCCTCGACGCCGGGCCGCCGTACCGTCTCGGCCAGCCGAGCGTCCGAGACCTTCGCGGGATCGAAGAGGGCCACGACGTGGGGGCCCCGCTGGTCGGCGAACGTCTTGTCGAAGGGGGCGGAGGCCGCGTCGAGCAGGCCCAGGGCGACCACCACGGCCGTCGTGGAGGTCAGGGTGACCAGTGCGATCACGAGGGTCTGGAGCCTGCGTCGCCGTACCGCCGCGCGGGCGGCGCGCCACACGGCCCTCATGCGGACGGCTCCAGGGTGTACTCGCCGGTCACCCGGCCGTCGGCGAACTCGAACAGGCGGCTTGCGCAGCGCCGGGCGAGATGCTCGTCGTGGGTCACCAGGACCAGCGTCTGCCCGATCTGGTTGAGGTCGAGGAGCAGGTCCATCACCTGCTCTCCGGCGCGGCTGTCGAGGGCGCCGGTCGGCTCGTCGGCCAGCAGCAGGGCCGGGCGGTTCATCAACGCGCGTGCCACGGCGACGCGTTGGCGTTCCCCGCCGCTGAGCACCGCCGGATGGGCGTTGCGGCGGTCGGCGATGCCGAGCTCCTCGAACAGCTCCAGCGCGCGGCGCCGGGCCTGCCGGGCGGGCGTGCCGGTCAGCTGGGCGGCCAGGGCGACGTTGTCGAGCGCCGAGAGGTCGTCGATGAGGTTGAAGAACTGGAAGATCATCCCGATCCGGCGCCGCCGGTACAGGGCGAGTTGCTTCTCGCTCAACTCCCCCACGTTCTCCCCGTGGACGACGACCGTGCCGCCCGTCGGCCTGTCCAGCCCGGCGATCATGTTCAGGAGCGTGGACTTCCCGCACCCGGAGGGCCCCATCACCGCGACCGCCTCCCCGGCTCGGATCCGCAGCGACACCCCGGCCAGCGCCGTCGTCTCGCCGTACTCCTTGCGCACGCCGTCGAGCCGTACGACGACTTCTTCCCCGTCGTGCGCGTTTGCCCTGTTGTCCTCAGTGACCATGGGCAGGACGCTACGAGGCGGGCCCGGGGCGGGGCATCCCCCGGCGGGTGGCAACCGGCGCCGCGTCTCATCCCGCAGATGCAGCACCTGCATCCCGGGGCTGATGCGGACCCGGTGATCGTCTGCCAAGGTGAACCCCATGGGGGACTGGGAGACGAGCGGGGTCACGGCGGCACTGGCCGTGGCGTGCGCGGCCGTGATGGCGCTGACCGCGGCCCTGCTGCGGACGCGGCGGCGCTGGCGGGAAGCCGTCGGGGAGCGCGGCTGGCTGCTGGAGCGGGAGCGGGAGAGCGCGGCCCGTGCCGCCATCGCCGCCGAACGCGACCGCATCGCCCGCGAGTTGCACGACATCGTCAGCCACAACGTCAGCCTCATGGTCGTCCAGGCGGGTGCCGCCCGGGAGGTGCTGGGCACCATGCCGGACGAGGCCGTGGCGGCCCTGCGGGCGGTCGAGGACGCGGGACGGGGCGCGATGACGGACCTGCGGCATCTGCTGGGGCTGTTGGCGCCGTCGCCCAGCGGCGCGGACGAGGACTTCGACGCGGGGCCGCGGAAGGGCCCGGACCCCTACGGCGACGACACCACCGCCGGCCTGACCCCGCAGCCGGGCCTCGACCGGCTCGGCCGACTCGTCGACCGGGTGTCCTTCGCGGGGCTGCCGGTCGAGGTCCGGATCTCCGGTGACCCGCGCCCCCTGCCCCAGGGGATCGACGTGACGGCGTACCGCATCGTCCAGGAGGCGCTCACCAACGCGCTCAAGCACGGCGACGGAGGCAGGGCCGAGGTCACCGTGCGGTACGCGGACCACGCGCTGCGCGTGGAGGTGCTGAACAGCGGGCCGAGCGTGCTCACCGGCGGCCCGCCGCCCGGAGGGCCGCACCCGGCGCCGCGGCACCGGGACGGCGCCGGGCGCGGCCTGCTCGGGCTGCGCGAACGGGTCGCGGTCTACGGCGGTGACCTGGACGCCCGGCGCCGGCTCGGCGGGGGCTACCGGGTGCGGGCCCGCATCCCCCTGGACCGGCCGTGACGACAGCCGGGCCGCCCATGGCGGCGCCCCTGCCCGAGCGGTCTCCTCGTGTGCTCGTCGTCGACGACCAGACGCTGATCAGGACCGGGTTCCGGCTGATCCTGACCGTACGCGGCATCGAGGTGGTCGGTGAGGCGGCGGACGGGGTGGAGGCGGTGGCGAAGGCGCGTGAACTCGCTCCGGACGTCGTGCTGATGGACATCCGCATGCCGGCCATGGACGGCCTGGACGCCACCCGCCGCATCCTCCGGGAGAGCCCGGGCTGCCGGGTGCTGATGCTCACCACCTTCGACCTGGACCGCTACGTCTACACGGCCCTGTCGATCGGTGCGAGCGGCTTCCTGCTCAAGGACGTCACGCCCGAGCATCTGGCGGCGGCCGTACGCCTGGTCAGCACGGGGGACGCCCTGCTGGCTCCCTCCATCACCCGCCGCCTGGTGGAGCGCTTCGCCCCGGACCCCGCCGCGGCGCCCTCCGCCGTCCCCTCCGACCTGGAGTCCCTGACCCCCCGCGAACGGGAGGTCCTCACGCTCCTGGGCCGTGGCCTGTCCAACACGGAACTCGCGGCGCACCTCACGCTGAGCGAGGCCACGGTGAAGTCGCACGTGGCACGGATCTTCGCCAAGCTGTCCCTGCGCGACCGCGCCCAGGCCGTGGTACTGGCGTATGAGACGGGACTGGTCCGCCCCGGCCACGGCGGCGGGGCTGGGGGCGGGCATTAGCATCCTGCCCAGTCACCCCAGGTTTCCCCGGCCGGAAGGACCCCATGGCCCGCGCAGGACTGACCGCCGACCGCCTCACCGCGGCCGCCGCGGAACTCGCCGACGAGGTCGGGTTCGAGAACGTCAGCCTGTCCGCGCTGGCCCGGCACTTCGGCGTGAAGGACGCGAGCCTGTACTCGCACGTGAGGAATCTTCAGGACCTGCGGACGCGGGTCGCCCTGCTGGCCGGCGGCGAGATGATCGACCGGATCGCCGCCGCCGTCGCCGGACGCGCCGGCAAGGACGCGCTCACCGCCTTCGCGGACGCCTACCGGGACTACGCCCTGGCGCACCCCGGGCGGTACGCGGCGACCCAGATCCGGATCGACCAGGCCCTCGTCGCCGACTCCCCCGCCGTGCGCCGCACCGCGGAGATCACCTACGGCATGCTGCGCGCCTACGGCCTGGAGGAACCCGACCTCACCGACGCCGTCCGTCTGCTGCGCAGCACCTTCCACGGCTACTGCTCCCTGGAGTCGACCGGTGCCTTCGGCGCCCCCCGTGACGTAAGGCGGTCCTGGGAGCGTGCCGTCGACGCGCTGCACACGGCGCTCGTGAACTGGCCCCGCAAGGAGCACGGCCTGCGGCCGCCCCAGCCGACCCGCTGACGACGCGGACCGCGAGCCGCGCCCGTCTCCTGGCTCCCCCCTCCGACGAGGACCCCGCGGACGGCTCGCCTCCGGCGGGTTCGCCGCCCGATTCCGCCCCCGGCGCCCGCCGGTGGAGCGGTGAGCCGAGGCTGACGCGGTGGACGCCGGAGCCGGCGAGGCGGGGAGGACGGGTCCGGCCGGGCTGTGGAGGAGGTCGGGGGACCGTCGGCCTCGGTGAGGTCCCCTCCCCCACGCCTACGCCCTCGCGGTCCGCCCCGTCGGCTCCGTGACCGGCCGGTCCTCGGCCGCTGCCCCCGGCCGGACCAGCACCTCGCGTCCCGTGCTCCAGCGGACGTGGACCTCACCGGCCCGCACGAGACGCACCTGCGCCAGCTCGTGAAGCGGTGCGGGGTCGGTCTCGGCCGTGAGGCGGGCGAGGACGACGAACACGGTGGGCCCGTCGGCGGTGACACCGGCCGGCTCCCCGTCCCCCGACAGACCGAGGACGGGGGCGATCTCGGCGTGCACGCCCTCACCCGCCGCCCACCCGGTGACGCGCACGGGCGTCCCGCAGGCGGCGCCCTCGACCTGGTGGACACGCACCTCCACCGCGCCCTCGACCACCACCACACTGGTGACACGGACCCCGTCACCGGCCGCGTGCCGGGACGCCACCCAGCCCTCTCCCACCCCGAGCGGCACGATGTCCGTGCGGCTCGGGTCGTCGCCGACGATCACGCTGTTGTCGTACGACGCAGTGGGCGCCGTCGCGGTCGAGTAGGCGAGCCGCGTGTAGTACGGGTCGTAGCGGACGTCCTCGCTGCCGTGGTTGTGGAGGCGGACCAGACCGTCCGTGCGCGTGGACTGCACCAGCCAGTTGGGGGCGGCGATCGCGGTGACGGCGTCCGCGCGCTCGACGGGGGCCGGTTCCTCCGGTGCCGTCCACACCTCGTGGTCCGGCGGCAGCAGCAGGCCGAGGAAGCCCTTGCTCGCCCAGTACGGGGAGGCCGGGCCCGAATAGCCTTGCAGGATCGTCTCGTCGGGGCCGTGCCAGCCGAGGGTCAGCAGACCGCGTGCGTCGACCGCGCCCCGCTCCAGGAAGTACCTCAGCGCGCCGGAGGACAGCCGCCGGGTCTCCCCCGGGGTGAGGGGGGTACGGCCGGTGAGGGCTCCGAGCCACAGGGGGGCCGTGGTCGCGAAGCGGTAGGTCAGGGAGCGCCCTTGGTGCATGGGGGCGCCGTCGCCGCCGAACAGGCGGGCGTAGTCCTCCAGGTGGCGCGAGAGGCGGCCCCCGTACAGCTCCAGCAGCCGCTCGTCCCGCGCCAGCCAGGCGTGCAGCACCGGGTACAGGTGCATCGCCCAGCCGTTGTAGTGGTCGAACTTGCGGCCGTCGCCGTCCGTGTACCAGCCGTCGCCGACGTACCAGTCCTCGATCCGCTCCAGTCCTCGGTCGATCGCCTTGCGGGACTCCTCGGCCGCGTGGCCGATCTCCTGGAGGAAGCCGCCCACCGTCACCGGGAACAGCTCCCAGTTGCAGGGCCAGGCTTCGGCGGTCACGGCGTCGGTGAGCCAGGCCGCTGCCCGCTGCCGTACCGAGTCGTCCAGCCGGTCCCACAGCAGCGGCCGGGTCAGCCGCAGGGCGAGCGCGATCGAGGCGGCCTCGACCAGGGGCTGGCCGCGGTCCTCGATGCGGGGCCAGACGCCCGAGACACCGGCGGCGAGCCCGTCGGCGTAGCGCTCCAGCGCGGTCTCGTCGCGGCGGAAGGCCGCGAGCAGGAGCGTGCGGGCGTAGCCCTCCAGTCCGTCGGAGAGGCGTCCCGACCAGCTCTGGCGGTCACCGGGGAGGTGGTAGAGGGCGCGGTCCTCGGTGGCGTACGGCTCCACGGCGGCGAGCAGGGCGTCGGCCGCCGCCTCCCAGTGGGCGCGGGTGTAGCCGGTGCGCGGGCTGAGGGCGCGGTCGTCGGGGGGCAGGTGCATCGGTTCTCTTTCTCGCCGGCTCGGTTCAGACCTGGGACGCCCCGGTTCCGGTCGGGGCGCCCCAGGGGTTTCATCCCACCCGTACCAGGCCCTTGGGCACCAGATGCAGGGCGAGGAGTTCGTCACGGACCAGGCCGGCGTACGCCGTCGCGCCGTGCACCGAGGTGTGGGTGTTGTCCCGCTTCTCGTCGGAGAGGTACAGCGCCTTGGACGCCTCGACTCCCAGGGACTCCACCAGCGCCTTCGTCCTGGCCGTGAGGTCGATCAGGGGGACGTCCCGGGTGGCGGCGACCGAGCGGACGACGGCCGGGTGGTTGACGCCGAGACCGTTCACCAGCAGGGCCGTGCCGTTGTCCAGCGTGCCGTCGGCGTTGAACCAGCGGCGCACGACCGGAGTGACGAGGACGGGTTCACCGCCCTGCGCGCGGACACCGGCCACCAGTGTCTCCAGATTGGCGCGGTAGGTGGCCTCGTCGGTCGTCTTGTCGTTGTGGGCGAGCTGGATCAGGACCAGGTCGCGGGGGCGGATCCGCGGCTGGACGGTGGCCCACAGCCGGGGGTCGGCGAGATAGGTGACCGTGCTCTCGCCGGAGTCGGCGTGGTTGGCGACGGACAGCCCCTTGCGCAGGAACCGCGGCAGCTGCTGCCCCCAGCCGGCGTACGGGTCGCCGGGCTGGTCGCAGACGGTGGAGTCACCGACGAGGAAGATCCGGCGGGCGTGCCGGGCCGGGGTGACCTGGACGCCGGCGAGCGCGGGGGCCGAGCCGCCGAGTCGCAGGTCGAGGCCGGGGGTTCCGGCGGGGCCGGTGGGCTCGCCCTCGGGGGTGCGGACGTCCACGGTGAAGCTGCGGGCGACGCGCTCCCCGGCGGGTACCGCCGTCTGCGGGATCAGGGCGCGGCGGGTCTCACCGGTGACGCTGGTGCCGGACGCGCTCTGGCCGCCGAGGAGGACCTTCACGTCGTAGGTGCCGGGCGGGACGTCGAAGTGGCAGACGCCGGCGGTGCAGTTCTCGATGCCGAGCGCACGCTGACCGCAGTACGGCCCGGACGCGTGGGCCGGTACGGCCGACAGGACGGCGCTCAGGACCACCGCCGCCAGGACGGTGAGGTTGAAACGTCTCATTCGGTCGGCTCCTCCACGGACGACAAGGCCTGGCGGTGGACCGTACCGGGTACGGCAAGCGCTTTCTAGCCCCTCTCCCTGATTTCGCGACCTCGCCAACTTCCCCAAGTGAAAGCCCTTTCGCGAAATCGATTCAACTGTCACTCTCACTCACACCCGCAACCCCCACGTCCCGAAGGAGGCACCCCCATGCCCGGATCCACCGACAGACCGGTCCGACGCCGCACCTTCGTCCTGGGAGCCGCGGCCGCGGTGGGCTCAGCGGCCCTCGGCGGCACCGCGTCCGCCGCGGCCTTCGGCTGGAGGGACGACGGCTCGAACTACGTCGTCGACACCGGCGCCGACCTCGTCTTCAAGGTCGGCAAGACCAACGGCGACCTGACCTCGCTCGTTCACCGCGGCACGGAGTACCAGGGCTACGGCGGCAAGAACTCGCACATCGAGTCCGGGCTCGGCACCTCCGCCGTGTCGATCCGGCAGTCGGGGCCGACCGTCCTGATCTCGGTCGCCTACGGCACCCTGCGGCACTACTACGCGGCCCGCAGCGGCGAGAACAACATCTACCTCTGGACGAACAAGGCCGACGACTCGGTCTCGGCGACCCGCTTCATCCTGCGCGTGCGCAAGGGCCTGTTCCTCAACGACGAGCCCGACTCCTACACCTACGCGCCCACGGCCATCGAGGCCGCGGACGTCTTCCGCAAGGCCGACGGCCAGACCCGCTCCAAGCACTACTCGAAGGTGCGGGTCAAGGACTACGACTACATCGGCTGGCGGACCGCGAGCGTCGGCCTGTGGATGGTGCGCAGCAACCACGAGAAGGCGTCCGGCGGCCCGTTCTACCGCTCGCTGCTGCGGCACCAGAGCGCGGACGGCGGCGGCCTGTACGAGATCCTTTACTACGGCCAGAACCAGACCGAGGCCCAGCGGTTCGGCCTCCAGGGCCCGTACGTCATCGCCTTCACGGACGGCGGTGCGCCCTCCTCGGCGCTGTACCCGGGCACGCTCACGACGCCGTGGGCGGACTCGCTCGGCATCCCGGGATATGTGGGGGCGGGCGGCCGGGGCAGGGTGACGGGCGTCGGGATCTCCGGCCGGAACCCCGCCCACCCGTACACGGTGGGACTGGCCAACGCGTCCGCCCAGTACTGGGGTTCGGCGCGCGCCTCGGACGGCTGGTTCTCCGTCCCGGGTGTGCTGCCGGGGACGTACACGCTGACCGTCTTCAAGGGTGAGCTGGCGGTGTACGGCACGCCGGTGAGCGTGTCCGCGGGCGCCACGACCGCCCTCCACACGATCGCCGTCCCGGCCTCGGCCGACCCGGCCGACGCCTCCGCGATCTGGCGGATCGGTGACTGGAACGGCACGCCGAGCGGCTTCAAGAACGCCGACCTGATGACGTACGCCCACCCCTCCGACGTACGGGCCGCCCCCTGGACCGGCAACGTGGTGATCGGCAGCAACGAGACGGCGTCCTTCCCCTGCTACCTCTGGAAGGACGTCAACAGCGGGATTCTGGTGTACTTCAGGCTGACGGCGGCCCAGGCGGCGGCCGCGCACACCCTGCGGATCGGGGTGACGACGGCCTACGCCAACGGCCGGCCTCAGGTCACGGTGAACGACAGCTGGACGTCGGCCGTCCCGGCCCCGCCCGTTCAGCCGAGCACCCGTTCGCTGACCAACGGTTCCTACCGGGGCAACAACCACACCTTCACGTACAGCGTGCCGGCGTCCGCCTGGCAGACGGACACCGGCCGGTACAACGTGCTCAGGATCGACGTGGTGAGCGGTTCGGGGACGACGGGCTATCTCAGCGCCGGCACGGCGATCGACGCGATCGACCTGCTGGCGTAGGAACAGCGGTCATGTCCCGCGCGTCCACTGCTGATTGGTACCTCCGTTGCAGGTGTACGTGATGATGGCGGCGGAGTTGGCGGTGGACGCGCCGTTCACGTCCAGGCACTCGCCACTGGCGCGGGACCTGACGTTCACGTAGGAGCCGCCGGCGGTGACCGACCAGTGCTGGCCGGTCGCGGAGGCGTCGCAGTTCTCCTGCGTGACCGTGCTCGCGTTCTCCTGCAGGCACAGGCTGCTGTTCCTGGCCATCAGCTGGTAGGAGCCGCTGCCGACGGATCTGAACCAGTACTTCTGGTTGGTGCCGCCGTTGCAGTCGTACTGCTTGACCTGGGCCCCCTGCCACAGCGACCGGCTGGTCACGTCCGCGCACCTGCCGGAGTGGCGGGCGACGAGGGTGTGGTACGTGGCGCTGACGCCGGATACGGTCCCGGCGGCCGTGTCGACGGTGACCTCCGGCGACCAGGACATCGCCATCGTCGTCGAGTTGGAGAAGGTCAGCGGCAGCCACACGTGACGCGAGTCGTTGACGGTGCCGCCGAAGGAGTTGCCCCAGCGGTCCCCCATGTACAGGTACGAGGTTCCGGAACCGCCCTGCACCGGCAGGACGTAGGCGGTCTGCGAACCGTACGTCGTGGAGTCGCCGATGTTCCTCATGGCCGACCAGGGGCCGGTGATGCTGGTGGCCGTGGCGTACTGCTGCTGGTTGGGGTTCCAGCCGGTGGCGCCCGAGGTCAGCATGAAGTACACGCCGTTCCGCTTGAACAGCGCGGGGGCCTCGCGGTGACCGCCCGGCCAGGGGTTGGCGGCCAGGCTAGCGATGCCGGTGTAGTCGGCGGTGAGGCGGTAGATCTGCAGGTCTTGGTTCTCGCGGGCCGCGGAGATCATGTAACCGGCGCCGTCGGTGTCGACGAAGACCGTGATGTCGCGGGACATGTGCTGGCCGAGCGGCCGGAAGCTGCCCTGCCACGTGTAGTTCCCGTCGACGGTGTCGGAGACGGCGACCGCGGCGCGGGCCTCGCTGTAGTCGGTGCCGTTACCAGTAGTAGTGGGAGCCGACCTTGAGGACGCCGCCGCCGTGGGCGTGCACCGGGTTGCCCGCGGTGTCCTTGAACTGCGTGCCGTTGATGAGGGTCTGCGGCGCCGCCTGGGCGGGGCCCGCGGTGGCGAGGGCGCCGAACAGACCGAGGCACAGGGCGAGAAGGGTGGCGTACGCGCGTCTCATGTCATTCTCCTGACCGCGCGGTGTCGGCGACCGGGATGCCGAAGTCGGGGGTCCCGTCCGGCTTCCAGCCGAGCTGCTGGATGCGGGTATGGCGGTTGGGGTCGTTCAGGGGGTCGCCGTTGATCTCCTTGTACTGGCGGGCGTGGTAGACGAGGACGTCGGTGCGGCCGTCCTCGGCGACGGTGAAGCAGTTGTGGCCGGGGCCGTACTGCTTGGTGGTGTCGTTGCTGGTGAAGACCGGCGTCGGCGACTTGGTCCAGCTCGTCGGGTCCAGGAGGTGGCTGTCGGCGTCGGCGGTCAGCAGGCCCATGCAGTAGTGGGAGTCGGTGGCGCTGGCCGAGTACGTCATGAACAGGCGACCGTTGCGCTTGAGGACGTACGGTCCCTCGTTGACCTTGAAGCCGATGCACTCCCAGTCGTACTCCGGTGTGGACAGGCGCACCTGAGGTCCCTTCAGGGTCCACGGGTTGGCCATCTCGGACAGGAAGATGCCGGTGTTGCCGGATGTGCCGGGCTCGTGCTGGGCCCAGGCGAGGTAGCGCCTGCCCCGGTGGGTGAAGGTGGTGGCGTCCAGGGAGAAGGTCTCCCAGGCCGTCTTGACCTGGCCCTTCTCCACCCAGGTGCCCTTGAAGGGGTTGCGGTGGGCGTTCTCCAGCACCCATATGCGGATCGCCCAGACGTCCTCGGCGGGCGCGGAGGCGAAGTAGATGTACCACTTGCCGCCGACGCGGTGCAGTTCGGGCGCCCAGACATGGGCGCCCATGGGGCCGGTGGGGTGGGCCCTCCAGATGACGGACTCGTCCGCCGTGCCGAGTCCGCCCAGGGTGCGGGAGCGGCGCAGGATGATCCGGTCGTACTCGGGTGCGGTGGCGGTGAAGTAGTAGAAACCGTCCTTGTGCCGGTGGATGTGCGGGTCGGCCCGGTTGCGGACGAGCGGGTTGACGAAGGGGGCCGGCCCGGGCCGCCCGTCCGGTGGGGCCGTCGTGGCGGCGGTGGCGGCTTGGGCGGCACCGGGGACGGCGACGAGGGCACCGGCGGCTGCGGCGCCCATCAGCAGCACCCTGCGGCTGGGGGGGGGTCGGGCAGAGCGTGGTCGCGGTCGCGGCTCATGCGGGGGGCCTGCCTCTCCATGGGGGACACACGGCGTCATCACCTGATGCCTCGCCAGACATCTGCCGCTGTCCGGGATTTCGTACATCATCTGTGATTACGAACGCCGAAAAGGTAAGGGTGTGACAAGAGGAGGTCAACGGGTCCGACGGGGTGAACACGGCTCGACACGGCCGGCCCTGCGGCCGCCGGTGGTCGGCCAGGCCCACCGCTTCCGCCCACCACGAGCCCGGCGCCCGATCAGCCATCCGATTTTCTGTCTTTCTGTTATCCGCCACCCACGGCCGCGTCTCCGATACGTGCGCAGCCTCATCCACACCGCAGCAGCGGCCGCCGGCGCTCTCGCCGCGGTCGCCGCCCTGACCGTGGCCGCTCCCCCGGCGGCCGCCGCCACCCGGGACGCGACGGCCGACGTACTCGCCGGCCGGAACGTGACCCTCGACGGCGACACAGTGATCACCGTCCCACCGGGTACCACCACCTACGACGGCGTCCTGAGCGGTCGGGGCACGCTCACCGTCCGGGGCACCGGGACGCTGATCCTGACCAGGGACAGCGACTTCACGCTGCCCCGGTCCCGGCAGCGGCAGCACGTACGGGTCCAGGGCGGGAACCACCCGTACGTCACCACGACGGACCCGGACCCGCCCGCGATCACGGTCTCGCGCGGGGCGACCCTCCAGTACGGCGACGGCGGCACGACCGGGCTGATCGGCCACTTCCCGTACGGCACCCCGGCGTTCCGGCTCAACCAGAACAACATCCGGGTCGACGGCACACTGCGCCTGGCTCTCAGGAGCGCCTACAACCTGGGCACCATCAGCGGCTCCGGCCTGATCACCCAGCCGCGGTTCCTGTGGGGCACGTGGGACCTGGCGGGCGCCCACCCCTTCTCCGGGGTGATCGACAACGGCACACAGACGAACGCCGGGCGGCCCGAGTACGCGACCGCGCTGCCCCACGTACGCAAGGTCCTCAACCAGGGGACCTGGACCGTGGACACCCCGCTGGGCAAGACCGTCACCCTGGGCATGGACTTCTACCAGCGCGAGTACGGCAGCGACATCAACGTCCAGTCCCGGCCGGGCGGCAAGGTCGTGCTGACCGGGCAGTACAGCTGGTCGGACCGGGGCGGGGACACCGACCCCTCGCTCAGCGACCCGTCCCTGAACTGGACGCCCGCGCGGAAGAACGTCAACAAGCGCGGCACCAACATCAAGGGCGCCGACGTCCAGTGGGGCGACGGGACGACCGACAGGATCTTCATGCCGGGCACGGCCGAGACGGTCTACATCAACCTGCTGGCGGCGCGCTCCCGGTCCCGCCTGACGTTCGACTACAACGGCCCGGTGACGCTGGGCGCCCCCATCGGCGGCGGCCGGTTCCACGACACGCTCGCGGCACCGGGCGCGGGGGACGTCGTCATCAAGGGGACACGGGGCAACGACGTCACCTTCGCCGCCGTCCAGTACTACGACGGCTCGACGACCGTGGAGAAGGGCGCCGTGCTGCGGCTGGGCAGCGGCAGGTCCGGCGGTGACGGCGGGCTCTACACGCGCGGCGGGCACCACAGGGTCGTCAACGACGGCTCGCTGGTGCTGAACAACACCCGCAGGGCGCTGTCGCTGTCGCGGATCAGCGGCAGCGGGTCGCTCACGCAGGCGGGCGCGGCGACGACGACCCTGACGGGGAGCGCGGTGACGTACACCGGCCCGACCACGGTCAGGAAGGGCACGCTGGCACTGCGCGCCGGGGCGACCCTGGGCCACAGCAGGGCGATCCGGCTGACGTCGGCTCGGTCGCGTCTGGACGCGGGCGCCTCGGGGCTGCGGGTGACCTCGGCACTGACCGGCAAGGGCACCGTGAAGGGTGCGGTGACGAACGACGGTGTGGTGACGGGCGGACTGACCGTGTCCGGCTCGTACTCGCAGTCGGCGCGGGGCGAACTGGTACTGCGTGACGCTCCGTTGACGGTGACGGGAGCGGTCCGGCTGGCCGGGGACCTGGACCTCGCCTCCGTCACGACCGCGGCCGGGCCCGCCGGGAGGATCACGGTCCTGGACCACAGGGGCCGGTCGAGGACGACCGGCGCCTTCGACGGTCTGGCGGAGGGCGAGCCGCTGAAACTGAACGACACGACGTACCGGATCAGCTACCGGGGCGGCGACGGCAACGACGTCGTCCTGACCGCCGTCAGCGCGAGCCCCTCCTCCGGCACGCCCCGCGCAGCGGCGGGCACCCTCGTCTCCCCCGGCGCCCGGACCGCGGGCACCACGACCGGCGGCCTCGGCTGGTGGCCGTACGTCCTGGCCTCGGGGCTGCTGGTGGGGCTCGCGGTACCGGCGACGAGGCTGGGCAGGAGACGACGCGGTGGCCGTCGGGGCGGACGGCACACGGCTTAGCGGGGCCGGGGGTGCCCGGGGCTCGTCCCGCATTCCGGGCACCGGCCTGCTCTCGACTACCGTCGTCAGCATGACCAGCGCCATCACCCTCGCCGAAGCCCTCACCGCCGGGACCGTCGTACTCGACGGCGGCATGTCCAACCAGCTGGAAGCCGCGGGGCACGATCTCGGTGACGAACTGTGGTCGGCGCGGCTGCTCGCGGAGCGGCCCGAGGCGATCACCGAGGCGCACCTGGCGTACTTCCAGGCGGGGGCGGACGTGGCGATCACGTCCAGTTACCAGGCCACCTTCGAGGGCTTCGCCAAGCGCGGTATCGAGCCGGAGCGGGCGGCGGAGCTCCTCGCTGCGAGCGTGGAGCTGGCGCGCGAGGCGGTACGACAGGCAGGCGCCGAGGGTGTCACCCGGCCGCTGTGGGTGGCCGCGTCCGTCGGGCCTTACGGGGCGATGCTGGCGGACGGCTCCGAGTACCGGGGGCGGTACGGCCTCGGCGTCGACGAGCTGGAGCGCTTCCACCGACCCCGTCTGGAGGTACTGGCCGGCGCCCGGCCCGACGTGCTGGCGCTGGAGACGGTCCCGGACGCCGACGAGGCCGAGGCACTGCTGCGGGCGGTGCGCGGGCTCGGCGTCCCGGCCTGGCTGTCGTACTCCGTCGCCGGTGACCGTACCCGCGCGGGGCAGCCGCTGGAGCAGGCGTTCGCCCTGGCCGCCGACGCCGACGAGGTGATCGCGGTCGGCGTGAACTGCTGTGCCCCCGAGGATGTCGACGGTGCGATCGCCACCGCGGCGCGCGTCACGGGCAAGCCGGTCGTCGTCTACCCCAACAGCGGCGAGGCCTGGAACGCCGAGGCCCGTGCGTGGGACGGGCGTTCCTCCTTCGCCACCGAGCAGGTGCGCGGATGGCGGCAGTCCGGGGCCCGGCTGATCGGCGGGTGCTGCCGGGTGGGGCCGGAGGCCATCGGCTCCATCGCGCGTACGTTGGCTCAGGCGCCGTAGCCGCCGGTGGGCGTGACGCGCCCGGAGCCGGGTGCCCTGCCGGCTCCGGCGCCGGCCCGGACGCGCGTCATGCCGGCAACCGGCTGGATCGGCGGTGACGCTGCCGTCACGTCAGTTTCCGGACATCGCCGACCGCGCCTCGCCGCCGTCCTCGAACGATGATCGGATACTCTGACCGCGCCGCCGTGTGACGATCGCCGGGCAAACCCTGGGGGCCATTGATCGCCCGGCGGAACCACCGGCATCTGCGTCAGGACGCGTGACGTGCCCGTCCACCCGTCCCGTGGGGATGCATGTGTCGCGAGCGCGCACGAAGGAGACAGCCATGGGGGACCGAACGCCCGACACCAGCGTCCTCGACCAGGACGACCCACCGACGCAGCGCTCCCGCGCGGAAGGCGATCAGGCCCGCACTCCGGCCGGCCCGGACACCGACCGGTCGTCGGATGAACCGGCGTCGGACTCGGCACGGGTGGAGACGCCGGGTGAGGCGGCCGAGTCGGGGGAATCGGGGGAACCGGACGAGTCCGCGCCGGAGGAGCCGGCAGGGACGCGGGAGACAGCCGCGGGGGCGGCAGAGCCTGAGGATCCGGAGGGGTCCGAGGCAGCGGGCATATCCGACGGGCCGAAAGAGCCCGAGGCGCACAGCACCGCCGACGAGCCGGAAGAGCCCGAGGCAGCGGATGCGTCGGAAGCTGCGCAGGAGCCTCAGCGGACGACGGACGCCGCGGACGAGTCCTCGGACGTCGACGACGGCGACGCCGACGCCGACGCCGACACAGCGCCCCGCCGAGGCACAGACATCACCGAAGCCACCGCCGAAGACGACACCACCTCGCCGGAGGCGGGCCTCGACGCGGCTGCCCGAAGCGGCGCCACGGCCTCGGACGAGACCGCCGAACCGACCGCCGGGGACGAGAACACGGCACCGGACGACGGCGCCAAGGCCACCTCCCAGGGCGACGGCACGGAGCCGGGCAAGAACGCCGAACCGACCGCCGAGGACGCCGGCACCGCGACGGACAACGATGCCCAGCAAGCCCCCGAGGGCGACACGAAGTCCGGCCAGGACACCGAACCGGCCCCCGAGGACGCCGGCACCGCGACGGACAACGATGCCCAGGAAGCCGCCCAGGACGGCACGAAGTCCGGCGCGGACGCCGAAGCGGACGACTCCGAGCCGGGTGACGAAGCCGGACCGGCCCCTGTGGACGACGGCGCCGAACCGGACGAGGACACCGAACGCCCCGCCGAGGACAAGAGCTCCGGTTCGGCTGCCGCCGACGAGCCCGGCGACGCCACCCCGGCGGAGTCCTCCGAGAGCACGCGGACGGTCGCGTTGCGGCCGCCGAAGGACGTGGCGGGATCCGACAGGACGATGACGCTCGGCGTCGCCGACCTGCCGCCCGTGGAGCCGCGCACTCCCCCGGCCTCGCCCATCGACCTGCTCGCGCAGCTCACCAACACGCCGCCGCCACCGAACACTCCGGCCCGCACGGCCCTGCGCCGGGTCAAGATCTGGTCGCCCCTCGTGGCGCTGCTGGCGCTGGTCGCGCTGGTCGTGCAGGTGGTGCGCCCGTTGCCCGAGCCGAGCCTCGTGGTCGACACGAAGGCGGCGTCGTTCACCGTGGGCGGCGGTACGTTCAGCATGCCGTGGCCCGAGAAGGGGCAGGCCGCGGTCATGGTCGCGGGCTCGGGCAGCATCGGGGCGTTCGGGGAGCAGAAGCCCGTTCCGACGGCGAGCGTCGCCAAGATCATGACGGCGTACGTGGTCCTCCGTGAGCACCCGATCAAGCGGGACGAGCCCGGCCCCACCGTCACGGTCGACGCCAGGACCGTGGAGGAGGGCAACGCCAAGCACGAGTCACGCATCGTGGGGCTGCGGGTCGGACAGAAGTACACCCTGCAGGACATGCTGAAGATGCTGATGATCCCGTCGGGCAACAACGTGGCCCGGCTGCTCGCGCGGTGGGCCACCGGAGCCGAGGACGAGACCGCGTTCGTCCGGAAGATGAACGAGGCAGCCAGGTCGCTCGGCATGAAGAACACGACGTACACCGACCCCAGCGGTCTGGACAAGGGGACCGTCAGCACGGCCGTCGACCAGCTCAAGCTGGCCGAGGCGGTCATGAGGTTCGACTCCTTCCGGATGGTCGTCGCCCTGCCGGACGCCGAGATTCCCGGGGTCGGGCGCATCTACAACAACAACAGTCTGACCACGGCCGGGCTGAGCGTCAGAGGCATCAAGACCGGCTCCAACACCCCCGCCGGCGGCACGCTGTCCTGGGCGGCGTACAAGACGGTGGACGGCGAGGACCGGCTGATCCTGGGCACGATGATGGACCAGCACGTCACGGGTCCGGACCCCAACGGCTCGAACAGCCTCGCGCTGGTGCTGGCCAACAGCAAGAAGGTCATCAAGGCGGTCCGTGACGCCCTCACGTCCGCGACGGCGGTACGCAAGGGCCAGGTCGTCGGACACGTCGACGACGGCCTCGGCGGCCGTACGCCGGTGGTGGCCACCAAGGACCTGAAGGTGGTCGGAACTCCGGGACAGAAGCTGAAGCTCACGTTCCGCGAGGGCGACAAGGACCTCGTCGGCGGGATGAAGGCCGGGACCGTCGTCGGCGAACTCACCCTGGAGGGCGTCACGGGGGCGGAACGCGTCCCGGTGGCACTGGAGTCGGAGCTTCAGGAACCGTCTCTCGGGGCGAAGTTGACCCGGATCGGCTGAGGCGGGCCGGGACCGTGCCACTGCCGTCCGTGCGGACATCGCCCACGGTCCCGGCGCCCGACGGCCCCCGTGCGAGGGGGCCGTCGCGGCCGGTGCCGGACGTTCCTCAGTTCACTTCTGCAGGACGGCCGTCATCACGTCCCGCGCGATGGGGCCGGCCAGGCTGCCACCGGAGATGTCCTCACGCGAGATGTCCATGTCGGTGGGGTCGATGAAGACGGCCACCGCGACGGACTGACCGTCGGGCTTCACGCCGTACGAGACGAACCAGCCGAAGGGAACCTGGTCGCGCACGTTCACGCCGCGCTGGGCCGTTCCGGTCTTGCCCCCCACCGTGATGCCGTCGATCAGGGCCTTGCGGGCACTGCCCTCCTTGGCGGTGTGCTCCATCATCTCCCGGACCTTCTCGGCCGTGGACTCGGAGACCGCCTCGCTCATGACCTGGGGCTCGTGCTCCTCCAGCGCGGTCAGGTCGGGGGACCGCAACTCGTCGACGATGTAGGGCTGCATCACCTTGCCGTCGTTGACGATCGCGGCGGTCACCATGGCCATCTGCATCGGGGTGCTGGTGAGGCTGCCCTGGCCCATGCCGGTCAGCGCGGTGCCGGGCTTGTCCAGCACCTCCGGGTAGAGGCTCTTGGTGGCCCGCAGGTCACCGAGGTCGGACGAGTAGACGTCCTCGTTGAACCCGAACTTCTCGGCGGTCTCGCGCATCTTGTCCGCGCCCACCTTCACGGCCGCGTCGAGGAAGACGTTGTTGCAGGAGTACTGCATGGCCGTCTTCATGGACGCCTTGTCGCAGACGCCGTCACCGGCCTGGCTGCCGATCCTGTTGGTCGACTGCGGCAGTTTGTACGGCGAGGCGGCGTCCGAGGCGGCGTCGATGTCCGTGACCACGCCGTGCTCCAGCGCCGCGGCGGCGGTGAGGATCTTGAAGGTCGAGCCGGGCGGGAAGGTCTCCCGCAGCGCGCGGTTGGCCAGCGGCTTCGCCTTGTCGGCGCCGAGCTTGCGGAACCTCTCGCTCTCCTTGAGGGAGTTGCCGGCGAACGTCGAGGGGTCGTAGGACGGAGTCGAGACGAGGGCGAGCACCTTGCCCGTCGCCGGGTCCAGTGCCACGACCGAGCCGCGGGCACCCAGTTCCATGAGGCCCTTGTATCCGGCTTCCTGAGCCCGGGGGTCGATCGTCGTGATCACGTCCCCACCGCGCCGCTCCTTGCCGGTGACGACGTCCGTGAAGCGTTCGAACGCCAGCCGGTCGTCCTGGCCGCTGAGCACGCTGTCGTACGTGCCCTCCAGGAAGGTCATCCCCATGGACTGGGAGGCGTATCCGGTGACCGGCGCGTACATGGGGCCGTTCTTGTACTTGCGTACGAACTTCAGGTCCGACCCCTCGGACTCCACCGAGTCCGTGATGGCCTTCGCACCCACGATGATGTCGCCACGCTCCGTGGCGTACCGGTCGATCAGCACGCGGCGGTTCTCGTCGTCGGTGGCGAGTTCGTCCGCCTGCACGTACTGGAGCCAGTTGGCCCGGATCAGCAGCGCGAGCATCAGCAGCCCGCAGAAGATGGCTATGCGTCTCAACGGCTTGTTCACGCGGGAGCACCTCCAGCGGCGGGCTTGCGGCCCGTCTGCCGGGCGGCGTTCGCGACCGGCTGAAGCCCTCTCGACGGCGTCGGCCGGGCGAAGGTCGGAGTGGGAATTACCATGGCAGCACCATAGTTGAGCGCATTGACGCAATCCTCGTCGACGGATCAGAACCAGCAAACCGAAGCCGCCGTGGCGGTGGGCGGAACACCTCGAAAGTGACCGGACGTCGATCTCCCGGGTCCGCGACGTGTCCGACCTCTTCTGCGCGCACGGCACGGGGAAGGACGAGGAGCAGTGGTCGACGGTTGCCGTGACTGCCGTACGACGAGGTGCGCGAGCCGAAGCTCTCGCTGATGCGCGAGGCGCTGAAGCCGGTGGCTGAAGCGGGTGGCTGGGCCTCACGGCGGTCGTCGCCGCCACCGGCACGGCCGCCGAGGCGCGGACCGGCCCGCGTCCGGTGACCGCCGCTCGCGTCGTCGACGGGTCGCGGGCCGCCGCGGGCCGCTCGCCCGCCGCCTCGCAGACACGGAACCGACCCACCGCGCCGTCGAGTTGCAGAGCCGTGGCCGTGGGGCGGGGCGAGGCGTCGTCAGCGCCGGCGCACGGAGCCGGGCAGCCGCAGCCGCCGTACGACCGACCGCGCATCCGTACTGCGGAGGGGGGAACCGTCGACGAGAGCGGGCGCGGGTACGGGTTGCGCGGGCGGGGTGGTGGCCGCCCACAGGGCGAGCTCCGCGTCGCGCGGGCCGTGCGCCGTGTGCGTGTCGCCGTCGCCGAAGATGCGCACCGGATGCGCGTCGTCCCACGCCGGCCACCCGGGGTCGCCCTCCGCCACGAACCGCACCCACGCCCCGTGCATCTCCTCCGCCAGCTCCTGCGGGGCGTCCTCACCGGCCAGCTTGCGGGACTCGGGGGCCGTGCCGCTGTCGAAGACGAAGCCGAGTTCCAGCGCGTGGCAGGAGCCGAGGCCGGGGAGACCGGAGGGCCAGGCGAACTCGTACAGGTACGACGACCCGGGGCGGGCGTCGGCCAGGCGGTGCAGGGGACGGCGCAGCAGGTGGTCGGTGACCATCTGGCCGACGATCTCGGCGGTGCCGGCGTCGGGGTGCAGGGCGCGGTAGCCGCGGGGCACGTCGGCGCCCGCGCGGCAGCGGGCCATCGCGCCGGCGAGGGCGACGGCGCCGAGCCGGTCGACGCGCTCCATGAGGCCGCCGGGCACCAGCCACAGCCGGTACTCGTCGCGGGTCCAGCCCATCAGCAGGTCGACGTCCCGGGCCGCACCGCCCTGCGTGAGCGCTTCCAGGGGGTCGCGGGGGACGAGGTCGCCGTCCACGACGATGCCGAAGGCGGGTCCGCCCAGCACGGGGCTGCTGAGCCTGCCCACTTCGGCCTGGGTGCGCAGCAGCAGGTCACGGTCGACCTCGGCGAAGGCGGCGGCGGTGGCCGGTGTCCTCAGCCGGGTGGCCATCCGGCGCACCATCCGCCGTACCTTGTCCCGCTCGGCCGCCTCGGGCGGCCCGCTCTGCAGGACGGCCCGCCGCACCAGGCCCTGGGCCTGCGGTGCCGCGAGCAGGGCGCCGACGCTGATGGCCCCGGCGGACTGGCCGGCGAGGGTGACGCGGCCCGGGTCGCCGCCGAAGGCCGCGACGGCTTCATGGACCCAGTGCAGGGCGGCGAGCTGGTCGCGCAGCCCGGGGTTGGCGGGGGCGTCCGGGAACAGTCCGTAGCCCTCCACTCCCAGTCGGTAGTTGACCGAGACGCAGACGACGCCGTCGCGGGCGAAGGTCTGCCCCTCGTACACGGGTATGCCCGATGATCCCCTGGTCAGGGCGCCGCCGTGCAACCACACCAGGACCGGGAGCCGGGCGTTGGGGCCCGGTTCGGGTGTCCAGACGTTGAGGTTGAGGCAGTCGTCGCCGGGCACGACGGGGTCGGACAGGTACTGAGCGAAGGCATCGGAGTACGGCGGTTTCGGCGCGGTCGGCCCGAAGGACCCGGCGTCGCGCACACCGTCCCACGGCTGGGGCGGCACGGGCGGCCGGAACCGCCGGGGGCCGAAGGGGGGTGCCGCGTAGGGGATGCCCCGGAACACCGCGACGCCGTTCTCGTACCGGCCCCGTACGGCACCGTACGGCGTGTTCACCACAGGGTCTGTCCGGACTGCTGCCATACGTCCACCAGCCTCCTCACCGCGCTCGTGCACCGTGAAGATCAGAGCACTTCATTGTGGCCCGGTATTCCGGCGCACGGGCTGATGTGAGGGGCCGTTCGGCGTACCCGGCTCCTTCGCGTCCGGGAGGGCTTGCGTACGCCGGCCGGTCCGGCGCCGGGCTTCACCCGGCTCTGCGACGACTGCGGGTCCCAAGCTGCGTTCGACCGGGCGACGGCCGGGATCCGTGCCCTGGATCCCGTCGTCTCCGCCGGCACGGCCGGGTCACGGGCCTCCGCCTCACCTGCTGGTGGCCGGGCGCCTGTTCGACGTTTCGAGAACCTTGTGGTGCGTCGGCGTCCCGTGCCGTCCCGCGCACTCGGCCCCTTCCGGAGTCATGCCGGCGAACCTAGGCTGAGGAAGCGCTTACTGTTTGCGCGCCGGTCGAAACTTTCATGGCCCTCGGGCGGGCCGGAGAGGTGGTTCCCGATGGTCCGTGCGGGCCGTGCGAGCGTGGCGGCCGGGCCGACCCTGGCGGTCGTCGCCCGCGAGGCCGGAGTGTCCGTGCCGACCGCGTCCAAGGTGGTCAACGGCCGCGAGGACGTGGCGCCCGAGACCCGCCGCCGGGTCACCGAGGCACTGGACCGGCTCGGATACGTCCGCAGACCCCGCTTCGACGTGGCGAAGGCCCCCGGACTGGTCGACCTCGTCGTGCACTCGCTGGACAGCTCCTGGTCGGGGGCGGTGCTGCACGGAGTGGAGGAGGCGGCGCACGACGCGGGACTGGAGGTGGTGGTCTCCGCGGGTCTGACCCGTACCCGGGGCGGGCGTCCCGAACGCGGCTGGCTGGACAAGCTGATCGCCCGGGGCTCGTCCGGCGTGCTGTTCAACCTGGCCGAGCTGACGGCCTCTCAGTTCGCGTGGCTGGAGCAGCACCGCATCCCGTTCGTGATGATCGACCCGGTGCTGGAGCCCCCGCCCGGGGTGGTGTCGGTGGGCGCGGCGAACTGGCACGGCGGGGTGACGGCGACGGAGCACCTGCTCTCGCTCGGCCACGAGCGCGTCGCGGTCGTGGCCGGGCACCAGCGCAAGATGTGCAGCGTCGCCCGCGTGGCCGGCTACCGCTCGGCGCTCGCATCGGCCGGGATACGGCACCGTCCCGAGTACGTCCGGCACGCGGGTTTCGACGAGGACGTCGCCCACCGCCGGATGCTGGAACTGCTCGATCTGCCCGAGCCGCCGACGGCCGTCTTCGTGTGCTCGGACGGCATGGCCCTCGGGGTCTGCGAGGCGCTGGCGCAACGGGGTATGCGCGTGCCGGACGACATGAGCGTCGTCGGCTTCGACGACCTGCCCGAGGCCCGCTGGATCACCCCGGCGCTCACCACGGTCCGCCAGCCGCTGTCGGAGATGGCGGCGACGGCGCTGCGGCTGCTGGTGCGGATGATGGACGGAGAGCGGCCGGAGAGTACGCGGACGGAGTTGTCGACGCGACTGGTGGAGCGGTCCAGCACGGCCGTCCCGCACGCCGGCTCCCGCTGAGGTGCCGTCGGCGATGCCGGCGAAACCGCTGCATCGACGGCGTTCGTACGGTCGCCGAGCTGGTGGCAGGCGTGGCCGAGGGTGTCTCGGGTGCCTGCCCGGCAGCGCCGCGTACGTGAGGAACGGCCCGGCGACGCCGGGCAGCAAGGAAGAAGGCCCGGCACCCGCGGACGGCGCCCATGAGGATCCGTCCGACGCCGCTCGACGACGGCACCGTCGCCCCCGGCGACCGTCCCGCGCGGCCGCCGTCCCGCCCGGCGGCGCACAGGTGTTCCGTGCGTGGCCCGGCCTGCGTAGCCTCGGCTGCGATGAACGCCATCCCCGCGCTCCTGGACCATCTCGTCCTCGCGACCCCCGATCTGGCCGCCACCGTCGCCGACTTCGCCCGGCGCACCGGCGTGACGCCCGCCCCGGGCGGTGTGCATGTCGGGCTCGGCACGCGCAACCACCTGGTGTCGCTGGGCGGCACCAGCTATCTGGAGATCATCGGCCCCGACCCCGAGCAGTGCCCGCCCGGATCGCCCCGCCCGTTCGCCGTCGACGGGCTCACCGCGGCGCGCATGGTCACCTGGGCGATCAGCCCGCCCGACCTGGACGCGGCGATCGCGTACGCGCGGGCGCACGGCTACGACCCCGGGCCGGCCCAGGCGATGAGCCGCCGCCGGCCCGACGGCACGCTGCTGGAATGGCGGCTCACCGACGGCGAAGACGCCCACCCCTGCGGCCTCGTCCCCTTCCTCATCGACTGGGGCGGCTCGGTGCACCCCACCGCCACGGGCCTGCCCACCACTCCCCTGCTCTCCCTGTCGGCCCGCGCCCCCGACCCGGACGAGATCCGGCCCCTGCTGGCGGCACTGGGCACGGACCTCGACCTCACGACGGGCCCGGTGGGGTTCTCCTGCACGCTGGACACACCGCTGGGGCCGGTGACCTTCCACTGAGGTCTGTCCGAAACCTTCAAGACCGGCCGCTTCCCCGGTGCCTACGGTGGCGGCATGACTCCACGATTCGACGCCATCGGCCTCGTCGTCTCCGACATGGCCGCCTCCGTCGCCTTCTACCGCCGCCTCGGCTTCGCCTTCCCCGAGGGCTCCGAGGGCGAGCCGCACGCCGAGGCCGCGCTGCCGGGCGGGCTGCGGCTGATGCTCGACACCGAGGAGACCGTGCGGTCCTTCCTCCCTGGGTGGCAGCCCCCGACGGGAGACGGCCGGCACTCGCTGGCGTTGCGGTGCGAGAGCCCGGCGGAGGTCGACGCCGTGTACGAGGCGCTGGTGGCCTCCGGCTACCACGGCGAACTCAAGCCGTGGGACGCCTTCTGGGGCCAGCGGTACGCCAGTGTGCAGGACCCGGACGGAAACGGCGTCGACCTGTTCGCGCCGCTAGTCGCTCCGCCGGGCCAGTAGCTCACCCAGCGGCACGCCCGCCAACTCCTTGACGTCCCGCGCCAGGTGGGCCTGGTCGGCGAACCCGGCGCGGGCGGCCGCGTCCGCGTACGGCACACCCCGGCGGACGAGATCGAGGGCCCTTTGCATCCGCAGGATCCGCGCCAGCGTCTTGGGGCCGTACCCGAACGCGCCGAGGCATCGGCGGTGCAACTGCCGTGGGCCGAGGCCGAGTTCGTCGGCCGTGGCGGCGACGGCGCGGCCCGAGTCGAGGGCGGCGACGACCCGCCGCAGCAGCGGGTCGGGCGGTTCCGCGTCGGCGGCGCGCTCCAATGCCACGTCTTCGAGCGCGGTGACCGGGTCGGCCGCGGCCGCGACACGGCCACGCAGGCGCCGTACCCGCGAGGCCGGCCAGAGCTCGGCGAGGTCCACGCGTCGGTCGCGCAGTTCGTGCGCCGGAACTCCCAGGAAGGCCGGCGCGGTGCCGGGGTAGAAGCGGATGCCGGTCCAGGTGCCGCCGTCGCCCGGCGTGAGGTACGCGCGCGTGTCGGGCCCGGCGACGAGCAGCCGCCCGTCCTTCCAGAGCAGGTCCATGCACCCGTCGGGCAGCACGCGCCCCGCGCCGGGCCCCTCAGGGGTGTTCGTCCACAGGACGGCACCCGGCAGCCGGGAAGACCGCTCCGCGTACATGGGGGCCAGGCTACGCCGCGACGCCCTCAGGGAGCCTGCCCCGCCGCCACCCGCCCCCGGTGCTCCTGCGGACTGACCCCGTACACCCGCTTGAACGCGCTGGACAGGGCGAACGCGCTCCCGTACCCCACCCTCCGGGCGATGGCTTCCAGGGTGTCGTCGCCGTCCCGCAAGGCGTCCGCCGCAAGTCCCAGCCGCCACCCCGTCAGATACGTCATCGGCGGCTCCCCCACCAGGTCCGTGAACCGCCGGGCCAGCGCGGCCCGCGACACCCCTGCTTTCGCCGCCAGCGAGCCCACCGTCCAGGGATGCGCGGGGTCGTCGTGCACGAGCCGCAGCACACGGCCGACGACCGGGTCCGCCATCGCCCGGTACCAGGCGGGCGCCTCCGCCTGCGGACGTGCGAACCAGGTCCTGAGCGCGGCGATGACCAGCAGGTCGAGCAGCCGGTCCAGGACGACCTCCTGGCCGGGCTCGTCGCGGACGATCTCCTCCATGAGGTACGGCGTGAGCGGGCAGTCCCACGCCTCCGCCGCAAGGGACAGCAGCGGCGGCAGCGCGTTCAGCAGCCGCCCGCTGATCTCGCCCTGCCACAGATACGTGCCGATCAGCATGACGGCCGAGCCGTCCGGCCGGTCGCCCCAGGTGCGTACGCCGAGGTCCATGGAGCCGTTGAGGGGGCGGCCGTCGGGGTAGCGGCACTCGGCGCCCGGGAGGACGAGGGCCTGGGGTGCGGTGCCGGGGTCGTCGGCGCAGCTGTAGGGGTCCGGGCCGCGGGCGATCGCGAGGTCGCCGGGACGCAGCCGGATCCGCTCCCCCCGGTCCGGGACCACCCAGGCGTCGCCGCGGACCATGACCATGACGGTGAGCGGGGCGCGGTCCTCGACGCGGACGGACCAGGGCGGCTCGAAGCACGCACGGATCATGAAGGCGCCACGCGCGCGTGGGCCCTCCAGCAGACCTGCGAGAGCGTCCATGGCGTCAGCGTAGACGTCCGCTTATGGGAATGAGCCGTTCAGCGATGGGGCGTCCCGGCACCGCGCCGTTGACTGGACCCATGACGCAGAACACGGCGGAAACGGCGCAGAAGCCAGCGATGACGGTGGTGGTGACCGGTGCCTCGGGTCGTACGGGCAGCCGGGTGGCGGAAGCGGTCCGAGCGGCGGGGCTGACGGTGCGGCCGGCGTCGCGGGCGCGGGGCTTCGACTGGGAGGACCCGGCGACCTGGTCCGGGACTCTGCGGGACGCGGACGCCGCGTACCTGGTGTACCCGTCCGACATCGGCGCCCCGGCGGCGGCCGAGGGCGTCGGGGCGCTGGCCCGGGAGGCGGTCGGGCTCGGTGTACGGCGGCTGGTGCTGCTGTCGGCGCGCGGCGAGGACCAGGCGCTGGCGGCCGAGGAGGCGCTGACGTCGTCCGGCGCGGACTGGACGATCGTGCGGGCCGCGTGGTTCGCGCAGAACTTCAGCGAGGGGCCGCTGGTGCCGGGGATGCGCCAGGGGGAACTGGTCTTTCCGGCGGCCGAGGTGCAGGAGCCGTTCGTCGACGTACGGGACGTCGCGGACGTGGTGGCGGCCGTCCTGACGTGCGGCGACCGGTACGCCGGGCGGCTGGTGGAACTGACCGGGCCGCGGCTGCTGACGTGGCGGGAGGCGGTGGCGGAGATCTCCGCGGCGGCCGGACGGACGCTCACGTACACACCGGTCCCGACCCGGGCCTACGGCGAGGCCCTGACCGGCTTCGGGGTGCCGCCCGAGGAGGTCGAGCTCCTGATCGAGGTCTTCGACACCCTCATGGACGGCCGCAACGCCCACGTCACGCACGGCGTCCGCGAGGTGCTGGGCCGGGAGCCCCGCGACTTCGCGGACTTCGCCCGGGAGGCCGCGGCGGCCGGTACGTGGCGGGCGTGAGCCGGCGTACGGGCGCCCCCTAGGAGTCCTCCGGCTTGTGCGGCGGGTGGTGGTGATGCGGGCTCTTCACATGGGTGCGCAGCCGGGACGTCACGTCCTCGGGCGGCAGGAAGCGGGACCACCGCTCGGGGAACTCCGACGGCATGTCCGGGTCGTCGGGGTCCGACTCGCGGTGGGCGGCGGCGCGGGCCACGTACTCGGCGACCTGCGCCTCACGCATCCGCTCGTTCGCGGCGCGGGCCGCGGCCGTCGCGGCGGCCGGCCAGACCCGGTCGATGGCGGCGTTCACCGCCGCCCCGACGAGCACCGCGAACGCGGACACACCGATCCACAGCATCACGGCGACGGCGGCGGCGAGGGAGCCGTAGATCGACGCGCCCTCGATCGTGTTCGTCAGGTAGATGCGCAGCAGGAAGCTGCCCAGCACCCACATCCCGAGGGCGACCAGCGCGCCGGGCACGTCCTCGATCCAGGGCGAGCGCACCGGCACGGACACGTGGTACAGCGTCGTCAGGAACGCGATCGACAGGACGATCACCACCGGCCAGTACAGAACCTGCACCAAGGTCTCCGACCACGGCACGATCCGTACCACCGCGTCCGGCCCCGCCACCATCAGCGGCAGCGCCACCGAGCCGATCAGCAGCGCCGCGATGAACAGCAGGAACGCCACCAGCCGCGTCTTGACGATGCCCCGCACACCGTCGAGGCCGTACATCACGGTGATCGTGTCTATGAAGACGTTCACCGCGCGCGACCCCGACCACAGCGCGAACAGGAAGCCGACGGAGATCACGTCGGGGCGGCCGCCGTTCATCACGTCGTCCAGGATCGGCTGGGCGATCTGACGCACCCCCTTGTCGGACAGGACGGTGCGCGAGGCTTCGAGGAGGTTGGTCTCCAGGCTGTCGATGGTGTCGGTGCCGGTCCAGTCGTCGACGTAGCCGAGGAGGCCGATGAGGCTGAGCAGCAGCGGCGGCACGGACAGCAGCGTGAAGAAGGCGGCCTCGGCCGCGAGGCCCAGGATGCGGTACTCGATGCAGGAGTTGACGGTGTCCTTGAGCAGCAGCCAGGCGGTCCTGCGCTTGGAGACGTTCCGGTAGAGGACACGTGCCCTGTGGAGACGGCCGGAGGGCCGTTCGGGGGTTTCACTTGCTGGCTGCACGACCTAACGGTATCCGTCGCGCGGGGGCGCGATCGTCGCGGCGCCGGTCACGCGCCCGCACCACCTGCCGGACCGTCCGCGCCGCGGCCGCCAGGAAGGAGAGCACCACCCCGTCCCGGGGTAGGTTCACAGCCATGGCAGGCAGCACGCACACCGTGACCAACCAGCCCCCGCCCTTGGTCCAGTACGACGTCTACAGCTCCGACCGGGCCCTGACGGAGGCCGTCGAACGCCATCTCGACCCTGAGCTGCTGGACGAGGCCCGCTCGGAGCTGGCGGCGCTCGGCCGGTCCTGCGGCTCGGCACAGCTCCAGGAGTGGGGGGCGCTGGCCAACGCGCACCCGCCGCGGCTGCGCACGCACGACCGTTACGGCCGCCGGGTCGACGAGGTCGAGTTCCACCCGTCCTGGCACCGGCTGCTCGGCAAGGGCGTCGCGGCGGGGATGACCGCGGCCTGGGCGCGGCCGGGCGGGCATGTGCGGCGGGCGGCCGCGTTCTTGATGTGGACGCAGGTGGAGGCCGGCAACGGCTGCCCGCTGTCCATGACCCACGCGGCGGTCCCCGCCCTGCGCACGGACCCCGCGCTGGCCGCCGAGTGGGAGCCGCGGCTGACCTCCGTGATCTACGACAGTGAGCTGCGGCCGGCCGGGCAGAAGGCCGGGGCGCTGTTCGGGATGGGCATGACGGAGAAGCAGGGCGGCAGTGACGTCCGCGCCAACACGACGACCGCCACACCGCTCGCCGAGGCCGGGACGTACACGCTGACCGGGCACAAGTGGTTCTGCTCGGCACCGATGTCGGACGGGTTCCTGGTGCTGGCGCAGGCCCCGGACGGCCTCACCTGCTTCCTGGTGCCGCGCGTCCTGGAGGACGGCAGCCGCAACGTGTTCCTCATCCAGCGGCTCAAGGACAAGCTGGGCAACCGTTCGAACGCGTCCGCCGAGGTCGAGTTCGACGGGACGTGGGCCCGCCGGGTCGGCGAGGAGGGCCGCGGGGTGCGCACGATCATCGAGATGGTCGCGGCGACCCGTCTGGACTGTGTGCTGGGTTCCGCGGGACTGATGCGGCAGGCGGTCGTGCAGGCGGTCCACCACTGCACGCACCGCGAGGCGTTCGGCGGGCGGCTCGTCGACAAGCCGCTCATGCGCAACGTCCTGGCGGACCTGGCCGTCGAGTCCGAGGCGGCGACCACCCTCGCGCTGCGCCTGGCGGCGGCCTACGACGAGGGCGGTGATCAGGAGCGGGCGTTGCTGCGGATCGCGGTACCGGCCGCGAAGTACTGGGTGACCAAGCGGTGCGCGCCGGTGACGATCGAGGCGTCGGAGTGCCTGGGCGGCAACGGATACGTGGAGGAGTCCGGTATGCCCCGCCTGGTGCGGGAGTCACCGCTGAACTCCATCTGGGAGGGCGCGGGCAACGTCCAGGCCCTGGATGTGCTGCGGGCCCTGCAACGGGAGCCCACCGCGTTCGACGCCTATCTCCAGGAGGTCGGCCGGGCACGCGGCGCCGACCACCGCCTGGACGCCGCGATCAAGGCGCTCCTGACCGAACTCGCCGACCTGGAGGGCGTCGAGGCGCGAGCCCGCCGCCTCACCGAACGCCTCGCCCTGGTCCTCCAGGGCTCCCTGCTGGTCCGCCACGCCCCACCCGAGGTCGCCGACGCCTTCTGCGCGACCCGGCTGGGCGGCGACGGAGGGGCGGCCTTCGGCACCCTGCCCCACACCCTCGCCGTGACGCCGATCGTGGATCGAGCCGCGGTTCGCCTGCCCGCCTAGGGTCTGTCGTTCGGATCAGGCCGGCTGGGAGGAACTGCAGGCGCCCGGCCACCGGGGTAGGGGGTGGTGCTGCGCCGACACGGCACCACCCCCGCTCATGGCCTGTTCGAGGCCGCGAACGCCGCTCGGGACGGCGTTGCTCAAGTTTCGATGAGGTCAGGGCGGTCCACCAGGGTTGCAAGGGGTTGCAACTCGTGGGTGTCTGTGGGCGGACTGCGTCCTTCCGCGAGCGGCGGGCGGCACTATGAAATTGCACAGTCGTTTCGCGCAGCCGCAACGAGTCGAACCGGAGGACCCTTGGCGCTCTCGCCGACAGACGTGACGCAGCTGGCCGCCGTGGACGCGGGGCGGGCGGCGCGGGTGCTCAGCGAGGTCCGCGCCGCCACGCTCTCCGGGGGGCGCGGGCCCGTGCCCCCGCGACCGGTGATCGAGCAGTCCTGGGAACGCGTGATGCGCAGCGGGCTCGATCCGGACGTCGACGTCCGCTCGGGTCTGCTGTCCCGCGAGGAGGTGCAGCGGCGCCGGGAGACCACCGCCCTGCGGCATGTTCTGCCGGTGCTGCGTGAGGGGCTGCTGTCGGTCGCGGACGTCGCCCACCACATCATGGTCGTCGCCGACCACGAGGCCCGGGTGCTGTGGCGGGAGGGCCACCCCTCCGTGCTGCGCAAGGCCGACAGCCTGGGCTTCGAACTCGGGGCCGACTGGCGGGAGAGCGTCGTCGGCACGAACGGCGTGGGCACTCCGGCTGTGGTGCGCCGCCCCGTGCAGGTGTTCGCCTCCGAGCACTTCCAGCGCTCCCAGACCTCCTGGACCTGCGCCGGCGCGCCGATCACGGATCCACGCGACGGCCGGCTGATCGGCGTGGTGGACGTCAGCGGGCCGCTGGAGACCATGCATCCGGCCACGCTGGCGTGGGTCGACTCGGTGGCCAAGCTCGCCGAGGCCCGGCTGCGCGAGCTGCATCTGACCTCGCTGGAGCGGTTGCGGGCGGTGGCGGCGCCGGTGCTGGCCCGGATCACCGGACGGGCGCTGGTGGTGGACCGGGACGGCTGGACGGCCGCGGTGACCGGGATGCCGTACCAGAACCGTGTCGCGCTGCCCAAGTCCCTGTCGCCGGGGCGGCGGTGGCTGCCGCCGCTGGGTCTGTGCGCGGTGGAGCCGCTGGCGGGCGGCTGGCTGCTGCGGGCGGCCGACGAGCCGGTACCGATCGGGGCCACGCGCATCACGCTGGATCTGACGCAGCCGCGCCGCTGGTCGGTGACCGTGTCCGGCGGCGCGGGCTCCTGGAGCCATGAACTCAGTCCCCGGCACGCCGAGTTGCTCTATCTCCTGGTCCTGCACCGCACCGGCCGCAGCGCCGCGGAGCTGGCCGAGGACATGTTCGGTGACGCGGGCCGCACGGTGACGGTGCGGGCCGAGATGTCCCGTGTACGGCGCTATCTGGGGGCCTTCCTGGAGCACCGCCCGTACCGGTTCCGCGAGGACGCCGAGGTCGGGGTGGCGCTGCCGGACGACCCGCGCGATCTGCTGCCGCACTCGACGGCACCGGCGGTGGTGCGGCGCGCCTCGGCCGGGGCGCCCTCAGCATCCTGAGCGCCCTGAGCGCCCTGAGGGCCCTGAGGGTCCTGAGCGAGAGTGGCATCTTCCGCATATTTGCGGGGTCTTGGTCCGCCAGGGTGCTCCACTGCCGTAGCATCCCCCTACGAGCCACCCCACCTGCTCTTTTGGTCAACACACAGACCTTTGGGGGCAGTTGGCTCGTCTCGGGAGGTTTGATGAAGCACCGCGGCAGACACCGTCGACGCAAGCAGGGGCGCGCGCTTCGCGCGTTCCTGGCCGGAACCGCCCTCGCACTCACCGCAGCGGCCACGATGATCAGCGCCTCACAGGCCACCGTCGGCGACGACCCGGGGGCGCTGCAACCCCTCACCAGGTCGGGCGAGACACGCCCGCTGGGGCTGCGGGAGCAGCTGGTTCCGCAGCCGGCACTGGACGAACTCGCCTCCCGGATGGGCAAGCCGGTCGGGGTACGCGCGGTCCTGGAGAGCGCCGACCGCAGCCTGCGCGCCGGATCCGGCTGTACGGCCGAGGACCGCAAGGCGCTGCCCGTCGCGCCGGCCGCCACGCGCGCTTACTGCTGGGACGCCGCCGACACCGGGTCCTGGCGGGCGGGCGCGGTCACCACCTCGGGTGACGCCGACGACGACGGCTGGTGGAACGACCGGCGGGTGATCCTTGCCGGCTGGAGCCAGGGAGGCGCCGGCCGGGGTCTCGCCCGGGTCGCCTTCGTCGACGCGAACGACATGGATCACCTCCGGTACGCCTCTGCCCTCCTCGTCGTGCCGGTGGACGGGGGGCGGGACTACCGCGCCCTGGGCTCCCGGCTGTCCGGCATGGTCTGGTACCAGGACAAGCTGCTGGTCACCGCCGCGGACGGGCTGTACGTGTACGACATGAACCGCGTCCAGCGCACCACGGTCGACAGCGCTTCGGTGGGCCGGGTCGCGGGCGGCTGGTCGGCCCACGGCGAGCGCTTCGTGCTGCCGGCCGTCGGCTCGTACCGTCTGACCGGCACGGGCGGTGCTCCTCGGCTCGGTACCGTCTCGCTGGACCGCAGTACGGCGCCGGACAGCCTGGTCGCGGGCGAGTGGACCCCGGCGGACAGTGAGCGGCACGCCCGTCTGTGGCGCTACGACTTCAGCAAGGACCCGAAGCGCCCCGGTCTGCTGGCCACCGACGCCACCGGCTTTTCCCCCGTCGTGGAGGCGTACGAGACGGAGGCCTCCGGCGTACGGGGCGTCCTGTCACGCCGGGCCACCGGGGCGGACCGCGCCGACTGGTATCTGGGCCGGGCCCCGGGCACCACGGACCGGCAGGGCAGTCTGTGGCGCCAGGACATTGAGGGCGCCGAGGCGACCCGCTGCGGTTCGCAGGACGCCCCGCGCTGCTGGGGGGCCCAGGTCGGTCCGCTGTCCTACTGGGAGGCGACCGGCGAGGTGTGGTCCCAGTCGGGGCGGATGCTGTTCGCCGTTCCGCTGACGTCGATCGACCGGGCGCTGGGGTAGCCGGGCGGCTGGGCGATGCCTCGCCGAGCCACCCGCGGACGCCGGTCGACAGATCGGCCATTCGGATGATTCGCTGACCGCCATGAGCAGTGTCCCCGTGACCACCTGGTCCCTCGAGCAGACCTCCGCCACCGACGTCCTCCCGGCCGCCGCCCCGGAGGGTGACGTGCGGATCGTCCGGGCCGAGGTGCCCTCGCCCGAGTTCAGTCGGTTCCTGTACGCCTCGGTCGGCGGGGACATCCGGTGGATCGACCGGCTCGGCTGGACGTACGCACGGTGGCGGGAGTACCTGGAGCGGCCCGGCGTGGAGACATGGGTCGCCTACGAGCGCGGGACCCCGGCGGGCTACGTGGAGCTGGACCCCCAGGACGACGGGGTCGTGGAGATCGCCTACTTCGGCTTGATTCCGGCTTTCCGCGGCCGGCGCATCGGCGGTCACCTGCTGGCGTACGGCGCCGCCCGCGCCTGGGACCTCGCGGACCGCTGGCCGGGGGTCGCGCAGACGAAGCGGGTGTGGCTGCACACCTGCAGCAAGGACGGCGAGCACGCCATGGACAACTACCTGCGCCGGGGCTTCAAGCTGTTCGACACCAAGGTGGAGGAGGAGACCGAGGTGGCCACGCCCGGTCCATGGCCGGGTGCCTACCTCGCCTGAGCTGGACGGACAAGGCCCTCAACGGGCCATGTGACCGACACCACTCTTGTCTCACAGCTCGGGACAAAGGTGTCCGCATGGCGGACGAAGCTGGACTGTGTCCAGATCGCCGTGACACGCTTCCGTCATGCCTGGAACTGGAATTGCCTTGGTGAGTCGGCGGCACGTCGACCTCGGCCGCATGTCCAGCGCCATCTGTCCGGCGCGCTGAGCAAGCCAGCTGCGCCCGACCTCCCCTTTTTTTCGCCTCATTCCTGCGCAATGAAGCGCACGTATGCCCATGCGCCCGTACGCGCAGGTCAGAGCCGCTTTCCGCCTGTCCCGAAGGACGTAACAACCATGGCCGCCACCCCGCAGAAGCCTGCCGCCGCGACTCCCCGCCGCAAGGTGAGCCGTCACCGCGGCGAGGGTCAGTGGGCCGCGGGGCACTTCACCCCGCTCAACGGCAACGAACAGTTCAAGAAGGACGATGACGGTCTCAATGTGCGGACACGCATTGAGACGATCTACTCCAAGCGCGGCTTCGACTCCATCGACCCCAACGACCTCCGTGGCCGGATGCGCTGGTGGGGGCTCTACACGCAGCGCCGCCCCGGGATCGACGGCGGCAAGACGGCGATCCTGGAGCCGGAGGAGCTGGACGACGAGTACTTCATGCTGCGGGTGCGGATCGACGGCGGCCGGCTGACCACACGGCAGCTGCGCGTGATCGGCGAGATCTCGCAGGAGTTCGCGCGCGGCACCGCGGACATCACCGACCGGCAGAACGTCCAGTACCACTGGATCCGGATCGAGGACGTGCCCGAGATCTGGGACCGGCTGGAGGCCGTGGGCCTGTCCACCACCGAGGCGTGCGGGGACACGCCGCGTGTCGTCATCGGCTCGCCGGTCGCCGGCATCGCCGAGGACGAGATCGTCGACGGCACCCCCGCGATCGACGAGATCCACCGGCGGTACATCGGCAGCAAGGAGTTCTCCAACCTGCCGCGCAAGTTCAAGACGGCGATCTCCGGGTCCCCGCTGCTCGACGTGGCGCACGAGATCAACGACGTCGCCTTCGTCGGCGTCGACCACCCCGAGCACGGCCCCGGCTTCGACCTGTGGGTCGGCGGCGGCCTGTCCACCAACCCGAAGATCGGCGTCCGGCTCGGCGCCTGGGTACCGCTGGACGAGGTCCCGGACGTGTGGGCGGGCGTGATCGGCATCTTCCGCGACTACGGCTACCGGCGTCTGCGCACCCGCGCCCGCCTGAAGTTCCTGGTCGCCGACTGGGGCGCGGAGAAGTTCCGCCAGGTGCTGCAGGACGAGTACCTCAAGCGCGAGCTGGCCGACGGCCCCGCACCCGCCCAGCCTCTGCAGCGCTGGCGCGACCACGTCGGCGTGCACCGGCAGAACGACGGCCGCTACTACGTCGGCTTCGCCCCGCGTGTCGGCCGTGTCGACGGCACGACCCTGACGAAGATCGCCGACCTGGCGGAGGCACACGGCTCCGGCCGGGTCCGCACCACCGTCGAGCAGAAGATGATCATCCTCGATGTCGAGGAGGACCGGGTCGACTCGCTCGTCGAGTCCCTGGAGGCGCTGGACCTCACCGCGAAGCCCTCCCCCTTCCGGCGCGGCACCATGGCCTGCACCGGCATCGAGTACTGCAAGCTCGCCATCGTCGAGACCAAGGCGCGCGGCTCCTCGCTCATCGACGAGCTGGAGCGCCGCATCCCGGACTTCGACGAGCCGATCACCATCAACCTCAACGGCTGCCCGAACGCCTGCGCCCGTATCCAGGTGGCGGACATCGGTCTCAAGGGCCAGCTGGTCCTGAACGACCAGGGCGAGCAGGTCGAGGGTTACCAGGTGCACCTGGGCGGCGCGCTCGGCCTGGAGGCCGGGTTCGGCCGCAAGGTGCGCGGTCTGAAGGTCACCGCCGACGAACTGCCCGACTACGTCGAGCGCGTCCTGAAGCGGTTCCAGGCCGAGCGCGAGGACGGCGAGCGGTTCGCGACGTGGGCCGCGCGCGCCTCCGAGGAGGCCCTGTCGTGAGCGAGCGGGCCGCCCCCTTCTACTGCCCCTACTGCGGCGACGAGGACCTCCGTCCGAGCGAGGCCCTCGAAGGCAGCCACGGCGCCTGGGAATGCGCTGCCTGCAACCGCGCATTCCAGTTGAAGTTCCTCGGGCTGCTGGCCCGGGGCCTTCAGCCCAACGACGCGGGGGGAGACGCGATATGACGACGACTCGGAAAGAGCGCACGACCGAGGAACTCAAGGCGCTCGCCGAGCAGGCGGGCCGTGACCTGGAGGACGCCTCCGCGCTGGAGATCCTCCAGTGGGCGGCCGACACGTTCGGCAAGCGCTTCTGTGTGACCTCGTCGATGGAGGACGCGGTGGTCGCCCATCTCGCCTCCCGCGCCATGCCCGGCGTCGACGTGGTGTTCCTCGACACCGGCTACCACTTCGAGGAGACCATCGGCACCCGTGACGCGGTCGAGGCCGTGATGGACGTCAACGTCATCACGCTCACCCCGCGTCAGACGGTCGCCGAGCAGGACGCGCAGTACGGCCCGAAGCTGCACGACCGCGACCCGGACCTGTGCTGCAGGCTGCGCAAGGTGGAGCCGCTGGAGCGGGGCCTGAAGGACTACGTGGCCTGGGCGACCGGTCTGCGCCGCGACGAGTCCCCGACCCGGGCGAACACCCCGGTCGTCGGCTGGGACGACAAGCGGCAGAAGGTCAAGGTCTCCCCGATCGCCCGCTGGACCCAGGACGACGTGGACGCGTACGTCGCCGAGCACGGCGTCCTCACCAACCCGCTGCTGATGGACGGCTACGCCTCCGTCGGCTGCGCGCCCTGCACCCGCCGGGTCCTTCAGGGCGAGGACGCACGCGCCGGCCGCTGGGCGGGCCGCGCCAAGACCGAGTGCGGGCTGCACGGATGACGACGACCACCACGACCACTGCGACTCAGGAGAACCAGGTGACGAGCGGAGCCACCGTCTGGCTCACGGGTCTGCCGAGCGCCGGCAAGACCACCATCGCCCACGAGCTGGCCGGCCGGCTCCGCGCCGAGGGCCACCGCGTCGAGGTGCTCGACGGCGACGAGATCCGCGAGTTCATCTCCGCGGGCCTCGGCTTCAGCCGCGAGGACCGGCACACCAACGTGCAGCGCATCGGCTTCCTCGCCGACCTGCTGGCCCGCAACGGCGTCAAGACGCTCGTCCCGGTCATCGCGCCGTACGCCGACAGCCGGGACGCGGTGAGGAAGCGCCACCAGGACAGCGGCACGCCGTACCTGGAGGTGCACGTGGCCACGCCGGTCGAGGTGTGCTCCGTACGGGATGTGAAGGGCCTGTACGCCAAGCAGGCCGCGGGCGAGCTGACCGGGCTGACCGGGGTCGACGACCCCTACGAGGAGCCCGAGTCGCCCGATCTGCGGATCGAGTCCCAGGACCAGACCGTGCAGGAGTCCGCGGCGTCGGTGTACGCCCTGCTCAGCGAAAGGGGTTTGGCATGACGACCACGGTTGCCACGGTCAAGGGGGGCGAGGACGGTACGGACTCCCCGTACGCCCTCTCGCACCTGGACGCGCTGGAGTCCGAGGCGGTGCACATCTTCCGCGAGGTCGCGGGCGAGTTCGAGCGGCCGGTGATCCTGTTCTCCGGCGGCAAGGACTCCATCGTCATGCTGCACCTGGCGCTGAAGGCGTTCGCCCCCGCGGCGGTCCCCTTCTCGCTGCTGCACGTGGACACCGGGCACAACTTCCCCGAGGTCATCGACTACCGGGACCGCACCGTCGCCAAGTACAACCTGCGGCTGCACGTCGCCTCGGTGCAGGACTACATCGACCGCGGGGTGCTCAAGGAGCGCCCGGACGGCACCCGCAACCCGCTGCAGACCGTGCCGCTCACCGAGAAGATCCAGAGCGAGAAGTTCGACGCGGTCTTCGGCGGCGGGCGCCGGGACGAGGAGAAGGCCCGGGCCAAGGAGCGGGTGTTCAGCCTGCGCGACGAGTTCTCGCAGTGGGACCCGCGCCGCCAGCGCCCCGAGCTGTGGAACCTGTACAACGGTCGGCACGCGCCCGGCGAGCACGTCCGGGTGTTCCCGCTGTCCAACTGGACCGAGCTGGACGTCTGGCAGTACATCGCCCGTGAGGGCATCGAGCTGCCGGAGATCTACTTCGCGCACGAGCGCGAGGTCTTCAAGCGGTCCGGGATGTGGCTGACCGCCGGGGAGTGGGGCGGGCCCAAGGACGGCGAGACCGTCGAGAAGCGGCTCGTGCGGTACCGGACGGTGGGCGACATGTCCTGCACCGGGGCCGTCGACTCGGACGCGGTGACGCTGGAGCAGGTCATCACCGAGATCGCCGCATCCCGGCTCACCGAGCGCGGCGCCACCCGCGCCGACGACAAGCTCTCCGAGGCCGCGATGGAAGACCGTAAGCGCGAGGGGTACTTCTAAGCATGAGCACCATCACGACCGAGGAACTCTCGGCCACGACCCTGCTGCGGTTCGCCACCGCGGGCTCCGTCGACGACGGCAAGTCCACCCTCGTCGGCCGGCTGCTGCACGACTCCAAGTCGGTGCTCGCCGACCAGCTGGAGGCCGTGGAGCGCGCCTCGGCCAGCCGCGGCCAGGACGCCCCCGACCTCGCGCTGCTCACCGACGGTCTGCGGGCCGAGCGGGAGCAGGGCATCACGATCGACGTGGCGTACCGTTACTTCGCCACTCCCCGGCGCCGGTTCATCCTCGCCGACACCCCCGGCCACGTGCAGTACACGCGCAACATGGTCACGGGCGCGTCGACGGCCGAGCTGACGGTGATCCTCGTCGACGCCCGCAACGGCGTCGTCGAGCAGACCCGCCGGCACGCCGCCATCGCGGCCCTGCTGCGGGTCCCGCACGTCGTGCTCGCCGTGAACAAGATGGACCTGGTCGACTACCGGGAGTCCGTGTTCGCCGCGATCGCCGAGGAGTTCACCGCGTACGCGCTCGAACTCGGCGTCCCGGAGATCACCGCGATCCCGATCTCGGCGCTGGCCGGCGACAACGTGGTGGACCCGTCCGCGAACATGGACTGGTACGGCGGACCGACCTTCCTGGAGCACCTGGAGACGGTCCCGGTCAGCCACGACCTGAGCCACTGCCACGCGCGCCTCCCCGTGCAGTACGTGATCCGGCCGCAGACCGCCGAGCACCCCGACTACCGGGGCTACGCCGGGCAGATCGCCGCCGGTTCGTTCCGGGTCGGGGAGTCGGTGACCGTGCTCCCGTCGGGCCGCACCTCGAAGATCTCCGGCATCGACCTGCTGGGTGAAGCGGTCGACGTCGCCTGGACCACGCAGTCGGTGACCGTCCTGCTGGAGGACGACATCGACATCTCGCGCGGCGACCTGATCGTGCCGGCCAAGGACGCGCCCGCGACCACGCAGGACATCGAGGCCACGGTCTGCCACGTCGCCGACCAGCCGCTGGTGGTCAACCACCGGGTGCTGCTCAAGCACGGCACCCGCACGGTCAAGGCGATCGTCAAGGACATCCCCTCCCGTCTCACGCTCGACGACCTGTCCCTGCACCCGCACCCCGGACAGCTCGTCGCCAACGACATCGGCCGGGTGAAGATCCGCACCGCCGAGCCGCTGCCCGTCGACTCCTACGCCGACTCCCGCCGCACCGGCTCCTTCATCCTGATCGACCCGAACGACGGCACCACGCTCACCGCGGGCATGGTCGGCGAGTCCTTCGCCTCGCCGGAGCCGGTCAAGGACGAGGCCGAGGACGACGGGTGGGACTTCTGACATGAGGGTCCTGGACCACTACTCCACGTTCGCGAAGGAGGGCGGCCGCGTCGGCAGCGGCGCACTCGGGTGGGGGTCCCCCCGAACGAAGTTCGGAGGAGGGCAGGGCGGAGTGCCGCGATGTGCGCGCTGACCCGCGCGCACCGGATGCGCGCCGCTGCGGACGAACCTGCCGACTCCCCGGCCACGCCCTGGTAAGGGCGTGAGAGCCGGGCCACCGAGAGGAACCCCTCCCGTGCCTGCCACCCCCGCCCTGCGACGGACGCTCGCCGTCCTCGCCGCGTTCCCGCTGCTCGCCCTCGCGGCCTGCGGCTACGGATCGCAGGCGAAGGAGAACACCGAGCAGGCCATCGCCGGGGCACCCAAGGTGGACGGCCTGGACTCGGTGAAGATCGGCTACTTCGGGAACCTCACGCACGCCACCGCTCTGGTCGGCCGGCACGAGGGGCTGTTCCAGAAGGAACTGGGCGGGACGAAGGCGGAGTACTCCACCTTCAACGCCGGGCCCTCGGAGATCGAGGCGCTGAACTCCAAGTCCATCGACATCGGCTGGATCGGCCCCTCCCCCGCCATCAACGGCTACATCAAGTCGGGCGGCCAGAACCTGCGCATCGTCTCCGGCTCGGCCTCCGGTGGTGTGAAGCTGGTCGTCGACCCGGAGAAGATCAAGTCCCTGAAGGACGTCAAGGGCAAGAAGATCGCCACGCCGCAGCTCGGCAACACCCAGGACGTGGCGTTCCTCAACTGGATCTCCGAACAGGGCTGGAAGGTCGATGCGGAGAGCGGCCAGGGTGATGTCTCGGTCGTCCGCACCGACAACAAGATCACCCCGGACGCCTACCGGTCCGGTTCGATCGACGGTGCCTGGGTTCCCGAGCCGACGGCCTCCAAGCTGGTCGCCGAGGGCGCGAAGGTGCTGCTCGACGAGGCCGACCTGTGGCCGGACGAGAAGTTCGTGATCACGAACGTGATCGTGTCGCAGAGCTTCCTGAAGGAGCACCCGAAGGCCGTGGAGGCCGTGCTGCGGGCCTCGGTGAAGACCAACGCGTGGATCCAGGACCACCCGGAGCGGGCGAAGGCCGCGGCGAACGCCCAGCTGAAGGCCGACACCGGCAAGCCGCTGCCGGCCGGTGTCCTCGATCCGGCGTGGCGGTCCATCCAGGTGACCGACGACCCCCTGGCCGGCACGCTCCGCGCCGAGGCCGAGCACGCGGTGAAGGCGGGCCTGCTCCAGAAGCCGGATCTGACCGGCATCTACGACCTGACCCCGCTGAACAGGGTCCTCAAGGCCGAGGGCGAGCCCGAGGTCGACGACGCCGGGCTCGGCGTGACGTCGTGAGCAACGTACTGATCCCGATGAGTTCCAGGAGGTGACGACCATGGCAACCGCCCTCGCCAAGGCCGCCGACACGGGTGTGTCCGTGGAGCACGCCGCGCGCATCGAGCATGTCTCGAAGTCCTTCGCCGGCCCTGCCGGGCAGCAGCTCGTCCTCGACGACATCACGCTCGATGTCGCGCCCGGCGAGTTCGTCACCCTCCTCGGGGCGTCCGGCTGCGGCAAGTCGACCCTGCTGAACCTGGTGGCCGGGCTGGACCGGCCCAGCGCGGGCAGCATCACCACCGACGGCCGTCCGGCGCTGATGTTCCAGGAGCACGCGCTGTTCCCGTGGCTGACCGCGGGCAAGAACATCGAACTCGCCCTCAAGCTCCGGGGCGTGCCCAAGGGCGAGCGGCGCGGCCGGGCCGAGGAGCTGCTCGAACTCGTCCGGCTGAAGGGCGCCTACGGCAAGCGGGTGCACGAGCTGTCCGGCGGTATGCGGCAGCGGGTCGCCCTGGCCCGCGCTCTCGCCCAGGACAGCCGGCTGCTGCTGATGGACGAGCCGTTCGCCGCGCTGGACGCGATCACGCGGGACGTCCTGCACGACGAGCTGACCCGGATCTGGCGCGAGACGCAGCTGTCCGTCCTGTTCGTCACGCACAACGTGCGCGAGGCGGTGCGGCTGGCCCAGCGGGTCGTCCTGCTGTCCTCCCGTCCGGGGCGGATCGCACGCGAGTGGACGGTGGGCATCCCGCAGCCGCGCCGCATCGAGGACGCCGCGGTGGCGGAGTTGTCCAGGGAGATCACCGAAGAACTGCGTGGGGAGATCCGCCGACATGGCCAGCACTGAGACGAGCGCCGCCAAGGACAGCGGCGATCTCGCCGGGCTCGAAGCGGGGCTCGACGCCCTGGAGACGGTCCAGACCGGGCGTACACCGCTGCGGCGGACCCTGACCCAGAAGGTCCTGCCGCCGGTCGTCGCCGTCGCCCTGGTGCTGGCGGTGTGGCAGTTCCTGGTGTCGTCCGGGATCGCCGGCGACCCGACCAAGCTGCCCGCACCGTCCGACGTGTGGGGCGAGCTGCGCGAGTCCTGGCTGCAGGGCACGCTCCACGAGTACGTGTGGACGTCCGTCTCGCGCGGTCTGCTCGGCTTCCTGCTGGCGCTGGCCATCGGTACGCCGCTGGGGTTGCTGGTGTCGCGCGTGCGGTTCGTGCGGGCGGCGATCGGGCCGATCCTGTCCGGTCTGCAGTCGCTGCCGTCGGTCGCGTGGGTGCCGCCGGCCGTGATCTGGCTGGGCCTGAACGACCAGATGATGTTCGCGGTGATCCTGCTGGGCGCGGTGCCCTCGATCGCCAACGGGCTGGTCTCCGGTGTCGACCAGGTGCCCCCGTTGTTCCTGCGGGCGGGCCGCACCCTGGGCGCGACCGGTCTGAAGGGCACCTGGCACATCGTGATGCCGGCCGCGCTGCCCGGCTATCTGGCGGGTCTGAAGCAGGGCTGGGCCTTCTCGTGGCGTTCGCTGATGGCCGCGGAGATCATCGCGTCCTCGCCCGACCTGGGCGTGGGTCTGGGTCAGTTGCTGGAGAACGGCCGCAACACCAGCTCCATGTCCATGGTCTTCTTCGCGATCCTGCTCATCCTGATCGTCGGTATCGCCATCGACCTGCTGATCTTCAGCCCGCTGGAGCGGTGGGTGCTGCGCAGCCGCGGTCTGCTGGCCAGGAGCTGAGTGCCTGTGTTCACCAAGCCGGTCCTTCTCGTCATCGCCCACGGCAGCCGTGACCCACGGCATGCCGCAACGGTGCACGCCCTGGTACGCCGGGTGCGGTCGATGCGCCCGGACGTGCGGGTGGAAACCGGCTTCCTGGACTTCAACATCCCGTCGGTGCAGGGGGTGCTGGAATCGCTGGCCGCGCAGGGCGTGCGGGATGTCGTGGCGCTGCCCCTGCTGCTGACGCGGGCCTTCCACGCGAAGGCCGACATCCCGGCGGTGCTGCGGGACGCGCCGCCGCAGTTGCGGATACGGCAGGCGGAGGTGCTGGGGCCGTCGCCGCTGCTGCTGTCCGCCCTGGAACGCCGGCTGTACGAGGCGGGGCTGACGCCCGCCGACAAGTCCTCGACCGGGGTCGTGCTTGCCTCGGCGGGGTCCACCGACCCGGAGGCGATCGCAGTGATCGCAGAAATCGCGCGGGAGTGGCGGCACACCGGTTGGTGCGCCGTGCGGCCTGCGTTCGCCTCCGCATCTCTGCCCCGGACCGAGGACGCGGTGCGCGCACTGCGGGCGTTGGGCTGCGAGCGTGTCGCCGTCGCCCCGTACGTCCTGGCGCCCGGGTTCCTCCCCGACCGGATCGCCCGCGGCGCGGCGGAGGCGGACGTGTCGGGCGACGTGCTCGGCGCGGCGCCCGAGGTGGCGCGGGTGCTGCTGGAGCGGTACGACGCGGCGGCGGTGCCTGTCTTGACGGCCGTGGGGGCCTGACAGGGCCTCCGGGGCCCAGCCCAGTCGGAGGCGGCGTGCCCGGCGTCGGCGCGGCCCCGCTCCGACGCCGGTGCCGACGGAGCGGAACACCCCGGTCAGCGGGGCCGACACCGACGGTCCTAGGTCGTGTCCGCAAAGTCCCGTCGTCCGCCCGGAGGGCGGGCCCCGCGGCGTATGGTGCGTGCTCTCGGCGTGCCGGGCGGAAGCCCTCGTACTGGTTGTACGTGGGCTTTCGCCCGGTGCGGCGAGAGTGCGTGCCAGGCGTCGCGGGGCAGGCGGGACTTTGCGGACACGACCTAGGGACCCCTGCAGAGCCCCGAGACCCCGCCGAACGGCAGAGGTCGGGGTTGGGCGGGGCGCGTCGCGGTCCGACCGCTCCGGCTCCGGGACCGAGGCCAGTCGACATCCCGTCGGCGGAGCCCGTGGGGGGCGCATGCCGGCGGCGCCTGATCAGCCGGTGCCGGTCACACGGTGGGAGCCGGGGACGGCCGTCTCCTCCGCCAGCCGCACCACCTCCGCCACCGGCATCGAGCCCGCGGGCCGCCGTTCACGGGCGAAGGTGTTGGCGAGGCGCTGGAGGAGGTCGTTCAGCGGCGTCGGTACACCGTGCAGGCGGCCCAGGAGGGTGATCTCGCCGTTGAGGTAGTCGGCCTCGATGGTGCCGGTGCCTCGGGCGAGGGACTGCCAAGAGGAACCCCCGCCGCGCGAGGCGCCGTCGAGGGGGACCAGGGTGACCTTGTCGCCGCGTGCCGCCCCCTGTTCCCCGGCGTCCACATAGGCGATCCCGGCGGCGTCGAGCACGGCAGCACCCTCGGCCCGCACGCGCCGCAGCAGAGCCGCGGCCTCCTCGCTGTCGACGGGACCGGTCACCGCCTCCAGCGCGTTGCCGAGGTTGCCCAGCAGCTTGGCGTACTGCCAGCGGGCCACGTCCGGCACGACCGGTGCCTCGAAGTGCGACTTCTCCAGGTCGGCGGCGATGAGACGGGCGGTCTCGTCGGTGCCGTGCGGGTGGCGGCCGAGGTGCAGGATGCCGGTCAGGGGGCTGCCGGCCGCGGAGACGACGCCGGGTTCGACATATGTCGACGGCAGCCAGACGCAGACGCCGTACACCCGCCGGAACAGCCGCAGCGCGAGGCGCTGGCTCTCGACGCCGTTCTGCGCGCACACCAGCGGCAGCCGCTCGGCGGCCGTACCCCCGCCCGCGACCGGGACCGGCCCCCAGGTCTGCAGCGCGGCCACGCTGTCCTGGGTCTTCACCGCGAGGACGAGGACGTCGTCGGGGCGCAGTTCCCCGAGTGCGGACGGACCGTCGACGACCGGGAGCCGGTGGGTCAGCTCGCCCTCCGGCACCCTGAGCCGCAGCCCGCGGTCCCGCAGCGCCTCGAAGTGCGCGCCCCGCGCGACCAGAACCACCTCGTGTCCCGAACCCGCGAGCCGTCCCCCGATGACGCCGCCGACCGCTCCCGCCCCGATGATGATGTAGCGCATACGGAGAGCTTCGCACAGCCGTACGGCGCATCGGTCACGCTTCCCCGGCGTCGAAGGCGGGGTCGAAGGGCGTCCCCTGGTGGAAGTACATCCGCCACCCGTCGTCGGTCCGCAGCCACAGTGAACTGCGGTGCGCGTGCACGCCGTCGTACTCCGTGTCGAAGGTCAGATGGACGATGTCCGGGGCCAGCCGGACGCCCTGGATCTCGGAGGTGACGACGTATCGGTCCGTGGGATCGGACGGCTCGGTGTCCACCGGCAGACGGGCCAGGGTCGACGCCCGGTCCCAACGCCGCCCGGACGAACCGAACTCGTGGAAGTCGGGGTGCAGCAGCGACCCGAGCAGTTCGGCCGAGCCTCGGACTCGGGGGTCGAGCAGGCTGAGCTCGCCCTCGATGGCTGCCCGCACGGCGGCACCATGGTCACTCACGTGTCATCTCCACGAGTTTCACGACGGTGTTCCAGTTGCGGCTGGTGGCGATCAATCCCTTGTTGAGCCGGGGCCGCGACAGGATTTCCGCGAGCTTGGAGCGGCCGAGGCCGTTAGGGGCGTACAGGTACAGCGCTCGGTCGCCGAGACGGAACTCCTCCGGGAGGTGGGCACTCCGGTCGATCTCCGCGAAGCGGTCGGCGTCGACCGGAGCCGAGAAGTAGGTGACATGGAGCTGCTTCGGCTCCAACTCGGCTGCCGGGAAGGGGCAGTCGTCGGCGATCGCCTTGAGGTAGGCGTGGTCGCGCACGATCACGTCCACCGCGAAGCCGAAGTGCTTCTCGATCGCCGACGCGAGTTCCGCGGCCAGTGACTCCTCGTCGCCGTGGTCGGAGGTGAACACCGCCTGGCCGCTCTGGAGGTAGGTGCGTACGCCGTCGTGGCCGAGGCCGGTCAGCAGGGCGCGCAGGTCGGCCATCGGCACTTTCCTGCTGCCGCCCACGTTGATTCCGCGCAGCAGCGCCGCATACGTCGTCGTCATCCGGCCACCTTAGGACGGCCCTGTGACAACCCTCGTCCTCCTCCCTGATCTTCGCCCCCGACATGGCCGGATAGATGTAAGGGACCCTCATCCTCCCCAGTGACGAGAAGCCGCGCACCGAGGGGATGAGTTCCGGCCGCCGTACTTCACCGGGCAGCACGACGAGATGGCTTTATCTGCCCCATACCTTCGAACAGAAGGAGGCGGCAGGGGGCCGCCACCGCAACCAAGGGGGCAAGCCCGTCATGGGGAACGGAGACAAGCGAGTGCGGGGCCTCGCCGCCCGCGCCGGGGGCTGGAGCGCCCGCCATCGATGGGCTGCCGTCGGCATCTGGGTGCTGTTCGTCGCCCTGGCGATGGGGCTCGGTTCGGCGGCCGGCCGGGTCGACGTCAAGAACAGCGACCAGCTCAAGGGTGAGACGCACACCGCAGCCAAAATCATCGAGGACGCGGGGATCGAGGAGCCCGCCGGTGAGACCGTCCTGATCCAGGCGAAGGACGGCGGTCCCAAGGCCACGGACGCCGAGTTCCGGGCGGCGGTCACCGCGGTCGTGAAGGCGGTCGAGGGCACCGGCGAGGTCACGGACGTGACGTCGCCGTACGACACACGGACGATCTCCAAGGACGGCCGCAGCGCGCTGGTGCAGTTCGACATGCGCGGCGAGTCGGACACCGCGGGCGAGCGTGTGGAGCCCGTGCTGAAGGCCGTCGAGGACGTCCAGAAGGACCACGAGTCGCTGCGGATCGAGGAGATCGGCGGCGCGAGCATGATGAAGACGTTCGACGACGCGTTCGGGGACGACTTCCAGAAGGCCGAGTACTCCGCGGTGCCGGTGGCCCTCGGCATTCTGCTCATCGCCTTCGGCGCGGTGGTGGCGGCCCTGCTGCCGGTGCTGCTGGCGATCACCGCGATCATGGCGACGATGGGCCTGATGGGTGTCGTCAGCCATGTGATGCCGATGAGCGACACCGCGAACTCGGTGATGCTCCTGGTCGGCCTGGCCGTCGGCGTCGACTACTGCCTGTTCTACCTGCGCCGCGAGCGTGAGGAGCGCGAGGCCGGCCGGGACGCGCAGACCGCCCTCCGGGTCGCCGCCGCCACCAGCGGCCGCGCGATCATCGTCTCCGGCGTCACCGTGTGCGTGGCGATGGCGGGCATGCTGTTCACCGGTCTCGCCGAGTTCGAGGCGATGGGCCTGGCCTCGCTGATGGTCGTGGCGGTCGCCATGGTCGGCTCGGTGACCGTGCTGCCGGCGCTGCTGTCGCTGCTGGGCGAGCGGGTCGAGAAGGGCAAGATCCCCTACCTGCACCCGGAGAGCAAGCTCCGCCGCAAGCGCGGGCGCGGCACCCGCGAGAGCCGGTTCTGGACGGCCGTGCTGAAGGGTGTGCTCGCCAAGCCCGTCATCTCGGTCGTCGTCGCCGCCGGTGCGCTGCTCGCCATCACGGCTCCCGCGCTCGGCATGAAGACACAGCAGCTCACCCTGGACCAGGAGTTCGGCGACTCGCTGCCCATCGTCCAGACGTACAACCGGCTCAACGAGGCCTTCCCGGGCGGTTCCGAACCGGCCGAGGTCGTCGTCAAGGCGAACGACATCAACGCCCCCGAGGTGAAGTCCGCGCTCGCCGACTTCCGTGAGCGGGCGATCACTTCGGGTGCCTCGCGCGGCCCGGTGGAGATCAAGCTGCACGACGACAAGAACATCGCCTTCGTGTACGTCCCGCTGGTGGGCGGCTCCGACCTGGACAAGGCGGGCGAGAGCCTGGAGAAGCTGCGCGACGAGGTGCGGCCGGCCACACTCGGCAAGGTCGCCGGCGTCGAGTCGCCGATCACCGGGCAGGTCGCCGGTTCGAAGGACTTCAACGACCAGGTGGCCGGAGCGGTCGTCCCGGTCTTCGCGTTCGTCGTGGTCTTCGCCTTCGGGCTGATGCTGCTGTCGTTCCGCTCGCTGACCATCGCCGTCACGTCGATCGTGCTGAACCTGCTGTCGGTGGGCGCCGCTTACGGCATCCTCGTCGCCGTCTTCCAGCACGGCTGGGGTGCGTCCCTGGTGGGCGCGGAGGGCGTCGGCGCCATCATCACGTGGCTGCCGCTGTTCCTCTTCGTGATCCTGTTCGGCCTGTCGATGGACTACCACGTGTTCGTGGTCTCGCGGATCCGCGAGGCGCGTCTGCGGGGCCGCAGCACGAAGGACGCGATCCAGCACGGTGTGGTCACCACGGCCGGTGTCGTCACCAGCGCGGCGGTCATCATGGTCGCCGTGTTCGCGATCTTCGGCACCCTGTCCATGCAGTCCATGAAGCAGATGGGCGTCGGCCTGGCGGCCGCGGTCCTCATCGACGCGACGATCATCCGGGGTGTACTGCTCCCGGCGGTCATGGCGCTGCTGGGCGAGCGCAACTGGTATCTGCCGAAGTGGCTGAACCGCCTGCCGGACCTGACGCACGACGAGGCGCCGGAGGCCGTGACGCGGGAGGCGACTCGGGAAGGTGAGGGCGAGCGGGTGCACGCCTGATCCCACCCGCCCGCAGAGGGGCCCGTCGACTGCGGGAGTCGACGGGCCCCTTCCGTCCGGCACCGCTTCGGCCGCACCGCGCCGGCTGCTACCAGACGTCCTCGTCGTCCCTCCCGTAGAGGTTCTCCAGGCCGCCGACGCACTTCTCGGCGACGGTTCCCGCGAACCGCGCGCACGTCCACGCCTCCACGCTGTGGGCTCCACCGGCGGGCGGGAACTCGTCGGGGGCGTAGAAGTGCGGCAGGCCGTCACGGAAACCCCCGGCGTCCAGCGGCGGGTGTGCGTCGGTGTGGGCGCAGCGCTCGGGGCGGGGAGCGGCGGCGGCCGTACGCATGATCGCGAGGATGTCGCGGGCGACGGCGTAGGGCGGGGCCGGGTAGGAGATGGTCATGGCCTGGTGGACCGTCAGCAGCAGGACGGCCCGCTCACGAACCTGCCGAACCGTTTCGAGGCCCTGGCAGAGGTCCCCGGACCGCCCCAGCCGGTCGTACCGGCGTGCCGCCCACAGACCCAACTCGTCGGCGTACCGCTCGTTCCAGCTCACGTTCCTGAGCCGCTCGGTGATCTTCTGGATGTCCACAAGGCCGTCCGCGCGGAGATACTCGGCGTCGAGGTGGGAGGTGTCGCGCGGGCTGAAGAGTCTGTCGCGGCCCGCGCGGAGTTCGGTCAGCGTCTGCCGGGCGACCTCCGCCATGAACGCGGGGCACACCAACTGCTCCAGTGGGGCGCCGTCGCCGTAGTGGCCGGGGTTGCGTTCGTACAGGCGGCGTCCGGCGGGACTGCTGAGGACGATCCCGAGTTCGGCGGCGTTCGTGCTGTGGTCGCTCAGCTTCGGGTGCTGTGCGTGGTCGCAGGTCGCTCCGGCGAGGTCCGGCAGCACCTTCTCCACGCCGCTGATGAGGCGGTCGAGCACGGACCTGTCCTGGATCATGCCGGAGACGGCGTGCCAGCTCACGGCCCTGACGACCTGGAGGCGTCCGGGACGCTCCGCGGGCTGCGCGTGGTAGAGGTTCCCGCCCTGCGAGGCGATCTCCTCGGCGACGTCCGTCCCCGCCTTGGGGTACAGCTCCAGCAACGCCTCCAGCGCCTCGATGTCCTCGCGGTCCTGCAGGGACAGCCGGGGTGGGACGTCGTCGACCTCACCCGGACGCAGGATGTCGAGGGCGATCCGCGCGAACCCGGCCACATTGCGCGGACAGCGCCACGTCTCGCGGGTGTGGTCCTGCTCGTCCCACTCGGCGCGCTCGTCGGCGATGCGCGGCAGCAGGTCGGGCAGTGCGGCGTCGGCGTGGTGGCCCTCGTGGGACTCGTACGGGTGGCTGTCGTGGTCACAGGTGCGGACACGCTGCGCGGCGTCCGCGGCCCGCAGCGCCGCCTCGGCCTGCGCCCGGGAGTCCACGCCCGACCGGTTCGTATAGGGGGCCATCATCGTCAGCCCCAGGACCCACACGTACGCGTCCCCGGCGCCGGGATCGGCGGCGAGCCGGGCGGCGCAGTCGAGGACCGTCCGGTCGTGTTCCCCGTCGGGGGCCCAGAAGTCGTACTCGTCCTGGATCTCCTCCCAGGACTGCACCAGGTCGTGGAGGGGTGTGCCATTGGTTTCCGTCACGATCTTGCCGACGCCCGGCAGGACCGGGAGGTTCCCCGCCCGTTCGCGGTCGCCGCTTGGCAGGCGAGCCGCCTCGACCACGCCACGCAGGCGCGTGGCCGAGGGCGGCGGAGCGGGACGGCGGCGCCTCAAGGGTGCGCCCGTGCGCCGCGTACGGCGGCCAGTTCGGCTTCGATCAGGTCGGCGGCCCGCCTGGTGCCGCCCTCCTTGGCCATCTCGGCGCGGATGTCCTCCAGGCGGCGGGCGACGTCGGGGTCGGCGACGAGGGCGAGGGCCGTCTCGCGCAGGATCTCGGCGGTGGCCTCCTCCGCCGGGATGTGGCGGGCGACACCGAGCGCCTGGAGCATGTCGGCGTTGCCGAACTGGTCCACGGCCTGCGGTACGGCGATCATCGGGGTGCCCGTGGCCAGACCCTCCTGGCTGCCGCCGGCGCCGGCGTGGGTGACGAACAGGTCGGCCTGCTTCAGGATCGCCAGCTGCGGTACCCAGGAGCGCACTTCGACGTCGGCCGGTACGTCCCCCAGGTCGGCCGGGTCCACGTGCCGGCCGACCTGGAGCACCAGGTGCCAGCCCGGCAGGTCTGCGAACGCCTTCACGCACTCCCGGTAGAACGCCGGCTGCTTGGTGAAGGCCGAGCCGAGGGAGACGAGCACGACCTTCTCGGCGCCCGCCGGACGCTGCCAGCTCCCCTCGGCGGTGCGGTCGGCCTGGCAGGCACCGACGAAGGTGTGCACGGCCTCGTCCACACGGTCGGCGTTCGGCTGGAGGGCCTTGGGGATGAGGACGACCGAGCGGGACGGGCGGCCGACGAACGGATCCGGGTGCTCGCTGATCCCGTTCGACTCCAGCCAGGACCGGAACCGCTGGTAGTAGGCCTGGCCGCGTTCGGTCTTCCTCGGCTCCTGCCACATCGGTTCGGAGACCTCCTGCTCGTAGCCCTCCCAGGCGACCATGCAGGGCGAGAGCGAGATGGCGGGCACGCCCCAGCGATGGGCGAGGACGCGTGCTCCATAGGCCGCGATGTCGTACAGCACGAGGTCGGGCTCGTCGCCCTCGTACGCCTCGACGAGCTGCTCCAGCGCCTGGACCGCGTCGTCGAGGAACGGCTCCACATGATCCAGAAGCGTCTCGCCCCAGGCCTCGGGGTCGGCGTCCGGGCCGGGCAGCGTGGAGTTCCAGAGCTTCGGCTCGGCACCGGACTCGGCGACCTTCTCGGCGAAGACCGGCGGGATCGCGTACGTGACCCGGTGGCCGCGCGCCACGAGCTCGCGGATCACCTCAAGGCTCGGGTTCACGTGGCCGTGGGCGGCGATGGAGAACATGGCTATGTGAGCGGCACTGGTCATGATGCCCACCCTAGGCGAGACGATACGTCTCGTGCAACTTGTTTCCGGGTGCCAGCACCCCGTACAGCCTCAGCCACGCCTCCGGCGGTACCTCACCCACCAGGACCCCCGTGTCCAGACGCGCCGCGCGGAACGCCGCCTCGACCCGTCGCCTCGGGTGGACCCGGCGCAGCGACGCGTGCAGGGAGCCGCCGACGCCCGAGAAGCCGACCTCGACCAGCCGCCCCCAGTCCGCGTACGCGCCGGCGTCGAGCAGCGGGGTGCGGCGGCGCTCGATCCGTACGATCCCGGCGTCCACACGCGGTACGGGCCGGAAGCTGCGCCGGGCCGACCCGGCCCACCAGGCGCCAGTCGTAGCGGGGCCAGGTGCGGATCGTCAGCCGGGTCCAACTGCCGTAGTCACCGGTGCGCTTGCGGGCGTACTCGATCTGGGTGAGCAGCGTGGCGTGGGTGAGGGCGGGCGCCCGCAGGCACCAGTCGACGATGGCGGCGGTGCGGGAGAAGGGCACGTTGCCGGCGACGGAGAACGGCGTGCGCGGGGCCCGTGCGGTGAGGAAGTCGGCGCCGACGACCCGGACCCGGGGGGTGTCCGCGAAGCGCGTGCGCAGTGCGGCGACGAGCCGTGGGTCGATCTCGTAGGCGTGGAGGCGGCGGCAGCGCGGGGCCAGCAGATCGGTCAACGCGCCTTTGCCCGCGCCGACTTCGAGCAGCAGAGGAGTCTCGCGTCCGTGCGGTACGGCGAGCCGGGCGAGTTGCCCGGCGGCGGCGCGGTCGGCGAGGAAGTTCTGGGAGAGCGCGCGGGATGCGCGGGTGGGGCGGGCCATGGCCTGCGGTCCTTGTCTTCCGTGGAGAGGGAAAGGGCGAACAGAGGCCCTGACCGGAAGACAGGAGGAAGCGGGAAACAGCGGGACCCGCGTGGAACAGGTGCTCAGCGGCGGGGGCGGCTCTCCGGGCCGGTCAGGGCGACGGGGCCACGGCGCATCGTACGGAGTGCGCGCAGGCCCGGCCGTGACCGGTGACGCAGATCGCGTTGTTCGCTGCCACGTACCGCACGCTAGGTGCCGTGGGCGGGCGCGTACAACCGAATTGCACCGGCGCGACGGGCGGCCGCGCGGCTCACGCCCTACGGCGGCCGGCTCGCACCGGCACGGCCTCAGCGCTGGTACCGCGCCAGCACCAGGTTCCCGTCGCGCTCCAGGCGCTCGCGCAGCTCCCCGAGTCCGATCGCTCCGCTGTAGTACTCCTGGAAGGCGGGCGTGGCCACCTTGTCCTTCCACTCGGGATAGCCCCGGACGGACTGCGCGGGCGCCGGGCGCAGATGCTCGGCGAGGGCCGTCCCGGTGGCCCAGTCGTGCTCGGAGGTGTGCAGGGCCGGGTCCTTCAGCGCCTCGGTCCCGGTCGGCAGCATCCAGTCGCCCAGCGCCAGACGCACCATGTTCTTCGGCCGCAGCAGGAAGTCGATGAACTCGGCTGCCTCCCGCTGGTGCGGGCTGTCCTCGGCGATGGACAGGGTCTGCGGGCTGACACCCTGCGCGAGGCCGTCGGCGCCCGCCGGGGCGGGCAGCACCTGCCAGTCGAAGCCCTTCGGCGCCTGCTGCACGATCTGCTGGCGGTAGGAGAAGCCGAGCGGCACCATCGCGTACCTCCCCCCGAAGAAGCCGGGCAGGGTATCGGCGCCACCGCTGCCGAGCGTCGTGGGTGAGGCGCTGCGGTCGGTGTTCGCCTGGTCGTGGATCGTGCGCGGCACGACCTGGTCCTCGGTGCCGAACCGGATCGTCACCTTGCCGTCGGCGTCCCGGTGGAACAGCTGTCCGCCGGCCGACAGGGACAGGTTGAGGGTGGCGGAGACGGGCTCCTTGAGCGGCCAGGCCACGCCGTACCGGCCGTTCCCGCTCAGCCGCTCGGTGATCTCCCGGAACTCCGCCCAGCTCCAGGGGTGTTCGGGCGTGGGAACGCGTACCCGGGCCCGCTTCAGCCACTCGGCGTTGGCGACGAGCACACGTGGCTCCTGCAGGAAGGGCACACCGTAGACCCCGTCGCCGAAGGTCGTCGTCTCCCAACTGCGCTGCGGAATGTCGGACTTCAGCCGCTCGGGCAGCAGGCCGGTCAGGTCGGCGAGGTAGCCGCCGTACGCGAAGTCCGCGAGATCGTCCGAGGCGTCATGGATGATGTCCGGGGCCTCACCGCCCTCGAAGGAGGTGAGCAGCTGGTCGTGGACGCTGTCCCAACTTCCCTGGACGTACTGGACCTTGACATCGGGATGGCCGGCGTTCCACTCCTTCACGAGTGCTTTGCCGGCCTCGACGGACTCCTCCTGCCAGGCCAGGGACTGGAAGCGCAGAGTGATGGGCCCGCCGGAACCCCGGTCGTCGTCGCCGGTGCATCCGGCGAGCAGCAGGGCGAGGACGGCGACGAGGGCCGACAGCGGTCTCGTACGCATCAGCTCTTCACCGCCCCGGCGAGCATGCCGCCCGTGATCCGCCGCTGGATGAGCGCGAACACCACCAGGGAGGGCAGCGTCGCGAGGAACGCGGCGGCGGCCAGCGGGCCGAGGTCGGCCACTCCCTCCGCGCCGATGAAGTGGGTGAGGACGACCGGCAGGGTCTGCTTCTGCGGTGTCTTCAGCAGGACGAGCGCGAAGAAGAACTCGTTCCAGGCGGTGACGAACGCGAAGAGTGCCGTCGCCACGATCCCCGGCGCGAGCAGCGGCGCGGTCACCGACACCAGGGTCCGCACCCGCCCGGCCCCGTCGACCGCCGCCGCCTCCTCCAACTCGGTCGGCACGGCGCGGACGTATCCGGTCAGCATCCACAGCGCGAACGGCAGCGCCCACACGACGTACACCAGGATCAGCCCCGGCACGGAGTTGATCAGCCGCAGGTTCTTCAGCACCAGGAACAGCGGAATGATCACCAGCACGAGCGGGAACGCCTGGCTGACCACCACCCAGCCGGTCGCCACGCGCGTGAGCCGGGTGCGCCGGCGGGCCATGACATAGGCCATCGGAGTCGCGAGCAGTACGGCGATCAGTGCGGCGCCCAGCGCGGCGACCAGGGAGTTGAGGGCGGCGTGCAGCAGAGGCTGTTCGTCGAAGGCCTGACGGAAGTTGGCGAGCGTGGGGTCCTTCGGGATCCACGTGGGGTGCAGACTGCCCAGTTCACGGGGTGGCTTGAAGGCGGTGGAGATCAGCCAGAGGAAGGGGAAGGCGAGGAAGAGGAGATAGGCGAGCAGGGCGGCGTACTGACCGGCGCGGCCGGTCCGGCTGGTCCTCACGCGTCGTCACCTCCCCGGAGCCGGCCCACCAGGAACAGGGCGAGACATACCGAGATCACCGCGACCATGACGCATCCCATGGCCGCGGCGTAGCCGAACTGCCCGTAGCGGAAGGCCTCTTCGTAGGCGAAGAGCATGGGCAGCCGGGTGCGTCCGCCGGGGCCGCCGCCGGTGAGCACGTAGACCAGGGCGAAGGAGTTGAAGTTCCAGATCAGGTTGAGTGCCGTGATGGAGAGGGCGACCGGCCTGATCGCGGGCCAGGTGACCGTGCGGAAGCGGCGCCAGGCACCGGCGCCGTCCACGGCCGCCGCCTCGTGCAGTTCGCGCGGGGTGTTCTGCAGGCCCGCGAGCAGGGCGACCGTCGTGGTCGGCATCCCGGCCCAGATCCCTACGACGACCACGGCGGGCAGGGCGGTGCCGAGCCCGCTGAGCCAGTCGCGGCCGTCGCCGAGTCCGAGGCTCCGGAGCGTCTCGTTGAGGATGCCCGCGTCGGGGTTGTAGACCAGCCGCCACATGACGCCGACGACGACCTCGGGCATCGCCCAGGGCACGATCGCGAGGGCGCGGGCCAGCCATCTCAGGCGCAACTCCTGGTTGAGCAGCAGGGCGAGGCCGAGCGCCAGCAGGAACTGCGGCACGGTGACCCCGACGGCCCAGACCAGTCCGATCCGGAACGACTCCCAGAACAGGGTGTCCTCCAGCAGGTCCCGGAAGTTGAGACCGCCGATCCACCGGGTGGGCTGGGTGCGTCCGGACTGGGCGTCGGTGAAGGACAGCAGGATGCCGTAGAGCAGCGGTCCGACGCTCAGGACGAGGATGGGGATGAGCGCGGGCAGCACGAGGAACCAGGCGCCGTGGTCCGCGACCCTCCGGCGCCTGTCCGCGTCGGGCGCCTGCCCCACCGACCTCTCCGCCTCGGTCACCGATGTCACGTGATCAGCCCCTTTTGCGCAGCCCGGCTGGGACGGCCCCGTCATGGTCGTGAAGGGGCTGTGCCCCGTCAAGGCCGGACGCACACGGTCCGACCTGTGGGAATGCGACACTGTCGGGCGAGTGGCGGGATCAGGACGCCCGCATGCGGTGGGATCAGGACAGTCGGCCGACGGGTGGCCGGCGCCTGGGTACGGATCGACGCGGCGGCGGGCCGGGCGGAACACGGAGGCGGACGATGGACGAGGCGCGGGCGCGGGACGTACTGGCCGCGGCGGGAGTACTGCCCGGTCCGGCGCGGGACGCCCGTCTGCTCGCCCTCGGTGAGAACGCGGTGTTCGCCGCCGGTGACCTGGTCGTCAAGGTGGGCCGCGACGCCGAAGTCCTGGACCGGGCGCGGCGCGAGCTGGACATCGCCGTGTGGCTGGCCGGCGCGGGCGTTCCGGCCGTGCGGGCGGCCGGGCCCGAGGCGCTGCTGGTCGAGGGGCATCCGGTGACCGTGTGGCACCGGATGCCCGATCCGGTACGCCCCGCCGAGCCCCGGGATCTGGCCGAACTCCTACGCCTGGTGCACGCCCTGCCCGCGCCCTCGTTCCCGCTGCCGCCGCGTGAGTTGCTGGGAGGCGTGGAGCGATGGCTGCGGCTCGCCGGTGACGCGATCGACCCGGCCGACGCGGCGTATCTGCGGGAGCGGCGGGACGGGTTCGCGGCGGCCGCGGCCGGGCTGACGCCACGTCTGGCGCCGGGCCCGATCCACGGGGACGCGTTGCCGCGCAATGTGCACGTCGGGCCGGACGGTCCGGTGCTGATCGACCTGGAGACGTTCTCGGCCGATCTGCGGGAGCACGACCTGGTGGTCATGGCCCTCTCCCGGGACCGGTACGGCCTGCCCGCTGCGGCCTACGAGTCGTTCGTCGAGGCGTACGGCTGGGACGTCCGGGGCTGGGACGGCTGCGCGGTGCTGCGGGGCGCACGGGAGACGGCCAGTTGCGCCTGGGTGGCGCAGCACGCGCCGAGCAACCCGAAGGCCCGGGTCGAGTTCGAGCGGCGGGTGGCCTCGTTGCGGGACGGGGACGAGGCGGTGCGGTGGTATCCGTTCTGAGCGCCTGTTACCGCACGGGCCAGGCGACTTGAGCCGCCGGGGGCCCGGACCGTTCGCTCCGGTCGTCGCGCGCCGGGCCATGGTGTGGCGACGGTCCTCGGGCGCGGCAGCTGAGTCGGCCGGCTTCGCGTTGCCGGACGGCCGCAGGGGTCAAGTGGCGGGGCCCTCGGTCGCCCGCGCGCCCGGGGCGGTCGCGTCCCGTTCCCGGATCGTTCGCGCGGCGCGGCGCAGCTCGGCCAGGACCGTGCGGATCGCTGTGCGGGCCGTGCGCTCGGGGCGGTAGAGGGCGTCGATGTGGCGTCTGGCCTGGACCCCGCTGAGGGGTCTGAGGACCAGGGCGGGATGGGGGCGCATCGTCCAGCGCGGCATCAGCGCGATGCCGCCCCCGGCGGCCACCACCTCGGACACCACCGCGAACTCGTTGATGCGGTGGGCGAGACGGAGTCGGCGGCCGGCCGCCGCGGCGACGGCTTCGATGACCGCGAGGACCGGGAAGCCGTCATGCACGGTGATCCACGGCTCGTCGGCCACATCGCGCGGGGTGACGCGGCGCTTGGCGGCCAGCGGATGGCCGGCCGGCATCGCCACGTCCAGCGGCTCACGCAGCAGCGTCGACGCGGCCACCGTGTCCGGCCAGGGCGGGGCGAAGTCCAGCCGGTGGGCGAGCACGATGTCGTACTCCCTGGTGAGCCGGGGGAAGTCCTCCTGCGGTACGTCCTCGTCGGCCAGCCTCGGCACCGGTCTCCCCGGTCCGGCCAGCTCACGGAGCAACAGCGGGAAGAACGCGGCGCCCGCGCTGTGGAACGCCGCCACGGACACCTCCGCGTCCGGCCGCTCGACGAACTCCTCGACCGTGTGCCGCGCCCGCGCCAGCGCCGTCTCCACGTCCACGGCCGCGGCGGCCAGCGCCTGCCCGGCGTCGGTCAGCGCCAGTCGGCGTCCCTGCCGCTCGGTGAGCGGGACCGGGAGGGCGCGCTGCAGCAGCCGCAGCTGCTGCGAGATCGCCGAGGGCGTCACCAGCAGCGCCTCGGCGACCGCCGTGACACTGCCCAGTTCGCCGAGTTCCCGAAGGATCCGCAGCTGCCGTTCGTCCATGGCCGCAGTCTAGGCCGACGATGTAGCGCAACTGAATGATCGTTTTAGAAGGTGGTACTGGGCTTCAAGAACGTCTCCGGTGCACCGTGGAGCGGTGTCCGACGTCCGCCGTACCGATGCGGTACTCCTCCTTGTCGCGCTCGTCTGGGGTTCCAGCTACCTGTCCGCCCAGACGGCCACCGCCGCGCTCCCCGTCCTGCTCGTGCTGTTCGCCCGCTACGCCCTCTCCGCGACGGCCTGCCTCGGCGTCGTCGCCGCGCGGCGGCGCGGGCCGCGCCGGTGGACGCGAGACGAGTGGCGGGCCGGTGTGCCCCTGGGCGTGACCCAGGCCGCGGTCCTGCTCGTCGAGACGTACGGCGTGGCCCACACCAGCGCCGCCAACGCCGGACTCATCATCAGCCTGACCATCGTCCTCACCCCGCTCCTCGACCGCGGTGGCCGGCGCGGGCCGCTGCCTCCCGCCTTCTTCGTCGCGACCGGTGTCTGCACGGTGGCCGTCGGGCTGCTGATGTCCGGCAACGGCTTCCAGGCCCCCCGCCTCGGTGACCTGCTGATGCTCGGTGCCGCGGTGGTCCGGGCCGCCCATGTCGCGCTCGTCGGCCGCCTCACCGTGGGGCGGGCCGTCCGGCCGCTGCACCTGACGACCGTGCAGACCCTCGTCGGCACCGCCCTGTTCCTGCCGGCCGCCGCAGGGGACCTGCCGACGCTGGCCCACGCGGAACCGGCGACCTGGGCGCAGCTGCTGTATCTCGCCCTGTTCTGCAGTGTGTTCGCCTTCCTCGCCCAGACCTGGGCCGTGCAACGCACCTCCGCAAGCCGGGCCAGCCTGCTGCTGGGCACCGAGCCGGTCTGGGCCGTCGCGGTGGGCGCGGCCCTCGGCGGTGAGCACCTCACGCCGCTCACCGGCCTCGGGGCGGCCCTGATGGTCGCCGGCACCTACTGGGGTCAGGCGGTGGAACGCGCCCACCGGAACGCACCGCACCCCCGGCCCTCCCCGGTCCGCCCTTCCGACCTCGACAAGGACTCCCCATGCCCGACCACACCCGTCACGACACCTACGACCACCTGATCTTCCTGCTCGACTCCTGCCACGTCGACTACCGCCTCCTCGACCACGAACCCGAGGGCGCCACAGAGGCCGTCTGCGCGCTGCGCGGGCACCCGGCCTCCGAGGCCGCGAAGTGCCTCGTGCTGCGGGTGAAGGTGGACCGTCGCACCACCCGGCATGTCCTCGCGGTCGTCCCCGGTGACCGGCGCGTGGACCTGGACGCCGTCCGGACGCTGTTCGCGGCCCGCTACGTCGGTTTCAGCGATCCCGGTACCGCCGAGCGGCTCGCGCGCGCAGTCCCCGGCACCGTCCTGCCGTTCAGCTTCGACCCGGAGCTGGAACTGGTCGCCGATCCTGACGTCGTGGCCCGGCCCAGGCTGTACTTCAACGCCGCCCGGCTCGACCGCTCGCTGCTCATCTCCGGTGCCGACTACGCGCGGTCGGCCCAACCCCGCGTCGAGCGCATCGCGGCACCGGCGACCGCCTCCGGTCAGGCGCAGGCGCAGGTGTAGGTGTAGGTGTAGGTGTAGGGGTGGCGGGGTCGGCGGGCCCCGGACCGGTCGGCTCGGCGGACGGGTCGCGCCGTCGGACGACGGGAGTCGTGGGCCGTCAGTGCGTCTCGCCCGCCACCGGCTCCCCCAGCGGCTGCCCGGCCGGCTCCCTGAGCGGCCACGTCCCGTCGACCACCGCGGTCGGGTCGCCCTTGCGGCGCAGGAAGTTCTGGAAGTCCGCCGCCCACTCGGCGTACCACTCGATCTGGCGGCGGTGCAGCTCGGCCGGGCCAAGGGTCGCGATCTTGGGGTGTCGGGTGGCTATGGCGCAGGCCAGACGGGCCGCGGCGAGGGCATCGGCGGACGCGTCGTGCGCGGAGTCGAGGACGACGCCGTACTCCCGGCAGACCGCTTCGAGGTTGCGTTTGCCGCGGCGGTAGCGGTCGGCCCAGCGGTCGATGGTGTACGGGTCGATGACCGGAGCGGGGGCGAGGCCACCGAGGCGGTCGCGCAGGGACGGCAGTGCGTACCGTCGCAGTTCGGCGGAGAGCAGGCTCAGGTCGAAGGCCGCGTTGTAGGCGACGACCGGTACGCCCGTCTTCCAGTACGCCGTCAGGACGTCCGCGATGGCATCGGCCACCTGGTCGGCCGGGCGGCCCTCCGCCGTCGCGCGCTCGGTGCTGATCCCGTGGACCGCCACCGCGTCCGCGGGAATCTCCACCCCGGGATCCGCCAGCCACTCCTTGTGACCCAGCGGCTGCCCGGCCCTGACCTCGATCACGGCGCCTGTGACGATGCGCGCCTCGCGCGGGTCGGTCCCGGTCGTCTCCAGGTCGAAGCCGATCAGCAGCTCACGGTGCCAGCCCATGGGCGGTCCCCCTTCTTGGTGGTGCGTTCCCCCAGTGGTCTCCACCTTCCCATGGGCCACTGACAATCAGAGGACCGCATTCCGCTTCCATGTCGACACCAGTCCACGAGACGGTTCGGGACCGGACGGTTCAGGACACCGGCCTCGAATCCGCCCACATCAACTCGAACTCCTCGCGGTATGTGGGGAAAAGCCCACCTTCGTCGATCTCGTCCGACTTGACCAGTCTGCCGGCGTTGCGCAGCACCAGGACCGGGGCCTCCAGTCCGCGTGTCCGCCGCAGATAGGACTGCACGACCGCGATGCCGTCGGAACCGTCGCCGTCGACGAGATACGCCGTGAAGCGGGGCGTCTCGTCGAAGACCTGGATCTCGAAGGCGCCCGGGTCCCGCAGCCGGGACCGCACCCGGCGCATGTGCAGGATGTTCATCTCGACCGCGCGGCTCAGCTCGCCTCGCTTGATGCCCAGTTCACGCTCGCGTCGCTTGACCGCGCTGGAGGCCGGGTTCAGGAACAGCAGCCGTACCCGGCAGCCGGTCTCGGCGAGCCGTACCAGTCGCCGCCCGGAGAAGTTCTGCACGAGCAGGTTGAGGCCGATGCCGATGGCGTCGAGACGGCGCGCCCCACCGAAGATGTCCTCGGCCGGGAACCGGCGCAGCAGCCGGACCCGGTCGGGGTGCACGGCGACCACGTCGGCGTACCGGTCGCCGACCAGGTCCTCGACGGCGTCGATGGGCAACCGCCGGGCGGACGGGACGTCGCCGCCGGCACCGAGGACCTCGATCAGACGCGCGGACGCCCGCTCGGCCTGGTTGAGCACCGCCTCGGACAGGGCCCGGTTGCGTGAGACCACGTTGCGGGCCACTTCGAGTTCGTCCAGCGCAAGTTCGACATCGCGGCGGTCGTCGACGTACGGCTCGAAGCACGGCCAGTGCTGCACCATCAGCTCACGCAGCTGCGGCAGCGTCAGGAAGCTGAGGACGTTGTCGTCGGCCGGGTCGAGCAGGTAGCCCTTGCGACGGCTCACCTCGCGGACGGCGACCGCGCGGTTCACCCACTCCTGGCCGGCCGGGCCGGCCGCCGCGACCACCCAGTCGTCGCCGTGGACCGGTTCGTAGATGGGGCGCAGCACCGCGGCCACGACCGCGCGCAGCCGCTGTTCGACGAGGTTCAGCCAGATGTACGCCCGGCCGGCTCGCTGGGCGCGCGTACGCACCTCGCGCCAGGAGTCGGTGTCCCAGTCCAGCTCCGGGCCGATGGAACTGGTCTCCATCGGCCTGGCCAGGGACACCGCACCGGGTGGGACCTCTGTGGAGCCCCCCTCGTGACCCTCGTCACCAGGGGGCAGCTCCAGCCCTCCCGAGCCCACCCGCGCACCGCCTTCCGCTCCCCCGAGCACTTCCCGTCCCAACGATCAAGGAAGGGTACTCCGGGAGCGGTCGGCGGTGCAGCCGGATGGACAGGGTCGTTTCTCAACTACGCGGACGCCAGTGCCCGTTCTGCCAGGCGAGCTCGCTCGGAGTGAGCGGATTCATAGCCGTCACGTCCCGCGGGACGATGGAGAATCCCTGCCAGTGGACCGGCATGGGCTGCTGGTCCTCGTCCCTGGCTATGTGGTGGAAGCCCACGTTCGTCCAGACGATCGGGTGCGTCAGCGCCTGACCGCCGACCCACTTGTCGACGGACTTGGGATGGGTGTCCCCACAACCCGGGTTGTGGGTGGCGAACTTCTCGCACTTGTTGTACTCGGTGACGTACACGTCGTGCTTGGTGTAGCTGCGGCCCGGGTACTTGGTGCTGACGCCGGGCACGATCTCGTACGAGCGCGCGTGGCCGTCCTTGTTCTTGCCGGTCGCGCTGACCATGCGCCACCAGCGGTACGCCTTGGCGTCGCCCGCGAGCTCCTTGGTGACCTTGGTGCGGGTCGTCTTGGTCGTCGGGGCGCGGTCGCCGGCGGTGGGCGCGCTGACCGCGGAGTCGTACTGCTCGACCTTGTTCTTGGTGGAGCCGTCCAGGCCGAAGTCGAGCCGCCAGAAGACGTTGTGGCTGTGGCTGGTGGCCTTGGCGCGGTCCCCCTTGCCGATGGGCCAGCCACGGCCGTCACCGGCGTCGTAGTCGTCGTAGGAGAGGCTGCCGGTCGCACCGACGTTCATGGTGACCGTGCCGTCGTCCTGGAAGCGCCACTCGGTCATGTACTCGTACCAGCCGACCTGGTTGACCGTGTAGACGAGCAGGTCCTTGCTCTGGGCCTGGTAGACCTTGTTCGCGCTGTCGCCCTGCATGCGGTAGGCGTGGCCACGCGCGCGTGTCGTCGTGCACAGGCCCTTGACGTTCGCGTTCTGCGGGTCCCATGCCTCGGGGACCTTGACGGACTTGATGGTTCCGCCCGGGCACTCGCTCGGCGCCAGGGTCATGAGCCCCTGGGCGAATCCGAAGCCGGTCAGGTCGTCGTACTCGACGCTTCCGTCGTCGTACGGGACGTGGATCTGGCCGAGCCTGGCGCTGTTGAGCACCTTGATCGGCTGGGCTTCCCCCTTGGGCTGGTAGGAGATCTTTTCCAGGACGAGCCCGGCCTTGCCGTCGTAGCGCCAGCACATCCGCCAGGTCGTACCGCCGGTGAGCTTCTGCTCGATGCGGTAGGCGTCGCTGCAGTCGGCGGCCGGCGCCGGGGCGGCCTTCGGCTGGGCCGAGGCGGATCCCGCGCCGGTCGTCGCGCCGGCCGCCAGGGCCGCCAGGGACAGGCCTACGGCCGCGCCCTTGCGGGCACGACTCATTCTGTTCACGCGCATGAAGAAATGACTCCCTTACAGGAGGTGCAAGTACATGAGATGCGAGTTGGAAAAGCGAACGGAGGCGTCTCAGCCGATGTCGAGCCTGGCGACCTTGCGGGCGCTCAGGTCGATCACGAAGGACCGGGCGTCGATCCAGGGCCCGTTCTTGACCTTCGGGAAGAGCCGCACGCACCGGTGGTCGCCGCACTTGTCGAGGACGGCGGGCTGGGCGCCCGCGACTGCCCGGTACACGGCGCCGTTGAGCAGCAGCTGGTCCGGCGAGGTGAGTTCCTTGCCGGTGGCGTCCTTGTAGTCCGCCTTCATGTCCGCGCCCAGCGGGTCGGCGATCAGCAGCTTGGCCGCCTCGGCGTACTCGGCACGGCTCAGCGGCGGCTGCACGCCACGCTCGGTGGTGGTCTGCTCGACCTTCCCGGTGTCGAGGTTGACGGTCCGGGTGACGAGCGCGTCGGCCTTGTAGTCGTAGAACGTCACCTCGGCCCGACGCGGTGCGTCAGCCCTGTCCGTCTCGTCGGCCTCCGCCTCCGCGAGGTCGACGCCGATGCGCTGCGGGCCGCGCTCCCCCTCGACGTTCTCGCCGGCGCTGCGCATCCGCGGGCTCGCGGCAAGCTCGGCGGCCCGTTCCATCTCGTCGTCGGTCAGCGGGTCGTTGCCCGTGCCCTTGTCCCCCTCGGTCGGGGCCTCTTCGACGACGCCGGGCGGCGCCGCGCCGGCTCCCTGCCCCTGGGCGGCCTGCTGGGCGGCCCGACCACTGTTGTTTCCGCCGTTGTCATCGGCCCCCGCTGTCCCCGGCAGGGTGATTCCGACCATCACGGCGGTTCCGGCCACCGCGATGGCCGTACCTGCCACCACCTTGCCCAGATGGCGGCGCATCATCTCGCGCACATCTTCCCCTTACTCCCCCAAACGTCCCCGGGAGTACCTGTTGGCCCCACACTGGTTCGGCATACCGCGTATGCACTGGTCGACCGGTAAGAGGGACGTAAGTCATGGGTGGTTGCCTCACTTTCGGGGAGACTCGACTTCAAGGCTCCCCCGACGGCGCGCTCGAACTGAAAGAGTCGTATCCATGCAGGTCTGGCCTGGAGAGGCATATCCACTCGGTGCCACGTACGACGGCGCCGGCACCAACTTCGCGGTCTTCACCGAGGCCGCGGACCGAGTAGAGCTGTGTCTGCTGCACGACGACGGCTCGGAGACGGCGGTGGAACTGCGGGAGAGCGACGCGTTCGTACGGCACGCGTACGTGCCGGGCGTCATGCCGGGACAGCGGTACGGGTTCCGGGTGCACGGCCCGTACGCCCCGGAGCGGGGCTTGCGCTGCAACTCGGCGAAGCTGCTGCTCGACCCGTACGCCAAGGCGATCAGCGGCTCCATCCGCTGGGGCGAGGAGGTCTACGGCTACCACTTCGGCGAACCCGAGCGGCGCAACGACCTGGACTCGGCGCCGCACACGATGTCCTCGGTCGTGGTCAACCCCTACTTCGACTGGGGTGACGACCGGCGGCCCCGCACGGACTACCACCACACGGTCATCTACGAGGCGCATGTGAAGGGCCTCACGATGCGGCATCCGGGGCTGCCCGAGGAGCTGCGCGGCACCTACGCCGCCCTCGCGCACCCGGCGGTCATCGAGCACCTCACCGAGCTGGGCGTGACCGCGCTGGAGCTGATGCCGGTCCACCAGTTCGTGAACGACCACCGGCTGGTCGACATGGGCCTGAACAACTACTGGGGCTACAACACGATCGGCTTCTTCGCCCCGCACAACGCGTACGCCTCCTGGGGCGACCGCGGCCAGCAGGTCCTGGAGTTCAAGTCGGCGGTGCGGGCGCTGCACGAGGCCGGCATCGAGGTCATCCTCGACGTGGTCTACAACCACACCGCCGAGGGCAACCACCTGGGCCCCACCCTGTCCTTCCGGGGCCTGGACAACCCGCAGTACTACCGCCTGACCGACGATCCGCGCTACTACATGGACACCACCGGGACCGGGAACTCGCTGCTGATGCGGTCCCCGCACGTGCTCCAGCTGATCATGGACTCGCTGCGCTACTGGGTCACCGAGATGCATGTCGACGGCTTCCGCTTCGACCTCGCGGCCACCCTGGCCCGGCAGTTCCACGAGGTGGACCGGCTGTCGTCGTTCTTCGACCTCGTTCAGCAGGACCCGGTGGTCTCCCAGGTGAAGCTGATCGCCGAGCCGTGGGACGTCGGCGAGGGCGGCTACCAGGTGGGCAACTTCCCGCCGCTGTGGACCGAGTGGAACGGCAAGTACCGCGACACCGTACGGGACCTGTGGCGCGGTGAGCCGCGCACGCTGGCGGAGTTCGCGTCCCGGCTGACGGGCTCGTCCGACCTGTACCAGGACGACGGGCGGCGCCCGCTGGCCTCGATCAACTTCGTGACCTGCCACGACGGGTTCACGCTGCACGACCTCGTCTCGTACAACGAGAAGCACAACCACGCCAACGGCGAGGACAACCGCGACGGCGAGAGCCACAACCGGTCCTGGAACTGCGGGGCGGAGGGCGAGACCGACGACCCCGCCGTCCTCGCGCTGCGCCAGCGGCAGATGCGCAACTTCATCGCCACGCTGATGCTGTCCCAGGGCGTGCCGATGATCAGTCACGGCGACGAGTTCGCCCGCACGCAGCGCGGCAACAACAACGCGTACTGCCAGGACGGTGAACTGGCGTGGGTGGAGTGGCCGCAGGACGAAGGGGGCGGGGGTGACGGCCCGGACGGCGAGGCAGCCGGGTTGTCGCGTGAGCTGCTCGCCTTCACGCGCGCGATGGTCTGGCTGCGGCGGGACCACCCGGTCTTCCGCCGACGGCGCTTCTTCCACGGACGGCCGGTGCACGGCACCCACGACGACCTCTCGGACATCGCCTGGTTCACCCCGCAGGGCAAGGAGATGACCCAGCGGGACTGGGACAGGGCCCAGGCGTCGGCCCTGACGGTGTTCCTCAACGGCAACGCGATCTCGGAGCCCGGACCACGCGGCGAGCGCATCAGCGACGACTCGTTCCTGCTGATGTTCAACGCCTCCCCCAAGACCCTCGATTTCGTCGTGCCGGTCAACCACGGCCGCCAGTGGCAGGTGGTCGTGGACACGGCCCGAGCGGACATGGTTCCGCCGGAGACGGGGGCGAAGGTGCAGGCCGGGGATCGGTTGACGCTGGTGGACCGGAGTCTGACGGTGTTGCAGCGGCCGGTGTAGGGAGGTTCGGGGCGTCGGGACGGCACCGGCTTGTCGGGTCGGCGGCGTCGGGACGGCACCGGAGCGTCGGGACGGGGCCGGAGCGTCGTCCCGGCGGCGTCGGGACGGCACCGGAGCGTCGGGCCGAAGCCGTCGGGACGGCACCGGAGCGTCGTCCCGAAGCCGTCCGAACGGAACCGGCTCGTCCCACCGCCCGCGTCCCGACGGAACCGCAGCGTCGTCCCCACCCCCTCCCCTCCCCTCCCCTCCCGCACCATCGCCCGAATCCAGCCCCGGACTCGGGTCCACGTGGCGGCGCCGATGACACGAAGGGCGGCAGGACGGGTACGTAGCTCTCCATGACGCCTGAGCGACCCGACCCCACGCTGCCGACCGCCACCTACCGGCTGCAACTGCAGCCCTCGTTCCCCTTCGCGTCCGCCGAGGCGGCCGTGCCGTACCTGGCCTCGCTCGGCGTGTCGCATCTGCATCTGTCCCCCGTCCTGGAGGCGGTCCCGGGGTCGGGGCACGGTTACGACGTCGTGGACCACGCGCGCGTGCGTGCGGAACTGGGCGGCGAGGAAGGGCTGCGCGCGCTCGCGCGCACCACTCGTGAGCACGGCCTGGGTCTGGTCGTGGACATCGTGCCGAACCACATGGCCATGGCCCCGCGTCACAACCGCGCCCTGTGGGAGGTGCTGCGCGAGGGGCCCAAGTCGCCGTACGCGCGCTGGTTCGACATCGACTGGGAGGCGCAGGGAGGTCGGGTGCTGCTGCCGGTGCTGGGGCATCCGCTCGGTGAGGAGCTCGGCCGCCTGGAGGTCGACGGCGATGTGCTGCGCTACTACGACCAGGTGTTCCCCTTGCGTGAGGGCACCGAGGATCTGCCGCTGCCGCAGCTCCTGGACGCCCAGTGGTACCGCCCCGCGTGGTGGCGGTTGGCCCGTACGGAGCTGAACTACCGGCGGTTCTTCAGCATCTCGGAGCTGATCGGGGTGCGCGTCGAGGACCCGGACGTGTTCGAGGCCACGCACGCCAAGATCCTCCAGCTGCTCCACGAGGGTGTCATCGACGGGTTGCGCATCGACCACCCGGACGGCCTCGCCGACCCCGACGCCTATCTCCAGCGCCTCCACGAGGCGACCGGCGGGCGCTGGACGGTCGTGGAGAAGATCCTGTCGGACGGGGAGCACCTGCCGGCCTCCTGGCCGGTCGCGGGCACCACCGGCTACGACGCCCTGCGGCACGTCGACGGCGTCTTCACCGACCCGGCGGGCTTCGGGGAACTCCTCGGCCAGTACCGGCGGTTCGCGGCCCCGCAGACGGACCGGGGCGGGGACTGGGAGGCGACGGTGCGGCGAGCGGCGTACAAAGTGCTCACGCACGAGCTGGCCGCGGAGACCGACCGGCTGACGCGGGTGGCGAGCCGGGTGTGTGCCGCGTCCCCGGAGCTCGCGCTGCGCGACCGGGCGCCCTGGGCGCTGCGCACCGCTCTGCAGGAGCTCCTCGTCCGGCTGGAGGTCTACCGGCCGTACGCCTCCGGTGACGCGTCCCGCGTGGTCACCGAGGAGGCCGCCGCCGAGGCCCGGCTCGCCTTCGTCGTGCCCGAGGAGGCCGGCGCCGTCGACGTCGTGCGCGACCTGGTGCTCGGGCGGGCCGGTGAGGGGCCCGACCATGTGGAGTTCCGGACGCGGTTCGCGCAGACGGCGTCGGCGCTGCGGGCCAAGTCGGTTGAGGACACGGCGTTCTACCGCTATGTGCCGCTGCTTTCGGCGACCGAGGTGGGCGGGAACCCCGGGAGTCCCGCGGTCCCGCCGGACGAGTTCCACGCGTACTGCGCGCGCGTGCAGCGTGACTGGCCGCTGACCGGGACGGTCGCGTCGACGCACGACACCAAGCGCAGCGCCGATGTGCGGGCCGCGCTGGCCGTGCTCACCGAGTGCCCGCAGCGCTGGGCGGACGTTCTGACGGAGGTGACGCGGGAGGGCGAGGGTGTGCCGGACGCGCAACTGGCGTGGGCCGCCTGGCAGACGGTGTTCGGGCTGGGCGAGGCGGCCGTGGACCGGGTGCAGGAGGCCCTGCTCAAGCATGTGCGCGAGGCCGGGCTGTACACCAGCTGGACGGAGCAGGAGCCGCCGTACGAGGAGGCGGTGGCGGCGTTCGTCGCGACGGGGCCGTGCTCGGTCCCCGGCGAGCGCGTGGCCGCTCTCCGCAGCCGCCTGGCACCGCACATCAGGGCCAACGTGCTGGGAATGGCCCTGGCCCAGCTGACGATGCCGGGCGTCCCGGACGTGTACCAGGGAACCGAGGGCGAGTACCGGGCGCTGGTGGACCCGGACAACCGGCGGGCCGCGCGTTTCCCGCACGAGGATCCGGGCGAGAAGGGTGCCCTGACGGCGGCGGCGCTGCGGTTGCGCGGGCGGCGCCCGGAGGTGTTCGGCGACTCGGCGTCGTACGCGCCCTTGACCGCCGAGGGGCCGGCGGCAGCCCACTGTCTGGCCTTCGTCCGCTCCGGGGAGGTGGTGACCGCCGTGACGCGCCTGTCGCTGCGGTTGGCCGAGGCGGGCGGCTGGCGCGACACGACGCTGCCACTGCCTCCGGGGCGGTGGGCCGACGTACTGGATCCAGAGCGGGAGTTCTCCGGACACGCGCGCGTGGAGGAGTTGTTCGAGGGGCTGCCGGTGGCGTTGCTGGAGCGGGTCGTGGAGGAGTCGCCGTAGGGAACCGGGCGGCTCGTCCGCCGTGATGCGGCCTGCGCGCTCGCTGCCCACCTCCTCACCCGCTGCCCTCCACCGGCCCTCCGCAACGCCCGCGGGCGCGTACGCCCCGCCGAGCGCCCTGACTCGGCGTAGGCGCCCGGCTCGGGCCGCGCACGCTCCAGGGGTGCGTGCCGTGCGGTCGGCGCATGGTGACTGGGGCAGCGCCCTCCTCGGGCGTACGCCTCGCTGCTCGCTCCCGCACCGCACGTCCACGCTCGTCACACGGCGGGACGGCCCCGGCGCTCCCCTGCGGCCGGCGGCATCCGCGTCCCGGCGGTCAATGCATCTGGGCGCCCCCTCCGGGCGCCCCTCGAACTACTTGACAGCTCAACGAGAGCGTGGGGTACTGCGGATTGCGAAGCCGGGCGGACGGACGTGACGGGGGTGAGTCTCCTGCCGGAGCTGCGCTACCTCACCCTTGCCGAACTGGTCGTGGCCGCCCGGGCGCTGGCCGCGCACCGACCCGGCCTGTGCACGCTGAGACAGGTCGGAGCCTCCCGGGCCGGCAGGCCACTCCACCTGCTGTCCATAGGCCGCGCCCGACGGGCCGTCCTGGTGGTGGCGGGAGCGCACGCGAACGAGCCGACCGGAGGCTCCACGCTCCTCGCGGTCGCCGAACGCGTCCTGCACGAACCGGAGTTACGGGCCGACACCTCCTGGCACTTCCTGTTGTGCGCCGATCCCGACGGAGCGTGCCTGCACGTCACCCCGGCGCCCCGCAGCCTCTACGACTACCACCTCGGCTTCTTCCGGCCCGCCGCCGAGGAGCAGCCGGAGTGGGCACCGGCGGCACTGCCGAGCGACCGGTTGCCGCCCGAGACGCGCGCACTGACCCGCGTCATCGACGAGGTGCGTCCCTACCTCCAGGTGACCCTGCACGGCACCGATCTGGGCGGCAGCTGGGTGCAGCTGACGAAGGACGTGCCGGGACTGGCCGAGCCGTTCGCGAAGTCGGCGGCGGAGCTGCACATCCCGGTGGAGACCGGGGCGTCGGACGCGGCGGGCTGGCCGGCATCCGGGCCCGGTGTGCATGTGATGCCGGCGCCGGGCGCGGGCGCGGCGTACCCGAGCATGCCGGACGACGCGCGCAGCAGCACCTGGTACCACGTGCATCGCTACGGCGGTCTGACCGCGGTCGTCGAGGTGCCGATGTGGGCGAGCGACCTGGTGGACGATCCGGCGCCGCATCCGGCGCCGGACCGGGCGCTGCGGCGGCTGGCGGTCCGGCTGCGGCGGGACGCGCGGGAGGTCGAGCGGGTGCTCGGCGAGGCGCTCCCCCGCCTGGACGGCTTCGACGGGCCCCTGTTGCGGGCCGCCAAATGGGCGCTGGAGCTGGTGCCGGGGCTCGCCGCCGACTGGATGCACACGCCTCCGGCCGACGACACCATGGCGTACGTCGGGAGCGTGGACGCCTTCGGGCGACGGCTGCCGCTGCGCGCCGCGGCGATGCTGCTGCGCGTCCTGCAGGAGGCCGACGACAGCGCGGCGCCACGGCTTGAGCACCTCGTGGCGACCTGGAGCGATGCCTTCGCCGAACGCTTCCGGGCCCGCTGGGTGCCGTTGGAGCACCAGATCGAGCACCAGTCCCGGACGGTCCTGGCTGCGGCGCTGCACGCGCGTGACCGTTCCGCGTGACGCGCTCCGGCCACGCGCGCACAGTGCCGCAGGTCGTCGGGGTCAGCCGTCCACGGCGAACACGGCGCCCGTGCGGGCCGCCATCCCGCACCCGTTGGAGAACGTCTCGTGGTATTCGATCGGGTGCCCGTTCCATTCCCCGCGCGCGTGGGCGGTGACCGGCGCGTAGATCATCGGGCAGAAGGCGTCCTTGCGCTCCAGCCGGCGGATGTCGCCGCCGACCTTGTCGAGGTCCGCGCAGGCTTCGGCCGCCTTCCGGTGGCCTTGCGGCGGGTCGCAGAGCAGCAGCCGGCCGGGCGTCTCGGCGTTGCGGTCCTCTCCTTGGGTGACCGATACGAAGAGCCAGTTGCCGGTGTCGTGGCTGTGGGCCGCCGCCTGGGGCGGGGCCGTACCGAGAGCGAGGGCGGTGGCGGCCGCGGCGAGCAGACCGCCTCGCAGCGCTGCGATGTGCCGGGGCATTCCCGATGCGGAGGTGATGCGTTGCGTCATTCCCGATGCATCGGCACGGCGGCCCCGGCATTCCAGCCCGACTCACCCGAACGGGAGCACGCGGGCGCGTACCGCCCGGCGAGTTCGAACGTGGCGAGCACGACCCGCGACTGGTACTCCACCTGGCGTGCGACGGGGATCCAGCGTGCTCCGCAGCCGTCGCGGTAGTCCTCGCACCATTCGTCGAGGAGCCGGTCCAGTTCCGGCAGCACCCCGGCCGGGTCACGCCCGGCGCCCGTGACGAGCTGGTGCAGCAGCCCGGCCGTGCGAAGGGCCAGGCGGCGCCCGGCGATGCGCAGGGCGGCCAGGTGGGCGGTGCTGAGCGGAGGAAGGGGGCGGGCCCCGACGAGGACCGGGACGTCGGGGTCCCAGGTGTCGGCGAGCCCCGGGCAGACCAGTAAATAGTCGTCGACCGGGGCGAGCAGCCGCGCCGTCTCCGACTCGGCTGGCAGGTGGGGCCGCAGGCGCTCCAGCAGCCGGTTCAGGACCCGGGCGTCGTGGCGCAGGGTGTGGCTCACCCTGCGCAGGACCGTTTCCTCATCGGCGTGTACCGCACCGTCCTCCACCGCGGGCACGCCCCACATGGGGGCCTCGACGACCGCAGTGACGGTGCCGTGCCGGTGCGGGTGGAACCAGGTCGACTCGACGGCCGCCTCGGTGATGGCGGCGGCCAGATCGCCGCGGCGCGGGATCGGGATCCGGTAGACGGCGGGCCCCAGTTCCGGCCAGTACAGGGTGTCGTACGGGCCGAGTTCGCGCGGTATGCCCAGGCGGGCGGCGGCGTGTGCGACGCGCTGGGCGAGGCCGGGCAGGTCGTGGGTCAGCTCGACGAAGCCGCCGCCGACGTCCACGCCGTGCAGGGAACACTGGAGGAAGGGCCGCAGTTCGTCCTGCAGTTCGAGCAGAGCGCGGGTCTCCGGCAAGGTGACGGCGTCGGCCCCGTCGGGCAGCCATTCGGGCTGTTCCAGGAAGCCGGGCCGGAAGAAGTGCCGGAAGTAGCCGCCGAGCGCGTAGGGCCCGTGCAGCCAGCCCTCGTTGCGGCGCAGGCCGTCGGGGTCCAGGCACAGCAGCAGGTTCCAGGTGGCGTCGGCGCCCTCGTGCAGGCGCGGGTCGGCCAGGACCCGTTCGGCCAGCCGCAGCACGGTGGCGCCGCCGACCGGTTCGTTGGCGTGCGGGCCGGCCACGACGAGAGTCTGACGGCTGCCGTGCCCGACGGACAGCAGCCACAGGGGGTTGCCGGCGCGGGACGTCCCCACGCGGCGCAGCCGCGCGTCACGGGGTCGGCGGCCGACGAGCGCGGCCGCGCGGGCGCCCAGCTCGTCGACGGTCGGGTAGCGGAGGAGTGGCGGCAGGGCACACCTCCACAATGTGGTGCCGTCGATTCACCTGGTGTGCATGGTGTACGCACAGTCAGTCACGACTTGACGGGTACGTCAACACCGCAGCGGGTCAAAGGGATTCGACCCGGCGCGTCAAGTAGAGACAAGGCCGGAGCCGAGGTTCGGCTCAGTGCGCGGCGAGGCGGAACGACATCCGGCCGAAGCCGACCTGGTCGCCCTCGCGTACCACGACGGCGCCGACGACCCGCCGTCCGTTCACCGTGGTGCCGTTGGTGGAGCTCAGGTCGCGCAGGACCCACAGGCCGGCCTGATGGCTCAGTTCGGCGTGCACCCGGGACACCGTCTCGTGGGTCAGTCGCAACCCGTTGGCGGGGTCCCGGCCGATACGCAGCGGATGACCGGTCCCCGGGTGGGGCAGCAGCAGCTTGGGCAGACGTTCGGCCTGCCATGCCCGGCGCAGCCGTACGGTGAACCCGGAGATCGCCTCGACGGTGCCGAACACCACGCGCGACATGCGGCTCTCGACGGGCAGGTCGGCGGTGAGCACCGCGAGCTCGTCGACGCGGCGGGCGGCCAGGGCGAGTTCCATGCGCCGCACGAACGTGTCGTGCGACAGCCGGCCCATGGCGACGCCGTCACGGAGCACCTTCAGCGCCTTGTCGCGCTCCGCGTCGGAGAGCCGCGCGGGGTACGTGTTGAACTCGAAGGACGACGTCACGGTGCTGATTGTCGGTCAGTGAACCCGACCTGTCCAGAAAACGGGGAAACGGCCGCCACGCGCGCGTGAGGGGCGGGCGAGCCACGACACCCGCCGCGAAAGGGAAGATTCAAAAGCGGATTGATCTCTTTTGGAGCACCATGGACGGGCTACATCACGGTGAGCAGACGAAGGGGAACCGTCCGTGCAGTTCGAGGTGTGGGCACCGCAGGCCGGCCGTGTGACGCTGCATTGCGAGGGCGTCACGCGCGCGTTGGAGCGCGATCCGGATCGCGCCGGATGGTGGTGGGGGGAGGCAGAGGCGAGGGACGGGACGCGGTACGGCTTCGCGCTGGACGACGGCCCCGTACGGCCCGATCCGCGCTCCCGCCGGCAGCCGGACGGCCCCGACGGGCTGAGCGCGGTCGTGGACCACGAACGGTACGCGTGGCGGAGCGAATGGGCCGGGCGACCACTGCCGGGTGCGGTGCTGTACGAGCTGCATGTGGGCACGTACACGCGTGAGGGCACGCTGGACGCGGCCGCCGAGCGGCTCGGTCACCTCGTGGAACTGGGCGTCACCCACGTCGAGTTGATGCCGCTGACCCCCTTCCCCGGCCGGCACGGCTGGGGCTACGAGGGGGTCTCGCTGTGGGCCGTGCACGAGCCGTACGGCGGGCCACAGGCGCTGAAACGCTTTGTCGACCGGGCGCACGAGCTGGGCCTGGGCGTGATCCTCGACGTGGTGCACAACCACTTCGGCCCGTCCGGCAACCACCTGCCCGCCTTCGGTCCCTATCTCACGGACACGCATCACACGCCCTGGGGTTCCGCCGTCAACCTGGACGCGCCGGGCTCGGACGAGGTGCGCGCGTACCTCGTGCAGAGCGCGCTGGCCTGGCTGCGGGACTACCGGCTGGACGGACTGCGCCTGGACGCGGTGCACGCGCTGGTGGACACGCGCGCGTGCCACTTCCTGGAGGAACTGTCGACGGCCGTCGACTCCTTCTCCGCCGGCGTCGGCCGGCCGCTGTTCCTGATCGCCGAGTCCGATCTCAACGACCCTCGCCTGATCACCTCGCGCGACGAGGGCGGCCTGGGGCTGCACGCCCAGTGGAACGACGACTTCCACCATGCCCTGCACACGGCGCTGACCGGCGAGTCGCAGGGCTACTACGCCGACTTCGCCCGCGCCCCCATGGCAGCCCTCGCCAAGACCTTGACCGGCGGCTACTTCCACGACGGCACGTACTCCAGCTTCCGGGGCCGCAGCCACGGGCGCCCCTTGGACCGTACGCGCGTTGCGGGGCACCGTCTCCTCGGCTACAGCCAGACCCACGACCAGGTGGGCAACCGGGCCCAGGGCGACCGGCTCGCGGCCGCCCTCCTGCCCGGCTCCCCCGGCCTGCTGGCCTGCGCGGCCACCCTCACGCTGACCGCGCCGTTCACGCCGATGCTGTTCATGGGCGAGGAGTGGGCGGCGGGCACGCCCTGGCAGTTCTTCACCGACCACACCGATCCGGAGCTCGCCGAGGCGGTACGCAGGGGCAGGCGCCGTGAGTTCGCGGCGCACGGCTGGGCGGAGGAGGACGTGCCCGACCCGCAGGACCCGGCGACCAGGGAACGCTCCTGCCTGGACTGGTCCGAGCTCGACCGCGAGCCCCACGCGCGCGTGCTGGCCTGGTACCGCCGCCTCCTCGCCCTGCGTCACGAGCATCCCGACCTGACGGATCCCGACCTGTCCGACACCAAGGTGGCCTACGACGAGCCGAAACGGTGGCTCGCCTTCCGGCGCGGTGACGTACGCGTGGCCGTGAACCTGTCCAAGGAGCCCGCCGCGATCCCGCTGGGGCCCCGGCAGGCCACGGTACTGGCCGCGTGGGAGCCCGTGGAGGCACCGGGCGCGGACGGGGTGCTGCATGTGCCCGGGGAGTCGGGCGTGGTGCTGCTGCAGGGGTGAGCCGCCCACCGGAGGGAGCTCGCCGGCAGGGGGCGTATCCCTAGGTCGTGTCCTCCCGGAACTCCGTCACCCGCTCCAGCAGGATCGCCTCCCAGGCGTGCTGGAGTTGTGCCCGCAGCAGCGGAAGTGGTGTCCCGCCCCCGCCGTCGAGACGGTCGGCGAGGCGAAGGACCGCGTCGCAGCGGGCCAGCCAGAGGCCGCGCAGGCAGGGGCGGGCGCCGTAGCCGGCGAGGGTGGCGGCGCGGACCGCGGCCGGGGAGCCGACGGCGAGCGCCAGGCCGGCGATGTCCTCGGCGGGGTCGCCGAGGACGCTGTCGGCCCAGCCGAGGACACCGCGCACCCGGCCGTCGCCGCTGACGACGAGGTGGTCGCCGGTGAGGGCGTGGTGGACGAGGATCGCGGCGCCGGGCTGGGCGGCGAGTTGTACGGCGGCCTGCTGGGTCAGCTGGCGCAGGCGGGTGGCGTCGAACTCGTCGGCGGCGGTGAGGCGCCCGGCGGCGTTCTCGGCGGCCCGGCGCAGGGTCTCCAGGGAGCGCGGGGCGGCGCGGGGCACGCCCAGCGTCTCGGCCTGCCGTACCGGCACCTCGCGCAGCCCGGTGAGCAGTCCGGCCAGGTCGGCCTCGCCGACGGCGGAGACGTCCTGCTCCCCGCCGGACCCGCCGGGCACCTTGGTGTCCAGCGTGTAGGTGAGACCGGGCGCCCACTCCCCGTGCGCGACGCTCGTCGGGACGGCGACCGGGACGTGCGGGCGGACGAGGTCGCGCAGGCGCAGTTCGCGGCGCTGGCGGGCGGCGGCCTCGCGGTTGGGGGCGAGGCGCAGCACATGGCGGGTGCCGACCAGCCAGGTGGCCGGTTCGGCGCCCGGCGCGGCGGGGCGGACCTCGGGTCCGGCCGAGTGGGACGCGCCCTCCTTGAGCAGGGAACGAACCAGTCGGCGGACGGTGTCCGCGGTGGGTGTCGGTGCCTGGGTCATGGTCGCGCCGTTGTCGCTCGGGGGTCTACGGGGGCTCCTTGCGCCGGGATCGGTCACCGGGTCAGTCCACTATGACCATCTCCCGGGTCGTGTCGTTGAGCCGTCGGCCGCCGTCCTCGGTGACGGTCACGATGTCCTCGATGCGCACCCCGAAACGGCCGGGCAGGTAGATGCCGGGCTCCACGGAGAAGCACATGCCGGGCACCAGGGGCTGCTTCTCGCCCTCGATCATGTACGGCGGCTCGTGCGTGGTGACGCCGATGCCGTGCCCGGTGCGGTGGATGAAGTACTCGCCGTACCCGGCGTCCGCGATGACCGCGCGGGCGGCCCGGTCGACGTCCTGGCAGGCGGCACCGGGCCGTACCGCCCGATAGCCGGCCTGCTGGGCCTCGCGCACGAGGTCGTGGACCCGGCGCTCCTCGTCGGTGGGTTCCCCGACGTGCACCGTGCGGGAGGTGTCGGAGCCGTAGCCGTCCTTCAGGCCGCCGAAGTCGAGGACGACCATGTCACCGCGTTCCATCACGCGGTCGCCGGCCTCGTGGTGCGGGTTCGCACCGTTGGGGCCGGAGGCGACGATGGTGAAGTCGACCTGGGAGTGGCCGAACCGGCGCAACAGGTCGGCCAGGTCGCCGGCGACCTGCGACTCGCGCCGGCCGCCGAAGGGAACCTTCCGGATCTCCTCGAACGCCGCGTCGGCAGCCGCTCCCGCCGCCACCAGCAGCTCCAGTTCCGCGGCGTCCTTGACGGCCCGCAGCATCGGCAGGGCGTCGGTGAGGGAGGCGTAGGAGGTACGCGGCAGCGCCTTCTGCAGGGCCAGCAGGTGCATGGCCCAGGCGTTGTCGCTGATGCCGAACCGGCCGCTCGCGTCGAGGAGCGAGGCGGTGGCGGCGTAGGGGTCCCGGCCGTCGGTCCAGTCGCGCAGGGTGAGACCTGGGGCTCCGGCGGCCTCGGCGGCGTCGGGGGCCTCCAGGGCGGGCACGACGAGGACGGGGTCCTGGCCGGGGACGAGGACCAGCAGGGTGAGGCGTTCGGTCTCGGCGGGGGGCGCGTAACCGGTGAGCCATACGAGGTCGGGGCCGGGTGCCACGAGGAGGCCGGCCAGTCCGGCGTCCGCGGCCGTCCGTGCGGCACGTTCCCTACGGGCCCGGTAGTCGTCGGCGGTGAAGGGCGCGGGTGCGGTGCCGGTCATCCGGGCCTCCCTGGGCGCTGATAAGGACTACGGGCAGCATCCTGCCCGGACGGAGGGGGCGGCGCGAGCCGGTCGACGGGTCTTTCGGCTGGCGGACCTCGTACGGCGTCAGTTCTCCAGGGCCATGCGGACACCGAGGAGCAGCATCACGCCGCCGGAGACCTGTTCCAGACGCCTGCGCACGCCCGCGCGGGACAGCACGTTCTTCATACGGCCGACGAACCACACGTACAGGCCGTAGTAGCCGACCTCCCAGACCGCCCAGAGCGCGGCGAGGCCGACCATGGTGGGCAGGTGCGGGGCTCCAGCCGGCACGAACTGCGGGAGGAAGGACATGGCGAAGACGGCAGCCTTGGGATTGGCCAGGTTCAGCAGCAGCCCGCCGCGGTAGGCGGCCCAGCCGCTCCCGCGGGTGCCCTCCCGGGCGACGTCGTCCGATCCCCCGTCCCGCTCGGCGCGGCGCGCCTGGCGCAGCGCCTGGACGCCGATGCCGACGAGCACGACCGCGCCGACGAACCGCATCACGTCGTAGGCCACCTCGGATGCGGCCAGCAGGGCGGTCAGACCGAAGGCGGCGAGGACGCCCCGGACGAAGACACCGGTCTCGTTGCCCAGCGCGGTCAGGAATCCTGAGCGCCTGCTGTGCAGTGACTGCTTGATGATCAGCACGGGGCTGGGGCCGGGGGAGGCGGCGACGAGGGTGCAGGCCCCCAGGAAGGCGAGGAGCGTGGTCGGCATGGGGGCATGGTGACCCTGCCCGCCGGACGTGACCAGCGGTTTTCGCCGGCTCGTCGGGCGGAGGGGCGCGGGTCAGACGACGACGCCCGGGACCACCGTCAGCTGCTGGTAGCCGCCGCTGCGGTGGCGCACGGTCAGCACGGCCCGGCGGCCCGGACGGGCCTCGGCGACCGCTCGCGCGAGGTCCGCGGCCGTGTCGATGCGGGTCCTGCCGAACGCGAGGATCACGTCGCCTCGGATCAGGCCGGCCGCGTATCCGGGGCCGGGGACATGGACGCCGACGAGTCGGGCACCGGGCTTCTCGTCGTCCACGGCCTCCACACCGAGGGTCGCGACGGCGGGCGCCGGTGCCGGGGGCGGCGAGGCCGGGGAGCCGGGCTGTGCCGAGGTGGTCGGGCTCACGGGGACCGTGGGCCCGGTCTGCCGCTGCAGCTCGGCGAGTCGGCTCATTCCGATCAAGGTCGCCCCTACGGTGCCGAGTCCGATCCCGGACAGGAGCAGGACCATGCCGAGGAGCAGGGCCGCGAGGACGGCGGTGAGCCGTCGGCAGCGCCGGCGGGGCACGGCGTGCGGGCGGTGCGCGCCGGGGCCGGCGCCGGTGTCGTCGTCGGGCCGCTGACCTGGCAGCTGACCTGGCAGCTGACCTGGCATGGGCTTGGGTCGCAACGCAGTCTGTTCCATCCGATCGCCTCCGGCTGGTGACTACCCTGCGCACCGGTGCGCAACGAGCCACGATCGAGTGAGACTGCCCGGCGGTCAACCGCGGGAAGCGGCAGGCGACACGGCCGGAGACGACGACGGCGAGGGGGGCGCACGGACTGCCGCCCCCCGCCGGGCGGCCACCGACGTGCCCGGCGCTCGCGGTACCGCGAGGGCTCAGCCGAGGGCAGGTACGGCGGGCGGGCGGTCCGGCAGAAAGCCGTGGGCCCGGCGGGCCAGGTAGGGAGCCTTGTAGCGGTCGACCTCCCGGTGCCAGTTCAGGATCCCGGACAACCAGTTCTGAAGGTCGGTGACGTAGTTCCCCATGATCTCCCGGGCCTCGTCGGAAAGCCCGAAGTCCTCGTACATGATGGGCAGTTCGTGCGCTGCCACGTGCTCGAACTGCTGCATGCGCTGGGTCATCAGGTCGTGGACGACACGCAGCGCGGTCGGGTAGTCGATGCCGAAGAAGTTCTGCACGACGAGGATGGCGTTGTGGATCTCCCCCTCGTACTCGATCTCCTTCTGGTACGAGAAGAGGTCGTTGAGGAGGCAGGCGTAGTCGATGGCGGCGTTCTCCAGGGAGCGCACGGGGCCGCTGCGGTACACCTCCGGCGGGACGGCGGGGCCGTGGCCCATCCGGCACAGGCTCAGGGTGAGGTCGGAGCCGAAGGTGGCGCGGCGCATCTCCAGGTAGTCGACCGGGTCGGGGATGCGGTTCTGGAGCTGGTTGGACAGCTCCCACACCCAGCTCTGTGTCATGACGTCGACCGCGTCCTTCAGGAACCCCCGGTGCTCCTGGGACATGCCCGCCGTGGTGCGCGCCCACAGGTCGGCGAGTCCGCGTTCCATGGCGTTGACCGGGACGACCGCCTCCTCGCCGGCAAGGGGCATGCAGGCCGAGAGGCGCTGTGTGGTCAGCCGGGCGGCGGCCAGGTCGCGGCGGTGGCCGTGGACGAGCGGGTAGTAGTCGTCGCCGTAGGTGCCCCAGGCCAGCCACTGCGAGCTGAGGTCGAGCTCCTCGGGTGTGGCGTCCGGGTCGAGGCCGGCCGCGCACAGCGGGAGGTCGTAGGCGGCGAGCTTGTCCTCGTCCCAGACGCCCTCCTGGAGGATGCCCATGCGGTGTGCCCATGCGGTCAGACGGCCGCGGGCGTCGTTCAGATGCGGGCTGAGTTCCACCTGGAAGGGCATGTGGAACTCGGGCAGGATGGACGGGCCCACCTTCTGGAACGGCACATGCGTGTAGGCGCGCAGCCGTTCGGCACCGGCCGCCGCGAGCAGGGCGCCGACATCGGCTGCGGAGGTGCCGGGGCCGGTCAGGGCCCGCCAGGGCGTGGTGGGTTCGGCCCGGCCGTTCATGTACCGGCTGGAGCGCATGTGCCACTCGTGGCCGCCGGACTGCCAGTCCTGCAGCCCCTGGGTGTAGGCCGCGACGGCGGCGACCTCCTGGGGGGTCAGCCCCTTCTCCAGTGCGACGGCCGGGACTTCCGTGAGCGCGGTGTGTTCGAACTGGTGGAGGCGGGAGGTGAGGACGTCGTTGACGGTGTCGGCGGCCTCCTGGGTGGTGCAGCCGAAGAAGGTCTCCAGGACCAGCACGCCGTTGCTGAGTTCGCCTTCGTCCTCGACCTCGCGCTGGTAGGAGAACAGGTCGTTGCGCAGGTGCACGGCGTCGGAGAACGTCTCCATCAGAACCCTGAGCGGCCTGGACCCGGCGACCGAGGCGGGCACTTCGGCCGTGGCGTACTCCACGAGCCCGGACGACCAGGGGGCGCCGCCCACCTTGCGGCGCATCTCGATGTACTCGACGGGGTTGGCGATGCGCCCCTCGTTGATGTTGGACAGCTCCCACAGCGACTCGTTGAGGAGGTGCTCGGTGGCGACGGCGAAGCGACGGCGCCAGTCGACCGACATCGAGGGCACCGTGCGCGTCCACAGGTCGGCCAGGCCCGCCTCGACCGGGTTCTGCGGTTTCGGCATGGGAGCCGACAGGTCCATCGGCATGAACAGGGGCAGCCTGTCCAGGTGGGCCCTGCCGCCGACGCGGTCCTGGGTGCGCTTGAAGAGCTCCAGGAAGTGGTCGTCGAAGAAGAAGACCCACACGTACCAGTCGGTGATGAGGGACAGTGCGGGGCCGTCGCAGTCGGGGTGGGTGTAGGCGCACAGCAGTCCGTAGTCGTGCGCGTCCAGGTCGGCCCGCTCCCAGACCCCGGACCCTTCCAGCATGCCCATCTCGCGCGCCCACGCGGTCGAATGGGCGCGTGCCTCGTCGACGTGAGGGTTGAGCCGCGCGGGATACGGCATGTAGAAGTGCGGGAGTTCGAAGGGCTGCTGCGTCATGGCCGGGCCCTACCCCCGGCCCTCGACGGGCATCCACGGCCCGGGACATGATCACACCATCGCGTGAATCACCGGTGAACCGGGGAGTCCTCACCGGGCCTTGTGGCGTTCCTCCCCCACGCACGCGGACTTTTCGCAAGCGAACCTCTCGAGCTTCGCGCGAGCGGGGCTCGCCTGCACACCCGCCCGGCACACGTCAATCTGTCGGTCCGCACCGATGTACGCCACCTTGGTCGCATGACCTCCTTCTCGCTTCCGCACGAGGTGCACGGTGAGGGCGCCCACAAGGTGTTCGCCGTGCACGGCTGGTTCGCCGACCGGTCCGCGTACGCCGCCGTCCTCCCCGACCTCGACCGTACGGACTTCACCTACGTCCTCGTCGATCTGCGCGGCTACGGCGGCGCCAAGGACGCGGCGGGTGCCTGCACCACCGCCGAAGCCGCTCACGACCTGGTGGAGCTGGCAGACCGCCTCGGCTGGGAGCGGTTCTCGGTGGTCGGGCACTCCATGGGCGGTGCCGTCGGGCAGCGCCTCCTCGCGGTCGCCCCGCACCGGCTGCGCAGGCTGGTCGGGGTGTCACCGGTGCCGGCGTCGGGGCTGGCGCTGCCGCCCAAGCAGTGGGAGCTGTTCGCGGACGCCGCGCACAAGCCGGAGAACCGGCGCGCCATCATCGACGTCACCACGGGTGGCCGACGCCCCGCCGCCTGGCTCGACCGCATGGTCGCCCGTTCGCTCGCGGTCAGCGACCAGAAGGCGTTCCGCGCCTGGCTGGACTCCTGGGCCACGGAGGACTTCCACGGCCGGGTCGAGGGCTCCCCGGTACCCGCGCTCGCCGTCGCCGGCGCCTTGGACCCCGCCCTCTCGGCCGATCTGCTGCGCCGCACGTGGATGACCTGGTACCCCCGGGCCGAGTTGTGTGAACTGCCCGCCGCGGGCCATTACGCGATGGACGAGACACCGCTGGAGCTGATCCGGGTGGTCGAGGACTTCCTGCGCGCGGACGACGCGGCCGGGGGCGAGCAGTGAGCGTCCACGACGCTCCCGCGGTCCCCGACGTCTTCGACCCCCGGCGTTACGCCACCGGCGTGCCCTACGACGCCTATCGCGTCCTGCGCGACCACCACCCCGTGGCCCGGCAGGAGGAGCCCGAGGTGCTGGGCTGGCCGGGCGGGCCCGGGTTCTGGGCGGTCACCCGGCACGCGGATGTGGTGCGGGTGCTCAAGGACTCCACCACGTACTCCTCGCACCTCGGCGCGACCCAGATCCGCGACCCGGACCCGGACGACCTGCCGTTCATGCGGCGCATGATGCTCAACCAGGACCCACCGGACCACGGCCGGTCGAGACGGCTGATCAGCCGGGCCTTCACCCCCGGCCGAGTCGAGCGCTTCGCCCGGATCGCCCAGCGGCGGGCGCGTACGCTCCTCGCGCGAGCCGTGGACACCGCTCGCGCCACCGACGGCACCGTCGACCTGGTCACCGCCGTGACCGACGACTACGCGCTGCTCAACCTGGCCGACCTGCTGGGTGTGCCGGTGGCCGACCGCGGACTGCTGCTGCACTGGACGCAGCGGGTCATCGGCTACCAGGACCCCGACGAAGCGGGCTCCCCCGTACTCGACGCGCAGGGCAGGCCCGTCAATCCTCGTTCACCGGCGATGCTGCGGGACATGTTCGACTACGCGCGCCAACTGGCCGCGCACAAAAGGCGGTTCCCCGACGACGACGTCATGACCGTCCTCGCGCACTCCCGGTCGCCGGCTTCGTCCGAACCGGGAGGCACCCCGGACGCCGAACTCGGCTGCCCCGAGCTGGAGATGTTCTTCTTCCTGCTCACGGTCGCGGGCAACGACACCGTCCGCAGCGCCGCGCCGGGCGGCCTGCTGGCGCTGGCCGAGCGTCCGGAGGTGTACGCGCGGCTGCGTGCCGGTGACGTGGAACTCGGCCCGGCGGTGGAGGAGTTGATGCGCTGGCATCCGCCGGTCCTCACCTTCCGCCGCACCGCCGCGTACGACACCGTGCTGGCGGGGCGGCTCATCCGCGCCGGAGACAAGGTCGTCGTCTTCCACGCCTCCGCCAATCGCGACGAGCGTGTCTTCGCCGCCCCGGACCGGCTGGACCTGTCCCGCAGCCCGAATCCGCATGTCTCCTTCGGGGACGGCCCGCACGTGTGCCTGGGCGCGCACTTCGCCCGGCTGCAGTTGCGCGTCCTCTACCGGGAGGCTCTGCGGGCGCTGCCGGTGCTGCGGCTCACCGGGTCCCCTGAGCGGCTGGTGTCGAACTTCATCAACGGTCTGAAGTCGCTGCCCGTGCGGCTGATGTGATGTACGGGCGGGGGTGCGCGGTCGTCACGTCCGCACCTGGATCAGGGCATGCGTCCCACCGGTCCGCCACTTGTGTCCCTCCGCCTCGACCAGTGCCGCCTCCGTGCCCGCGTCCAGTCCGGTGATCACATCGGACTTCAGGGTGCGCAGAGCGGCGACGGGGCCCGGGAAATAGGCGGTGACCTCGGCGAACGGCGTGGTCGGCGGCCAGCGCCGGTCACCGACGAGGCGGCGGTAGTTGAGGTCGCCCTTGACGACGGTCAGGGTGGCGGAGGCGACTTCCTCGCGCAGGTCGTCGGGCATCGCCGCGAACGGCAGCGGCGCACTGGAGAAGGGATGGGCGCGGACGGCGAGACGGCCGTCGGTCATGGCCGACCACAGGACGCGCCCGTACGTCGCGGCGGCTCCCTGCGCCGCCGTCAGCCGGCGCAGGGCGTCGAGGACGTCGGCGTGCGTGGCGTCGGAGACGTAGTAGGGGTACGGCTTGACGTGCAGGATCGCCCGCCCGACGCGCCCCTGGGCGAGCAGACGCGCGATGAGGAGTAGGTCGGGGACGAGTTCGCGGCCCGCGTTGTCGGCGATCAGGCACAGGGTGGCCGTGCCCGCGGGCGGGAGCAGGGACCACAGGGTCGCGCTGTCGTCGGCGACCAGCGGCGGGCTGTCCGAGGGGGTCTCGCCGTGCGTGGCCGACAACCGGAAGCCGAGGTCCGCGCGGTTGCCCCACAGGGAGCCGTGCAGCAGCGCCCGGTCCTGCTCGTCGGCCGGGCGGCCGTCCAGGACGTCGAGGGCGGCCAGTTCCCGATCCGTCTCCGGGGCGTCGAGTTCGGCCAGCTTGGCGGGCCGGAAGGGGTCGATGCCCTGCCAGGGACCGGCGGTGAAGTAGCCGACGGCCTGGAGGAGTCGGCGGTAGAAGTAGCTCTCCGACCACAGCCACGGTACGTCGAACCAGGACCGGCCGGTGTGGGCGTCGGCGCCCCAGGCCTGCCAGCGGTCATGGTCGTGCGCGTCGACGGGGAGCGGTTCGATGACGCCCTCGGCGCAGCTCGCGAGCAGCGCGTCCAGCGCGCGCTGCTGCTCGGGGCCGTAGGGGAAGGACTCCCGCACCTGCCGGATGATCGCGGGATGGCGTTCGGCGAGGACGCTGTGCGGGAACGAGCCGGGCTCGTCGCCGAGGAGTACGGGCGCGATCGGGGTGTGGGGCCTGTCGGGCATACGGCTCACGGTAGCGCGGGCGCCACACGGCCGATCTCCCGCTCCAGCTGTGTCGCGAGCGCGAGGTAGCGCGGTCGGCGGGGTACCGGGACCAGGCCGCGGATCGTGATGTGCCACATCTCGGCCACTCTGCGGGGCTGGCGTGCGACGGATTCGAGGGAGCGGCCCACGACGCGGGTGCCGACGAAGAAGCAGACCAGGGAGTGGGCGGCGGCCTCGATGTCGACGTCCGGATGGATGTCGGACTCCTTGGCGGCGCCCAGGAGTTTGCGGGTGGTGAGCTCCAGCAGTTCGAGGTAGGGGTGCCGCAAGGGCGGTCGAATCGCCACTCCCCCGATGGCCAGGCGCAGACCGGCCCGGGGGATCGGGCCCTCGACGGAGAGACGGGTGATGCCGAACGTCGTGCGTATCAGGCTCTCCAGGCAGGAGTGGCCCTTGACGTCCATCTCGCTCGCCACCTGCCGCGACGCCCTGGCCTGCAGTTCCATGATGGCCTGGGCGAGGTCCTCCTTGGCCGCGAAGTGGAAGTACAGGGCGCCCTTGGTCACCTGGGCCTGCTCGACTATGTCGCTGAGGCTGGTGCACTCATAGCCCTGGCGGTCGAACAGTTCGGCGGCGGCTGTGAGGATCGTGGTGCGGGTCTGTTCGGCGCGTAACTGCCTCACCATCGGCTGGACACTCCTGGGGACTTAAAAGAACGGGTCATGCCGTTTGTTTTTTACTCCCTGTACACGATAACTCACTCCCCTTCGGTTCCGGCGACACACTCGAAGACCGTCGATCCCCCTTGTCGTGCCACGACTTGCGTCTCGGTGCCACGCGCTCCCGGCCTGTCGGCCGCCTCGATCCAGGTGGGCTGGTCGAGTTCGGCGTACTGGTGGAAGACCGAACGGAACGAGACAGGTGCCCGGCGGTCGTGCGGGCTGCGGGCCCGTATCGCCTGGCGCACCGCCTCCAGGAGGAGCATCCCGGGCACGTGGTCGAGCGGATGGTCGAAGAAAACAGCGTGGGCGGTATCGACACGCAACTGCCAGCGGTCGGTTCGGCCGGTCGGGGCGAGGACGACGTCCGCGGGCAGGGCGCGGTCGACCACGGCGGGCGGCAGTCCGGGCGGCACGGGCAGCGCGGCCACCGTGTCCGCGGTACGGCCGCCGCGCAGCCGGCCGTACACGGCCGCGCTCGTCCAGGTGGTGACTATGCGCGCGGTCGCCACGCGCTCCCCGTCGAGCCGTATGTCGGCGTCGTAGCCGAACCCGGCCAGGCGGCCGCCGCGGTGGTCGAGGTCGGAGACCGTGATGTGCAGGACGGCTTCGGCGGGGGCGGCGCCGACGGCCAGTCGCTCGGGACGGGTGGTCAGGGACAGTTCCTTGAGTACGAACCGATGGCCGAGCGGGACGCCGTACGCGGTGTGCGCGAGCAGTGCGCCGCACTGGCGGACCGTCTCCGCGACGAGCAGCGGTTCGTAGGCCGACCGGTCCGGCGACACGTGTAACTGGTGAGCGCGCGGCCACTGGGCGAAGACCGTGTACCGGTCGGTGCCGTCGCGGGCGGCCCCTACGAGCAGTGTTTCGGCCACCGAGGCGCGATGCACCAACTGGCGCGGTACGGTGGCGGTCAGGTCTTCCACCCCGATCGCAGGGTCGGCCAGCAGGGCCGTGGCGAGCTGCTGCGAGTGAGGCATGTCCCCCTCCTTGGGTCCCCCGTGTGTGCGTTGACAGACGGCGAGGTTCCCGTGCCGCGAGCGATAGAGTACGAGGCGACCGGTTTGTTTTCAATGCGGCCTCGGGTCGCCCGGCCGTGCCCGAAGCCGCTCCGGCGCACGCCGGGCACCCGGGTCGACTCAGCGCGGCGGAGGGGCTGTTGTGGCGATGCAGGAGCGCGCCATCAGAACGCGAAGGCTGATCCTGGAGGCCGCGGGCGCGGTCTTCGACGAACACGGGTACACCGCGACCACCATCGCGATGGTCCTGGAGCGGGCCGAAGTGACCAAAGGGGCCCTGTACTTCCACTTCCCCTCCAAGGAATCCCTGGCCCAGGCCGTGCTGGACGAGCAGCTCTCGCTCGGTGCGGTCCCTCCGCAGCCCTGCAAGCTGCAGGAACTCGTCGACATCACCTTCGTGTTCGGGCAGCGACTGCTCGACAACCCGCTGCTCAAGGGCAGTGTGCGACTGGCGGTGGACCAGAGCGCGCCGCCCGGTGTCGACCATGCCGGGCCGTTCCGGCAGTGGGCGGACCATCTCACCGAGGTGCTCGAACAGGCCGCTGCACAGGGTGAGTTGCTGCCGAGCGTGAACGCGAGGCAGACGGTGGAGCTGCTGGTCGGTGCGTTCGCCGGTGTGCAGCTGATGTCCCGGGCGCTGACCGACCGCAGCGATCTGGCGCAGCGGATATCGGTGCTGTGGGGACACTTCCTGCCGAGCATCGCGGTGCCGGGCATGCTGACCGCCATCGACCGGGATCCCGACCGCGGCGTCCGGGTGCTGGCCGCGTTGGAAGCCGGGGACGACGAACAGGCCGGGGTGCGCCTGTCGGCGCGCTGAGCACGTGGGACCGACCGGGAAGTCGGTTTCGGTGGGCGTTCGGCCGGCGAAAACATGACGGGCCGGCCGATGCCCCATCCGCACCGGCCGGCCCGCCCGTCTGTGGTGCGCGCCCGCTCAGGGCACGCGCTCACCTTCTTCTCAGAAGGTCAGCTTCCAGCTGTTGATCCTGCCCGTGTCCTGGGCCGCGGTGTCCTGGACCCGCAGCTTCCAGGTGCCGTTGGCGCTCTCGGCGGAGGCGTTCACGGAGTAGGTGGTGATCACGTTGTCCGCGGAGTCCGAGGAGCTGGCGGCCTTCAGGCGGAAGCTCGTTCCGTCCGGGGCGACGAGGTCGATGACCAGGTCCCCGCGGTAGGTGTGGGTGATGTCCACGCCGACCTGGAGCGCCGAAGGGGCGTTGCCGCTGCGGCCGCTGACGGTGATCGGGGACTCGACCGCGGAGCCGTTGTCCGGGATGGAGACGGCGGACGTGCTGGCGAAGGTGGTGCCCCCCGTGGAGCCGCCGGAGCCGCTCACCGCCTGCACCGTCTTGGCCGCGTCCGCCAGGCCCGCACCGCAGCCGCCCGAGCAGGTCCCGGGCAGCGCACGGGCGTTGGTCTTGATCGCCGACTCGATCTGCGCCGGGGTCAGGGACGCGTTGGCCGACTTCATCAGCGCGGCGAGGCCCGCGACGTGCGGGGCGGCCATGCTGGTGCCCTGGTAGTAGTCGTAGTTCTCGGAGGACGGGCCCTGTGCGCCGGAGTTCAGCGTGGACAGGATGCCGTTCGTGGTGACGGAGTTGGTCTCTCCGCCGGGGGCGGCGATGTCGACGACCGTGCCGTAGTTGGAGTAGTAGGAGCGGTTCCCCTGGCGGTCGGACGCGGCGACGCTGATGACGTTGTTGCAGCTGGCCGGCGAGTAGTTGGCGGCGTTGGCGTTGCTGTTGCCCGCCGCGACGACGACCGTGGTGCCGCGGTTCACGGCGCCGTTGATGGCGCTCTGGGTCGCGGCGGAGCACGCGCCGCCACCACCGAGGCTCATGTTGATGACCTTGGCGACGTTGGTGTTCGCCGGGACCCCGGAGACGGTGCCGCCGGACGCCCAGGTGATGGCGTCGACGATGTCGGAGTCGTAGCCGCCGCACTTGCCGAGCACACGCAGCGGGGAGATCTTCGCGCCGTACGCGATGCCCGCGACGCCCTTGCTGTTGTTGGTGGCGGCGGCGATGGTGCCCGCGACGTGGGTGCCGTGCCAGGAGGACGAGGAGGCGGGGTCGCCCGCCTGGCACTCGCTCGCGGCGGTCCAGTCGCCGGGGTCGGCCGGGTTGCTGTCGCGGCCGTCGCCGTCGTTCCCGACCGTGGCGTCGGAGATGAAGTCGTAGCCCGCGACCATGTTGGCGGCGAGGTCGGAGTGGCTGACGTAACCGGTGTCGATGACGGCCACGGTCACGCCGGTGCCGGTCGCGACGTCCCAGGCGCCCGGCACCCGCATGCCCGCCGTGGTCTCGAACAGGTCCCACTGCTTGGCGTACTCGGTGTCGTTGGGCGTGGCCAGCGGCTTGTTCAGCCGGTCCGGTACGACGTAGGCGACCTGCGGGTCGGCCTGGTACTCGGCCACGACATCGGCGACGTCCGCCTTGGTGAGGTCCTCGCCCAGGTCGACGAGGGCCGCGCCGGAGCCGAGGCGGCGCCGGAAGTCGAGGTCCTCGCCGGCCTCCTTGCCCTTGGCCGCGGCGTCGGCCTCCGCGGCCTTGTTCGACTTGGCCTCGGCGGCCTGGGACTTGTAGCCGACGATCAGGCGCTCGGCCGGGGCGCCGGGAGCGGCCTCGGTCTGTGCCGCCGGGACGGAGGCGGCTTCCTGGGGAGCGGTCTCCTGGGCCACGGCGACCGTGGTGGCGGCGGTGAGGAGGGCGGCGGAGGCCGCGGCGACGGATATCAGCTTCCGTCTGGAGGATGGGGAGGTACGCAAGGGCTTGCCTTTCGTAGCCGGCCGTACTCCGGTGCAGAGCGGAGCGGCGGTCGATGTCGCTTCGTCCTCGAAGCGGAGGGGGGTGTCGCCACCGGGTGGTTTCCGGCCGTTCCTGTCCGTCCGGAGGGCGGGCTCGGCGGCGTCCGGTGGGGCGAGCGTGCGTGCCAGACGTCGCCGGGCAGGCGGGAGCGGTCGGACCCCGCCCAGGGCGGGTGGGGGCCTTACGAAGTGCGGGGGCGCGGCGGCCGGCCTGGCGCGAACCTGACCCGTTGGGGGTTACCCGTGGGTTGGCTGTGGTCGAACGATAGGCAAAGAGAAGGTCAGCGGGATACAGGGGAAACCCTCGATCCGGCTGGAAAACCACCCTCTACGACGCAGGGTTGACCGGTTATACCCGACTTCACCCGGCTCGTCACGTGGTGAACGCGCCGGGCCCGTCTCCCGTACTGCACGAGGACCCTTCCCGAGCCGGCCGAGGAGACGTTCCGGATGTCCCGGATGCCCTGGATGAGATCGCATCGCACCGCGCTGGCGGCCGTCGCCGTCACGCCCCTGCTGCTCACGGTGTGGACGGCGAGCCCTGCCCGCGCGCACGGCGCGCCGACGGATCCGGTCAGCCGCGTGTACGCGTGCTCCCCCGAAGGCGGCGGTGCCTCCGGCTCGGCGGCGTGCCGGGCGGCGGTCACCTCGAACGGCGCGCCCTTCACGGCCTGGGACAACCTCAGAATCGCGAATGTGAACGGACGCGATCGTCAGGTGGTCCCCGACGGTCGGCTGTGCAGCGGTGGACTGCCCGCCTACCGGGGTCTCGACCTCGCCCGTGCCGACTGGCCGTCGACCCGGTTGGCGCCGGGCTCGGCCCTGACGATGCGGTACGTGTCGACGATCCCGCACACCGGCACCTTCCGGATGTACCTGACCAGGCCCGGGTACGACCCGACGAGACCACTGGCCTGGTCCGACCTGCCGGAGCGGCCGTTCGCCGAGGTCAAGGACCCGGCGTTGAGGGACGGGGCGTACCGGTTCACGGTGCGGCTCCCGTCCGACCGGTCGGGGCGCCATGTGCTGTACACGATCTGGCAGAACAGCAGCACGCCGGACACCTACTACTCCTGCTCGGACGTGGTGTTCCCGGCGGACGGCAACGACGGCGGGCGCGGCGAGGAGGACGGCGGCGGCCGTACGGCCTCGCCGGCCGAAAAGTCCGACCGGGACGCCGGCGGCCGGACCGCCGGCCCGGCGGCGGCGGACGACGCCGGCGCGCCCTCCTCGCCGACGCCCTCCGCGCCGGCCGGCGCGAGGACGCCGCGCTCCCGGAGCGCGGACACCCCCGACGGCACGCCGGTGGCGTCCACCGGCGGTACCGGTACGGGGGTCTCTGCGCCACTGCTGGCGGGCGGCGCCGCCGCGGTGCTGGTGCTCACCGGGGGCGCCGCCCTGGCGCTGCGGCTGCGCCGTAGGTGAACTCCGGCCGGTCGGGCGTCAGTTGACGTACACGGCCTCGCCGCTGCCCGTCACCGGGGCGTACTTGGCGGTGAAGTAGCCGTTGGCGAAGCAGAGGGACGAGCCGGAGACCTTCGCGAACTGCTGGCCGGTGAAGTTGATGCTGTTGTCGGCGTTGCTCGCCGTGCCGCTCAGGCTCGGCGCCTGGTAGACGCAGTTGATGCTGCCCAGCAGGGTACGCAGGACGACCGTCGTCTGGATGGTGGAGCCCGCGGCCGGGGTCACGGTGACGGCGCCGTCGGAGGACACGGCGGCGCTGTAGGGCAGGTTGTTGACGGTGATGCTGGTGACGCCGAGCACGCCGAGGACGTTGGTGGTGCAGCTGGCGGGGTCGAAGGTGTGCGCGGTGACCGACTCCGTGGCGGTGCCGGGCGCACCGGGGTTGTCGGTGACGGTGGCCGTGAACTGCGACTTCGTGCAGGAGATGCCGCTGGTGCCGGTCGCGCTGGAGTAGAAGGTGGCGGCCGTGCCGCCGGCCAGCGGCGCCGTGAGGACCTCCCCGGCCGCGACGGCCGTACCGCCGACGGATCCGGTGGTCAGGACGGCCCCGTCGGCCGCGGAGGCGGGGCCGGCCAAGGGGAGGGTGAGGGCGGCGACGGTGCCGGCGAGGGTGAGGAGGGTGCGCGTACGCATGCGGGTTACCTCGGCTTTCGTTGCGGGGGTGTGCCCTGAGGGGATCAGGGGGTTCGGGGGTGGCGGCCGTGGGTCGACGGGCGCCGTTGCCGGTCCGTGACGCCTTCTCCGTACGACACGGACCGGCAACGACGGCCGGACGGTGACCGGCCGGAACCATGGGGGGATCCCGGCCGGACCGGGTGGGGGCCCCGGCACGGACCGAGGGGGGAAACGACCGTGACGGCGCCGGGGAGAGAACTCGCGGGACGTGAAGGACATCAGGTCCGGGAACGCGGGCGAAGGCCACGCGGCGGCGGATCCGGCGCCACGGATCCAGGGGGGAGCCAGGGAGAGTTGTAGACCTGAGTGTCAGTCAACGTCAAGGACCGGCAAGGGAGTTGCTGCCCCGACGACACTTTTTCAGGGGCACGGTGACGCGCGACGCGCAGGCGGCACACAATCAACACCCTTTTTCCACAACCATCTTGACCCTCGGCTGTAACCACCGGTAACTTCCGGGCTCGGCTACTGCGGAGTACGAGAAAGCCCTTGCCCCCGCCGGGAGTGGCAAGGGGCGTGCGCCGCGGGCGCTGTCCGCGCCAGGACAACGTGCCGCTGATGCCCTACCCGCACTTTCCTGCACTGGGAGCAGTCATGGCCTCGTCCTCGGACATCACCCATACCCCTGAGAACCCGGAAAGCGGTTCCGCCCCCGAAGCCTCCGGCGCCCCCGACGGGCCCGCGAGACGGGGTCGGGTCCGGGCGCGCCGGGCCGCCGTGATGGCGGTTCCCGCCGCCCTGGCGGCCGGCGCCCTCGCGGTCCTCACCGCCGAGGGTGCGCTCGGCGTGCAGTTCGCGATCTCCGGCATGCCCTTCACGGTCACCGCGACCGAGCTCAAGGGCACCGGGTTCGAGCAGTTCGGCGGGCTCGACCACATGGCGCCGGGCAGCCCCAACGAGGGGGACACCGGCGGCCAGGTACTGGTCGTCACCTCCGCGATCAAGAACGCGACACTCACCAAGCTGTGCCAGAGCGTCGACCTCGGCGGCACGAACCTGCACATCACCGCGGGCGGCGGGAGGGAGAAGGTGACGGCCACCGATCTGACCACCGACTCCACCGAGCTGTCGGGTGACGCGGCGTTCGGCGGCATCGAGATCGGCAATGACGCGAGCACCTTGACCAAGGCCGGGGTGAAGGGGCCGATCGGTGTGTTCAGCCAGCAGGCGGACACGGTGTACATCGCGAATCTGCGGCAGACCAACTACGCCACGACGGCGGGCGTGTTCAAGCTCCCCGGCCTCAAGCTGCGCTTCAGCGAATCGGGTTGCTGATGCGCGCGGGTACCGATGCGCGGTCGGCCTTCCGGCGCTGGAGGGCCGACCGGCCGTTCTGGGGCGGGGTGCTGCTCACTCTGGGCGGGGCGGAGATCCTGCTCACGATGAAGGCGTCGCTGAAGGTCGTGCTTCATGTCGGGATGCAGGGGTTGGCGGGCTATCTGCTGCCGACGCTGATGGTATTGCTGGGACTGCTGACGCTGTTCCATCCGACGCAGAGGCTCTTCTACTCGATCACCGGGGTCCTGGTCTCGCTGGGGACCTGGCCCACGTCGAACCTGGGCGGGTTCTTCGTCGGGATGCTGCTGGGCGTGGTGGGGAGTTCACTCGCTTTCGGGTGGCTGCCGGACCAGGAACCTCGCAGGAGCCGGCGGGAGCGTCGCAGAAGCGCCCTGGGAGCTGGTTGAGCACAGCGGGGCGCACATGCGAGACCGCTGGTCGCGTCCACTCGGCTCAGTCCGTGCGGGCCGGGGAGACCGAGCCCCTGCCGACGACCGCACCCCGCACCCCGCACCCCGCACCCCGCACCCCGCACCCCGCACCCCGGGGCGGACGCCCCGCCCGCGCCAGGAGGTTCCTCCGTCCGGCGGAGCCGAGGGCGGGTCGGCGTACGCCGAGGCCGACCCGCGCGACCCGGTGGCCGTGCTGGACGCGCCGGCGTTCCGCGGGACGCGCGATCCCGGTGAGCCGGTCGCGCTGACCGCCATCGCTGTCGTGCACGTCCCGCTGGACGAGCACGACGCGGTCGGGCTCGTGCGGCGACCGCTCGACCCGCTGCCCGGGGGCCGCAGCTGTCCCGTGACGTCCGCCGGCGCCGACTCCGCGCCGGACGCGGCAGGCCGGGTCGCCCGGGAGTACGCGGCGCGGGGCGTGCCGATGCGGACGCGTGATCCCGCCGGGGCCGAGAACTTCTTCACCGGTCTGGACCTCGTCGGACCAGGAGCCGTCCAGACCCGCACGTGACGTCCGGACGGCACCCGCACCCGCACCGCCACCGCCACCCGCACCGCCACCGCCACCGGCACCGGCACCGGCACCGGCACCGGCACCGCGATGCTCCGGGAGGCGGACATCGCGATGTGCGCAGGGGGTGGTACGCACGCCGAGTTGATCCGGTTTGCGAGCGCAAGCGATGCGGACGAGCCGACTCCGGTCCGCCTTCCCGCCAGCGGTTCATCACGATGTGGCAGCGGCAACTCACACGGCGTGGTTGCGCACTTGACTACCGCTGGTCACACACGATTGGCTCCGCCCCAGCGGGAGTTCACCAGGTCGGCGCACTCGCGTACGGTTTTGGCCGTACTCTCGTTCGTTCCTCCGGCTCGGCCGCACAGCGAGGTGCCGCACCCTCATGAAGACTCCATCCCCCTCCTCCGCCTGCGCTCGCGTCGCGGCCCTGACGGCCGCCACCTGTCTGCTGCTGACCGGTTGCTCCGCCGGCGGCGGGGCCGAGGAGGCATCGGGGGCGGAGGCAGGCGGCCCGCGATGGAAGATCGCGCTGATCACTCACGGCGGCAAGGGCGACGCCTTCTGGGAGCTGGTGCACAGGGGCGCGCAGGCCGCGGCCGCCAAGGACGGCATCGACCTGACCTTCGCGAACGACTCCGACCCCGCGGGTCAGGCCGAGTTGGTGCGGGACGCCGTCGAGCGGCGGGTCGACGGCATCGCCGTGACCCTCGCCAAGCCGTCGGCGATGGCGGGTCCGGTCAGAGCGGCCCGGGCGGCCGGCATTCCCGTGGTCGGTCTCAACTCCGGTATAGACGCATGGCGGTCCGCGGGGCTGCTGGGGTACTTCGGCCAGGACGAGAGCGTCGCGGGCCGGGCCGTCGGCGACAAACTGGACGGCCTCGGGGCCCGGCACACCCTGTGCGTCATCCACGAGCGCGGCAACGTCTCCCTGGAGGCGCGCTGTGCGGGTGTGAAGAAGGCGTTCGGCGGCAGGACCGAGAACCTGTACGTGGACGGCACCGACATGGACGCGGTGACCGACGCCGTCGCCGCCCGGCTGTCGCAGGACTCCAGCATCGACGAAGTGGTCACGAACGGGGCGCAGTTCGCGCTGGTCGCCGCGAAGGCGGCCCGGGAGGCCGGCGGCAAGGCCCGGGTCGCGACCTTCGACCTCAACAAGGACCTGGTCAAGGCGGTCCGGGACGGGGACGTGCAGTTCGCGGTCGACCAGCAGCCGTATCTGCAGGGCTATCTCGCGGTGGACTCCCTGTGGCTGTACCGGACCAACGGCAACACGCTCGGCGGCGGCGAGGAACCCGTCCTCACCGGCCCGGCGTTCGTCACCAAGGCGAACGTGGCCGCGGTGGCGAAGCGGGCCGCCGCCGGTACCCGTTGACGGGGTCGCTTCGCCCCAACGTGTCCCCAAAGATTCGGTCACGTATGACGCGCGCGCTCACTCGTGCGGCTAGCATCCTGCGCACCCCCGGTGACGTACCGGACACGCCGCCACCCCCGGCGCCCGTCCCCCATCCGCTCCCTCTCCGCTGATCGCCCTAGGACGACGATGTCTGCACGGACAGGTCCCCGGCGCCGCCTCGGCTCCATACGTCTCTCGCTGATCCTCCTCGCGCTGGTGCCCAGCGTCATGCTCGCCGCCGTCTGGAGCGTGACGACGATCCAGATGTTCTCGGAGGGACTGCGGCTGCGCGATCAGACCGCGCTGAGCAGGTCCACGGGCGCCATGGGCACGGAGGCCACACTCGCGCTCCAGCGGGAGCGCAGCTTCTCGGCCGTCTGGCTCGCCTCCCGCGAGGAGGGGGCCCGCGCCGCGCTGGAGGCGCAGCGCCGCGAGACCGACGAGGCGGTCGCGAAGCTCCTCCGCCGGTCGGACGAGATCCAGCAGGCGCCGCCCCGCATCAAGGACCGGCTGTACTCGGTCGTCGCGTCGGTGAGCAGCCTGGAGTACTACCGGGGCCAGGTGGACAAGCCCACCGACATCACGGCCGTGCAGGCCCTCGGCCAGTACACGTCGATCATCGACGACCAGATCCACGCGTTCCAGGAGCTCTCCCAGGTCGACGACGGCGACCTGACCTCGCAGGCGGGTCCGCTCGTCTCGCTGGAGCACGCGGCCGAGCTGGTGTCCCAGGAGGACGCGCTGCTGACCCTGGCGGGGCCGAAGGGCAGGATGGACGAGAAGACCTGGGGCGAGTTCGCGAAGTCGGTGAACACGCATCGCTGGCTCGTCGAGGACCAGATCCTGCCCTCGCTCACGGGGAGCGCGAAATCGCAGACCGAACGGATCCTGCGCAGCCCGCACTGGCGCGCCCTGGAGTCCGTCGAGGACCGGGTGCTCGCGGCTCGGGCGGCGGCCGGTGACTCCGGGAACATCGTGATCCCGGACCTGCAGAAGCAGTGGCGGGCCGCGCTGATCGAGGTCTCGGACGCGTACTCGGTGCTGATCCGGCGGCAGACGGCGGCGTTGCTGCAGCACAGCGCCGACGAATCGCGCAGCCTGCTGATCAAGGCCGCGTCCCTGAGCGCGGGCGGTCTGGTCGCGCTGCTGCTGTGCGTGTGGATGTCCTGGCGGATCACCCGCTCGCTGTCCCGCCGGCTGCGCGGCCTGCGCGAGGCCACCCTGAGCCTGGCTCAGGAGCGGCTGCCCGACGTGGTGACCCGGCTGGAGCGGGGCGAGAAGGTGGACGTGGAACTCGCGACCCCGCCGCTGGACTACGGCCACGACGAACTCGGCCAGGTCGCCGAGGCGTTCAACACCGCCCAGCGCACGGCCGTGCACACCGCCGTCGAACTCGCCGACACCCGGCGCGGCTTCCAGAAGATCATCCTGGGCATCGCCCGGCAGAGCCAGAACCTGGTCAACCTCCAGCTCACCAAGCTCGACGCGCTGGAGCGCGTGCACCAGGACCCCGAGGTCCTCAAGGGCCTGTACGAACTGGACTCCACGGCGAGCCAGTTGCGCCGCTACGAGGAGAACCTGGTCATCATCAGCGGTGAGCGCCCCGGCCGCAGCTGGAGCGAGCCGGTCGCGCTGATCGACATCCTGCGCAGCGCGGTCGGCGAGGTCGCCGAGTACCAGCGGGTGGAGGTGGACACCGAGGAGGAGGTGCACCTCGCGCCGCCCGCGGTGGCCGACGTGATCCATCTGCTGGCCGAGCTGATCGAGAACGCCACCCTGTACTCGCCCGCGCCCGCACCGGTCGGAGTGCGGGCCTCGATGGTGGCCAAGGGGCTGGCCGTCGAGGTCGAGGACCGCGGCCTGGGCATGTCCGAGGAGGACTACGAGTCCTTCAACGCCCAACTGGCCGAGCCCCCGCAGTTCGACGTGGTGGCCCTCGCCGACGACCTGCGCCTGGGCATGTTCGTCATCGGCCGGCTCGCGCACCGGCACGGCATCACGGTCACGCTGCGCTCCTCGCCGTACGGCGGCACGACGGCGATCGTGCTGATCCCGCACGACATCGTGGTCCGGGACATGCCCGCCCCGGACCACGACGAGGCGGAGCACGCCGGGGCCGCCGAGCCGGAGGAGCCCGTACGGGAGCCCCGCCCCGTCGTCCCGGCCCGCACCGTCCCCGAGCCGACCGCCGCGCCCGTGCCCGCGCCGCGGCCCGACGGGCTGACCCCGCTGCCGCGCCGGGTGCCGCAGACCTGCCTGGCCGCCGAACTGCGTGAGGAGGCGCCGCTCGCCGAAGCGGACGACGGCGCCGACGACTTCACCGCCGAACGTGCCGCCTCCTCCCTGGCCTGCTTCCAGCGGGGCACGCTCAAGGCCCGCGACGAGAGCGGCGACGGTGACACCGGGGCGCCGGACGCGACCGAGGCCGCGGGCCCGGGGCTCCCGGCCGGTCGGGGGGCGCGTGCCGACGGAACCCCTGCGGAGCCCCCGGCGTCCGGCTCGGTCTCCGCCTCCTCCCCCACGTCCTGCACCCCGCCCGCCGACCGTTCATGAAGGACATCGCCATGACACGCCCCACCCCCGCCACGGACACCCAGCTCGACCAGTTGCTCACCGGACTCGTGGAGCGGGTCGCCGACGTCAACCACGCCGTGGTGCTCTCCGAGGACGGGCTGGTGGTCAGCAAGTCCACCGGGTTCCTGCGCGACGACGCCGAGCGGCTGGCCGCGACCGCGTCCGGCCTGATGAGCCTCAGCAAGGGCGTCAGCCTGGACTTCCGGGGCGGCCCGGTGCGCCAGGCGCTGATCGAGATGGCCCACAGCTATCTGATCCTCACCTCCGCCGGGCCCGGCGCCCATCTCGTCGTGCTCACCAACCAGGGCGCGGACGTCGGTGTGGTGGCGTACCAGATGAACATGCTGGTGAAGAAGATCGGCGAGCATCTGTCGGCGGCGCCGCGGGCCAATGTCGGCCCGGGCGCGTGAGGTGAGCGCTGACGATACGGCGGGCCGCCTGGTACGTCCCTTCACCCTGACCGGCGGCCGGACCCGGCCCAGCCGCACCGACTTCACGCTCATCACGACGGTGACGGCGGTGGACCCGCCGCCGGAGCGGGCGCCGCGTCCGCAGCCGGAGCAGACGCGGATCCTGCGGCGCTGCGCCCGGCCGCTCGCCGTGGCGGAGCTGGCGGCCCACCTCGACCTCCCGGTGAGCGTCGTGGCGATCATGCTCTGCGATCTGCTGGAGGCGGGCCTGATCACCGTGCATCCACCGCACCCCGTCACCCCGCGCACCCCGGACCCGGACCTGCTGCAGAAAGTGAGGGACGGCCTTGGCCGGCTCTGACACCACCGCGACGGCCCTCGCGCCGCCCGACACGGTCAAGATCCTCATCGCCGGCGGCTTCGGGGTCGGCAAGACCACCCTGGTCGGGTCGGTCAGCGAGATCGCCCCGCTGCGCACCGAGGAGCCGCTGACCGCCGCCGGGCTGGGCATCGACGACCTCGACGGCATCGAGGAGAAACGGGCCACGACCGTGGCCCTGGACTTCGGCCGGATCACCATCAGCCGGGAACTGGTGCTGTACCTGTTCGGCACGCCCGGGCAGCAGCGGTTCTGGTTCATGTGGAACGACCTGGCGATCGGCGCGCTCGGGGCCGTCGTCCTGGTGGACGTGCGGCGGCCGCGGTGCAGCTTCGCGGCGATCGACTTCTTCGAGCGCAGAGGCATCCCCTTCGTCGTCGCCGTCAACGGCTTCCACGGTGAACACCCTTACCCCGCCGAGGACATCCGGGACGCCCTCGCGCTCCCGGCGCATGTACGGGTGCTGCTGTGCGACGCGCGGGAGCGCGAGTCGTGCCGGGACGTACTGATCGCCCTGATCGACCAGCTGATCGCGGACGCCAGCGAGGCGAACTGAGCGGGAGCCGTCTCCCCGGTTGGTCAGACATGTCGACCACTGACGGTCGCGTCCGCTACGCGGACGCGGACAAGTCGCGCCAGCCACCCGTTCGTGTCACAGGAACATCACTCCGCCTCCACGCTTTCCCCTCACGGCGCATGATGCTCTCTCAACTCACGCACCACCCTGGGGGACACCATGCGCACCCGAGCCATCGCCGCGGCACTCGCTGCCGCCTCGCTGCTCATGCTCACCGCCTGTGAAGGCACCAACGACAGCAGCTCCAACAAGCCGGGCCCCACCGCTGAGGACACCAACGACCGGACGAAGCAGGACACCGCTCCCACTGAGGCCGACACGGACCCGCCCGCGGACGACGCCGGCGCCGCTGAGCCCGAGGCGGAAACGGCGGTCCTGCCCGACCTCGTCGGGCAGGACCTGCAGGCCGCACAGGACGAGGCTCAGGCTGCCGGGTTCTTCGTCCTGGACGACCAGGACGCCAGCGGGCAGAAGCGCCTGCAGGTCTTCGACCGCAACTGGGTCGTGTGCAGTCAGGAGCCCGCGCCCGGGACGCACCCCACGGACACCCCCGTGACGCTGTTCGCGGTCAAGGACGGCGAGGCCTGCTGACCGACACCCCGCTGACCGGCCCGGCCGCGCCCGTGCGCGGCCGGGCTTTCGCACACGAAGGGGACCCCGTGGCCGTACGCAGGACTGCGGCCCGCTGCACGCCAGTGAACGGCCGGCCCCACGACGACCGCGCCAGCGCGCGGATCGCCTCATTCACGACCGCAGCAGCCCGCGAAGGGCCAGAAGCCAGGGAGGCGGGGGACAGAGCACAAACCTATGGGCGCGCACGGGCAGCCGCACCACGCTGGATACGGTGCCCTCATGATTCGGGCTGCAGTCTTCGACGTCGGCGAAACCATCACCCGCGACGACCGTTACTGGGGATCGTGGGCCGACTGGCTCGACGTCCCCCGGCACACACTCTCCGCTCTTGTCGGCGCCGTCGTCGCCCAGGGCCGCGACAACGCGGACGCCCTGCGCCTCGCCCGCCCGGACATCGACCTCGGCGCCGAGTACCGAGCGCGTACAGCCGCCGGCCGCGGTGAGGTGATCGACGAGAGCGACCTCTACGACGACGTCCGCCCCGCCCTGTCCGACCTCCGCAAGCTCGGCGTCCGAGTCGTCATCGCCGGGAACCAGACGTCCCAGGCGGGCGAGCTGCTGCGTGGCCTGGACCTGCCGGCCGACCTCATCGTCACCTCCGGAGAATGGGGTGTGGCCAAGCCGCACCCCGACTTCTTCCGCCGGGTGCTGGACGTGGCACAGGCCCCCCCGAGCGAGACCGTGTACGTCGGCGACCACCCGGCCAACGACGTGTTCCCAGCGAAGGCCGCAGGCCTGCGGACGGCGCACATCCGCCGGGGCCCATGGGGCCACCTGTGGGCTGACGACCCAGAGGTGGCGGCCGCCGCGGACTGGCGGATCGACGGCCTCACCCAGCTCACATCGATCATCGCGGACTGATCGTCAACCGCACGGCCCCACCCGCAGCTTGCAGTTGGGGCCGTTCGCGTACCCACGCAGTTACGACGCGAGTACGGTGCGCAGTGGACGTACCGAACGGGGAGCCCGTATGCCCGCCTCCAGCACCCGCGATGTCGGCAAGAGCATCGCCACCATCCGGCACGCCCGCCGGCTCACGCAGGCCGACCTCGCCCGCGCCGCCTTCCTGTCCCTTTCCGCTGTCAAAGCCATTGAGCGCGGGGCCCGGAACCCGAGCGACGAGGCCATCGACTCCATCGCCGCAGCACTAGCCGTAGACCCCAGCCACATCGTCAACGGCAACGCACGCACCGACAGCCGCGTACACGCAGCAATCCCCTCCATCAGCTCCGCGATCGCCGCCTACGACATCCCCACAAACCCGCCCGCCCTATCGCTCGACGAGCTCCATTCCGCCGTCCATGAAGCGGTCAACTGGCGCCTCGGCGCCCAGTACGCACGCATCGCCAAACACATTCCCACGCTGCTCGACCAGACATTGCGCACCTTGCACCACAACGCAGGAGCCCAACGGCTCCAAGCCGCCCAGCTCCTGGCCTCCACCGCCCGCACCGCGGATGCCGCCGCCTACAAGTACGGCCACCACGACCTCTCCGCCCGGCTGATCGAGCTGATGCGGTGGGCCGCCCGCCAGGCTGAAGACCCGCTCACTGAAGCAACCGCGGCCTACGTACGCACGGAGACGTTCTTCGCGGCCCGCGCCCACACAGCGGGATTACGCGCCCTCCAGCACGCGATCGACGCGAGCCCGAGCCCCCGCGGCAGGGAGACCATCGCGTCACTCGGTGCCTTGCACATGCGGGCGGCGGTCATCGCCGGGCGGGCCGGAGACGGCGACGCGGCAGACCTCCACCTGGGCGAGGCCCGCCGACTCGGCGACCGAATCCCCGAAGGGGATTATCACGGGACGGCATTCGGCCCGGACTCGGTCCGCGCCCACGAAGTCTCGGTGGCGGTCAGCTTGGGCAGCGACCGCGTCTCCCGCGCGCTGGACGTAGCCCAGGAGTGGTCACCGCCAGCCGATCTACCTGCGGAACGGCAGTCCGGATTCTGGATCGAACTGGCGCGTGCTCAGCTCTGGGCAGGGCTGGCCGACGACTCGTTCGAGTCGCTGAAGGTCGCCCGGCTGATCGCTCCGCAGCACACGCGTGAACACCCGTGGGCCCGCGATACCGCCGCCACGCTGCGCCGCCTCAAGCGGGCGGACGCCGAGACGCTCACCTCATTTGCCGAGTGGGTCGGCGCCGTCTGACCCACCCAGCCGAGGGACACAGGGGGACACAGCTTGTGTCCCTTGTCGCCCTTGCTGCGTCCCATGATCTGTCTGTCCGTGCAAACAGGCAGATGGGAACTGGGCATGAGCGACACAAGCACCGCCTCACCGGTCCGCCTCGATGGGCCGGTGAGCATTGCACGACTGCATTGCCGGGCGCGCTGGGGCTGTGGCGCCGTTGCCAAGGACCTGACGCCCGCCAGAACGGTCAAGTTCGGCGAAAACGGACGTGAATGGGCGATCGTCACCTGCGGATGCCAGACGACGGCGGTGGCGTGAGCATGACCATCGACCGCAGTCAGCAGGCCCTACGGCCCGTCCAGATTGCACCCGGCGTACTCGTCCACCCCACCGCCGACCGCCGGCTCGCCGTCGAACACTGGCTCCTCGCCGACCTGAACGCGCAAGGCCGAGACCGCGCCCGCGTCGAGTGGCGACAGTTCGGCGTGGCCATGCTTCCCCTTGGGGTCCGGTTCTCCGCCGTCCGTCTTCCCGGTGACCTTGTCCTCGCCGCCGCCTGTAGCAGTTGGAACCCGGCAGAAGTTGACCAGTTCCTCGCTGAAGCTCTCGACGGCGGCCCGGTCGTCTGCGACCCGCGCCATCACCGCTACTACGCTCTCGTCCCGGGCAGTATGCCCCGGACCTGGCGGCAGGCCGCTGAGGACTGGCGGGAGATGGACGTGGACTGCCTCGGCAGCGGCACCATTCTCGGGATCCCTCCCCTGTACCGCGACGAGTTCAACCCGACCGCCGTGGCCTCGTACTGGTCGGTGCCGATGCCGTCGGCAGCGACGCTGTGCAAGCCGCTCTCCGTGGCCCGGCTGATCGCCGCCGGACGGCATCAGATGGCCGAGGGGCTTGACGTATGAGCGGCATCGAGACACCGGCATCCGAAGCGGACGCCACCTTCCACCGCACGGCCGGGCTCGCCGACGCCTCCTGGGCGTCGTTGCGCGCGCACAACAACCCGGCCCGCGACATCAGGCACGCGAACCACGCCCTGCGCATCGACCCGGTCTCACGGCCAGCGACCGGCAGGACGCCACCTTCCACGGCGGCTACTGGGCGGCCGCCCGTCGGGGGCGTGGCGGCACCCGCCGGACACGACCCCGACACGCGGCGGGTGTCAGTCCAGGCCGGCCGACTTCAGCCAGGCCTTGGCCACGTCGAGCGGGTCCTTGTTCTCCAGCTGGACCTGTGAGTCCAGCTCCAGGAGCGTCTTGGTGTCCAGCTTGGCCGAGACCGCGTCGAGCGCGTCGACGCCCTTCTGGGAGAGGCCGCTCTTGTGGACCAGCGGAGTCACGTTGGCGTAGCCGAAGAGGTTCTTCGGGTCCTTCAGGACGACGAAGCCCTCCTTGGTGATGGTCGGGTCCGTGGTGAAGATGTCCGCCGCCTGGACGGTGTTCTTCGTCAGCGCCGCCTGGGTCAGCGGGCCGCCCGCGTCCAGCGCCTTGAACGACTTGAACTTCAGGCCGTACTCGGTCTCCAGGCCCTTCAGGCCCTGGTGACGCGTCTGGAACTCCGGCGAACCGCCGATGACCAGGTCCGGAGCGATGTCCTTGAGGTCGGCGAGGGTGGAGTCGGCGGTCAGGTCGTACTTCTTCGCCGTCTCGGCGTTGAGGCTGACGGAGTCCTTGTTCTCGGCCGGTGAGGACTGCAGGATCGTCAGCTTCTTGTCCAGCGCTGCCTTCACCGCGGTGTCCACGGCCTCGGCCGACTTCTGCTCCGCCTTCGGGTCCAGGTAGGCGAGCAACGAGCCGTTGTACTCCGGCAGAACGGTGACGGAGCCGTTCTTGAGCAGACCGTAGGTCGTCTCCCGGCTGCCGATGTTGGGCTTGTAGCTGACCTTGATGCCCTTGGCCTTGAGAGCCTCGCCGTAGATGTCGGCGAGCAGGACGCTCTCGGCGAAGTTGTTCGAGCCGACGACGACCGTGTCCGCGCTCGCCTCGCCCTCGGCGAGCGGATCGGACTTGTCGGAGGAGGAACATCCCGCCAGCAGCGCCGCCGTGGCGGCGAGCGCGACGGCGGCCGCGCCGGGATGGTTCCTGAGGGACCTGCTGCGTGGGGCGGTGAAAGTCACGATTCCCGTTCCGATTTCAGGGGGTTGGGAGAGCTCTTCAACTGATCCAATCCAGCTGGTTCTCTGTCAGTCAAGAGCATGTAGGTCACCGATTGGCCTCAAAAATGGGAAGGTAACGGGCAGTTGTGTTCCCGGGCGAAGGCGGCCGGTGGAGGCGCGCGGGGCCTTGACGGAATCTTGACGTACAGTTCCGGTCACGGTGATCAACGGGCGGTACTGTCCCCGAAAAGAGCCGAACCCTACTCGAACAACTGCGGTCACGTGAGACCTCGCGCGCCGTGCGACGCCCACGAAGGAGGCAACTCGGTGGCCACGAACGAGGCGGGCGCGCCCCGCCCGCGTCGTCTGCGCGGTCTCGCCGACCGCTGGCCCTTCCGGCGCAAGCTCAATCTGCTCGTCGGTGTACCGCTGACCGCGGTCGCGGTGCTGCTCGCCTACCTCATCGCCGAGCAGACGGTGCAGTCGCGCAACGCGGCGGACGCCGCCTGGCTGGTCCGCGAGAGCGCCGAGGTCGCGACCCTGGTCGACGAGCTGGCCGCCGAGCACCAGCAGGCGGTCCTGCTCTCCGTACGGCACGAGGCGACCGAGAGCAGCCGGCCCTCCAGCGCCGCCTTCCGTACCGCGCAGTCCCTGGTGAACGCCCAGGTCGAGCGGGTGCGTGAGGCGTTCGGGGATCGCCTGCCGCAGAGCGAGGCGAACGCGCTGCGGGCCGTCGAGGGGCTGAGCAGCCTGCGCGACACCGTCGAGCAGGGGTATGTGCCCGCCGAGAACATCGACCCCGCGTACACCCACGCCGCGCAGGGGCTGATCGACGGCCTGGCGCTGGACCGCAACCCCGATCTCGCGACCACCTTCACCGGCAATCTGCTGGACTCCCTGCTGCGCGCGGGCGCCGCGCACAGCGCCTTCGAGACCGGTGTCTTCTCCGCGTCGACCGGGGACTCCAACGCGCTCATCGAGTTCATCGGCGCGATCGGCTCCTACGACGAGTACACCCACCAGGCCGACCGTTTCGCCCGGTTCGCCACCGAGGCACAGACCGCCCAGCTCAACGGGATCAAGTACACGGCCGCGCAGGCCGCCATCAGCCGCCAGTACGCGGAGCTGAAGATCGACCCCGGCTCCGTGCAGGGCCGTTCGGCCGCCGAGATCCGCGAGTCGCTGAAGGCGGCGCTCGACTCCTACCCCGCCTACCGCGACCAGGCCGACACCCGTCTGGCCATCACCACCTCGCTCATCGGCCAGATCGCCGACCGGGCGGACCACGCCTCCGAGGAGGCGGCGTGGCGTGCCGTGCTGCTGCTGGGGCTCGCCGTGTTCGGCTTCGCCGTCTGGCTGGTCCTGGCGATGCTGGTGCGGCGCTCGGTGGTACGTCCCGTGCAGGCCCTGACGGGAGCCGCGCGGCAGGTCGCCGAGGTCGCCGAGCGCGAGTTGGCCCGGGTGGCCGACGACGACGCCGAGGACGACGGTCCGCCGCGGCTGCGCGCGATGCCGGTCACGGCACGCGACGAGATCGGCGAACTCGCGGAGACCTTCAACCAGGTGCAGGCGATGGCGGCCGCGCTGCTGGAGCGGCAGGTGCTCAGCCGCCGCAACATCGCGGAGATGTTCGGCAACGTGGGCCGCAGGGTCAGCAACCTGACGACACGTCAGCTCGCGCTGATCGACTCGGTGGAGCGGGGCGAGACGGACCCCGCGCTCCTGGAGCGCCTCTACTCCATCGACCACATCGCGGTACGTCTGCGTCGCAACGCCGACAGCCTGATGCTGCTCGCCGGTATCCACGAGGCGGACTTCGACGCAGGGCCCGCCGCGCTCACCAACGTCGTGCGCGCCTCACTCGGGCAGATCGAGGGCTACCGGCGCGTGGAGCTGCGGGCCCGCACCGGAGCCGTGGTGGAGCCGGAGGTCATCGGCGACCTGACGCTGATGGTGGCCGAACTCGTGGAGAACGCGGTGTCGTTCTCACCGCAGGGCAGCCCGGTCGAGGTGACGGTTGCGGACGGCGAGCGCAAGGACGCGGTGATCGTCGTCGCCGACCACGGCCTGGGCATGAGCCCCGAACGCCTCGACGAGGAGAACGCCCGCCTGATCCGCCGGGAGCGCCTGGACCTCGTACCGACGAAGGTCCTGGGCCTGTTCGTGGTCGGCACCCTGGCGCGCCGCTGGGACATCGCGGTCACACTGTCGCGCACGCCGGGCGGCGGTGTGACCGCCGAGGTTTCGGTGCCGTCGAAGCTGCTGGTGACGGACAGCGTGACCGAGGGGACGCCCACGGCGGCGCTGGCGGCGGTGGCCGGGGGCGCGGGCCGCGGCACGGCGGTCGCCGCGGAGGCCGGGGCGGACGCGGACGCGGACGCAGACACAGCCTCCCCGAGCGTCGCACCGGGCGGCCCGCTGCCCCACGGCACGCCCCCGTCGCGCCCGGTGTCCGGGCCTCGCACGTCGGCCGCCGCGCCCACGGACCCCGTACGGGCCGACCCGAACGCATCGCGGCCCCTCCCCCGCCGGGTGTCCCAGCGGCAGGTCGGCGCCGGCACGACGCCCCCGGCCTCCCCGGCCTCCCCGGCCTCCCCGGCCTCCGGCGAAGCGTCCGCCACCCGTCCCCTGCGGCGCCGCGTCCGCGGCGCGACCCTGCGTGCCGACGCCGGGGACTCCGCCTCGCAGGCGGCGCGGCGGCAGGGTGGGCGCACCATGGACGCGGAGGCCGTGCGGGCCGCGATCGAGGAGTTCGAAGCGGCCGTGGAGCGCGCACACCGCGACTGCCGCGACGGCGGCACCGCAGACCGTTCCACCACAGACCATTCCACCGCAGTCCCCCACCCGACCCCCCGTACGCACGACCAGAACGACCTCCCGGAAGGAGCGCAGCAGTGAGCACGTCGACAGGTGGCACCCCGGCGGAAGGCGTCACACCGGCCGAACTGCAGGCCGCCGCAGCCGACTTCACCTGGCTGCTGAACCGCTTCGCGACCGAGACGGCCGGTGTCGTGGACGCGATCGCCGTCTCGTCGGACGGGCTGCTCATCGCCGTGTCCGAGCTGCGCGAGCAGGCGGACTGCGAGCGGCTCGCGGCGATCGTCTCCGGCATCACCAGCCTGGCCGCCGGCGCCTCCGGCAACTACGGCCTCGGCGCCCTCAACAAGGTCATCATCGACCTGGAGGGCGGACATGTCCTGGTTTCCGCGATCGGCAGCGGCGCCGTGCTCGGCGTGGTCACCGACAAGGAGGCCAAGCTGGGCAACATCGCCTACGAGATGACCGTGTTCGCCAACCGTGTCGGCGCCGCCCTCAGCCCGCAGCTCGTGCTGGAGCTGAAGAACAGCGTCGGCGCCTCGTCGTCCCGCTGACCCCGTACGGACGACAGGACTCCCCATGGCGGACGGCACCGAAGCACCGGATTCGGGCGGCGGCCCGGACCCGGTGGGTCCCGCCTCCGCCGTACGGCCGTTCCTGCTGACCGCCGGCCGGGTGGCGGACGGCGCCGACGGCCGGTCGATGCCCGTCGAGACCCAGCTGGTGGCCACCGCCGAGGGACTCGACGCGCTCGACCGGCTCGCCTTCGAACAACACGACATCGTGGCCGAGTGCCGGCTGCCGCAGTCCATCGCGGAGATCGCGGCCCGGCTGCGGCTGCACCTGAACGTGGTGCGTGTCCTCGCCGAGGATCTGCGCGACGCGGGGCAGTTGACGGTGCACGTGCCCGACGCCGGTCTCGTTCATGACGCTTCCGTACTGCGCAGGGTCATCGACGGACTGCGCGCCATCCCCGACGCACGAGGTATCCAGTGACACCGACCGAACCGGCCACCGTACGACCGCCGCTGCCGGTGAAGATGGTGGTCTCGGGTGGCTTCGGCGTGGGCAAGACCACGGCCGTGGGCTCGATATCCGAGATAGAGCCGCTCACCACGGAGGCCGCCATCACGGAGGTCGCGGCGGGCGTGGACGATCTCTCGCACACGCCGCGCAAGACGACGACCACCGTGGCCATGGACTTCGGCTGCATCACCATCGACCCCTCCCTGAAGCTGTACCTGTTCGGCACGCCCGGTCAGGAGCGGTTCGGCTTCATGTGGGACGACATCGTCGAGGGCGCGGTCGGCGGGCTCGTCATCGTCGACACCCGCCGCCTCGACGACTGCTACGCCGCCGTCGACTACTTCGAGCACAAGGGCATCCCCTTCGCCGTCGCCGTCAACGCCTTCGACGGCAGGGTCGAGCACACGCTGGAGGAGGTCCGCTGGGCGCTCGACGTCAGCGACGGCATCCCGGTCGTCGTCTTCGACGCCCGCGAGACCGGGTCGGTGCGGGACGCCCTGCTCGTCGTACTGGAACTGGCGCTGGCCCGCGCACAGGCCTGAAGCCCGCCCGCCGTCCTGTCTCACCGTGCGGCCCGTACGGCCCGGTGGTCCCCCTCAGGTGCGCCTGCGCACCCCCGGCGACGTCGCCAGCCGTCCCAGCAGCCAGAAGACCGCGAGGGTCACCAGGGCCATCAGGGCGACCAGGGTGGCGCCGCCCACGACCTTCTCGTAGTCGCGCTGGTAGAGGCCGTCGATGATGTAGCGGCCGAGACCGCCGAAGCTGACGTACGCGGCGATGGTGGCCGTCGAGACGATCTGGATGGCGGCCGAGCGCAGGCCGCTGAGGATCAGCGGGAGGGCGACGGGCAGTTCGACCCGGAACAGGATGCCGGTCTCGGCCATGCCCATGCCGCGGGCGGCGTCCACCGGTGCCGGGTCGACCGAGCGCATGGCCTCGTTGGTGGTGACCAGGATGGGCGGGACGGCCAGCACGACCAAGGGGATCATCACGGGGGCCATGCCGAGGCCCAGCAGGATGAACATCAGCACCATCAGGCCGAAGCTGGGCAGCGCCCGCGCCGAGGTGGCGATGAGGGCGAGCGTGTTGCCGCCGCGCCCCGTGTGGCCGGTGAGCAGGCCGACGGGCAGTGCGACGGCGGCGGCGATGCCGAGCGCCATCAGCGTGTACTCGACGTGCTCGCCGACACGCGACGGTATGCCGTCGTAGCCCTGCCAGTGGGCGCTGTCGCTGAAGAAGGCAGTGATGTGACTGAGGACGTTCACCGGGCGCCCTCCTTCGCGACGCGGGTACGCGAGGAGGTGCGGGTGCCGCGCGGCATCCAGGGCGTGAGCAGGGTGCGCACGCCGATCAGCAGGGCGTCCACGAGGATCGCGAGGACGGCCGTACCCACCACCGAGAGCCACACCAGGCGCGGCTGACCGTACCTCATGCCGGCGTCGAGCATGTTGCCGAGGGCGCCCTCGTTGCCGATCAGCATGCCGACGCTGACGAGGGAGATGCTCGACACGGAGGCCACCCGCAGCCCGGCGAGGATCGCGGGCGCCGCGATCGGCAACTGCACCTGGACGTAGCGCCGTACCGGTCCGAAGCCCATGGCGGTGGCGGCGGCCAGCGTCTCCTGCGGCACCGAGCGCACGCCGTCCACGATGGCCGGGACCAGCACCACCAGGCTGTAGACGGCCAGCGGGATCATCACCGTGAGCTCGCTGAGGCCGGTGTAGTCGATGAGCACGACGAAGAAGGCGAGCGACGGGATGGCGTACAGGACGGTCGTCACCCACAGCACCGGCGGGTACAGCCAGCGGAAGCGGACGCACAACTGGGCCACCGGCAGGGCCACGACCAGCCCGGCGAGCACCGGGAGCAGGCCCTCGCGCAGGTGCAGCGCGACCAGGCCGAGGTAGCTGTGCTCCAGGTAGCTCGGCATGTCGAAGAACTCGGTCACGGAGCGACCTTCCGGACGTCGTCGTCCGTACGTCGCCGCTCGGCGTGCGCCCCGCGGACGGCCTCGCCGATGCTCTGCTGGGAGACGACGCCGGTGACCCGGCCCTCGTCGTCCACGGCGACGGCCCATCCGGTGGGCGAGAGTACGGCGCAGTCCAGGGCGGCCCGCAGCGAGTCGGTGCCGGCGACGAACGGGCGTCCGTACGGCAGCAGTCGGTCCGTCCGGATCCCGCCCGTGCCCAGGTCGTGCGGCTCGCTCCAGCCGAGGGGCCTGCCGTCCGGGTCGGTGACGAGGAGACAGGGGGCGTCGTCCGTGCCGGCGGCGGCGATCTGCTCGGCGGTGGCGTCGACGGCCACGATCGGCGCGGTCAGCAGCTCCAGGCCCGTCGAGGGGAAGAAGGACAGCCGTCGGATGCCGCGGTCGGCGCCGAGGAAGTCCTCCACGAAGGCGTCGGCGGGGTGGGACAGCAGTTCGGCGGGCGGGGCGAACTGGGCGAGCCGGCCGCCGGTGCGCATCACCGCGACCATCGTGCCGAGCTTGACGGCCTCGTCGATGTCGTGCGTGACGAAGACGATGGTCTTTCCCAGCTCCGCCTGGATACGCAGAAGTTCATCCTGGAGGCCCTTGCGCACCACGGGGTCGACAGCCGAGAACGGCTCGTCCATCAGCAGCACCGGAGGGTCCGCCGCCAGCGCCCGAGCCACGCCGACACGCTGCTGCTGGCCCCCGGACAGCTGGTACGGATACCGCTTGGCGAGCGCCCCGTCGAGGCCCACCCGTTCCATCAGCTCGCGCGCCCTCGCCCGGGACTTCTCCTTGCCCCAGCCGAGCAGGCGGGGCACGGTGGCGATGTTGTCCAGGATCGTGCGGTGCTGGAAGAGGCCGGCGTTCTGGATGACGTAACCCATGGACCGGCGCAGGGTGTTGACGGGTTGCTGCCGGCTGTCCACGCCGTCGATGAGGATGGTGCCCTCGCTGGGTTCGACCATCCGGTTGATCATGCGCAGCGTGGTGGTCTTGCCACAGCCCGAGGGCCCCACGAGAACGGTGATCGAGCGGTCGGGTATCTCCAGCGAGAGCCGGTCGACCGCCACCGTGCCGTCCGGGTACCGCTTGGTGACTGACTCTATCCGTATCAAAACGCCGAACACCCTTCGCGGCTGACAGACATGGCGCGCTTCCGGTCGGCCGAGCGGGCCGTCCGGCCGAGTCTAGACCGCCGCTGTTCGAGCGCCTCGTCAGGCGTCGGTCACGCCGCCCGCACCTGCGCCCCCGCCACCGGAAACCCCTCGGTGCGCAGCACCCGCCGCTCGGCGTCCACCGCGAAGACCTCGCAGCCCGCCCGTGCGGCGGCCCACTCGACGCCTTCCGTGCCCATCGCGAAGGCGGCGGTGGCCGTCGTGTCCGCGAGCGTCAGGGACGGGGCCACGACGGTCAGGGAGAGCAGGCCGGTCGCCGGGCGGCCGGTGCGGCCGTCGAGGATGTGGTCGCCGCGCTCGTAGCGGGCGGACGTCGCGATCGCCTGGTCGGTCAGTTCGGCCACCGTGCAGACCTTGTCGGCCTGCTCGGGGTGGCGTACCCCCACCCGCCAGGGGCCGCCGGAAGCGACCACGTCTCCCCCGGCGTTGAGGACGAAGCGCCGCACGCCCGCCGCCTTCAGCAGTTCGGCGGCCTGCTGCACGGACCAGCCCTTGACCACCGCGCACGGATCCAGCCCGCGCCCGGGCAGCCGTACGTCGAAGGCACCGCCCGTGGCGATCCGGTACTCCTCGCACAGGTCGAGGACTTCACGCAGGTCCGCGCTGATGTCACCGGGTGACAGCTCGCCCCGGTCCAGTCGGCACACCTCGCTGTCCGCCCTGAACGGGCTGAACCGGGCGTCGACTTCACGCAGCCACGCGAACACCGCGTCCGCCCTCGCCGCCCCGATGTGCTCGTCGTCGACCCGCAACGACACCGGGAACCCCATCACGTGCTCCACGCGGTGCACGTCAGGCGCCCTTCGCGTCGATGGCGGCCTGGAGGGACTCCTTGTAGCCCTCGCTCGTGATCGTCGCCCCCGACACCGAGTCGACGTCCGCGCTCTGCGCCTCCAGGGTCCCCGCGATCAACTTCGGCACCGCGGCCGTCGTCTGCGGATGGTTCGGCTGCTGCAGCATCCTCACCGACGCGATCCTGGATCCCTCGAAGGTCACCTCGACCTGCACGGGGCCCTTGTCCGTCTGCACCGTCGGGCCCTTGACGACCGTGCCGCCCGGGGCGGGGGCGGAGGCCGGCGAGGACGGTGCGGGGGTGGGGGCCGCGGCCTGCGTCGCGGGGGTGCCGAGGGAGGGCTCGTAGCGCCAGACGGGGATGAGGCCCGCGACGCTCAGGACCAGGACGGGTATCGCTCGCTTCATGGTGTCTTCCTCGTCCTCTCAGCCGGCCAGGCTGAAGCGCTCGAAGTGAACCTGCTGCTTGGGCACTCCCAGCTCGCGCAGGCCGCCGATGACGGCGTTCATCATGGGCGGCGGTCCGCACAGGAAGACGTCCCGGTCGGTGATGTCCGGCACCAGCCGCGCCAGTTCGGCCGGGCCCAGCTTGTCGGGGACCGACGGTCCGGTCACCAGGTGCAGCTCGGCGCCCTTGGCGTGGGCGAGTTCCGTCAGCTCGCCGTAGAGGACGGCGTCCCGCTCGGTCGCCACCCGGTAGATCACGACGGCGTGGCCGTGCAGTTCCTCCAGCAGCGCCCGGATCGGGGTGACGCCGACGCCGCCGGCGATGAGGACGGCCTCCGGCCGGGTGCGGTGCAGTGCGGTGAAGGCGCCGTACGGGCCCTCGGCGAAGACGCGGGTGCCGACCTCCACGTGCCGCAGAGCCGCGGAGCCGTCGCCGGCCGCCTTGGCGGTGAGCCGGAGCTGGGTGCCGTCGGGCGCGGCCGACAGGGAGAAGGGGTTGGCCTGCCACCAGCGGTCCTTCGTCAGGAACCGCCACAGGAAGAACTGGCCGGCCCGCGCCGGGAGCTTGTCCAGGTCGCGGCCGGTGATGTAGATCGAGACCACGTTGTCGGACTCGGGGACGACCGCCGACACGCGCAGCCGGTGGCGTTGGTTGCGCCGGAACGGGAGGACCAGGCGGCCCACGAACACCGCGCCGAGCGCCACCCCCCAGACCCCGTACCAGTAAGCCGTGGCGGCGGAGGACGAGGTGAAGGACGTTCCGACCGCGACCTGGTGCGTGAAGGCCAGGACCACCGCGACGTAGGTGTACAGGTGGATGAAGTGCCATGTCTCGTACGCCAGCCGGCGCCGCGCGAACCGGGCGGAGACGACCCCGATGACGAGGATGATCCCCAGTGCGACGACTGCGCGCAGTACGCCCTCGATCGTCTCGGCGAGGTCGATCAGCTGGTTCACCGGGTCCAGCGAAGAGGATCGGGCGTAGCCGAAGGTGATGAACACGGCGTGCGCGAGCAGGGCCCACAGGACGCTGAACCCGGTCCAGCGGTGCCAGGAGGTCAGCCGGTCCATGCCGATCCGGCGGTCCAGCCAGGGCAGCCGGGCCACCAGCAGCAGTTGGAACGCCATGAGCAGGGCGCCGAACAGGCCGGCCAGCCGGCCGAGCACGATGAGCGCGTTCGAGGCGAAGCCGGCGGCGAAGAAGAAGTAGAGCACCACGGCCACGTTCGCGGCGAGCACGGCGTACAGGCCCGTGCGGGCGACCACCCTGGGGCGTACAGCCCTGGGCGGCGCTGGGGGCGATGGGACGGTCGTCGTCACGGGCGGCAGCTCCTTGATCTCGTCTGGGACACCGAGCTTGTCCGGCGGAGGCTGTCGAAAAGCTGTCGTACTTCTTTCAAGTGGTTATCGATGTGGTCGCGGCGCCCCTCCCCGCTGCCGGGGAGGGGTGCCGGGTGCCGCAGTATGAACGGGTGGAGAAAGTACGCCTTCTGGTGGTGGACGACGACCCGCCCATCGCCGACCTCGTCGCGACGGTCGCCCGCTACGAGGGCTGGGAGGCGGTCACCGCGAACTCCGGCGAGGAGGCGCTGCGGCTGGCCGCCGAGTTCCGTCCGGACATCGTGGTGCTGGACCTGATGCTGCCCGACGTGGACGGCTTCGGCGTCCTGGACCGGCTGCGCCGTGCCGGGACCATGGTGCCGGTGGTCTTCCTGACCGCGCGCGACGGAGTGGCCGACCGGGTGGCCGGGCTGACCCGGGGCGGTGACGACTACCTGGTCAAGCCGTTCGCGGTGGAGGAGCTGATGGCGCGGCTGCGCACGGTGCTGCGCCGCGCCGCCGGCCCCGGTTTCCAGCGCTCCGTGCTGCGGGTGGGCGACCTGACGATGGACGAGGACACCCGCGAGGTCCGCCGCGGCGACAGGCTGCTGACGCTCACGCCGACCGAGTACGAGGTGCTGCGCTATCTGATGCGCAAGTCGCCGACGGTGCTGACCAAGGCGCAGATCCTGGACCATGTGTGGGAGTACGGCTTCGGCGGGCGTTCGAACGTGGTCGAGCTGGTCGTCAGCCGGTTGCGCCGCAAGCTCGACGAGCCCGACGAGCCCGGCGACGGCAGGGCACCGCTGATCCACACCGTGCGCGGCTTCGGGTACGTGATCCGGCAGGCGGCCGAGTGAGAGGGCGGCTGCGGCGGACGTACGGCAGGCTGCGGCTGGGCACCAGGCTCGCGCTGGGTCTCGGCGCGCTGTCGCTGGTGGTGTTCGCGGTCGTCGGCACGGCCCTGACCACGTACATGCGGGACTACCTGTCGGCGCAGCTGGACACCCAGCTGGCGCAGGCCCAGATCGCCCAGTCCAAGAGCATCTCGGACTACGGCACGCTCACGGGAAAGAAGTACTACAGCTGGTTCTACGCCGTGTACGACGTGGCGGACGGCACGCCCGTGCTGCGCAGGCCCGAGGACGCCGCCGACCTGCCGAAGGACGTCGACGACTTCACCGAGCTGGCCAGGGCGCAGACCACAGCGCACAAGGAACTGGTGACCACCGAGCGTCTCGGGGACGCGGGCCTGTACCGGCTGCGCGCCTGCGAGGTGGAGCCCGGCGTGATCCTCGTCAGCGCGGCGCCCATGGACGAGATCTCCGACACCATGCGGCAGCTCGTCACGATCCAGGTCGTGACCTTCGGGCTCGCGCTGCTGGCGCTCGTGGTGTTCGGCCGGGCGATGCTGCGGCGCGGCCTGAAGCCGCTGAGCGAGATGGCGCACACGGCCCGCGACATCACCTCGCACGACCTGACGGACTCGGGGCGGCTGCCGGTGCGGCACGACGCGCGCGGCGGCGGGCCCGAGGTGGAGGAGCTGCGCACCGCGTTCAACACCATGCTGGAGCACATCGACGACTCCCTCGCGGTGCGCGCGGAGGCCGAGCAGCGGCTGCGCCGGTTCGTGGCGGACGCCTCGCACGAGCTGCGTACGCCGTTGATGTCGGTACGCGGTTATGCGGATCTGTTCCAGTACGCGGCCGCCAACGCGCCTCAGGAGCGCGACCGGCATCTGGCCCGGCTGCGCGCCGAGGCCGCCCGGATGGGCTTCCTCCTCGACGACCTGCTGCTGCTCGCCCGTCTGGACGCGGCCGAGGTCGAGACGCCGCTGCGCCTGCGGGAGGCGGACCTGGTGGAGCTCGCCGAGCAGGCCGTGGACGCGTTCCGCGCCACCCACGCCGACCACCCCCTGACGGTGGCCCCCGGCCCCTCCTCCCTGAGGCTGCGCCTGGACCCGCAGCGCGTGCGGCAGGTCCTGGACAACCTGCTGACCAACGCGGCGATGCACACTCCGGCCGGGACACCGGTGTCGCTGGCGGTGTCGGTGGCGAACGGCACGGCACAGGTCCGGATCGCGGACGCCGGTCCCGGCATCCCGCCCGCCGACCGGGAACGGGTCTTCGACCGCTTCTACCGGGTCGACAAGGCCCGCAGCCGTGACCGCGGCGGCAGCGGCCTGGGCCTGGCTGTCGCCCGGTCCCTCATCGAGGCTCACGGGGGCCTGATCGAGGTGACCAGTGAGCCGGGGGCGACGGTGTTCACGGTGACGATTCCGCTGGCCTTGGTGGACAGGACACGGAGAGAGGCTAAGGTTAGGCTTACCTAAGTTGAGAGGTCGTCATGTCTGCTGTCACCTGCCCTGAGCCGACGCCCGCCGAGCGCGCCCGCTCGGTGCTCGCGGCGGCCGGCTCGCTGACCGTCACCACGCACGGCCACCGGGTCGAGCTGATCGGCCTGCACACCGTCGACGCCGCCGCACGGCTGCTTCTGCAGAACCCGCCGGACGCGCACCTCGCCGCAGAACTCGCCGTGGCGCCCCGGGGCGCCCTGACCGCCCTCGTGGAACTCACCGACGTGGCCCCGGTCGCCGTACGGGAACGGGTGCGCGCCCGGGTGACGCTGGGAGGCCGGCTCACCGCGCTCGGCCCGAAGGCGCTGGTGTTCGCCCCGGCCCGGGCCGTGCTCACCGACCACGACGGGACGACCCTCCTCGACCTCGACGAACTGACCCAGGCCGCCCCCGACCCCCTGGCCACCCACGAGGCGGAGATGCTGGCCCGGCTGGACGCGGCCCACGCCCACACCGTGGCACCGCTGGCCCGTCTGCTCCCGGCCCGGCAGCGGCTCGGCACGAGGGACGTACGGCCATTGCGGCTCGACCGGTACGGACTGGTGCTCCGCGCGCAGACGCCGGACTCCCACGCCGACACCCGCCTGCCGTTCGGCACCCCGGCCTCGCACCCCGGAGAGGCGGTGCGCCAGATCCACGCGCTGCTCGCCGAGGCCACCGCCCGGCCCGTCACCAACGTCCCCGAACAGCACCCCTAGGTCGTGTCATGCCGGCGGCGCGGGCCCCGGCACGCGCATCTGCCGCGTTGCCGTACCTGATCCGAGCGGCAATGACCTGGGGCGGGTCCCTGCGCGGCGGGTCGCGACCTGCGCCCGGCGACCCCGCGGACCACGCCCGACGGCGGGATACTGACGGCATGCGCTCACTGCGCGGCATGTCCTGCCTCGCCGCCGGGCTCATGCTGGTGGCGGCCGTCGGCTGCACGGGGGGCGACGGCGGCCGGGACGCCGCGCGCACCGGCACCCCGGCGGCCTCGGCCCGGACCGCGACCGAACCCCCCGCCTCGACGCCCCCCTCCCCCTCTCCCGCCGATCCGGTCTCGATCCCGGCCCTGATCCAGCGCGAGCACCGTGGCAGCGACCTCCGCCTCGGCGCCGTACGCCTGCGCACCGCGGCATACACCCAGTACGCCGTCACCTACGAGTCCAACGGCCTGACCATCTCGGGGATCATGAACGTCCCCCGAGGCGACGGCCCGTTCCCGGCACTGGTCCTGGCACACGGCTACATCGACCCGGACGTCTACACCACCGGCCAGGGCATGCCCCGGGAACAGGACCTGCTCGCCCGCAACGGCTACGTGGTCCTGCACACCGACTACCGCAACCACGCGGGATCCGACGACGATCCGGACAACGACGTCAACCTGCGACTGGGCTACACCGAGGACGTCATTGCGGCCGCACACGCGCTGCGCTCCGCCGCCCGCCCGCACGTGGACGACGAGCGGATCGGCCTGATGGGACGGTCCATGGGCGGCGGGGTCGTCTACAACACGCTGGTCGTCGCGCCCGGACTGTTCGACGCCGCCGTCGTCTTCGCGCCGGTCAGCTCGCGCCCCGAGGAGAACATCGACCGGTTCCAGCGGCCCGAGGACGATCCGATCGTCGCCGAGATCGAGGCCGCGCACGGCACGCCCGAGCAGAATCCGGAGTTCTGGCGGCAGGTCTCACCGGTCACCTACGCCGACCGGGTCACCGAGCCGTTGCAGATCCACCACGGCACCGCCGACACGAGCTGCCCCCTGGCCTGGTCGAAGCGGACCGCCGCCGCGTTCGAGGCGGCCGGCAAGGACGTGGAGCTGCGGACGTACCCGGGCGAGGGGCACACCTTCGGACCGCGGTGGCCGGATTCCATGGAGGTCACCATGGCCTTCTTCGAGCGCCACCTGCGCTGAGCCCGCGAGTGTGACGTACGCCGCACAGCAGGTCCTCAACTTTTTGCGTGCCGCGGTGATTGTTTCCGGTGTTCCGTACGTACCTCCTGGGGACCAAGTCGTTCACGTCAGGAGGCACGATGCCCGTCTCGCGCCGCATGGTAGGCACCGTCTTCGTGGGAGGCGCCCTCGTCCTCACCCTCTCCGCTCTCGCCTACCCCGCCATGCTCGGCGTGGAGAACACGTCCACCACGCAGGACCGTGTCATCGCCAACACCCAGTACGGGCCGCTGACCGAGGCCGACCGGGACTTCGTCGTCAAGGTCCGCGCGGCCGGTCTGTGGGAGCACCCGCTCGGCCTGATGGCGATGGAGCGGGGCACGACGCCGGAGATGAAGGAAGCGGGCCAGCACCTGGTCGTCGGACACGCCCGGCTCGACCTCGCGTGCCGCAAGATCGCGACCGAGCTGAACATCACGCTGCCGAACCAGGCCAGTCCGCAGCAGGAGCAGTTCGTGGCGACCGTGGACTCCAAGACCGGGAAGGAGTTCGACGCCACCGGTGTCGCCATCATGCGGGTGACCCACGGGCAGATCTTCCCGGCCATCGCCAAGATCCGGGCCAACACGCAGAACACCATGGTCCGCCAGCTGGCCGACCTGGCCAACGACACGGTGCTGGACCACATCACGGTCCTGGAGAAGACCGGCCTGGTGAACTTCGACACGAACAACTTCCAGCAGACCACGCCGCCGAAGCTGCCGAAGGAGCAGCTCACACCGCCCGCGCCGCAGCCCGGCGCGCCGGTGCTCACGCTCGCCGTTCCGAAGGGTCTGGAGGACCTGAACACCGCTTCCCCGACGGCGCTGCCGAGCGCGGACGTCAAGTGACGCGAGCCGTGGGCCGCGACTGAGGCGCGGTGCCCTGCCGGCCGGAGGAGGACGCCGGGTCAGCCGGTCTTCCACCCCCAGGGCGTGTCCATCCGCTCCCATTCAGCGCCCCACTGCTCCAACCGCCGTCGTTCCAGGCCCAGGCGCACGACCCAGGTGCACCCCAGCACGACGCCACCGGCGCCGGCCGCGGCCAGGACGCCTCCGGCGATCGAGTGGAGCATCATCTCGTTCTCGGACAGCGGCTCGTTGACGACGGCGCCGTGGCGGTCCGTCCACACATCGACCCTGCTGCCCGCCCGGGTGTGGGGCGACACCCGGGCCTCGTCGGTGCGGGTGTCGCCCTCGGCGTCGGTCCAGCGCACGGTCGCCCAGACGAGGTGGTCGGTGGTGACCCGCGAGGCACCCGGATCCTCCGCGTCCTTCACCAGGACGGCCGACACCTCGCGGCTCTCGGACCGTTGCCGCTCCGCGGAGGCGACCACCGCGTCCGCCGCGAGCAAGCCTCCGCACACGGCCCCGACCAACGCGAACAGCCATCCGCACAGCACGACCCAGCCTTCGATGACATCGCTGCGCCGCCTCAGCGGGCTGCTCCGCCACCGCCACAGCCGCACCCTCGGGCACTCCGACGCAGCCATGCCGACACCCCCTTGAGCACCGACAGCACCACTTCCAGTGTGCGCCAACCTGCCATGGGCCGCGCAGGATCCGGTCACACTCGATGACCCGCCGCCGCACCCGGACGAGGCCGGCGCCGCTCAGGCGGTTCCTCGGCGCCCATCCGAGCGGCAGCCGCGCGGCGTGAACGGTCGCGTCGCCCGCCCGACGGTCCCCTTTCGGCTCGCGGACACCGCGACGTCACGCCGGGCGGGCACGGTGCCGTAGTCCCCCTTCGCCGCTCGGCGATCTCCCCGGGCCGCTGCCCGGAACCTGCCGCGCCGGGCGGCGGCACCGGAACGGTCGACGAGCCTGGGGCAGCCATGACCCATTGAATAGACGCGACGACTAGTCTAGTCTCAGGGTAGACGCAACGGTAAGTCTTGTCTCGATGCCGCGTCCTACGTCTTCACGACCGCTCATGAGAGGCCACAGCAGTGGGGAACCCGACCGTCCGGGCCATGGACCGGACCAGCACACCAGCGGGGGCGAAAGGCGGTGGGCTCGCCGTGTTCAGCGTGGCCTTCGCCTTATGGATCACCATGGCGGGCACCACGGCGCCCACCCCCCTCTACCCGCTCTACGGCGCGGAGTTCGGCTTCACACCCTTCACCGTGACCGTGGTGTTCGCCGTGTACGCGCTCGGCGTCGTCCTCGGCCTCCTGGTCTTCGGCCGGCTCTCGGACCAGGTGGGCCGCCGTCCCGTCCTGATCGCGGCCACACTGCTGTCCGTGTGCGCCGCGGCCGTGTTCCTCATCGCCGAGAACGTCGGCGCCATGCTGGTCGCCCGAGTCATCTCCGGTTTCTCCGCGGCCCTGGTGACGGGTGCCGCCACCGCCTCACTGGCCGAACGACTCGGGCCGGACGCCCGCGTGAAGCCCGCCACGATCGCGCTGTTCGCGAACATGGGGGGCCTGGCGTGCGGCACCCTGCTGGCCGGCATCCTGGCCGACCTCGCCCCGTCCCCGCTGCGCACGCCCTGGGTCGTCATGCTCGCCCTGGCCGCCATCGGCATGCTCGGGGTCATGGTGAACGGGGAGAGCTCCGCACACCGGTCCGGCTTCTCCCTCCAGTTCCAGCCGCTGCACGTGCCGAGCGAGATCCGGTCGGACTTCCTGCGCTCCGCGATGGCGGCCGGTTCGGGCTTCGCGGTGCTCGGCGTACTGACCGCCGTGACCGGCCTGTTCCTGGGCACGGTGCTGCACGAGACCAGCCACGCACTGACCGGCCTCGTGGTCTTCGTCGCCTTCGCCTGCACCGCCTTCGGTCAGCTCCTGGTCCGCACCCTCAAACCGGCCACCGCGCTGCCGGCGTCCTGCCTGGGGCTGATCGTCGCCGCCGCCCTGATCGCCACGTCGATGGCCACCGGCACCCTGGCGCCGCTGCTCGTCGGCGCCGCCGTCAACGGGCTGGCGACCGGCATCGCCGTCGGCCACGGCATCGGCAGCATCACCACCCGCAGCGCCCCCCAGCACCGCGGCGCGTCGGTGTCGACCTTCTTCGCCATCCTGTACTCGATGCTCGCGGTACCCGCGATCGGCGTGGGCGTCCTGATCCGCGAGACCAGCCTGCGCCCCGCCGGGGAGACGTTCAGCGCGGTGGTCGCCGCGCTCTCCCTCGGCGTTCTGCTCAGCCTGGTGCGAACCGGCAGGAAGACCGCCTGAGTCCGGCCCGCCGCACACCGGTGGACCCCTGGACCCGTGTGCCAGAATCTCCCCACACGCACGACTCGAAAGGTTGACGGAACCATCAGCGCCACGCGGAAGCCACGACCGGCCTGTGAACAGACCGCGGTCATCAGCCGAACCGGCCCACGCCGCAGTGAGAGCGTCCGGCTCGCGGTGCTGCACGCCGCCGACGACCTCCTCGTCGAGCGGGGGTTCACCGGCCTGACCATCGAGGGCATCGCCCAGCGCGCCGGCGTGGCCAAGCAGACGATCTACCGCTGGTGGAAGTCGAAGGTCGACATCCTCCTGGACACCCTCATCGACGACGCCCGCGAGGCCCTCGACTGGCGGACGGACGACGCCGCGAGCACCGAGGAGAACCTCGCGTCCCACCTGCGGCGCGTGGCCGACTTCTTCGACGAGCCGGCGGGTCAGGTGCTGCAGGCGCTGCTCGGCCAGGCCCAACTCGACAGCGAGACGGCCGCCTCGCTGCGTGAGGGCTTCCTGAAGGAGCAACGCGAACGCGACGTGGCCGGCCTGCGCGCACTCCTGGGGCGCGACGACATCACCGTGGACGACCGGACCCTCGACCACCTGGTGGACGTTCTGCTCGGCCCGCTGTACTACCGGGTGCTCGTGTTCGGCGCGCCCAGCGACAAGGAACTTCTGGACTCCACGACCCGGCTCGTCGTGGCCCTCGCTCGCGAGTCGTCGTCGACATCGTCCTGACAGACCGTTGTGCGAGTGGCCCCCGGCGCTGCGCCGGGGGCCACTCGCACACAACGCTCAGTGCAGGCTGATACAACCGTTCCTGATTCCCTCGATGACGGCCTCGGTACGCGAGGCGGCGCCGAGCTTGATGAAGATCGAGTGCAGATGGACCTTGACGGTGCGCTCGGAAATTCCCAGCACCCTCCCCACCATCCGGTTGGAGTATCCCTCCTTGATGCCGTCAAGGACCTGGCACTCGCGCGGCGTGAGCACCGAAGCGGACCTCGGCACTAACCCATCGATCCCCGGACGGGATACGCGAGACATGTGTTCCCCCTGTCATGCAATGGTCATCTATCCCCAAGGCAACGATTGCGCGTCGCGAAACAATTATATGGCCGGGATTCAATCACGCCATTAAACGTGGCTTACCTCACACGTGAAGTTGCGGCTTGAATTTCTTAGCCTCGAAGTAATTCCCATCAGTGAAAGTGTAGGTTGCACGCAACGCACTGGATTAATAACCGCGCGGTCAATAGAGTGAAGCTCGGAGGTGAGCGATGCTCATTCACCGCGCACGGCGAAACAATCACTCGTTTTATCTCGCGGGGTGCCTCGTCTTCTCCGGGGGCGCCTATCCCTTCATCCACTCGCAGCTGGGCACCGATCCCCTCGACGTGTTCGCGCTCGGCCTGCTGGAACACATACCCGTCACCGTGGGCCTCTCCCAGGCGACGGTGGCCGCGCTCTGCCTGGCCGTCGTGGCGGCCTGGACCCGGACCGGACCCCTGCCCTCCCCTCTGTTCACCTTCTTTCTTCTGCGGCAGCGTCATCGACCTGCTCCGCTGGTCGGACCCGGCCCACCGGCTGCCGATCCCCCGCCCCCGCGACCCTCGCATGCGCGGTGCTCCTCTGCGCGTACGGCTCGGCCCTCATCATCATGAGCGGCTTCGGAATCCGGGCCATCGATCTGCTCGCCCGCACCATGACCAGCAGATGGCGTTGGCCGTTCTGGGCCGCCAAAGGACTCATCGAGATCTCTCTCATGACCCTCGGATTTCTTATGGGAGCCCCCTGAAAATCGGCACGAACTGCTTTCTGATGGGTGTCGATCTACTCATCCAGCCCTTTATGAAAGTCCATTCGAAGACGTTCAGGATTCCCAGCGGCGCACTTCCCGAGAACTCTGATAAGCCCGCCCGCCGATCATTCGGAGCCATAGCTCCGCACGCCGCCGGATCCCATTCAAGGAAGTGTGAAGATTGACCTCATCTCTTTTCTCCCCGCAGATTCAGGACGTACTGAACCGCATCGCTTCCGAGCAACAGCGGGTGGACGAGACCGAGCAGCCGAAACTGCTCGAAAAGATAAGGCGGCGCGAAGCCGCCTGGACCCCCGAGGAACTCGTCGCCGCGTGTGCCGGCGGCTACTACGCCGCTCCGGCGGCCATCGGCCGGATGCTGTACGCCTGTGTCCGCGCCGTACGCCCGCGCACCGTCTTCGAGTTCGGCACCGCGTACGGATTCACCGCCATCCATATCGCGGCCGCCCTGCGGGACAACGGATCGGGAAAGCTCTACACGGTGGACCTGCACGCGGGAAAGTGCCTGGCGGCCCGGGACAATCTCAAGGCCGCCGGACTCGGCGAATACGCCGAAGTCATCGCCGGTGAGGCGGTGGCCGTGGCGTCCTCGTTCTCCCGTCCGATCGACTTCCTGTATCTGGACGGCTGGGTGGATTTCTATCTCGACGTCGTCCGGGCCGCCGAACCCCACCTCCGCGAAGGTGCCCTGGTGCACGCGGACGACACCGGGAGGTTCGCGGCCGGAGCCCGCCCCTATCTCGACCACGTCCGCGATCCCGCCAACGGCTTCGTCTCCCTCGGGGTCAGCGACGGGCAGGGCTTCGAACTCTCCGCGTACACGGGCCCGTCCGCACAGGCCGTCTCATGACCGCCACCCCGTCGGCCGGCCCCGCGCGGTCCACGGCCGCGCGGGGCGGTGCCCGTCCCGGTTCACGCACGGCCGCCGGGTGCGTGGTCGTGGTCGGCATCGGCTCGGGGCTGTCGGATCCGCCTCTGTCCCACGCCGTCCTGACCTCCGTGCCGGCGCATCAGGCCGGGGTCGGCTCGGGTGTCAACAGCTTCAGCCGGGAGATCGGCGGAGCGCTCGGATTCGCCGTCTTCGGCACGCTGCTCAACATCCGGTTCGCCGACGCACTCCCCGCCGGGCTGCGGCACCTCAAGGACGACTCGGCCGGCGGTCAGGCCCTGGGCACCGCACTGCGCGAAGCCGGGCACCCCGGCTCCGGCGACGGCGCGCGGCTCGCCGCTCAGGTGCGCGAGGCGTTCAGCACCGGCATGGCCGAGTCGCTGCGGGTGATCGGCGTCCGGCTGCTGGCGGCGCTGCTGGTCATCGCGTGGCTGCGACCGTACGACGCCCACCGCAACACCTCTCGGGAGAAGCATTGACCGCCACCGGTGCCGAAGACCCCGGTCACGACCGGGACTGGACCGACGGGCTGTCGGGCCCCTGTTCGCCGGCCGTGGACATGCGTCTGCTGCCGGCCCTGGACGCCCTGCTCCAGGAGGGCAGCGTGACCGGAGCGGCCGAGCGACTGGCGCTGTCCCCGCCCGCCATGAGCCGTGCCCTGTCCAAGATCCGCCGCGCCCTCGGTGACCCCGTCCTCGTCCGTGCCGGACGCGGTCTGGTGCCCACCCCGAGGGCGCTGGAACTCCAGCCGAAGGTCCGCGCCCTGATGCGGGAGGCCGAGATGCTGCTCGCGCCGAGCAGACAGGAGGACCTCACCCGGGTCGACAGGACGCTGACCGTCGTCGCCGACGAGGCGTACGCGGCGGTCCTGGCACCGGTGCTGCTGAATCGGGCGCGCACGGAGGTGCCTCTCGCCCGGTTCACCTTCACCGTGGAGAGCTCCCATGGCAGCGCGCCCCTGCGGGAGGGCGCGGTCGACCTGGAGGTGGGCATCATCGACGAGCCCAGTCCCGAGCTGCGCATCGAACCGCTCTTCGACGACCGGTTCGTGGGAGTGGCGCGGGCCGGTCATCCCCTCCTCGACGGCGAGGTGACGGCGCAGGCGTTCGCGTCGGTGCGGCACGTCAGCGTCTCCCGCAAGGGCCGTATGACAGGTCCGATCGACGTCGCCCTGCGCGCCAGGGGGCTGAGCCGGGACGTCGTCGCCGCCGTGCCGAGCTACGGCGAGGCGCTGTTGATGATCCCCGCCGGCGACTTCGTGACGGCGATGCCCCGTTCACTGGCCGGCAGCGCCCGTGGGGCCCTGGGCATCGAGGTGTTCGACCTCCCGGTCGAGACCGACCCCATCAGCATCTGTCAGGCATGGCATCCGCGCCACGACACCGAGCCGGTGCACCTGTGGCTCAGGGACGCCGTGCGCACGGCGCTCGACCGGTCCACACCCCACGGTCCTGCCTGCCGGGACGTCTCAGGAGGCCCGGGCGAGCGTGACCCGGACCGGTCCGTCGAGCAGGAGGCCGATGACTGAGGGCGGGGGCGGCGCCCCCGGCCCGTCCGCCGGGGCACCGAGCCCGATGACGGCGCCGAGAAGCAGCCGCGCGGCGAGAGCGGGTTCGATGTCGGCGCGTACGTCGCCCTGGGCGGCGGCCAGTTGCAGCAGTTCCGTCAGCCGTCGGACCACGGCCTGACGGCAGAGCGCGTCGGGGCCGTCCTGGCCCGTCCCGCCGCGCCTCCCCCAGAAGAGGGCATGCCGTGCCGGGTCGCCCGCCACCGCCTCGGCCAGCCGGTGCAGCAGCGCGGCGAGGGTCTCCACCGGCCGGCCGTGCGAGGGGGCGCTCGCCGAGAGCAGCTCCGGCACGGTTTTCCTCACCGGTGCGGTCACCGCGTGCAGCAACTCCTCCTTGCTCTTCACATGGCGGTACAGCGCGGCCTTGGTGACGCCGAGGCGGTCGGCGAGGTCGCTCATGCTGGTCGCGTCGTAGCCACGCTCGTGGAACAGCGCCGTCGCGGCCGCGAGGACGAACTCACGACCGCGACGACGGGGAGCGGGCGGCGCCGCCCTGCGGGGTGCGCTCACCGTGCCGACCGCCCCCGGCACAACTGGAGCAGCGCCTCGGCCAGTCCGGCGCCGCCTTCACCCAGTTCCTCGGCGTACCGGCCCCGTATGGTGTGCTCGCGCCCCGAGTCCGTCGGCGCGCCGCCACCGCCCGTGCGCAGGCGCTGGATCTCCCGGGACGTTCGCAGCCGCTCCTTGAGCGTGCCGATGATGAAGCCGTCCAGCTCGTCGATCTGCTCCCGCAGGCCTTCGATGACCTCGGGTGCGGGTTCCGCGGAGCCGTCGGCCCCGGTGGTGGGCTCGGAGGCTGCCTCGGTGTTCATCGTCCTGCTCCCTTCGTACGAGTCGTACGGATGACACAAGTCGTGGGCGTGGAAGAGGTCTTGGGGGTGGCAGAGGTCGGTGGGGTGGCAAAGGTCGGTGGGGGGACAGAGGTCGGTGGGGCGGCACGGCTGGTGGGCCGCGGTGTACGACCCGAGGGATCTCAGTCCTGGGACGCGCAGCCGCAGCAGGCCGACGGCACGTGCCGTGGACTGCTGGTCCGACCGGCCCGGGCAGTCGGCCAGCAGCAGCGAGCTCCTGAGGCCGTCGGGTACCAGCTGCAGGGAGACGGCCCGCAGAAACGGGTGCCGCCGCAGCTCCGCCAGCAGCTCGCCGACGTCCTCCGGCCGTCCGTGGAGCCGCCCGATCAGCGAGGTGCGGTCGGCCGGCGCGGTGGCGGGCAGGCCGGGCCCGCCGGAGCGGGCGCACAGCAGGAACCGGGTGGTGGCACCGGCGGTGTCCTGTATCCCCGAGGCGGCGACCCGCAAGCCGTAGAGGGGCGCGGTGAACTCGCCGGCCACCGCCGCGTCGCACTCCCCGTCGCGGACCCGGCGCGCCGCCTCGGCGTTGGACGCCGCGGGCACCCGGTGCGCCAGGGGGACACGGCGGCCGAGCCAGCCGCCGACCTGCCGCAGCGCGTGCGGGTGCCCGCTCACGGTACGAACCCGCGGGAGTTCGGTGCCGGGACGCACCAGCACGGCGAACTCGATACCGAGGACGACCTCGCGCAGCACGGTCAGCGCGGGCGACTGGGCCATGGCCCGCAAGGTGTCCGGGACCATCCCCGCGACGGTGTTGTGCACGGGGAGCATGGCGGCGTCGACGTCCCCCCGCACCGCCAGCGTCAGGGCTTGCGCGGCCGTGCCGGCCGGCGTCATCCGGGCGCCCGCGGCCTCGGGAAGCGAGCGCAGCGCCCGCTCGGTGAAGGTGCCCCGCGGTCCCAGATAGGCGAACCGGCGCTCCAGAAGCGGGAGTCGGGCGGGGTCGGGGAGCGGGCCCGGGCGCTGGAGTCGGCCCGTGGCGGGCCGTGCCCGTGGGTCCTGCACCGGCGGTGTCACGTCAGACGGCCGCGAGAGCCGCGTCCACCGTGCTCGCCACGGCGCTCTTGGCCCGCCGCAGCTCCTTCTCCTCCAGCAGGCCCGGTGCGAAGGCGGCTGCGTCGATGGTCACGGCGGCGGCGACCCTGCCGGCCTGCTCCACCTGCACCGTCGTACGGACCGTGAGCCTGCTGGGCTCGGACAGGTCGGACTCGTCCACGGTCAGGCGCAGGGTGGCGCCGACGGGGAAGAGGAAGTTGGAGAACGAGGTGTTCATGGAGTTGAGCACGATGTAGTAGCGCTGCTGCGGCCAGCGCGACGTGAAGTAGTGCTCGATCACCGCGAGGAACATCTGGCGTGCGGCCTCGATGGCCACCATGCCCTGCACATGGACGCGGTCCTGCACGTCGGCGAGGAGTTCGTTGTGGTCGTGCAGCCGCAGCCCGGCCTCGTAGGTGCTGTCGTCGACCCGGGTGAGGCCGGCGACGAGCACGTTGTCCTCGCGGGCCTTGTGCAGCTCCTGGCGGGGGGCCGGCCGCCCGGCGGAGTGCACCAGGACGATCCGGTCGTCCAGCTGCCGGCGGGTGATCGCGTCCCTGAGATAGGAGAGCTCGAACTCGCCTATCCCCTGGCCGGTGACCACGTGCACCGGCCCTTCCACGGTGTCCAGGTCACCGGAGTCGAGCGCGTGGGTGAGGGCCGAGAGGGTGTCGGCCCCGACGGCGTCGGCGAAGTCGCGGAACCGGTCGCCGACGACGAGGCGGGAGGTGGCTGTGCTGGTCATGGACTGCCTCCAGACTGGGTGGGAACCGCGGTCGCTGCCGCGGGAGTGGGTGCGGGTGAGGTCGGGGACGCGCCTCAGCGGGTCCGGTACTCGTGCAGGGTCACGTGCTCGGGTTCGCCGGAGCGGGCACGGGGCGTGTCGGTGGCCGGCTCGGTGGCGGGTTCGGCCGGGTGCAGAGCGGCGAGGCAGCGCTGGGCCAGCTTCTGGTACTGGAGCGTCCCGTTGCCCTTCCAGGCGATCTCGTCGGCCGTGAGTTCCCGGATCACCTTGGCCGGGCTGCCGGCCACGAGGTGCCGTTCCGGCACGTGAAAGCGGGACTTGACGAAGCTGCCCGCGCCGACGAACGCCTGCCGGCCCACGACCACCCCGTCCATCAGGACGGACTTCATGCCGATGAGGCTGTCGCGCCCGACCCGGCAGCCGTGCAGCACGCTGCCGTGGCCGACGTGGCCGTCCTCCTCGACGACCGTGTCGGCGCCCGGGAAGCAGTGCAGGACACAGCCGTCCTGCACATTGGAGCCCGCGCGCAGCTCGATACGCCCGAAGTCTCCGCGCAGGCTGGCCAGCGGGCCGACGTAGCACCCGGGCCCGACATCGACCGAGCCGATCAGTACGGCGTCGGGGTGGACGTATGCCGTGGGGTGCACGACGGGGACGTTGCCTTCGAAGGAGTAGGTCCTTGCCATGGTCTTTCTCACCGTTCGTCGAGTCGGGCGGGTCGGCACGGCCGCCGGGATCAGACGGGCGCGGTCTGCTCCCGCAGCGCACCGAGGGCGTCGTGTCCGTGGATCCAGGCGAGGTCGTCGGGCAGCCGGGTCAGCCGCTCGTCGCGGGCCCGCGCCTCGGGGCCGTCCGGCAGCTGGAAGCAGGCGGCGTTCTTGCGGGAGCCCGCCTGGAGCAGACGGGTGCGCGGCCGGCGCACCCGCTCGTAGGACCGCAGGGCCTCCGCGACCCCGTCGGCTCCGGCACGGCCGAGGAGGTGCGCCAGCACCACCGCGTCCTCCAGCGACTGGTTCGCGCCCTGCCCGTGGTGCGGCAGCATCGCGTGTGCCGCGTCGCCGAGCAGGGTGACCCGGTCCGTGCTCCACACGCGCCGCGGTTCGCGGTCGTACAGCGCCCAGCGGCCGGGCCGTTCGCAGGCGGCGAGGATCTCGGTGACGAACGGGTGCCAGCCCTCGAAGGCGGCGAGCAGGTCGGCGCCCTCGCCCTCGGTGGACCAGGACTCGACCGTCCACTCGGCGTCGGGGACGACGGCGAGGAAGTTCAGCGCCGCGCCGTCGGCCACCGGGTAGGCGATGAAGTGCCGGCCCGGACCGAGCCACAGCCACAGCACCCGTTCGGCGAGTTCGGGGATGTGCCCGAGCCGGTCCATGGGGACGAGGGCGCGGTAGCCGCTGGTGCCGGAGAACACGGCCTCGTCGGGCCCGAACACGCTGTGGCGTACGGCGGAGTGGATGCCGTCCGCCCCGATGACCGCGTCGGCCTCGGTCTCGGCGCCGTCGGCGAAGCGGATGACGGCGCCGGCGCCGGTCTGCGTCACCTCGGTGCAGCGCGCGCCGAGCCGGACCGCGCCGGGCCCCAGCTCGGCGAGCAGGGCCTGCTGCACGGCCGCCCGCTCCACGGTCCAGAAGGGCGCCCCGAACCTGTCCGCGTACCCACCGGCCAGCGTGTGCGTCACCATGGACCGCCCGGTGCGCCAGTGCCGGAAGTCGGCGCGCACCGGCTCGACGGCCGCCCCGGCCAGCCGGCCCGCGACACCGAGGTGGCGCAGGGCGCGATGACCGTTGGCGCCGATGGCGATCCCGGCGCCCTGGTGGTCCAGTGCACGTGCCTGTTCGTGGACGACGGCCTCGATGCCCTGCCGCCGCAGTCCGATGGCGACGGCCAGTCCGCCGATGCCACCGCCGACGACGGCCACGTACGGGCGCTTGGGCGCCATGGCGCCTCCTCCTGTTCGGTGTGCGGGGCGCGATCAGTGCGCCGGTGTGATTCCGGTGAAGGTGCCCCGGTGGAAGACCAGGGGTTCGTGGTCGCGGGCCACGGCGCCCAGCACCCGCCCCACGACGAGCACGTGGTCGCCGAGGGGCTGGGTGAGGTGCAGGGCGCATTCGAGCGTTCCGGGCCCGTCCGACAGGACCAGGCAGCCGGTGTGCGGTCCGACCGTCCAGTCGGCGGCGTCCTCCACGGCGGGGCGCCGGGCGGCGGGTGCGGTGAGGACACCGACCAGGGCACGCGCCCGGTCGCCGAGGAACGACACGGCCCACTGGCCTGACGTGCGCACCCGTGCCAGGAAGGTGGAGTCGTCCCGCAGGTACATGGACACCAGCGGCGGGTCGAGGGAGACGGAGGTGAACGAGTTCACCGCGATGGCGTCGTGCCGCACTCCGGACGGGGTGTCGAACCGGGTCGACACCGCGCACACGCCGGTCACGAACTGTCCGAGCACGCTTCGCAGCTGGGTCTGCTCCGACAGGGCGCGGCTGCTCACCGCGCGGCCTCGGTGGGGCTCCCGCCGCCGATGACGGTCGTGTCCTTGGGGTTGATCAGGTCGGGGACCGTCCAGCCGTTCTCGTCGTACTCCGACAGGCAGCGGTCGACGAGTTGCTTGTAGTCCTCGAACTTCCCCGACGCCTGCTGGGCGTGCAGCGCCTCGAAGCGGATCTGCTCGTGGTTGCCGGCGTAGTTCATCTCGTACAGCTCCCAGCGGGCGCCGAACTCGGTGCCGACCGCGTCCCAGGCGAGCTTCATCAGCTTGACCCGGTCGACCGCCTCCACGCCGAGGCCCCGGACGTACTTGTCGAGATGGGGCCGGACCTCGGGGTCGGACCAGTCGAGCGCGTGGGAGTTGTTGTAGATCAGGGCGCTGCCGAGGTCGCGCAGGAAGATCTCGCGGACCTTGGGGAAGATCGAGGAGGACAGGACCCGGAACGCCAGCGCGGTCTCGCCGTTGGGGGTGACCGTGCCGTCGGGCCACCTGGTCGGGTTCTCGGCCATGGAGTCCACCAGGGCCCAGAACATGTTGCGGTAGGCGAGCACCTCACCGAGCCGGCTCTGCACCCCGCGGAACTCGGACGTGCCCGTCGTCTCCAGGCACTTGGCCAGCAGGCCGGTCAGGAAGTCCATCTTCACGGAGAAGCGGACACACGCGTGGAACATGGCCCGGTAGAAGAATCCGGAGCCGTAGAAGAAGTTGTTGGCCTTGTCGACGTCGTAGCAGAAGACGTTTTCCCAGGGAATCAGCACCTGGTCGAAAACGAGAATTCCGTCGTTCTCGTCCAGGCGGCTGCTCAGCGGTTGGTCGAAAGGGCTGCTGACGGTGGCCGCCGCGAATTCGTACGACGGCCGGGAGATGACCTTCAGGCCGGGGCTGTTCGTCGGCACGATGAAGTAGGCGGAGAATTCCTTCGCGCCCTTCGGTATCACGCCGTAGCTGCCGATGAAGATGTGCTGGGTGAGCGCGGCGCCGGTGCCGACGACCTTGGCCCCGGACACGACGAGGCCGGCGTCGGTCTCCCGGTCGACGGTCAGCATCACGTCCTTGAGCTCGGTGAGGCCCCGGTTGCGGTCGATCGGCGGGTTGACGATGCCGTGGCCGATGAACAGCACGTTCTCCTGGGCCTTGCGGTACCAGGTGGCGGCGTTGTCCTCGAAGGGCGCGTAGTGCTCCCGGTTCGATCCCAGAGTGGACAGGAAAGCGGCCTTGAAGTCGGGTGTGCGGCCCATCCAGCCGTACGTCATGCGGGCCCACTCCGTCATGGCCCGCGCGGCGGCGCGCAGGTCGCCGGTGGTGTGAGGGGCCTTGAAGTAGGGGTGGGTGAAGCCGCCGTTGCCGGTGTCGGTGGGGACGACCAGGGCGCTGTTGCGCTCGGGGTCGTGCAGCGCGTCGTACAGCCGGGCAACCATCCGGGAGTTGTTGCGGAAGGCCGGGTGGCTGGTGACGTCCTGCACCCGCTCGCCGTTGATCCGCACCTCGCGGCCGTCGCGGAGGCTCTCCAGGTATTCGTCCCCGGTCTGTGGGCGGGACACGGATCCGGACGGGTTGACGGTGTGGCTCATACGGGATCACCTTTCGAGCGGACGTTTGCGCCTGCCGAAATGCTCCAGGAGTGCGACTTCCGCCGACAGTCGGCCACTGGGGCTAGTACTCGGGTAGTAGATCCGCCCTTCTAGCCCCAATGACGCACTGCACACGCCGGCTCGGCGCATGACAGGCTGCGCCCACCATCTGCCCCCACCTGCCGTCGTCGGCGGAAGGCGTTGAGGTTGTCGCCGTGAATTCTGTGGAAGCCAGAGAGAATCCCGTCGCACATCCCTGTGCGGCTCCCGCAGCGCATCCCGCAGTGGATGCGCCGGCGAATCCCGTGCCGTTTGCGGACGCCGGGAACGCAGGCCCCGAACCCGCTTGGGAAGCGTGGCGCGCGCTCCCCGCGGCGCAGCAGCCGGACTGGCCCGACCCCGCCGCGCTGCGCGCCGCCGTGGATGCCCTGTCCTGCGCACCGCCCCTGGTGTTCGCGCGCGAATGCGACGTCCTGCTCGACCGGCTCGGCGAGGTGGCTCTCGGCAGGGCCTTCCTGCTCCAGGGCGGCGACTGCGCGGAGACCCTGGACGCGGTGAGCGCCGAGTCCGTGCGCGGCAAGCTGGAAGTCCTGCTCCAGATGGCCGCCGTCCTGACGTACGCGGCGGGTGTGCCCGTGGTCAAGGTCGGCCGTATCGCCGGCCAGTACGCCAAGCCCCGTTCGCGTGCCACCGAGACCCGGGACGGCGTGACCCTGCCCTCGTACCGGGGCGACGCGGTCAACGGGCTGGAGTTCACCGCCGAGGCCCGCACCCCCGATCCGGCGCGGTTGCGGCGCGTGTACGAGGCGTCGGCCACGACGCTGAACCTGCTGCGGGCACTGACCGCGGGAGGGCACGCGGACCTCGCCCGGGTGCACGAGTGGAACCGTGACTTCGTGGCCCTGTCCGGCGCGGGACGCCGGTACGAGCGGCTCGCGGACGAGATCGACGCAGCCCTCGCCTTCATCCGAGCCTGCGGGATGAGCGCCTCGACGCTGCGCACCACGGAGGTGTTCGCCAGCCACGAGGCCCTGCTGCTCGACTACGAGTCCGCCCTGGTGCGCACCGACCCCGACACCGGGCGGCGTTACGCCCTGTCCGGGCACATGCTCTGGATCGGCGAGCGCACCCGCCAACTCGACGGCGCGCACATCGCGTTCGCCGCCGGTGTCCACAACCCCCTCGGCGTCAAGCTCGGTCCGCACGCCCAGGTCGACGATGTGCTGCGCCTGCTGGACCGGCTCGATCCGCAGCGCACGCCCGGCCGGCTGACGTTGGTGGCCCGCATGGGGCGGAGCCTGGTGCGCGACCGGCTGCCCGCCCTGGTCGAGGCCGTACGCGCGGAGGGCGCCCGGGTGGTCTGGGCCTGCGATCCCATGCACGGCAACACCTGCACCGCACCGAGCGGCCACAAGACGCGGCGCTTCGACGACGTCCTCGACGAGGTCACCGGATTCTTCGAGGTGCACCGGGCACTGGGCACGCATCCCGGCGGTGTCCATGTGGAGCTGACGGGCGAGGACGTCACCGAGTGCCTGGGCGGCAGCAGGGAGGTCCTCTCCGACGACCTGCACCTGCGGTACGAGACGGCCTGCGATCCCCGGCTGAACCGGGCGCAGTCGATGGACCTCGCCTTCCGGATCGCCGAGTGGTACGGCGCGGAGAAGGGCCGTCTGCGCGGCCCCGGACCCCGGCCCGTGCCCGCCCGCCCGGCGGACGCGTCCCGGCATGCGGACTACGCGGCGACCGCCGGCTGAGCACCACCACCCCTGCCCCCGCCCCGGGTTCATCTACGGAGGACAGCCACGTGCGGCACTTCGAGCACTTCCCCCCAGGCACCGCCTACGAGCTGGGCGCCACCCTGCTGACCGGCGACGACATCATCGAGTACGCGCGCGCCTGGGACCCCATGCCCTTCCACCTGGACCCGGAGGCGGCCCGCCGCTCTCCGTTCGGGGGGCTGGTGGCCAGTGGCTGGCACACCGGTGCCGTGGTGATGGGGCAGTTCGTGCGCGCACTGCTCGCGGACTCCGCCTGCCAGGGCTCCTACGGCATGGACGAGGTCCGCTTCCTCGCTCCGGTACGCCCCGGCGACGAACTGCGCGGGCGGGCCACGGTGGAAGAGGCCGCGCCGCATCCTCGGCGCCCTGACACGGGGACGGTCCGCTTCCTCGTCGAGGCGGTCAACCAGGAGGGCACGGCGGTGTACCGGATGCGTACACGGCTGCTGTTCGCCTGCGCCCGCCCGGTCGACGCCGCGCACCGGGCGGCGTCCGAGCCGAGCTGAGCCGACGCCGCGGCCGGACGCCCGTTCCTCCTCGGGCCTCCCCCTGCCCGAGGAGGAACGGGTGGAACGGGTGATGTCCGCCCACTCGGCTCCACTTTGACTACACGCACCGTTGCGTCTAGTCTGACGCGGGCGATCGAGGATCGAGGAGGGCCCGCCATGGACGCGCCACGACGCATCAGGAACGGCCCGAGGCGCAGTGAGGCGGCCCGTGTCGCCGTCCTGAGAGCCGCGGACGACCTGCTGGCCGAGACCGGGTTCCAGGCCGTGACGGTCGGTTCGATCGCCGAGCGGGCCGGGGTCTCCAAGCAGACGATCTACCGCTGGTGGAGATCGAAGATCGACATCCTCCTCGACGTCCTGGAGGAGGATCTGCGGGACATGGCGTCCTGGCCGCCCCGGACGGGATGCGCGCAGGAGGCTCTGACCGGGCACGTGACGCATCTGGACCGGGTCTTCACCCGGTCCGACACGGGCCGCGTCCTGTTCGCGCTCATCGGTCACGCCCTCCAGGACGCCACGACCGCGGCCCCGCTGCGGGAACAGGTGCTCAAGGGACGGCGCGACCACTCCCGCGCACGACTGCTGGACGCCCTGGCCTGCGGCTCCCCCGGCGCCCTGCCGCGGGACGGGGCCGACCGGCTTCTCGATCTGCTGGCCGGCCCCGTCTTCCACCGCGCCTTCATGACGGGGCGGCCGACCGACCCACGGATCGCCGAGCGCCTGGTCTCCACCCTCCTGACCTGCCGACAGGCCACCCCCGCCGACGGGGCGCCGACCGCCGGCCCCACCCCCTGAAAGGTTGTCGCCCCATGTTCCGCGCACGCCGAACCCGTTACACCGCCACGGTGGAGGCGGTCACCCGTATCGCCCCACGGATGGCGCGCATCACCCTGGGAGGGCCGGGGATGTCGGCCTTCCGCTGCGACGAACCGACGCAGTGGGTGAAGCTGTTCGTCACCGACCCGCTCGACGGCCGCACGGCCGGCCGCGCCTACACCGTCCGCCACCAGTCCCCGTCACGGCCATGCATCGACATCGACGTCGTCCTGCACGGAAAGGGCCCGGCCGCGCGCTGGGCCGAGACCGCGCGTCCGGGACAGGAGGTCTCCTTCGGCGGCCCCAAGGGGTCCTTCCGACCGGTCCCCGGCGCCGACTTCCACCTCCTCGCCGGCGACGAGAGCGCCCAGCCCGCCGTGCTCACCATCGCCGAGCACCTGCCGCCCACGGCGCGCGGCGCCGTCTATCTGGAGGTCGCCGGCCCCGAGGCCGAGATCCCGGTGCCCCGGCATGCCGGACTGGACGTCATATGGGTCCACCGGGAGGCCGGCCGGCCCAAGGGCCAGGCGCTGCGGGACGCCGTGCTCGCGGCGGACGTTCCCCGGCAGGGGCTCGCGGCGTGGGCGGCCGGCGAGTCCGGCGCCGTACGGGACATCCGCCGCCACCTCACGGAGAACCTCGGCCTGGACCGCCTGCACGCCTACGCGAAGGGCTACTGGAAACTCGACGAGGCGGACCACCGCGACCCCCTGGCGTCGGACTGACGCACCGGCAGCCCGGCCCCTGCCGGCGAGCGGCCCACCGCCCGCGCCCTACTCCTGCGCGAGCCGTACCACCGCCACCGTGATGTTGTCGGGCCCGCCCGCCTCGATGGCCGCCTTCCAGCACTCGAAGGCCGCCCTGCCGTCGTCGTGCTCCTGGAGGATCTCCGCCAGGACGTCCCTGGGCACCGGGTCCGTCAGTCCGTCCGAGCAGATGAGAAAGCGCTCGCCCGGGACCACGGTCTCAGCCGTGACATGCGGCTCGACGGCCCGGAAGGCGAGCGAGCCGCCCAGGCACTGGGTGACGAGGGACGTGGTGCGCCAGGCCGGATGCGGCGGGCTGTCGTCGACGCTGAGCTGGCGCAGCCCTTCGGCGGAGACCGCGAAGACCTGGCTGTCGCCCACGTTGAACACCAGCAGCGAGTCGGGCCGCACGACGACACCGGCGACCGTCGTGCCCATGCCGGCGAGCTCGCCCCCCTCATCACCGCCGGCCGCCCGGTGGACGGCCCGGTTGCAGACGTTCAGGGCGTCACGGACGGCGACCTCACTGCTCAGGGCCGGACCGAGCGAGGCGATCCTGCGGGCGACCAGGGCACTGGCCACGTCCCCGCCGGGATGCCCGCCGAGCCCGTCGGCGACGGCCACGACGAGGGGCGTACCGAGCGGGAAGATCAGGGTCTGCGGGTTCTCGGTGACGGTCGCGCACAGCGTCCAGGGGCCGACGACGAGGCTGTCCTCGTTGCGCTCGCGCAGCAGTCCGGGGTGGCTGATCGCGCTCACAGCGACGTACGACATGCAGCGCCACCGCCTTCCCGCACCGGACGTGCCGCCGGGGCCGGATCTCCCCTACGAGTCTAGGAACGGTGGCGTCCGGCGTGCCAGCGCGGCCGGGTCCCCGCCGGCCGCGCCGCCTCCCGCGTCAGCCCTCGTCCGGCGTCAGCCGCAGCGAGATGCTGTTGATGCAGTACCGCTGATCCGTCGGTGTCGGATACCCCTCGCCCTCGAAGACATGCCCGAGATGCGACCCGCACCGGGCGCACCGCACCTCGGTGCGCACCATCCCGTGGGAGCGGTCCTCGATGAGTTCGACGGCGTCGCTGTCCTTCGGGTCGTAGAAGGACGGCCAGCCGCAGTGCGACTCGAACTTCGTGGTGGACGTGAACAGTTCGGCCCCGCAGGCGCGGCAGGAGTAGACGCCCGTCGTCTTGGTGTTGGTGTACTCACCGGTGAAGGCGGGCTCCGTGCCGGCCTGGCGCAGAACGGCGTACTCGGCCGGGGTCAGCTCCGCGCGCCACTGCTCGTCCGGCTTTTCGACGTCGTACGACATGAGTCCTTGCCCCTCACTTCGACAGGCGGTCCAGGATGGCCGGGCCGAGGTCGGTGACATCGCCCGCGCCCATGGTGAGAACGAGATCACCGGGCTTCGCCATTCCCGCGACCAGCGAGGGCACCTCGCCCTTGTCGTGCACGGCCGTCACCTCGGCGCCGGCTGCCCGGGCCGCGTCGAGGACCAGCTCGCTGGTGACGCCCGGGATCGGGTCCTCACGGGCCGGGTAGACGTCCAGGACGAGCGAGGCGTCCGCCAGGGTGAGGGCCTCGCCCATCTCCTTGCCCAGCTCCTGGGTGCGCGAGAACAGGTGGGGCTGGTAGACGACCAGGATCCGGGCGTCGCCGGCGGCCGCGCGCATGGCCTCCAGGTCCGCCGTCATCTCGGTCGGGTGGTGGGCGTAGGAGTCGATCACCTGGACGCCCGCGGCCTCACCCTTCAGCTGGAGGCGCCGCTTCACTCCGGTGTAGGCCGCGATCGCCGGGGCCAGCTCGCCGGCCGGGACGCCCAGGGCGACGCCGGCGGTCAGCGCGGCCACGGCGTTGAGCGCGTAGTGGCGGCCGGGGACGGACACCGTGAAGGTGCGCTCCTCGCCGTCGAGAAGGACGGTCACCTCGCTCTTGAGGCCCTGCGCCACCACCGACAGCACGCGCACGTCGGCGTCTTCCGCCTCGCCGTACGTCACCACCCGCACATCGCGGGCCGCGACGAGCCGGGTCAGCTCCCGCGCCCCGTCCTGGTCGGCCGAGATCACCAGGGTGCCGCCCTCGGTGATGCGGTCGGCGAACGTCACGAAGGACTCGTAGATCTCGTCCATCGAGGCGTAGTTGGCGTGGTGGTCGAGCTCGACGTTGAGGACGATGGCGACCTCGGGCGCGTACTTGTGGAAGCTGCGGTCCGATTCGTCCGCCTCGGCCACGAAGATGTCGCCGTCGCCGTGCAGGGCGTTGGAGCCGGGGGCGTCCAGGTCGCCGCCGATGGCGTACGAGGGCTGAAGGCCCAGCTCGGACAGGGAGACCGCCAGCATCGACGTGGTGGTCGTCTTGCCGTGCGTGCCGGCCACGGCGATCGGGCGCAGCCCCGTCATCAGCGAGGCGAGCGCGTCGGAGCGGTGCACCACCGGGATGCCCAGCTCGGCCGCGCGGGCCAGCTCGGGATTGTCCTGCCGGATCGCCGACGACACCACGACACAGCTGGCGTCGTCGGCGAGGTGCTCCGCCGCGTGCCCGATGTGCACGGTCACGCCGAGCGCCCGCAGCGCCTCGGCGGTCGCGGACTCCCTGGCATCGCTGCCGGCCACCTTGGCCCCACGCTGCGCGAGGATCTTCGCGATCCCCGACATCCCGGCCCCGCCGATGCCGATGAAGTGCGGTCGGTCCATGGCGGTGGGAATGCCGGGTGCCATGCGTGTTCTCCCAGGAGTGCGATACGACGGTGAGGCCCCAGCCTATTGGGTACGCGGCCGGGCCGGCCCGAGGGGCGCGGGGATCAGGCCCTACGCCTTGCTGTGCGAGAACAGTTTCAGCACCGGCACCCCCACCTTGTGCCGGGCCCTCGAAGCCCAGTCGCGGTGGAAGAACTCCTCCACGTAGTGCGGGTCGGTCAGCACGATCACCTCGTCAGCGCCCACCTCGTCCACCACGGCCTTCAGCGCGTCGAGCGGATGGTCCTCCAGCAGCCGCCCCTCGGCCTGTGCCCCGGCCCCGCGCAACGCGGTCAGCGACACCTCCAGCGCCCGCTCCCCGGTGCTCATCGCCTCCTCGCCCTCCGGGGTCTTGCCCTCCCGGACGGCCTCGTCCAGTTCACCGAGGGCGATGTCGTCGATGGCGCGCAACAGTCTGTCGGCCTGCTCACCGCGTGGCTGGAGCAGCACGTGGAAGGAGACCCGCTCCTCCCCGTGCAACGTGGTGACGAACTCCACGTCTGCGGACGTCAGGGCCTTCTCGATCATCAAAACGCTTGTGAACACCGGGCGCCCCTTCTGCGGAAACCATCCTGCCCCGCTCTCATACGGGGACTGCGAGTTTCAGTGTGCCCGGCGGAAGCTAACCGGAACGATAGATTCCGCCATTTCCGGGGGCACAGCTCTCAGAGAACCCATTTCCGGGCCGATCTCACGTCCGCCGGTACCGCCCGAACAAAAAGCCCTCCTCCTCCAGCAGGGAGACCAGCTCGAACCGTTCGGGGACGGCCACCGAGGGCCCCCCGGCGATGCGCTGGGCGTCCCCGGCGGTCAGCATCGGGGAGATCGTGAGGCACAGTTCGTCGAGCACCCCGGCGGCCACCAGCTGCCCGAGCAGCCGGGGTCCGCCCTCGGTCAGCAGGCGGGTGTGCCCGAGCTCGGCGAGTGCCTGGACGGCGCGTACCGGGTCCACGCCGACGCCGTCACCGGCGATCACCACCCGGGCACCGGCCTTCTCGGCGGTCGCGACCCGGTCCGGGGCCGCGGCGGCGCCGGTGAGGACCATGGTGGGTACGACGGGCGAGGTGAAGAGCGGCAGGCCGTAGTCCAGGTCCAGGCTCGCGCTGACCACCGCGATGGCCGGCGCGGGCGCCTGCCCGGCCGCCTCGCGCGCCTCGGCGAACTCCGCACGCGCGCGTGCCGGGCGGTACCCCTCCCGACGGACCGTTTCGGCACCGACGACCACGACGTCCGCCAGCCCCCGCAGCGTGCCGAAGACCCGCATGTCGGCCGCGCTGGAGATGGGCTGGGAGCGGCCGTCGTGCTGGGCCGCCCCGTCCAGCGTGGACACCATGTTCCCGCGCAGCCAGGCCTGCGGCCCGCCGGGGCCGAGCTCGGGGTAGGCGTAGGCGGCGGAGAGCTCGGCGAGACTCCACTCCCGGCCGTTCAGATCACGCACACCAGCGGATGCGCCGGCCACACCCCCCTCACCGGCACCTTCGAGCGCGTCCTCCCCGGCGGCACCGCCGGCGGCCCTCGATGTTGTCTCGTCGGTCACAGGGAACAGGCGTCGCATGTCATGGAGTGTGGCACGGCGTTTAGCATGGTGAACCGTGTCGTCCTCCTCCGCAGCCTCCGGTGTGCACCCGATAGCCGAAGCGAGCCCGCTGTCCCTGTGCGCCCGTGAGCCGCACGTCCCCGCGGACCGGCTGGTCGCCGAGATGGTGCCGCCGCCGCGGTTCGACGCGGTCCGCTTCAGCACCTACATCCCGGACCCGAACCAGCCCAGCCAGACCGAGGCGGTCCGGGTGCTGGAGGACTTCGCGGGCGGACTCGGCGGGGCGCACGCGAGCGGCGCGGGGAAGGCCCGGCGCGGTTTCCTCGGGTTCGGCAGGCCCAAGGCGCCCAAGACTCCGGCAGGACCGCGCGGCGTCTACCTCGACGGCGGCTACGGCGTCGGCAAGACCCATCTGCTCGCCTCCCTGTGGCACGCCACCCCGGCCGAGCCGTCCCTCAAGGCGTTCGGCACCTTCGTGGAGCTGACGAACCTGGTCGGCGCCCTCGGCTTCCAGCAGACCGTGCAGACCCTCTCCGGGCACCGCCTGCTGTGCATCGACGAGTTCGAGCTGGACGACCCGGGCGACACCGTCCTCGTCTCCACCCTGCTCGGCAAGCTCGTCGACGCGGGCGTCGCGCTGGCCGCGACCTCCAACACCCTCCCCGGCAAGCTCGGTGAGGGCCGTTTCGCGGCGGCCGACTTCCTGCGGGAGATCCAGGGCCTGTCGGCCCACTTCCGCGCGTTGCGCATCGACGGCGAGGACTATCGTCACCGCGGCCTGCCCGAGGCCCCGGCGCCGTTCTCCGACGAGCAGGTGACGAAGGCGGCGTACGCCACCGCGGGCGCCTCGCTCGACGACTTCCCGCACCTGCTGGACCACCTCGCCCGCGTCCACCCCAGCCGCTACGGCGCGCTCACCGACGGGCTCACGGCGGTCTGCCTGACCGACGTGCAGCCGGTGCCGGACCAGTCGACCGCCCTGCGCCTGGTGGTGCTCGCCGACCGGCTCTACGACCGTGAAGTCCCGGTCCTGGCCTCAGGTCTGCCCTTCGACCGGCTCTTCAGCGAGGAGATGCTGAAGGGCGGCTACCGCAAGAAGTACTTCCGCGCCATCTCGCGCCTCACCGCCCTGGCCCGCGACGCCAAGGGCCTCGTGTCGCACTGACGCGCGCTACCCGACCCAACGTCTTTGGGTCAAGGGCCAGTTCACGCCACGCCACCCTCGGGTTTCAGGCTCTCTTCAGCTCGAAACGTTAAGTTAACCCTGCAAACAACTTTGCCGGGCTAATGTGTTTCTTGACCAACGGTTGACCAAGTGTTGGTGCGCGCTAGATGTGTGAACGGGCTGGAGGGAGGCGTATGTTCCGAGGTACGACGGCCCGCGCGGCGGTTTCCGCGCTGACCGCCGTCCTGCTCGCCCTCCAGTTCTTCGCACTCACCGCGTCCTTCGCACACGCGCATACGGTCAGTCAGGCAGAGGCCAAAGCCCATCCCGGAAGCAAGATCTCCGGGAAGGCGTTGCGCGACGAGATCTTCACGTCCCGCCACTGCGTTCCGTCGGGCCATGGGGACCCGACCGGACCGCTCGGCAACCGTGATCGTCCGCGCCCCGCCGACTCCGCGCCTCAGGCGCCCGACCGACCGTTGCCGACCCGGGACCCCGCGTCCTCGCACGAGCCGTCCAGACCCGGCGCCGCGCAGAGCGGGCCGAGATCGTGGACGTCCCACACCCCGGCCGCACTTCAGGTCTTCCGCTGCTGAGAGAGCAGAGCAGTCCCCCCACCTCTGTCATGTAAACCCCGACGCGCCAGTGCGGCGCGCCAGGAGGAGTCACCACATATGCAGCCCCTCATCGACAACGCCCGCATGTTCGGACAGCGCCCTGAGGAGTTCGCCAAGCTGGCCGACGGGCAGTCCCCGCAGGTCCTGTTCATCACCTGCTCCGACTCCCGGGTCGTGCCGGCCCTGATCACGGGCGCCCGCCCCGGCGAGCTCTTCGAGCTGCGCACCGCGGGCAACATCGTCCCGCCGTACGCCTCCGAGCACCCCACCAGCGAGGCGGCCACCATCGAGTACGCCGTGGAGGTCCTCGGCGTCAGTGACATCGTGGTCTGCGGCCACTCGCACTGCGGCGCCGTCGGCGCGCTGGTGCGCGGCGACGACCTCGACGCCGTACCGGCCGTGCGTGACTGGCTCTCGCACGCCACCCCCCGCCCGACCGGCGCCGCCGAGGATCCGGAGGTCGCCGAGGGTGTCCAGGCGCATGTGCTCACACAGGTGCTGCGCCTGCGCTCGTACCCGTTCATCGAAAAGAAGCTGAAGGACCGTCAGCTGTCCTTGCACGCCTGGTACTACGAGGTCCACAAGGGCGCCGTGCGCGTCCACGACGCCGAGACCGACGCGTTCGAGGCGCTGTGACCGCCATGATGACCAAGTTCCCCCACCTGCGGCAGGACTTCGCCGCCTCGTTGGTCGTCTTCCTCGTCGCGCTGCCGCTGTGTGTCGGTGTGGCCGTCGCCTCCGGAGTCCCGGCCGAGGTCGGGCTGGTCACCGGCATCGTGGGCGGCATCGTCACCGGCATGATGCGCGGCAGCAGCCTTCAGGTCTCCGGGCCCGCCGCCGGTCTGACGGTGCTGGTCTTCGAGGCCGTCCAGGAGTTCGGGCTGCCCGTGCTCGGTGTGATCGTGCTCGCCACCGGGCTGCTCCAGCTCCTCATGGGCGCCCTGAGGATGGGGCGCTGGTTCCGGGCCATCTCGGTCTCGGTCGTCGAGGGCATGCTGGCCGGAATCGGCCTTGTCCTCATCGCCGGGCAGCTCTACGCGGTCGCCGACGCCAAGGCGCCCGCCTCGGGCCTGGAGAAGATAGCCGGACTGCCCGGCGCGCTCGCCCAGGCCGCCGGGAACGCCGAGGCACTGGCGTCGATCGGACTCGGCGCGGGCACCATCGCCGTTCTCCTGCTGTGGCAGCGGATGCCGCGCCGGGTGCGCACGGTTCCCGGTCCGCTCGCCGCGGTCGGTCTGGCGACGGCGGTGACCGCCGTGTTCTCCCTGCCGGTGGCCACCGTCGAGGTCAAGGGCCTGCTGGGATCCGTCCAGCCGCCGTCCATGGACGCCTTCGGTGAACTCGCGAGCGTCGGCGTGCTCACCACGATCGTCGCCTTCACGCTCATAGCGTCGGCCGAGTCGCTGTTCAGCGCCGCGGCCGTGGACCGGCTGCACGACGGGCCGCGCACCGAGTACGACAAGGAGCTGATGGCGCAGGGCGCGGGCAACACGGTGTGCGGTGTGCTCGGCGCGCTGCCGATGACCGCGGTCATCGTGCGCAGCTCCGCCAACGTCCAGGCGGGCGCGAAGACCAAGGCGTCCCGTGTCATGCACGGCGTATGGCTGCTGCTGTTCGCGGCGCTGCTGCCCGCCGCGCTGGCACTGATCCCGCTTCCCGCGCTGGCGGGCATCCTGGTCCACGCGGGCTTCAAGCTGATCCCCTTCCGGGGCGTCGTCTCGCTGTGGCGCAGCCACCGGGGCGAGGCGCTGATCCTCGTCGTCACCGCCGTCTCGATCGTCGCGGTGAACATGTTCGAGGGCGTGCTGATCGGTCTGGCCCTGTCGGTCGTCAAGACCGCCTGGGAGGCCTCGCACGTGAAGCTGGAGATCATCGACAAGGGCGCCGGCCCGATCCAGGCGTACCTGTCGGGCAACGCGACCTTCCTCAGGCTGCCGAAGATCCTCGACAGCCTGGAGAACCTGCCGCAGGACCGCCCGGTGGAGGTGGACCTGTCCGGGCTGCACCACCTCGACCACGCCTGTCGTACGGCTCTGGAGAACTGGGCCGAGCGGCACAGCGCGGTGGGCACGGAGCCGGTTCGGGTCACCGAGGCCGAGCCCGAGCCGGAGCGGGTCACGGCGTCCTGACCGGACCCGGCACACGCGGATGAGCGGTCCGGCCCGGGGCCTCACCATGGCCCCGGGCCGGACCTCGGGCATATCGTTGCAGGAACAGACGTAAGGGACCTCTGACAGAGGAGGTCGTCATGCTCGAAGCCCTGCTGACCGCGCTCGTCGCCGCGGGTTCCGCGGGCGCCGTCTACCTGGTCGCGGCGGCCCGCGTCGTCAAGCAGTACGAGCGCGGGGTGGTCCTGAGGCTCGGGCGGCTGACGGGAGACGTACGACCGCCCGGGTTCACGTTGATCGTTCCGGTCGTGGACCGGTTGCACAAGGTCAACATGCAGATCGTGACGATGCCGGTCCCGGCCCAGGAGGGCATCACCCGGGACAACGTGACGGTGCGGGTGGACGCGGTCGTGTACTTCAAGGTGATCGACGCGGCGAGCGCGCTCATCACGGTGGAGGACTACAAGTACGCCGTCTCGCAGATGGCGCAGACGTCCCTGCGCTCGATCATCGGCAAGAGCGACCTGGACGACCTGCTGTCCAACCGCGAGAAGCTCAACCAGGGCCTGGAGCTGATGATCGACAGTCCCGCCGTCGGCTGGGGCGTCCAGGTCGACCGCGTCGAGATCAAGGACGTGTCGCTGCCGGACACGATGAAGCGCTCCATGGCACGGCAGGCGGAGGCCGACCGGGAGCGGCGGGCCCGGATCATCAACGCGGACGCCGAACTGCAGGCCTCCAAGAAGCTGGCCGAGGCCGCCCACCAGATGGCCGACGCGCCCTCGGCGCTCCAACTGCGGCTGCTGCAGACGGTGATGGCGGTGGCGGCGGAGAAGAACTCCACCCTGGTCCTGCCCATCCCGGTGGAACTGCTCCGCTTCCTGGAACGGGGCCAGGACACGGCTTCGGAACCGGGCGAGGAGGACACCCGGCGGGAACTCGCGGATCGCGGCCCGCAGGGCTCGGGCGACCGGGACGCCGATCGCGCCCTCGTACCGCCGGCCGAGCGTGCGGTCGAGCGGACGATCGAGGACATCATCGACGACGCCGACCAGAAGTGACACGTGCTACGCGCGTGGTTCCCGCGGCTCGTCACAGGTGATAGACACGGCGGGGTCACAGTTCCTGTCCGCCAGCAGGAAGGTTTCCCCATGTCCGACACCGCGTCCGACACCGCGTCCGACACCGCCCCGGCATCCGGTGGCGGCTCGACGCGCCGTCAGGTCCTGGCCCGTACCGGCGCCCTGGGCGTCTCGATCGCCTTCGCCGGCGATCTCACCCAGCTCTTCACGGGCACCGCCGCCGCGCACAACCTGGGCCACTCCGGATACGGCCCGCTGGTCCCCGACCCGAACGGCCTGCTCGACCTGCCCCGGGGCTTCTCCTACCGGGTCCTGTCCCGCGAGGGCGACCAGCTGCGCTCCGGGGAGGGGCCGGTCCCCTCCAACCACGACGGCATGGCCGCCTTCGCCGGGCGCCCCTCCCCCAGACACGGCCGCCGCGTCCACCTGGTGCGCAACCACGAGAACCGCACCACCGCCACACGCCCCGTCCCGGCCGTCCCCGGCCTCACCTACGACCCGGCGGGCAAGGGCGGCTGCACGGCGCTGACGCTGGACTCCCGCAACCGCGTGCTGTCCGAGCGTGTCGCCATCGCGGGTACGGCCGTCAACTGCGCGGGCGGGCCGACCCCTTGGGGGACCTGGCTGACCTGCGAGGAGACCGAGGACAAGGCGGGCACCAACGGCTACACCAAGGACCACGGCTTCATCTTCGAGGTCGACCCGGACGACCCGCACCGCTCCGGCGCGGTCCCGCTGACCGCGATGGGCCGCTTCCAGCACGAGGCGATCGCGGTGGACCCGCGCAGCGGCATCGTCTACGAGACCGAGGACGCCTTCCAGAAGCCGTTCGGCCTCTTCTACCGCTTCCTGCCGGAGCGGCCGCGCGGGGGCCTGGGCTCCCTGCGCGCGGGCGGCCGGCTCCAGGCCATGCGGGTTCCGGGCGTCCCCGACCTGTCCTCGATCCAGGAGACGGGCGCGAGCTTCGACAAGGTGGAGTGGGTCGACGTGCCGGACCCGCTCGCCGTGCAGACCCCCATCCGTCTCCAGGACTTCGGGGCGAAGGGCATCACACACGCGCAGAAACTGGAGGGCTGCTACTGGGGCGGTCGCTGCGTCTACTTCGTCTCCTCCTTCGCCCGCAGCGCGGAGGGTTCCGCGGCGGACCACTACGGGCAGATCTGGCGCTACGACCCCGCCGCCCGCCGCCTCACGCTGGTGATCGTCTTCGGCCCGGACACGGACGTGCAACTGCCCGGCGAGTCCCCGGACAACATCTGCCTCGCCCCCAGCGGCGGCCTGATGGTGTGCGAGGACGGCAACGGCGCCCAGCACGTCTACGGCGTGACGCGACGCGGCCAGGTCTACGCGATGGCGCGCAACGCCCAGAACATCGGCACCCCCGAGGAGCCGGAGTGGGGCGAGTTCGCGGGGGTCGCGTTCTCGCCCGACGGCGAGACGATGTACGTCAACTGCTACACGCCGGGTACGACTTTCGCGGTAACCGGGCCCTGGCGCAGGTGACGCCCGCCGTCCCGGGCCCGCGAGCGGAAGCCCTCTCTCCGGCGCGTCCTCTAACCTGTGCGGCATGAACGCACCGGGGGACCTCGTCGACGGCCGGTTCGAGCTGGTCGAACGGCTCGGCAGCGGAGGAATGGGCACCGTGTGGCGGGCCCGGGACACGGTGCTGCAGCGCGAGGTCGCGCTCAAGGCGGTCCGGTCCGACGCGGACACCGTCGGGGTGGTGCGCGAGCGGGTGATGCGCGAGGCGCGGGCGCTGGCCCGGCTCAGCCATCCGCACGTGGTGACGGTCCATCAGATCGTGGACGCGGCCCCGCATCCATGGATCGTGATGGAGCTCGTCCCGGGCATCTCACTGCAACGGCGGCTGGACGACGGTCCGTTGGCCCCGGCAGCGGCGGCCCGGACCGGCCGTCAGGTGCTCGCCGCACTGCGGGCCGCGCACGCGGCGGGCATCCACCACCGGGACGTCAAGCCCGCCAACATCCTGCTGCGCCCCGACGGCGACGCCGTCCTCACCGACTTCGGCATCGCGGCGCTCCAGGGCACGACGGCCCTCACGGCGACCGGCGAGCTCGTCGGCTCCCCCGAGTACATGGCCCCGGAGCGGATCCGGGGTCGCGCCGACGACCCGGCCGCCGACCTGTGGTCCCTGGGGGTGGTGCTGTACGTGTGCGTGGAGGGCGTCAGTCCGTTGCGCCGCCCCACCACCCTCGCCACCCTGGCCGCCGTACTCGACGACCCGCTGCCGCCCCCGGCCCGCTCCGGCCCGCTGACGCCGGTGCTGGACGCCCTGCTGGTCCGGGACCCGGCGGCGCGCCCGGACGCCGAGCGGCTGGACGCGATGCTGGCGCAGGTGGAGGCGGGGGCCGCACCCTACTGGGAGCGGCCGACGCAGACCGCCGTGGCACCGCACCCGTTGCCGGCGCCGCCGTTCCCCACCCAGAGGGACACCCCCCGCCCGACGGCTCCGCAGCAGGCGCCCGGGGGCCGGCGCCGTACGCCGCTGCTGGCGGCGGCGACCGCGGTCCTGGTCGTCGCGGCGGCGACGGCTCTGGCACTCGCGCTGCGCCCCGGCGGCGACGGCCGGGACACCGCAGGACGTGACGACAAGGCCGGTGCCGCGACGAGCCCGGCGGACACCACGGCCGGCTCCGGCCCGGCGACGCGGCGGCCGGACCCGTCGCCGACTCCGACCCCGAAGACCTCGCCGCCGACGAGCGCGCCGCCGCCCGTACCGGAGGCCGGCCGGTGGATCGCCCAGCTGCACTCGGAGCCGGTCGGGACCGGCGCCGCGGCCCGGGACCAGCGCCTCGCGACGATCCGGCGGTCGGTGCCGCAGGCGGCGGTCCTGCGCAGCGGTGACTACGCGTCCCTGCGCCCCGGCTACTGGGTCTTCTACGCCCCCGGCCCGTTCGCCGACGGCCGCGCCGCCCTGACCTTCTGCGCCGCGCACGGCCGGACGACGGCGACCGCCTGCATCGGCCGCTATCTGAGCACCGACGCCGCCGACTTCCCCCTCCAGTGCCGACCGCCGGCCGCCGCGCCGACGGGCCGCTGCACCCGGGACGACTGAGGAGGCACCGCCGGGCGGGTGACACCGGCCCAGCACACCCCCCGCCGGGGTGAAATGCCCGTATGACCCCCATATCTTCGGTCGGTGATCACTCTTGCCCGCCGCGCCACCGCCGTCTGCGCCCTGATGGCGGCGCTCAGTGCTCTCGCCGCGTGCGCGGCGACCGAGGAAGCCGGTGCGCCCCGCGCGCCCCGCCCCGCGCCGAGCGCCTCCGCAGCCTCCCCCTTCTCCCCCGCCGCCGGGCCACCGACCCTCGCTCCCGGGCCCGGCGGCCTGACCCCCGTCTTCGAGCACGGCCCCCGCACCCGGGACAAGGCGGTCGCGCTGACCTTCGACGCCGACATGACCGCCGGCCAGGGGCCACGGGCGGATCGCGGCGAGCGGTTCGACAATCCGCGGCTCGTCGCCGCGCTGCGGAAGCTGCGGGTGCCGGCGACCGTGTTCATGACGGGCCGATGGGCCGAGGAGTATCCCGCGCAGGCCCGGGCCATCGGGCGGAACCCGCTCTTCGAGGTCGCCAACCACTCCTACAGCCACTACGCCTTCACCGACGACTGCTACGGCCTGCCGAACCTCCCCGAGCGCCGGATGCGGTCGGACGTGGAACGGGCGTACGCCGCGTTCCGCGAGGTGGGGGTGCGCGACGCCATGCCGTACTTCCGGTTTCCGGGCGGCTGCTACGACCGCCGCGCCCTGAAGGCTCTCACCCCGGTCGGTGTCACGGCCGTGCAGTGGGACGTGGTGAGCGGGGACGCGTTCGCGACGGACGCCGACGCGGTCGCCCGGCAGGTGCTGCGCGGGGTGCGGCCGGGGTCCGTGGTCGTCATGCACTGCACGCTCAGCGCCGCTCCGGCGACCGAGCGGGCGGTCCGCAGCATCGTGCCCGAGCTGCGCCGCAAGGGCTTCCGGTTCGTGAAGGTGTCCGAGCTGATCGGGGCCGCGGCCCGCCGCGCCTGAACGTCCTAGGTCGTGTCCGCAAAGTCCCGCCTGCCCCGCGGGCGGACGACGGGACTTTGCGGACACGACCTAGGCTGGAGTCATGAGCGAGGACTACTGCCTGATCGACGCGACCAGGCCGCCGAAGGCCGACGGGCCGCCGTACGCCGAGTGCGTGCTGTGCCGGGAACCGACGGAGTATCCGGAGTCGTACAAGGGGATCACGCTCTGCCCGGTGTGCGAGTGGCAGGAGGCGCAGCGCACCGCCTGCTCAGGGTGATCTGCGGGAGGTCAGCGCACAGGCCGCGGCGATCGCCGCCGCCGCGAGCAGTGCCGCCGCCACCAGGGGAAGCAGCGGCAGGGCGACCGTGCCCGAGCGGGAGCCGCTGACCAGGTCGCTGACCGCCGCCTGGGCCGGGGAGCCGGTCGCCACCACGGACAGCAGGGCCGCGAGCAGCATCGTCGGGACCGCGCGGCCGGTCGAGCGCAGCAGCGGCCAGTTGGTGAGCGCGCCGACGGCGGTGCCGAGCAGGGCACAGACCAGCGCGGCGAGCAGCCCGGCGGCGCCCGCGGGCAGCCGGGCCACCCGGATCTGGTGGTCGGCACTGACCGGGTCGCTGATCAGGGTGACGACGACGATCGCCGCCGTACCGAGTGCCGCCGACGCGGCCAGCGCCACCAGCAGCGTGGCGAGGTGTGCCCGCCCCGGGCCGGCCGCCGCGGCGACGCAAGTGCGGGCGGCGGGCGGTTCGTTGGTGACGCAGATCCGCACCAGCCAGGCGGCGACGGGCAGCAGGGCCGCGGCGGCGTAGCCGAGGGAGTCGAGCACCGGCTGGCCGACCTGTACGCCGACGGCGAGGAAGACGGCGTACAGGATGACCGGCGGCAGCCAGCGCTGCGAGCGCGCAAGGAGCGCGGCCTGGTAACGGAAGAGGGCGGTCATCGGCGGCTCTCGGCTTCGTCGGGGGTGGACTCCTCCTGGCACACGCTCACCACGTGCCACGCCGGACGGGCGGTCAGCAGGGCACGCAGCAGGACGTCCGAGTGGGAGGCGGGGACGGTGAGGCGGTGGGTGCCGGGGTCGGGCTCGTCCACGCTCGTGACGACACGGCTCGCCTCGGCGGGCAGGTCCGCGCCGTCCGGACCTCGGACGACGACGGTCGCGCGCGGGCCGGCGGCGGACGGAGTCGTGGGGGCGGTGCGGCGGTCGAGGCCGCCGGCGCGCACGGTGTACGTGGCGTCGGGCGCCCCGGCGAGGCGGCGCGGGTCGTGGTCGACGAAGACCACCGCGGTGCCGGCCGCGGTCCGTTCGGCCACGGCACGCTCCAGCTCCGTGCGCGCGGCGGCGTCCAGTCCGGTCCATGCCTCGTCCAGCACGAGCAGTTCCGGGTCGGCGAGCAGCGCCTGCGCGACGGCGACCTTCTGGCTGCTGCCCTTGGAGAGCTGCGCCATCGGCGTACGGGCGTGGGCGGCGGCACCGAAGCGTTCCAGGCATTCGCCCGCGGCGCGTATCGCGGCCGGCCGGGACAGGCCGTGGACCGTGCCGAGGTGGGTGAGGTAGCCGAGGGCGGTGAACGGCAGGGCGGTGGGGAAGCGCTCGGGGACGTAGGCCGTGCGCGGGCGGCCGGTGATGCGGCCTTCCGTGGGGGCGTCCAGGCGGGCGAGGAGGCGCAGCAGGGTCGACTTCCCGGTGCCGTTCGGTCCCTCGACACGGATCAGGGTGCCGGGGTGCACGGTGAGGTGGATGCCTCGTAAGACCCATGGACCGCGCAGGCCGTAGCGACGGCCCACGTCGTCCAGGCGGAGATCACTTCGCATGGGCGACATCTTGTCCTACGGCGGTCAGGGGCCGGCGGGGCCGGGCGTGCCCGCCGGGCGCGGGAGCCCGAGAACCGGCTCAGGCCCGCGCCCTTTAGGGTGCTGTCGTGAGCCATGATGCGACGTCCAGCGGTGACAGCCCCTTCCGGTCCGAGCCCGGCGCTCGCGACGCGGCGCCCCAGTTCGTGCTGCCGCTCGTCGTGCGGATCGAGCGGTCCGCTCCCCCGGCCCGCACCGACGCCCTGGAGACCGCCGCCCGGGCGGTGCTCGTGATGCTGAGCGACGAGCGGTCCGTCGGCGACGGGGAGTGGGCGCAGGCGGTGCGGGACTGGCAGGACGCCAGGATCCGGAAGGTCGTGCGACGGGCTCGTGGGGCCGAGTGGCGGCGTGCCGAGGGGCTGCCGGGCGTCACCGTCACCGGTAAGTCGGCCGAGGTGCGGGTGTTCGTGCCCGTGCCGTTGGACGGGTGGCCCAAGGAACTGGCGAAGCTCCAGGTGTCCGGTACCGACCTCGACGACCCGGAGCCGCCGGTGGCGGCAGATCCGTCGGCGCCGGTGCTCTGGATGAACCCCGAACTCGGCATGTCCGCGGGCAAGGCGATGGCACAGGCGGGACATGCGGCCCAACTCGCCTGGTGGGAGCTGTCGGACGCGCAGCGGGACGCCTGGCGGGAGGCGGGGTTCCCGCTCGCCGTGCGGACCGCGGACGCGGGGCGCTGGCGGGAGCTGACGAGCGGTGGGCTGCCGTTGGTGCGGGACGCGGGGTTCACGGAGATCGCACCCGGGTCCTGCACCGTGGTGGCCGACCATCCCGCGCTGCGCGGGTGAACATCCCCGGCGTCCCGTGCGTACGACCTGGCGGTGACCGTTTCACGGTGTGCGGAGCGTGGTCGGGCGTGCGGGGCGGGAGCGCGGGCCCCAACCTCAAATGTTGCTCTGAAGGTTCTCGCCCGGGGGTTCGGGCGGAGCCCGCGGGGCCATACCCCCGTCACGTCCGACACGTCCGAGGAGACGCGACAGCGGGTACGGAAGAGGCCGGGAGGGGACGATGCAGCCACTGGGCACGGGGATCGGATGGCGTCCGGAGATCGCGGACGCCGTGGAGCGCATGCCGGGCATCGACTGGGTCGAGACGGTCGCCGAGAACGTCTGCCCCGGACACCTTCCGGAGTCTTTGGTACGGCTGCGGGAGCGCGGTGTCACCGTGATCCCGCACGGCGTCTCGCTCGGGCTGGGCGGCGCCGACCGGCCCGACGCCGGGCGGCTGGCCGCGCTCGCCGAGCGGGTGGAGGCGCTGGGGGCGCCGCTGGTCACCGAGCACATCGCGTTCGTACGGGCGGGCGGGCCGCTCACCGCGTCACCGCGTCTTGAGGCGGGGCATCTGCTGCCCGTGCCGCGCACCCGGGACGCCCTGGACGTGCTGTGCGAGAACGTCCGTGTCGCCCAGGACGCGCTGCCCGTGCCGCTCGCCGTGGAGAACATCGCCGCGCTCATCTCCTGGCCCGGCGAGGAGATGACCGAGGGGCAGTTCCTGTACGAGCTGGCCGACCGGACGGGGGTACGGCTGCTCATCGACGTGGCCAACCTGCACACCAACCACGTCAACCGGGGCGAGGACCCGGCCAAGGCGCTCGCCGAACTGCCGCTGGAGGCCATCGCGTACGTCCATGTCGCGGGCGGTTTCGAGCGGGACGGCGTCTGGCACGACAGCCACGCCCACCCGGTCCCGCAGCCGGTCCTCGACGTCCTGACCGACCTCGCCTCCCGGGTCCGCCCGTCCGGTGTCCTGTTGGAACGGGACGAGAACTTCCCCGAACCGGGCGAGCTGGAGCGGGAGTTGGGGGCGATCCGGGAAGCGCTGGAGAAGGGGGCGGTCCAGCGGGCGGCCGGGGAGCCTTCGAAGGCCGGGGAGCCCGCTGGGGCTTCGTGGGTCACGGGGTCCTCGGAGGTCGCGGAGCCGGCGGGTACGAGCTCGCCTCGGAGGCGGCCGACGCAGGGCGCCGAGCGGTCGACCGTCCATCCGGCCGGCGAGCCCGCCCGCCAGCGTCTCGCGCTCGCCCAGGCCGCCCTGCTGTCCGCGCTGGTCGCCGGGACGCCGGTGCCGGAGGGCTTCGACCGGGTGCGGCTGGGAGTGCAGGCACGGGCGCTCGCTGGGAAGCGGGCGGACGTCGTGGCGAAGGTCGCGCCCGAGCTGCCGGTCATCCTCGGAGACGGGTATCGCCGGGCCTTCCTCGCCTACGGTCACGGGCACCCGATGACCGACGGCTATCGGCGCGACGCGTTGGACTTCGCGGGGTACCTGCTGGCCGAGGGGCGGCTGGAGGACGCCCGGGTGCGGGCGCAGGTGCGGGAGTGGTGGCTGGAGCGGTCGGGGCCGAAGCCGCGCTCTCGGCGGCCGGGGGTACGGCTGGCCCGGGCCACCCGCCGGGTGCTGCTGCGCCGGTGAGCGGGCGGCGGGTGCGTCGTCAGCCGCCGCCCGGGCCGGGGCCGTCCGACGGGTCCTGGCCGATGGCCGCCAACAGCTGGGCGACCAGGGGGTTCTGATCGTCCCTGCGCCAGGCGACGGCGACCCGGGTGCGGGCGGCGCCGGGCTCGATCCCGCGGAAGGCGACGCCCTTCAGGCGGATGCGCCGGATGCTCGCCGGGGCCAGGGAAACGCCGAGACCGGTCTCCACCAGGGCGCACACGGTCTGCCACTCCACGGCGCGCTGGGTCACCCGGGGCGTGAAACCCGCCGCGGCGCACAGTGCCGTGATCCGGTCGTGAAGCTGCGGGCCCTCCGCGCGCGGCAACAGCACGAAAGGGGAGTCCGCCAGCTGTTCCAGTCGTACCACCCGTTGCACGGCCAGAGGGTGGGTGGACGGCAGCACGGCCACGAACGGCTCGCTCAGCACCGTGCGCAAGCCCAGGTCCGTCTCCTCGGCGGGGGGTTCGCGCAGCAGGCCGATGTCGATGGTCCGGTCGCGCAGGGCGGCCAGTTGCGGCGCCGTGGTCATCTCGCGGATGTCCAGACGCACGCGGGGGAACCGTTCCCGGAAGGTGCGCAGCAGGCCCGGCAGGACGGTCAGTGCCAGGGAGGCGGCGAAGCCGATCCGCAGACGTCCGGCCCGGCCACCGCCGACGGCCCGGGCCGCGGCCAGGCCGTCGGCCAGATCGGTGAGGGCACCTCGCGCGGCGGGCAGCAGTTCCCGCCCCGCCGCAGTGAGGGCTATCCGTCCCGGTGCGCGGCTGAACAGGGCGTGGCCGACCCTGTCCTCCAGGCGGCGGATCTGCTGGCTCAGCGGCGGCTGGGCGATGCCCAGGCGGGCGGCCGCGTGGCCGAAGTGGAGTTCCTCGGCGAGTACGACGAACGCGTACAGCTGCGGCAGGGGGAGTTCGGGGCGCTCCATACGCACAGAGATATCAGACCCTCCCTCATTTCGTATTGGACGTATCGATGCTGGTCACTTAGCGTTCCACGCATGACGGAGCGACGTGCGATCCTCAGCGGTTCGACCTTCGAGGAGCAGATCGGCTACGCCCGCGCCGTGGTCGACGGTGACTGGGTGCACGTGTCGGGGACCACCGGGTTCGACTACACCACCATGACGATCTCGGACGACGTGGTGGAGCAGGCCGAGCAGTGCCTGCGCAACATCGCGGCCGCGCTGGCCGAGGCGGGGTGCGCCTTCGCCGACGTGGTGCGGGTGCGTTACCTGCTGCCCGACCGCGAGGACTTCGAGCCCTGCTGGCCCGTCCTGCGGCGCTGCTTCGGCGAGGTCCGGCCGGCCGCCACGATGCTCATGTGCGGCCTCGCCGACCCGCGTATGAAGATGGAGATCGAGGTGTACGCGCGACGGCCGGCGCGCGGGTGCCGGGATTGACACCTCGACCGCACGGCACGCGTCGGCCCGGGTACGGCAGTTGCTGCAGGCGTCGGAGTACGCCGAAGTAATATGCCAACCCGACCCGACGAAGCGCACTGACGTGCGGTGCCGTGACAGGAGGCACCATGCGACCGAGACCCCCGGTCGACGGCCGAGGCATCTTCAGCGGCACCGGACTCATCATCACGGGTCTGACCGCGACGCTGCTGGCCATGATCTTCCCGATCTGGTCGTACGCCGACCGCTCCGGGACCGGCTACGACGTGCTCAGCGCCCAGACCGTGTCGACCGAATACGGTCCGCTGTCCGGTCTCGACCGCGACTTCCTCACCAAGGTCCGGCTGGCCGGTCTGTGGGAACTGCCGGCCGGGCGGCAGGCGCAGCACAAGGGCACGACGCCGGCCGTGCGGACCGCGGGGCAGCACCTCATCGAGGGGCACGCGTTCCTCGACGAGCGGGTGCGCGACGTAGCGGCCAAGCTCAGTCTCGAACTGCCCAACGAGCCGACCGAGCAGCAGCAGGAGTGGCTGGCGACCCTGGACGCCGCCCAGGGCGTCGAGTACGACCGGCAGTTCGCCAACATCCTGCGGCTCGCGCACGGCAAGGTCTTCTCCGTCGTGGCCCAGGTGCGGGCCGGCACCCGCAACTCCCTGGTCCGCGCGCTCGCCGACGACGCCAACACCACCGTGCTGGACCACATCACGGTCCTGGAGGCCACCGGCTACGTCGACTACGAGGCCCTGGCACGGGACTTGGCCGCCGACAGCACGCCGCCGCTCACGCCCGCCCCCGCGCCGCCCGGCCCGACCGCCGATCCGGCTCCGGCGGTGCCCATGACCCCGCCCCCGTCGCCCACTTACACGCTGCCACCGGCCGCCTCCAGCCCGCGCCCCGAGGACGACGCCGCCGTCGCCGATCGGTCGACGGCCTCCTGACACCCTGCGCATACCCATCCGGAACGTCACGTCCCGGCAACGCTCCGTCCGGATCGTGAACGAGGCATGGCGTTTCCGGGAGTCATTGGCATAGAAACGCGGCATGTTCTGGGTGCTTCTTCTGCTGCTGGCCTGGGCCGTCACCGGCACGGCGTGCACGCGGCTATGCCTGGCCGCCGTCCGCGCCGCGGCCGTGGACACGAGAGCGGCGATGGCAGGCCGAGGACGTGATCTGACGCTGTACGAAGCGGCGTTCCTCTCCGGCGGCCCGCGACGGGTCGCCGATCTGACCCTCGTCTCCATGGCACGGCAGCGACGGCTGCTGCTCGCGCACACCGGGTGGGCGACGGTCGTCGATCCGCGTGGCCGCGACGAGATGGAACGCTCGGTGATAGGGGCCATCGGGCCGGAGGGCCAGTCCCGGATCGAGCCGGTGCGTGACGCCGCGGCCGCCGCCGACGCGGTCGGCACGCTCGCCGACCGGCTGGTCAGCGCGGGGCTCGCCGTACCGGACGGAGCACGCAGTGGTGTCACCGCGGCGATCCGGCAGGTGCAGCTCGCCGGGGCGGTCGTCCTGGCGCTGGGGGCGGCCGCCCTGCTGACACCCATTCAGTCGGACATGCCGGCACATCTGGTCGCCCTCTGGTTCGCGCTCCCCTTCGTCCTCACCCTGAGCTGCCTCGCCATCGCCCGTATCGAGGTCCATCCCTACGCGCGGTGGGCCTCCCCGGCCGGGCAGCGGATGCTCAGCGCCCTGGTCCGGCACTCCGGGGGCGAGGGCGACCGCAGATACCTGACGTCCGTCGCCGTACGGGGCGTGCGCGCGATCGGTGAGCCGGAACTACGCGCGGCCTTCGGGCACCGCGAGCCGCACCACCAGGCGTCCCGCGGACAGGACCGACCGCCCCGGAGTCGGTGACGCATAGGGGGCATTGACGCCGACACCGGCAGGCGGTGCTTGCCTTCATCAACAGACGAACCAAATATCCCTTTTGTTGCTGCCGTGCACTGAAGGGACACGCGATGAGAGCCGCCGCCTACTCGGTCGCCGGGGCCATGCTCCTGACCACCCTCTCCGCCACCCCGGCCGGCAGCGCCGTCGCCGCGCCCGGCGCGGACGAAAGACACGGCACGGCGGTGGCCGCCGAACGCGCCGCGGCGGCCGGCCTCACCTTCGCCCCCTGCCCCAAGAAGCTGGAACTGCCGGCGAGCGTGCAGTGCGGCACGGTGTCCGTCCCGCTCGACTACGCGTATCCCGAAGGCAGGCAGATCCGGCTCACCGTCAGCAGGGTGCGGGCCACGCACAAGGACCCGGGCAACAGCAAGCGCCGGGTGCCGCGCCAGGGCGCCCTCGTCTACAACCCGGGCGGACCGGGCGCCTCCAGCCTGCACTTCCCGCTGATCGGCCTGCTGCCGGCGTGGAAGCGGCTCGCGGGGGCGTACGACCTCGTCGGCTACGCCCCGCGCGGAGTCGGGCCGTCCGCACCGCTGTCCTGCGAGGACCCCAAGCAGTTCGCCACGGGTCCCTCCCAGGCCCCGACGCATCCCTCGGAGGCGTACAAGAAGGAGCGCGTCGCCCGGGCGAAGGCCTACGCGCGCGGCTGCGCCGAGCGCACCGGCAGCGCGCTGCGGCACTACAACTCCCTGAACAACGCCCGCGACCTGGACGTGCTGCGCGCCGCGCTGGGCGAGCAGCGGCTGACGTTCATGGGGGCGTCGTACGGCACCTACTTCGGCGCGCTCTACGCGACCCTCTTCCCCACGCACGTACGGCGGATGGTGTTCGACTCGGCCGTGAACCCGGATCCGGAGCAGATCTGGTACCGCAACAACCTGGCCCAGTCGGCCGCGTTCGAGGGACGGTGGGCGGACTTCCGGGAGTGGGTCGCCAAGCACCACGAGGTGTACCGGCTCGGCACCACCTCCGAGGAGGTGCTGCGCGGCTACGAGAAGGCACGCGAGCGGCTGGCCGTGGAGCCGGCGGGCGGGAAGGTCGGGCCCGGGCAGTTGCAGGAGGCGTTCCTGCAGGCCGGGTACTACGACGACTACTGGCCCGCGCGGGCGAAGGCGCTGTCGGCGTATCTGAAGGGTGACTCCAAGCCGCTGGTCGAGCTGGCCGCGCCCGTGAAGGAGGCGGCGGCCCAGGACGAGAACTCGCGTGCCGTCTACACGGCCGTGGAGTGCAACGACGCTCCGTGGCCGACGGACTGGGCGGTGTGGGACCGGGACAACACGCGGCTCGCGCGCGTGGCGCCGTTCGAGACCTGGGACAACGTGTGGATGAACCTGCCGTGCGCCTACTGGACGGCGCCCCGGCAGGAGCCCCTCGACGTGCGGACCGGGCCGGGAGAGGTGCCTCCGATCCTGATCCTGGCCGCCGAGCGGGATGCCGCCACTCCGTACGAGGGGGCGCTGGAGATGCACCGGCGGCTGTCGGGGTCGGTCCTGGTGACCGAGCGGGACGCGGGCACCCACGGCATCGCGTACGGCCCGAACGCCTGCGTCAACGGCCACATCGACGCGTATCTGCTGGAGGGCCGCCTCCCGGCCCGGCACACGGCGTGCGAGGGGCACCCCGAGCCGAAGCCGGAGCGTCCGGGCGAGCGCGCGGCGAAGCAGAAGCTGGGCGCCGCGGCGGCGACGAAGCCGGGCGGCCGGCCGCAGGGGACCACGACCGCCCGGCTGCCGCGCTGATCAGCCGGTCAGGCGAGTCCGGCGACCAGTTCCGCCACGGTCTTGCGGCGGCCCGTGAAGAACGGCACCTCTTCGCGGACGTGCATCCGGGCCTCCGAGGCACGCAGGTGGCGCATGAGGTCGACGATGCGGTAGAGCTCGTCGGCCTCGAAGGCCAGGAGCCACTCGTAGTCACCGAGTGAGAACGAGGCGACGGTGTTGGCGCGGACGTCCGGGTAGCCGCGGGCCATCTTGCCGTGGTCGGCGAGCATGCGGCGGCGGTCCTCGTCGGGCAGCAGGTACCAGTCGTAGGACCGCACGAAGGGGTAGACGCTGACGTAGTTGCGCGGCGTCTCGTCGGCGAGGAACGCCGGGATGTGCGAGCGGTTGAACTCGGCCGGGCGGTGCAGCGCCATGTTCGACCAGACCGGGGTGAGCGCGCGGCCCAGTTTCGTGCGGCGGAAGAGGTTGTACGCCTCCTGCAGCTGGTCGCTGGTCTCGGCGTGCCACCAGATCATGAGATCGGCGTCGGCGCGCAGCCCGGACACGTCGTAGGTGCCGCGGATCTTCACGTCCTTGGCGGTGAGCTGGTCGAACAGCTCCTGGACCTCGTCTGCGTAGCCCGCGCGGTCCTCGGGGAGCACGTCCTTCAGCTTGAAGACGGACCAGAGGGTGTAGCGGATGACCTCGTTGAGGTCCTTGGCCAGCTTGCCCTTGTTCGGGATCCTGCCGGGCTCGGTGGTGGAGGCGTCGTCACTCATGTCCCTTATTCTCCCGCTCCGCCGTGCAGGCTCTGCACCGGGTTGGCGGTGAGCTCCTCCACACCGCGCAGGTCACCCTGGATCTGGTCCACCGCCGCGTAGGCGCTCGCGATGCAGGCGGGGATGCCGACGCCGTCGTAGGCCGCCCCGCACACGGCCAGCCCGGGCAGCTCGGCGACGTGCTCGCGGACGCGGGCCACGCGCGCGTGGTGGCCGACCGGGTACTGGGGCAGGCCGTCGGTCCAGCGGGTCACGCGGGTCTGAAGCGGTGTGGCGTCGAGGCCGGTCGCCGCCCGCAGGTCGCGGCGGGAGACGTCGACGAGGTGGTCGTCGTCGCGCTGGAGGATCTCCGTCTCGCCGTGCCGCCCGACGGAGGTGCGCACGACGACCACGTCCGGGTTCTCCCCGGCGATCCAGCCCCACTTCTGGGAGGCGAAGGTGGACGCCTTGATGGTGTGCCCGTCGACCGGCGGCACGAGGAAGCCGCTGCCCGCGGGCAGATCGGCGTCGAAGCGGCGGTAGGCGAGGGTGACCAGGGCCATGGACGCGTACTCGACGCCGTCCAGCTCGGCGGCGGCCGCGGGGGCCTCGGCGCGCAGGAGAGCGGCGGCGGCCGGGGCGGGTACGGCGACCACGACCGCGTCGGCGTGCCGCACACGGTCGGCGGCGACCACACGCCAGCCGCCCGACGTCTCGCGCCGCAGCTCCGTCACCGGCGTACCGGTGAGGATCTCGCCGCCCCGGGCCCGCACCGACTCCGCGACGGCGAGCGGCAGCCGGCCCACACCGCCCTCGATACCCATGAACACCGGCCCGGTCTGCTGGTCGGCGGCGGCCTTGGCCTGGATCTCGCGGACCGCCTCGGTGAGCGAGTCGTGGGTCCGTGCGGCCTGATAGAGCTGCGGGACCGCCGAGCGCATCGAGATGCGGTACGCGTCGCCCGCGTAGACGCCGCCCAGCAGGGGCTCCACCAGGCGGTCGACGACCTCGCGGCCGAGCCGCGCCGCCACGTACTCCCCCACCGCCACGTCCTCCCCGACCTCGGTGCGGGGCAGTTCGGCGTCGCGCTCGATACGGGCCACACCCTCGTCGGACAGCACGCCGGAGAGGGCGGCGGCGGTGCCGGGGACACCCATGACGTGGCCCTTGGGCATGGGGCGCAGGGCGCCGCGGGTCCAGATCGAGGCCGTCGCGGTGGCGGGCGGCTGGAGGTGCTCGGCGAGGCCCACCTCGCGGGCCAGGGCGACGGCCTCGGGGCGGCGGGCCAGCATGGACTCGGCACCGAGGTCCACGCGGGCGCCCGCCAGCTCGCCGGGCAGGAGCTTGCCGCCGACCCGGTCCGACGCCTCCAGGACGGTCACCCGCCGGCCGGCGTCCAGCAGCCGGTGGGCCGCGGCGAGCCCGGCGATCCCGCCGCCGATGACGACGACCCCACCCGTACCCGTACGACTGTGAACTTCGCTCATGTCCACAGCCTCTCAGACCCCGCCGGCCGTCGGCCCGCGCCCCGGTGTCCTTCACGAGTCCCGACCGTGACCGCATCGGGACCGTTCTCCGCCAACGTCTCGCCCCCTCCCGGCGTCGAAGAGACAGCAGTCGACACGACGACCCTCGGGGGTAGGCCCACATGCGCGCACCACGCACCGCACGATCCGTACGACCGGTTCCGGCCCTCGCCGGCCTCCTGCTCGCCACGGCGTTGACGCTCACCGGCTGCAGCGGCTCGGGAGACTCCGGTTCCGGGTCCGGCTACAGCAAGGCCGACGCGGGAGAGGCCGCGCAGGCCGACTCCCGGGCCGGCGCGGATCAGGGCGCACCCGGCAGTGGCTCCGGCGCCGGCCGGGCCACCGCGCCGCCCAAGGTCTCCGCGAGCCACATCATCCGCACCGCCTCGCTCACCGTGCAGGTCAAGGACGTGCCGAAGGCCCTGGACGAGGCCCGCGCCGCCGTCGAGAACGCGGGCGGCTACGTCGGTGACGAGAGCACCACGCGCGACGAGGGCGGCCATGAGCGCACCCGTGTCGTCCTGCGCGTGCCCGTCGCCGAGTACGCCGACGTCCTCGCGGACCTGGAGGGTACGGGCAAGCTGCTCGAACGCAACGCCAAGGCGCAGGACGTCACCGACCAGGTCGTCGACGTGGAGAGCCGCATCAAGTCCCAGCGGGCCAGCGTCGCCCGGATCCGCGAGCTGATGGACCAGGCGACCAGGCTCAGCGACGTGGTCACGCTGGAGGGCGAACTGAGCAGCCGCCAGGCGGACCTGGAGGCGCTGCTCGCCCGGCAGGCGTCCTTGAAGGACCGCACGAGCCTGGCCACCATCACCCTGTCCCTGGCGGAGACGCCGGTGAAGAAGGCGGTGACCGAGGACGACGACCCCGGCTTCCTGGACGCGCTCGCGGGCGGCTGGGGCGCGTTCGTGACGATGCTGCGCTGGCTCGCGGTGGTGCTCGGCGCCGTGCTGCCGTTCGCCGCGGTGGCGGCGCTGATCGTGCTGGTGTGGCTGAAGGTGGTCCGGCCGAGGCTGCCGCGCCGCCCGGAGCCCGTGCCCGCCACTACGGCCCTGGGGCCGCTGCCGTCCGCACGGCCCGCCCCGCAGCCCGAGCGCTCGGGGGAGCCCGGTGAGCGGGACTGAAATGCCCTGCTCTCGTAGCGTGTTCGCATGAACATGAGTGCTGTGCGAGGTACCGGGGAACGACTGGTCGTGATCGGCGCCGACGCCGCGGGCATGTCCGCGGCGTCGCAGGCCCGCCGCCTCAAGGGGCCCGGGGAACTGGAGATCGTGGCGTTCGAACGGGGCCACTTCACCTCCTTCTCGGCCTGCGGCATCCCGTACTGGGTGGGCGGCGACGTGCCCGACCGCGACCGGTTGATCGCCCGTACGGCCGAGGAGCACCGGGCCCGCGACATCGACCTGCGCATGCGGACTGAGGTGACGGAGATCGACGTGCCCGGCGGCCGGGTACGTGCCCGTGACGTCGACTCCGGAGCCGAGTCCTGGACGTCGTACGACAAACTCGTGATCGCGACCGGTGCCCGCCCGATCCGCCCCGACCTGCCGGGCGTCGACGCGCCCGGAGTGCACGGTGTGCAGACCCTCGACGACGGGCAGGCGCTCATCGACACGCTGTCACGCACACGTGGCCGCCGCGCCGTCGTGGTCGGCGCCGGCTACATCGGGGTGGAGATGGCCGAGGCGCTGATCAACCGCGGCTACGAGGTGACGGTCGTCAACCGGGGCAGCGAGCCCATGTCGACGCTCGACCCGGACATGGGCCGCCTGGTGCACGAGGCCATGGAGGGCCTGGGCATCACGATGGTCGACGACGCCGAGGTGACCAAGGTCCTCACCGGTGAGGACGGCCGGGTGCGGGCGGTGGCCACGCAGGACGCCGAGTACCCCGCCGACGTGGTCGTCCTCGGCATCGGTGTCCGTCCGGAGACGACGCTCGCGCGGGCGGCCGGCCTCCCCCTCGGCGGCCACGGCGGTCTGCTCACCGACCTCGCGATGCGCGTACGCGGCCACGAGAACATCTGGGCGGGCGGTGACTGCGTGGAGGTCCTCGATCTGGTCTCCGGGCAGGAACGCCACATCGCCCTAGGCACCCACGCCAACAAGCACGGCCAGGTCATCGGCACGAACGCCGCGGGCGGCTACGCCACGTTCCCCGGCGTGGTCGGCACGGCCGTCAGCAAGGTCTGCGACCTGGAGATCGCACGCACCGGGCTGCGCGAGAAGGACGCCCGCAGGGCGGGACTGCAGTACGTCACGGCCACGATCGAATCGACCAGCCGTGCGGGCTACTACCCCGGCGCCTCCCCCATGACCGTCAAGATGCTCGCCGAACGCCGCACGGGCCGGCTGCTGGGCGTGCAGATCGTGGGCCGGGAGGGCGCGGGCAAACGCGTGGACATCGCGGCGGTGGCCCTGACGGCGGGAATGACGGTGGAACAGATGGTGTCCCTGGATCTGGGATACGCGCCTCCGTTCTCCCCGGTGTGGGACCCGGTGCTGGTGGCGGCCCGCAAGGCGGCGAAGGCGGTCGACGCCGCACGGGCATGACAGCGGGGCGGACGGTCTCGGCGGCGCACGTTCCGGACACCGCCGCAGCAGGGCAACGGCCGTGCCGCGGGGGGACGGTGAACCTTCAGGTGCCTTCGGGCCGGCCGGGTGCCGGACTCGGTCCGTGATGTCGCAGGCGGCCCGCCGCAGGTGAGTGCGGCGATCGCAGCCGGGCCCGGCGCGGTCCGTCCGACGGCCCTCGGCGGGCACGGTGCCGCACCTGCCGGCGGCCGCCGACGCGTTGCTCAGGCCACCGACCGGTCCGCGTACCACTCGCGCATCCTCGCGAGGTCCGCGTCCCATGCGGCCCCCGGTGCCGCGAGCCCCGCGTCGGCCCAGATGCGTGTGCTGTCGAACCAGTGGTCCGTGGTCACCATGTTCAGCGCGTACGAAGCGCCGGCGTCCTCGCGCAGATGGTCGCGGGCCTGCGCGGGAGTGACCTCTCGCCGAGCCGGCGCGAGCCCCGCGCAGTCGGCCACCGCGCGCAGCAGCTCCGACGCCGGGACCGGGGTGGGATATGCGGCGTGGTAGACGGACGCCGTCAGCCTGTCGCCCGGGGCCAGCCCGACCGCCACGAGGAGGGCGGCCAGTTCGACCACCGAGATGACGGACAGTCTGGCGTTCCAGCCCGCCGGTCTGCCGGGCAGGGCCCGCAGCAGCCGGGCGAGCCCGGGGACGACCCATTCGTCACCGCGGCCGTAGACAAGGTACGGACGCAGCACGATCCCTCCGGCGGCCAGTACGGCGTCCTCGGCCGCCGCCCGGGACCGTGACGTCGGCGACTGCGGTCTGCGGTCGAGTTCCTCGGGACGGGCACTGCGGTAGGTGCCGCGGCCGTACACGGCGGCGGTGCTGAGGTACACGATGCGGGACACTCCGGCGCGCCGGGCGTCGGCGACGAGCGCGGCGGTCCCCTGGGCGTTGACCTTGTGGTTGGCCTCGGGCGTCCCCCCGATCTGCGAGGCGCAGTGCAGCAGTACGTCCACGCCCTCGCACACCCCGCGCAGCGACCGTGGATCCGCGAGGTCGGCCTGCACCGAACGCACGGGGGCCGGGCCGGGCCGTGGTGGAGTACGGCGGTGGGACACAAGTGTCAAGTCGACGCCCCGGCCGGCCGCCTCGGCGGCGACGTGCCGGCCCACGAACCCGGCCGCGCCAGTGACCATGACGGTGTTCACGAGGCACCTCTCGGATGTTCGGGCGGTCGACGGATCGTCGTGCTCAGCGTGACGGCGGCGGCCATCTCCTCGGCGAGTATGACCTGTTCCGCGTCGCGACGCCCGACCGTCGCCGGGTCGACCGGCGCACCGACGACCCGCGTCGGCCCCGTGGGCCGAGGGCCCCGCCGGCCTCGTCCCCTGCGAGGGGCCCGGGTCCGCATGCGTGCCACCGGACCGGAGGAGCCGGGGTGAGTCCCGCCTCGCTCGCGCGGGGCGAGGAAACGACTCACCGGCTCCTCCGGTCACCGGGGCGAAGGCCGCTATGCGGTCCCGGCGGTCCCGTTGATCCGCTCGATCGCCTGCCGGGCCTGCTCGGTCGGCGGCCGAGACGGCAGCGACGACACGGACGCGCTCACGCTCGAAGGCATCGCGGCCGGCTGCTCCCCCGCCGGCTTCGCGTGTGCCGCGGCCGGCCGGGCCGACCGCAGCCGGTGGCTCACGGCCTCGTCCAGCGTCACCGGCCGCTGCATCTGCGTCGCGAGACGCCCCGCGTCCTGGCCCAGCCGGGCGACGTCCTCCCAGGGCAGCCGCAGCACCACCGCGATCTCGGCCTCGCCGTCGGGCAATGCGTGCATCGGAGGAGTAACTCGGTCGTTCATCGCCTGTTCCTCACGTAGACCCCGCGACCCGCCTTCCCCGTGCCGCGGGCGGTTGCCGAGACATACGCACACGCCGGCGGCCCCGTTCACCGATTCACCGGACGTATCCCGGGCACATACCTGACGTGGTCATCCCCGTCCATGACGTGAACCCGGTGCGCCGCACCCCTTGGGTGACATACGCGCTGATCGCCGCGAACGTCCTCGTCTTCCTGTCCACGCCCGGCACGGCCGGATCCGTGGCCGGTGAGAGCGGCCTCGCCCAGCTGTGCCATCTGCACGCGTTCCTGGACCACTACGCGGCGGTGCCAAGGGAGTTGATCCACGACCAGATGCCGAGGGTCGTCCCCACGGGCGAGGTCGCCGTCGGACCGCAGGGCCCCGGCTGCGTGGTCGGCCCGCCGGGCTACGACAAGTCCCCCGCGCTGTCCGTACTCACCGCGATGTTCCTGCACGGCGGCTGGCTGCACCTGTTGGGCAACATGCTGTTCCTGCTGATCTTCGGCAACAACATCGAGGACCGCATGGGCCCTGTGCGGTACCTGCTTTTCTACGTCACCTGCGGCTATGCGGCGTCCTACGGCTTCGCGGTCCTCAACGCCGACTCCGCCGAACCGCTGATCGGCGCCTCCGGGGCCATCGCGGCTGTGCTGGGCGCCTATCTCGTGCTCTATCCGAAGGCCAGGGTGTGGGTCCTGGTCCCGTTCCTGGTCTTCCTGCCGCTGCGGCTGCCGGCCTGGTCGGTCCTCGGATTCTGGTTCGTGCTGCAGGCGGTGTACTCCAGCGGCGAGGGCGTCTCCGACGGCGCGGGCACCGTGGCCTACGCGGCGCACATCGTGGGCTTCCTCGCGGGCATGCTGCTCGCCTGGCCGCTCAAGCCGGGTACTCCGCCGCCACCGGAGCCGCGCGGCCTGCTGTTCGGCAGGCGGGCGCGGCCCCACACGTGGTGAGCGTCGCTAGCGGGCCGTGCGCGTGTGGACGTACTCGACGAGCCGGGTCAGCGCGTCCGGGTCGGTGGACGGCATGACGCCGTGGCCGAGGTTGAAGACATGGCCCTCCAGGCCGGCCGCCGCGTCGAGGACCTCACGGGTCTTGGCCTCGACCGCCTCGGGGGTGCTGAACAGCACGGTCGGGTCGAGGTTGCCCTGGAGTGCCTTGCCGGGACCGACCCGGCGGGCGGCCTCGTCCAGCGGGACCCGCCAGTCGACGCCGACGACGTCCGCGCCGGCTTCGCCCATGAGCTTCAGCAGTTCACCGGTGCCGACACCGAAGTGGATGCGCGGGACGCCGTACCCCGCGACCGCGTCGAAGACCTTCGCCGAGGCGGGCATCACCGAGCGGCGGTAGTCGGCGGGGGCGAGCGAGCCGACCCAGGAGTCGAAGAGCTGGACGGCGGAGGCGCCGGCCTCGATCTGCACCTTCAGGAACGCGGCCGTGATGTCGGCGAGACGGTCGAGCAGGTCGGCCCACAGCTCCGGGTCGCCGTACATCATCGCCTTGGCGTTCTCGTACGTGCGCGACGGTCCGCCCTCGACGAGGTAGCTGGCGAGGGTGAAAGGCGCGCCGGCGAAACCGATGAGCGGGGTCTTGCCCAGCTCGCGGGTGAGCAGGCCGATGGCCTCCGTGACGTAGGAGACGTCCTCGGGGGTCAGGTCGCGCAGCTGGGCGAGGTCGGCGCGGGTGCGGATCGGCCGCTCGACGACCGGGCCGACACCGGGCTTGATGTCGAGGTCGATACCGATGGCCTTGAGCGGGACGACGATGTCGCTGAAGAAGATCGCCGCGTCCACGTCGTGCCGGCGCACGGGCTGGAGGGTGATCTCGGTGACCAGCTCGGGCCGCATGCAGGACTCCAGCATCGGGATGCCCTCGCGCACCTTGCGGTACTCCGGCAGGGAGCGCCCGGCCTGCCGCATGAACCACACCGGCGTGTGCGGCACGGGTTCGCGCCTGCACGCCCGGAGGAAGGCGGAGTCGTAGGTGGCGGTCGGCGGCGTCGGCTGGGTGTCGTTGGCACTCACGGTGGCAAGTCTCGCACGGCGCCGCCCTGCCGGGGTCCGGGGGCGGCGGGCCCGATGACGGCCACGCCGACAGCGGGAACGGGGTGTCTAGCCCGGCACGAAGCCCCGGTTCCCCTTAATCTTCCCGCATGGCTGCGGCTCAGGGACGACTGTCGGACGGCACTGGCGGGATGGATGACTCGAAGGGGACGGGGGAGGCGGACCGGCATTCGAGCAGTACGGCTCCACCGGCCTTCCGTGCCGCGGTCGACGCTCTGCGCGGAAGCCGGCTGCGGCCGCAGATCGAGGTCGAGCAGACCAAGGCACCTCAGCGGCTGGCTCCGTACGCGTACGCGCTGGAGGCCACCGTCGTCGACGGCGACCAGGACCTGGCCGACGGCCGGCTGGTGCTGCTGCACGACCCGGACGGGCACGATGCCTGGCACGGTGCGTTCCGGCTGGTGACCCTGGTGCGTGCGGAGCTGGAGCCGGAGATGGCCACCGACCCGCTGCTGCCCGACGTGTGCTGGTCCTGGCTGACCGGCGCGCTCCAGGCGCGCGGGCTGTCGTACGGCGAACCGAGCGGCACCGTCACGCGCGCCAGCTCCCACTACTTCGGCGGTCTGGCCGAGCGCCCGGCGGCGTCGCAGATCGAGATCCGCGCCTCCTGGACCCCGCGTGAGGGTCTGGGCGGCGTTCCGGACACCGCGGCCCATCTGGCGTCCTGGTGCGATCTGCTGGCCCAGGTAGCGGGTCTGCCCCCGGCGGGCCCGGGTGACGCGTCGGTGGTGACGCTGCCCCAGCGCCGGGACCCGCAGTCCCGCTGACGCCGCCTCTTCCCGCTGACGCCCCCTCTTCCCGCTGACGCCACCTGTTCGACCGCCGACCACTCGACACTCCTGACTTGACCGTCACTTTGTCGATACGGCCACTTTCGGTCAGGAACAATCCATGATCGAGCCGATTGATTCACCGAACGATCGACCAAGTGTCTGAATTGCCCCAATTGTTACTCACTAAATCGTGATCTTTCCCTAAAGGGCCATGGGTTTGGTGCCGAAGACGACTGTGACCTTGAAAGCCGTCCCCGCACCCCAGGAGGCCCGGTGTCCGTTCTCCTCGAGCAGCCCGCAAGCCTGGTCGCCTACCGCCCGAACAAGCCGACCGCCATGGTGGTCGTGGCCGATCCACGCGTCCGCTCCACCGTCACCCGCCATCTCTGGGCGCTCGGTGTGCGCGATGTCATCGAGGCCTCGTCCATCGCGGAGGCTCGTCCCCGCATCGGCAACCCCCGCGACATCTGTGTCGCCGACGTCCACCTGCCCGACGGCTCCGGCCTCACCCTCCTGTCGGAGACGCGCGCCGCGGGCTGGCCCAACGGCCTCGCCCTCTCCGCCGCCGACGACATCGGCGCGGTGCGCAACGCCCTCGCCGGCGGCGTGAAGGGTTACGTCGTCACCGGCACCCGCACCAACGTCGGGCTCCCCACCCGGCCCGGTGCGGCCCCCATCGGCGCCGCCGCCGCCCGTATGCACCGTCGCCACCCGGGTGCCCCGAGCCACCCGGGCGGCTACCGCGAACTCTCCGGTCGTGAGGTCGAGGTGCTGCGGCTGGTGGCGGAGGGCCAGTCGAACAAGGCCATCGGCGTCTCCATGGGCCTGTCCGCCCTGACCGTCAAGAGCCACCTCGCCCGCATCGCCCGCAAGCTCGGCACCGGGGACCGCGCCGGCATGGTCGCCGTGGCCCTGCGGACCGGCATCATCCACTGACGCTCGACGCACCGGCGTGTACGGGATCGGCCGCTGGTCCCGCCCGCGTCCCCCACCTGTCGTGAACCGGATCTGTCGCTCGGCCGACTGGTTGACGACCCTCAGGCGCCCGCCGACGGAACGTTCCGTCGGCGGGCGCTGTCCATGGGCCGCGGCGGCGCGACGGGAGACGGGTGAAGATCACTCGCCGGCCGGGGAGGGAGCGGGTGAAGGCCCGTCAGCAGAGCTGCCGGCTCGATCGACTCGCACCGAGGGGGCGGCTCTCCGGCGCCGGACCCGGCGACGCCCCGGGGGTGCCCCTATGGGTTCGCGCGGGCCCCGCGGTCGGGCCGCTTTCGGCGGATTACGGCGATCCGCGACGCAGGTCCAGGGCACCGCGATCGAGGGGCACCGGCAAACCGTGGGAACGACGAGACGTGTTTCCGCAGGTCAGCGCCAACGTGTCCAGAACGCGCAGGTCAGACGCTCCCCCTTACAGATACCCTTGACATGTGACCGACGCCCAAGAAACCGCAGCAGACACTTCACTGCGAACCACCGGAGGCGCCCCTCCGGACGACGGCGGATCTTCTGTTACGGAGGCGCCGATCCCCTTGCTGGAGCCCCGCGAGGGCATTCCACCCGTGATCGCCGACGAGGCCGCGCTCGCCGAGGTGATCGCCGCCTTCGCCGCCGGATCGGGTCCGGTCGCCGTCGACGCCGAGCGCGCGTCCGGCTACCGCTACGGCCAGCGCGCCTACCTGGTACAGCTGCGCCGCGAGGGCGCCGGCTCCGCGCTGATCGATCCCGTCGCGTGCCCCGACCTGTCCGGGCTCGGCGAGGCGCTGTCCGGGGTGGAGTGGGTACTGCACGCGGCCACCCAGGACCTGCCCTGTCTGCGGGAAATAGGCATGGTGCCGACCCTGCTGTTCGACACCGAGCTGGCCGGGCGGCTCGCCGGGTTCCCGCGAGTCGGGCTCGGCGCGATGGTGGAGAGCGTGCTCGGGTTCGTCCTGGAGAAGGGGCACTCGGCCGTCGACTGGTCGACCCGGCCGCTGCCCGAGCCGTGGCTGCGGTACGCCGCCCTGGACGTCGAGCTCCTCGTGGATCTGCGCGACGCGCTGGAGAAGGAGCTGGATCGGCAGGGGAAGCTGGAGTGGGCGCGGCAGGAGTTCGACGCGATCGCGTCCGCGCCGCCCGCCGAGCCGCGCAAGGATCCGTGGCGGCGGACGTCCGGGATGCACAAGGTGCGCAGGCGCCGCCAGCTCGCGGTCGTCCGGGAGCTGTGGCAGACACGGGACCGGATCGCTCAGAAGCGGGACGTGTCGCCGGGCAAGGTGCTGTCCGACGCCGCGATCGTGGAGGCCTCGCTGTCCATCCCGGCCAACGTGCACGCCCTGGCCGCGCTCAACGGGTTCGGGCATCGGATGGGGCGGCGGCAGCTGGAGCAGTGGCAGGCCGCGGTGGACCGTGCGAAGACCTTGAGCGAGTCGCAGCTGCCGGCGCCCGGTCAGCCGGTGACCGGGCCGCCGCCGCCGCGGGCCTGGGCCGACAAGGATCCGGTCGCCGCGGCCCGGTTGTCCGCCGCTCGGGCCGCCGTGTCCGCGCTGGCCGAGCGGCTCACCATGCCCCAGGAGAACCTGATCACGCCGGACACCGTGCGCCGGCTGTGCTGGGAGCCGCCGAAGGTCGTCGACGCCGAGTCGGTCGCTCAGGCGCTGGTCGGCTACGGGGCGCGGCCCTGGCAGGTCGAGCAGGTCACGCCGGTTCTGGTCGCTGCCTTGTCCGCCTAGGGTCTGGCGTCACTCCCGTCGTCCGCCCGAAGGGCGGGCCCGGCCGCGGCGATGGGGTGCCCCCTCGAGCCGGGCGAAGCTCGGTTCGAGCGTGGGGGCGTGCGATCGCACGGCGCCGGAGCGAGCGCCCTCGCCGCGGAGCCACGTGGGCGGTTCGGCAACGCGGCGAGCGTGCGTGCCGGACACCACCGGGCAGGCGGGAAGTGACGACAGGGCCGACGCGGGGCCGTCTCCCTGGCCTTCGACCACAAGCCGGGGCTGTCGGAGACGACCCGGGACCGGATCTTCCAGGCCGCGCGAGCCGGGCTGGGCACCGACCCGACACGGCGCCGGTACGGCGGCTCGGGCTGCCGGTGCCGCGGTCGGGCACCCCTCCCTGATTCATGGGCGACGGCCCCGGGTCGCATCCGGTGCCCACTCCGGTCCTGACACCGAGAGGATCGACCGCACCCCCGAAGGTGTGACCTTCACCGCTCCGCCCCCCAGGACTGGGCAGCTACGTTACTCATAAGTAGCATGAGCCCTGAGCGCGCGCTCAGCGTGCCGCGCAGCAGTAGTGCCATCCCGCACCCTGGAGGAGAGCCATCGTGCCTCGTACCGTCAGGGACGTCGTCTTCGTCGACGGCGTCCGCACCCCGTTCGGCAAGGCGGGCCCGAAGGGCATCTACCACGAGACCCGCGCCGACGACCTCGTCGTGAAGGCGATCCGGGAGCTGCTGCGCCGCAACCCCGGTCTCGACCCCAAGAAGATCGACGAGGTCGCCATCGCCGCGACCACGCAGATCGGCGACCAGGGCCTGACCATCGGCCGGACGGCCGGCATCCTCGCCGGGCTGCCGCAGTCGGTGCCGGGTTACTCCGTCGACCGTATGTGCGCCGGCGCCCTGACCGCCGTCACCACGGTCGCGGGCTCCATCGCCTTCGGCGCCTACGACGCCGTCATCGCCGGTGGTGTCGAGCACATGGGCCGCCACCCCATGGGTGAGGGCGTGGACCCGAACCCGCGGTTCGTCAGCGAGAAGCTGGTCGACGAGTCGGCGCTCTTCATGGGCATGACGGCCGAGAACCTGCACGACCGCTACCCGCACATCACCAAGCTGCGCGCCGACGAGTACGCCGTGCGCTCGCAGGAGAAGGCCGCCAAGGCGTACGCCAACGGCAAGATCCAGGCCGACCTGGTCCCGGTCTCCGTGCGCCGCACGAACCCCGAGGCCGGCGAGACGGGCTGGGGCCTGGTCACGGCCGACGAGCCGATGCGCCCGGGCACCACCCTGGAGAACCTCCAGGGCCTGAAGACGCCGTTCCGTGTCCACGGCCGGGTCACCGCCGGTAACGCGGCCGGTCTGAACGACGGCGCCACCGCCTCGATCATCGCGTCCGAGGACTTCGCCCGCGAGAACGACCTCCCGGTGAAGATGCGCCTGGTCTCCTACGCCTTCGCGGGCGTCGAGCCGGAGGTCATGGGCTACGGCCCGATCCCGGCCACGGAGAAGGCCCTCGCCAAGGCGGGTCTTTCGATCGAGGACATCAACCTCTTCGAGATCAACGAGGCGTTCGCCGTCCAGGTCCTGGCCTTCCTCGACCACTACGGCATCGCGGACGACGACGAGCGCGTCAACCAGTACGGTGGCGCGATCGCGTTCGGCCACCCGCTGGCCTCCTCCGGCGTCCGTCTGATGACGCAGCTGGCCCGCCAGTTCGAGGAGCAGCCGCACGTCCGCTACGGCCTGACCACCATGTGCGTCGGCTTCGGCATGGGCGCGACGGTCATCTGGGAGAACCCGCACTTCGACGGAGGCAACAAGTGAGCACCACCGCTGAGCTCCTGAAGGGCGCGGCCGAGCTGTTCCCGGACGAGGTCGTGACGAGCGCGCACGTACGCCACCTCGACCTGCCGTTCGGCGCCGGCCGCTTCGCCCTGATCACGCTGGACAACGGCTTCGACCACACCAAGCCGACCACGTTCGGCCCGCAGTCCCTGGCGAATCTCAACACCGCCCTCGACCAGGTCGAGAAGGAGGCCGCGGACGGCGACATCGTCGGCGTCGGCATCACCGGCAAGCCGTTCATCTTCGCCGTCGGCGCCGACCTCAAGGGCGTCGAGCTGCTGAAGGAGCACAAGGACGCGCTGGCCATCGGCAAGGGCGGCCACGAGGTCTTCAAGCGCCTCGCGGGCCTCGCCGTGCCGACCTTCGCGTACTACAACGGCGCCGCGATGGGCGGTGGCGTCGAGGTCGGTCTGCACTGCAAGTACCGGACCGTCTCGAAGGCGCTCCCGGCGTTCTCGCTCCCCGAGGTCTTCCTCGGCCTGGTCCCCGGCTGGGGCGGCTGCACGATCCTGCCCAACCTGATCGGTGCCGACAAGGCCGTGCAGGTCATCATCGAGAACAGCCTCAACCAGAACAAGCAGCTCAAGGGCCAGCAGGTCTTCGACCTGGGCATCGCCGACGCCATCTTCGAGGGCGCCGACTTCCTGGAGCAGTCGCTGATCTGGACGGCTCAGGTCCTCAAGGGCGACATCGAGGTCGAGCGTCCGGTGATCGACCGCGGTGAGGCCTGGGACCAGGCCGTCGCCAAGGGCCGCTTCATCGCCGACGGCAAGGTGCACGGCGCCGCTCCGGCCGCCTACCGCGCCCTCGACATCATCGCCGCCGCCAAGAACGGCGACCTGCAGCAGGGCTACGACGCCGAGGACAAGGCGCTGGCCGACCTGATCATGGGTGGCGAGCTGCGTGCCGGCATCTACGCCTTCAACCTGGTCCAGAAGCGCGGCAAGCGTCCGGCCGGTGCGCCGGACAAGAACCTGGCGCGTCCGGTCACCAAGGTGGGCGTGGTCGGCGCGGGCCTGATGGCCTCGCAGCTGGCGCTGCTCTTCCTGCGCCGCCTGGAGGTGCCGGTCGTCCTGACCGACATCGACCAGGAGCGCGTCGACAAGGGTGTGGGCTACGTCCACGCCGAGATCGACAAGCTGCTCGGCAAGGGCCGTATCAACCAGGACAAGGCCAACCGCCTCAAGGCGCTGGTCAGCGGTGTCCTGGACAAGGCGGAGGGCTTCTCGGACGCGGACTTCGTCATCGAGGCCGTCTTCGAGGAGATCGGCGTCAAGCAGCAGGTGTTCGCGGAGGTCGAGGCGGTCGCCCCGGCGCACGCGATCTTCGCCACCAACACCTCCTCGCTGTCCGTCTCCGAGATGGCGTCGAAGCTGAAGCACCCCGAGCGGGTCGTCGGCTTCCACTTCTTCAACCCGGTCGCGGTCCTGCCGCTGCTGGAGATCGTCCGCGGCGAGAAGACCGACGACGCCTCCCTGGCCACGGCCTTCGCCGTCGCCAAGAAGCTGAAGAAGACCGCGGTGCTGACGAAGGACGCCCCGGCGTTCGTCGTGAACCGCATCCTGACCCGCTTCATGGGCGAGATCCAGAACGTCATCGACGAGGGCACCCCGGTCGAGGTCGCCGAGAAGGCGGTCGAGCCGCTGGGCCTGCCGATGTCGCCGCTGGTCCTGCTGGAGCTGGTCGGCCCCGCGATCGGTCTGCACGTCTCCGAGACCCTCAACAAGGCGTTCCCGGACCGCTTCAAGGTCTCCCCGAACCTCGCGGCCGTCGTCAAGGCGGGCAAGCGCGGCTTCTACGTCTACGACTCCGGCAAGCCGGAGCTGGACCCCGAGGTCGCCGCGCTGCTCAAGCAGGGCGATGTCGTCCTCACCGAGGAGCAGGTCCGCGACCGTGTCCTGGACGCGGTGGCGCAGGAGATCGGGCTCATGCTCGACGAGGGCGTCGTCGCCGAGGCCCAGGACATCGACCTGTGCCTGATCACGGGCGCCGGCTGGCCCTTCCACCTGGGCGGCATCACGCCGTACCTGGACCGCGAGGGTGTCTCCGAGCGTGTGAACGGCAAGAAGTTCCTGGCGCCGGGCGTCGCGAGCGTCCCCGCGTGACCGCTGCGCTGTGAGCACCGGTGCCCCGCATGCCTGCCGGCGTGCGGGGCACCGGCGTTCCAGCCCGCGTCCGGGCGTTCAGCCCGCGGCGGGGCGCCGGTCCTCGACATGGACGACGTGGAGGCCCGTCCCGTCCTGATGGCGTTTGGAACGGCCGTGGATGCCCACGGCCAGGTGCGACGGATCGACGGGCTCGTCGAGGGCGACGTGGGTGACGACGTCCGGGTGGTGGCCGGTGACCAGCCAGCCGAGGTCGTCCTTGAGCGTGAGCACGTTGAAGTCACCGGCCGAGGAGCCGACGTGCACCGGGCCGAACTCGCCGAGGATGGCCGAAGCCTGCTCCGCCAGGTCTCCCCCGGGCTCCTTCAGCAGCACGCATGTGCCGTGCTCGAAAAGCACCCAGGAGGTCCCTGAGGGCTCCAGGATCCGCCGCCAGACCTCGACCAGGCTGTCCGTACTCTTCGCGTCCATGAGGGCCATCCTGGCTCAGGGACGCCCGTGCGGTCCCGCGAATGACGTCCGCTCAGGCCTCACACCACGCCTCCAGCGCGAGACCCGGCTCGTCCTTGCGCCGGGTGACGAGCAGCCGCCCCGTCGACGGCGACCACGTGGCCGCGACCACGCGCTCCTCCTCGTCGAGCGCCAGCGCCACCACCGCGTCCGCCGCAAGCTCCGGCCCTGACTCCGTCCACCACGCGCCCGCCGACTCCCGCTCCGTCGGATAGGCGGCGAAGGCGACCCGGCCGCTCGCCGAGCGCTGGGCGAGCAACGTGCAGTCGTGGCCGTCGAGTTCGCAGCGGACCGCCGAGACGGGGCCGGGTCCCGCGGAGGGCAGCAGGGTCACCGGTTTGCTGCCGGAACGCCAGGCGCACAGGTCGCCGGCGTCGTTCGCGTAGAAGAGCGTGGTCGCGTCCGGCGAGGTGGCCAGGGCGTGCAGCGTGTCCGGGCGCACCGAGGCCTCCCTCTCCTCGACCAGCGTCGGTACGGCCGCCAGTTCCTCCTGCCGCCAGTGCAGTACGGCCCCGGCGGCGGCCGCGTACAGCTCGACGCGGCCGGACTCCCCCGTCACGGCCGCGAGCCGGCCCTGCACGTCATGCCCCTTGAGGTCCCGCCAGGGGTCCCAGCCGCCCTTCTCCTTCTGCATGCGCATGCTCACCCCGCCGTTCCCGTTGCGGACGAAGACATGGCCGCGCCCCCGGACGTCGACCGCGACGGCAGGCGTCCCCGTGCGGTCACCGGTCTTGTCGGGATGGCCGATCGACGCCCAGTCCAGGGCCGCGAGACGGGGGCGGAACTGGGTCGTGTGCACGAGCCCCGCCTCACCGGGCTCGGTGGGCCGCCAGGCGGCCAGATGCGCGTAGGCGTCGGCACCCTGGCCGATCCCGGGGCCCGGGCGCAGCTTCTGGTCGCCGCCGACCCGGCGCGGGGGTTCCCAGGGGCCACCGCGTCCGAGTTCCACCCGGCACAGGACGGCGTCGTCGGTGGGGAGATAGACGCTGAGGCGGCCGTCACGGCCGCGGATGAGCCAGTCGCCGTTCACCGGTTCACCATATGCGGGGCGGGAGTTCGGCCGTGTCCCGCCCCCCTGCCTGGTCAACGGTCCGGCGGCGTCGGACGGTGTCCGGCGGGAATCGGTGGTGAGCGCCGTCGGGCACGAGCACCCGCCTCGGGGAACGCCACGGGACGGAAGGCGTGCTCTCAGCTCACGGGTGAGCTCCCTGGCCCCGCCGAGGCGCACGGCGTCGACGCGGGGGCGCTGCCGGGCGAGCACCGCGGTGAGTTCGGCGGCACGGGTGTCGTGGATGGGGCGGAAGTCGTCGAAGGCCGTCCCTCCGGTGGCTTTCTGCATGGTCCGCGTGTCCGCGAAGCGATCGAGGATCCCCCGGTGCGCACGATCCGGAAACGGGCACCGTTCGCGGACCAGGGCCGTCTCGCTGCGGGGCCGTCCGGTTCGCCGACGCCCGTGTCCACCGCTCCGTCGGCGCAGCGGACCACCTGCGCCCCTCGGTGCACGCCCGTCGCGTCCGGTCGTGCCCCGGCCGGCACCGAACCGCCGTCCCCTGCGCCTCTTCCGGCCCCCGACGACGCGAGGGCAGCCGTGCCGCGCCCGGGGCCCTGGGCGACCAGGTTCGGTCCGTGGCATCGCCCCGCACGGCGGGCAAGCTGGTTCGCAGCAGCCTCCGTACGAGAACAGGAAGTCGACGCCATGACCGACAAGCTCACCGTGAGCGTCCTGGGCACCGGCATCATGGGTGCCGCGATGGCCCGTAACCTCGCGAAGGCCGGGCACGCCGTCCGGGTCTGGAACCGTACCCGTGCCAAGGCCGACCCCCTGGCCGCCGACGGGGCGTTCGTCGCCGGCTCCCCCGCCGAGGCGGTCCGGGACGCCGACGTCGTCCTGACCATGCTGTACGACGGTCCCGCGACCCTGGACGTCATGCGGGAGGCGGCGCCCGCGCTGCGCTCCGGTGTCGCCTGGGTGCAGTCGACGACCGCCGGCGTCGAGCGGATCGCCGACCTGGCCGCCTTCGCCCGCGAGCACGGCCTCGTCTTCTACGACGCCCCGGTGCTCGGCACCCGCGCGCCTGCCGAGGCCGGTCAGCTCACCGTGCTGGCGGCGGGGCCTGCCGAGGGGCGCGGGACGGTGACGCCGGTGTTCGAGGCCGTAGGGGCCCGGACGGTGTGGACCGGCGAGGACGGTGGGGCCGGCAGCGCGACGCGTCTGAAGCTGGTCGCCAACAGCTGGGTGCTGGCGGTGACGAACGCGGCCGGTGAGGTCCTGGCCCTGGCCAAGGCCCTCGGCGTGGATCCGCAGCGGTTCTTCGAGGTGATCGACGGCGGCCCGCTCGACATGGGGTACCTGCGCGCCAAGACCGGCCTGGTGCTGAACGACGGTCTGGTCCCGGCGCAGTTCGCGGTGGGGACGGCCGCCAAGGACGCGCGGCTCATCGTGGAGGCCGGCGAGCGGTACGGCGCCCGCCTGGACGTGGCCGAGGCGGGCGCGCGGCGCTTCGAGCGGGCGGCCGCGCTGGGGCACGGGGACGAGGACATGGCGGCGGCGTACTTCGCCAGTTTCGCGGCGGAGGGGGAGCGGGCCGCCGACTGAGCCGGGCGCTCCTCGCGGGGCGGAGGCCGTGCCACCCTTGCCCCATGACTGAGGACACTCCCCTGCTGGTGATCGTCGACGCCGCGAACGTCGTGGGGTCGGTGCCCGACGGGTGGTGGCGGGACCGGCGGGGGGCCGCGGAGCGGCTGCGGGACCGGCTGGCGGCGGACGGGGTGCCGGGGCACCCGGAGCCCGTGGAGATCGTGCTCGTGGTGGAGGGGGCGGCCCGGGGCGTGGAGTCCGTGCCCGGGGTGCGGGTGGAGTCCGCGGCCGGCAGCGGGGACGACCACATGGTCGAGCTCGTCGCGCTGGCGGGCGGGCGGCCCTGCCTGGTGGTGACCGCGGACCGGGAGCTGCGGCGCAGGGTCACGGAACTGGGGGCGGACGTGGCGGGGCCGCGTACGGTCCGGCCGTAGCCGGGCGCCGTACGCGGCCCCGTGCGGGTGCGCCGGACTACGCGGTGCCTCCGTGCCCCTTCTCCACCTCCGTCACCGTCGTCTCCTCGTGCCGGCCGAGGCGGCTGTGCGAGCGGCCGTAGAGGAAGTACACGACGAAGCCGGCCGCCATCCAGATCGCGAACCGCACCCACGTCTCGGCGGGCAGGTTGATCATCAGCCACAGCGAGGCGCAGACCGACAGGATCGGGACGAACGGCACCCACGGGGTGCGGAAGGCCCGGTGCAGGTCGGGGCGGGTCCTGCGGAGGATGATCACGCCGATGGCGACCACGACGAAGGCGAACAGGGTGCCGATGTTCACCAGCGCGGCGAGTTCGGTCAGCGGGGTGAAACCGGCGAGGACCGCGATGATCACGCCGAGCAGGATCGTCGGCCGGTGCGGGGTCTTGAACCGCGGGTGGACCCGGGAGAAGAACCGCGGCAGCAGTCCGTCCCGGCTCATCGCGAAGAAGACGCGGGTCTGGCCGAGGAGCAGGATCATGCAGACGGTCGTCAGGCCGACCGCGGCGCCGAAGCTGATGAAGCCCGCGAACCAGGGATGCCCGGTGGCCTTGAAGGCGTCGGCGAGCGGGGCGTCGACGGACAGCCGGCTGTAGTGCTGCATGCCGGTGACGACGATCGACACCAGGACGTAGAGGGTGGTGCAGATCAGCAGGGAGCCGATGATGCCGCGCGGCATGTCCCGCTGCGGGTTCCTGGTCTCCTCCGCGGCCGTGGCCACGACGTCGAAGCCGATGAACGCGAAGAACACCACCGAGGCGGCGGTGAAGATGCCCATCACGCCGAAGTTGGAGGGCGCCCAGCCGAACATGAGCTGGATCAGCGGGGCGTCGAGATTGCTGCCGGCGTCGACCGTCTGGGCCTTCGGGATGAACGGGTCGTAGTTGTCGCCCTTGATCAGGAACGCGCCCGCAATGATCACGGTGAGGACGACGGTCACCTTGATGGCGACGACGAGGGACGTGATGCGCGCGGACAGCTTCATGCCGAGCACGAGGATGCCCGTGAGGACGAGGACGAGTGCGGCGGCGAGGATGTCGAAGCCGAAGTCGGAGGCGCCCTCGCGGCTGCCCAGGGCCGCGGGCATCGCCCAGCCGGCGTTGTCCATGAGCGACTGGACGTAGCCGGACCAGCCGACGGCCACCACCGCCGTCCCGAGTGCGAACTCCAGGACCAGGTCCCAGCCGATGATCCAGGCGGGCAGTTCCCCGAGGGAGGCGTACGAGAACGTGTACGCGGACCCGGCGACCGGGACCGTGGACGCGAACTCGGCGTAACAGAGCGCGGCCAGCGCGCAGGCGACGCCAGCCGCCACGAACGCCAGGGCCACGGCGGGTCCGGCGTTGTTCTTGGCGACGGTACCGGTGAGGACGAAGATGCCGGTGCCGATGATGACACCGACGCCGAAGACGGTCAGATCCAGCGCGGACAAGGATTTCTTGAGCGCGTGCTCTGGCTCCTCGGTATCGAGGATGGACTGCTCGACTCTCTTCGTCCGGAAGAGTGTGCTGCTCACGGTCATACCTCCCACGCTTGTCGTCCTCGACATGATCGAGAGGGGGCGTGGTACGCCTGCCCCGGCACGGGCGGATTCACACAGATGGGCCGGTTTCACCACCCTGTGCGGTGGTGAAACCGGCCCGTACGGCTCTACGGCCGCCGTCAGTCGCGCGCGGGCTCCACCGAGTCGACCTCGGCGGCGGCGCGGTCGAACCGGCCGTCCAGCTTGGAGACCAGTCCGGTGACCTGGCGGGCGATGTCGGGGGCGGTGAGGCCGATCTCCGCCATCACCTCGGCGCGCGAGGCGTGGTCGAGGAAGCGCGGCGGGATGCCGAAGTCACGCAGCGGCACGTCCACGCCCGCGTCGCGCAGGGCCTGGGCGATCGCCGAGCCGACACCGCCGACGCGGGAGTTGTCCTCGACCGTGACGACCACGCGGTGCCGCTCGGCGAGCGGGGCCATGGCCTCGTCGACGGGCTTGACCCAGCGCGGGTCGACGACGGTGGTGGAGATGCCCTGCTTGTCGAGGAGACCGGCGATCTCCAGGCACATCGGGGCGAGGGCGCCGACCGAGACGAGCAGCACGTCCGGGGTGTCGGTGCCGGGCTCGCGCAGCACGTCCATGCCGCCGACGCGGCCGACGGCGGGCACGGCGGGGCCGACGGCGCCCTTGGAGAAGCGGACGACGGTCGGGGCGTCCTTGACCTGGACGGCCTCGCGCAGCTGCGCCCGCACCTGGTCGGCGTCGCGCGGGGCGGCGAGCCGCAGGCCGGGGACGACCTGGAGGATCGACATGTCCCACATGCCGTTGTGGGAGGCGCCGTCGGTGCCGGTGACACCGGCGCGGTCCAGCACGAAGGTGACCCCGCACCTGTGCAGCGCCACGTCCATCAGGACCTGGTCGAAGGCGCGGTTGAGGAAGGTGGCGTAGACGGCGAAGACGGGGTGCACGCCGCCCGTCGCCAGGCCCGCCGCGGACACGGCGCCGTGCTGCTCGGCGATGCCGACGTCGTAGACCCGCTCGGGGAACCGCTTGGCGAACTTGTCGAGGCCCACCGGCTGGAGCATGGCGGCGGTGATGGCGACGATGTCCTCGCGCTCCTCGCCCAGCTTGACCATCTCGTCACCGAAGACGGAGGTCCAGTCGGCGCCGGAGGTGGCGATCGGCAGGCCCGTGTCGGGGTGGATCTTGCCGACGGCGTGGAAGCGGTCGGCCTCGTCCTGCAGGGCGGGCTGGTAACCGCGGCCCTTCTCGGTGAGGCAGTGCACGATGACCGGGCCGCCGAAGCGCTTGGCACGGGCCAGGGCGGATTCCAGGGCCTCGATGTCGTGGCCGTCGATGGGACCGACGTATTTCAGGCCGAGGTCCTCGAACATGCCCTGTGGGGCGATGAAGTCCTTCAGGCCCTTCTTGGCCCCGTGGAGGGTCTCGTACAGCGGCTTGCCGACGACGGGCGTGCGGTCGAGGATCTCCTTGGTGCGGGCCAGGAAGCGCTCGTAGCCGTCGGTGGTCCGCAGGGTCGCCAGGTGGTTGGCGAGGCCGCCGATGGTGGGCGCGTACGAGCGCTCGTTGTCGTTGACGACGATGACGAGGGGGCGGTCCTTGGCCTCGGCGATGTTGTTCAGCGCCTCCCAGGCCATACCGCCGGTCAGCGCGCCGTCACCGATGACGGCCACGACGTGGTCGTCGCGTTTGAGCAGCTCGTTGGCCTTGGCGAGACCGTCGGCCCAGCCGAGGACGGTCGAGGCGTGCGAGTTCTCGATGACGTCGTGCTCGGACTCGGCCTGCGAGGGGTAGCCGGACAGGCCGCCCTTCATCTTCAGCCGGCTGAAGTCCTGGCGGCCGGTGAGCAGCTTGTGGACGTAGGACTGGTGGCCGGTGTCCCAGAGCACCTTGTCCTTGGGCGAGTCGAAGACCCGGTGCAGGGCGATGGTGAGCTCCACGACACCGAGGTTGGGGCCGAGGTGGCCGCCGGTCTTGGAAACCGCGTCGACGAGGAAGGTCCGGATCTCCTCCGCCAGCTGGTCCAGCTGCTCCGGGCTGAGCCGGTCCAGATCGCGCGGTCCCGTGATGCGGGTCAGCAGCGGCACCCGTGCCTCCTTGCAGTAGAGCTGTTCGAGCTGTTGCCGGGCTTGTCGAGTCTAATGTTCCGCCCTTGCGGCCGACGCCCGGGCGGTGGGTCTTGCGTCACGCGTTCGGCTCTACCCATGAGCAACGCTTCGTACGACACGACAGTGCCCGGCACCTGGAAGGCGCCGGGCACTGTCTCGCTTCGGGCGGCGCTACGCGCGCCCCGCCGTCTTCTGCGTCTTGCGGGTGATCGAGTCGATCACGACCGTCGTCAGCAGGACACCGGCGGTGATCATGTACTTCACCGGCTCGGCGATGGACTCCAGCTGGAGGCCGTACTGGATGGAGACGATCACCAGGACACCGAGCAGCGCGTTCCACGTGCGGCCTCGTCCGCCGAACAGCGAGGTACCACCGATGACGGCCGCCGCGATGGCGTTCATCAGCAGGTCACCGGTACCGGCGCTCTGGTTGGCGGAGGCGATCTTCGAGGCGAGGAAGAGACCGCCGAGGGCGGCGAAACCACCCGAGATCGCGAAGACCGAGATCCGCACCGCGGTCACGTTGATGCCCGCTCGACGCGAGGCCTCGACGCTGCCACCGAGGGCGAAGACCTTGCGGCCGTAGGAGGTGCGACGCAGCAGGAAGTCCGTGCCGACGAGGAACACCAGGAAGATCACGGTGGCCAGCGGCAGACCCTTGTACTGGTTGTACATGACCGCCGCGGCGAACGAGACCACGGCGAGCAGTACCGTGCGCAGGACCGTGTCGCTCAGCGGCCGGAACGGGATCCCGGCGGCCTCGCGGCGGCGGTTGCCCAGGAAGGACGTGATGAAGAACACCGCGGTCACCACGGCCGCCAGGCCGTACGCGGCGGCCACGTCGGTGAAGAAGTACGTGGTGAGCTTGCCGATCAGGCCGTCGCTGTCGAGGTTGATCGTGCCGTTCTCGCCCAGCGTCTGGAGCATGAAGCCGAGCCAGAACAGCAGACCCGCCAGGGTGACGGCGAAGGCGGGGGCGCCCAGCACCGCGAAGAAGAAGCCGTGCGCCGCGCCGATGACGGCACCGGCGGCGACGGCGAAGAGCACGGCGGCCCACTCCGGCCAGCCCTGGTTCACCGCGAGGACGGCCGCGATGGCGCTGGAGGCGCCGCTGACCGAGCCGACGGACAGGTCGATCTCACCGAGCAGCAGCACGAAGACGATGCCGACGGAGATCATGCCCGTGCCGACCATCGTGACGGTGATGTCACTGATGTTCTGCGCGGACAGGAACGCGGAGTTCAGGCTCTGGAAGATGACGCAGATGACGATCAGGCCGAGGATGACCGGCAGGGAGCCGAGTTCACCCGCCTTGATCTTGCGCCGGAACTCCGTGACGTAGCCGGCCAGGCCCTGCTCCTGCACCAGCAGGCGGGGGTCGACCGCGGTCACCGCGGCCGCGGCGGCCTCGGTGTTGAGGACCTCGTGCTCGTCCTTCGTGGTGGAGGTCTTGTCGATGCTCACTTGGAAACCTCCCCGGTCGTGCGCGCCGCACGGCGGGTCACGGCGTTGTCGGTGGCGCCGGTGATGGCGGAGATGATCTCCTCCTGCGAGGTCGTCTTGACCTCGAAGACGCCGTTGTTCTGACCCAGGCGCAGCACGGCGACCTTGTCCGCGACGGCCTTCACGTCGGCCATGTTGTGGCTGATGAGGATGACGGCGTGCCCGCGTTCGCGCAGCCGCTCGACCAGGTCGAGGACCTGGGCGGTCTGCTCGACGCCGAGGGCGGCGGTGGGCTCGTCGAGGATGACCAGCTTGGGCTCGCCGAGCATGGAGCGGGCGATGGCCACCGTCTGGCGCTGACCGCCGGAGAGCGAGGCGATCGGGATGCGCACGCTGGGGATGCGGATCGACAGCGTCTGGAGCAGCTCGCGTGAGCGGCGCTCCATCTCCACCTCGTCGAGGACACCGCGCTTCTTCAGCTCGCGGCCCAGGAAGAGGTTGCCGACGACATCGATGTTGTCGCACAGCGCGAGGTCCTGGTAGACCGTCGCGATGCCCAGGCTCTGGGCGTCGTGCGGCCGGCTGATCGAAACGGCCTTGCCCTCCCACTCGATGACGCCCTCATCGATGGGGTGCACGCCGGCGATCGTCTTGACCAGCGTGGACTTTCCGGCGCCGTTGTCGCCCACCAGGGCGACCACTTCACCGGCGTGGACCTCAAGCTCTACGTCGGTGAGCGCCTGGACGGCACCGAACCGCTTGGAGACCCCTCGCAACGCCAGCACGGGCGTAGCGGACACGTGAACCATCTCCTTCGCCGCCTGACCCGGCGGAAGGTAGTGCAGAAGAGTTGGGGGATTTTCCGTCCGGCGCCCCGCGTCGAGCTTGCGGGGCTGAATGACGCGCGGGGCGCCGGAGGAGTCTGGAGCAGTCATGTCCCGTGCGGGAATCCGGGGACGGATTCCCGCACCTGAAGGGAGCTGGGACTGCCGGGGTTCCTGCTTACTTGACGCCGGCCTTGTCGCACGCGGCCTTGTACTTGCCGGTGCAGATCTCGGCGGCGGTGTAGACGCCGTCCTTGATGACGGTGTCGTTGATGTTGTCCTTGGTCAGCGAGGTGACCGGCACGAGGACGGACGGGACGGCCTTGGCGCTGCCGCTGTCGACCTTGTCCTTGGCGATCGAGTCGAGCGACTTGCCCTGGGCGAGCGCGACGGCCATCTCGGCGGCGGCCTCGGCCTCGGGGGCGTACGGCTTGTAGACGCTCATGTACTGCTCACCGGCGACGATGCGCTGCACCGCGGCGAGCTCCGCGTCCTGGCCGGTGACCGGGACGTCGATGCCGGCGGCCTTCAGGGCGGTGATGATGCCGCCCGCCATGCCGTCGTTGGCGGAGTAGACGCCGACGATCTTGTCCTTGCCGAGCGCCGAGATCGCCGCCTCCATGTTCTGGTTGGCGTTCTCCGGCTTCCACTCCTTGGTGTCGTACTCCTTGCCGACCTTCACCTTGCCGTCCAGGGCGGAGTGCGCGCCCTCCTTGAACTGGGCGGCGTTCGGGTCGGTGACGGAGCCGTTCATCATGACGATCTGGCCGTCCTTGGCCTTGTCGCCCAGCGCCTTCAGCAGGGCCTCACCCTGGGTCTTGCCGACCGAGACGTTGTCGAAGGAGGTGTAGGCGCTGATCGGGCCCTCGGCCAGGCGGTCGTAGGCGACGACCTTGATGCCGGCGTCGACGGCCTTCTGGACGGAGTTCTTGATCGCCTTGGCGTCGACGGCGTCCAGGATGAGGACGTCCACCTTGTTGGTGATCATGGTGTCGACCTGCTGGGCCTGCAGGTTGGCGTCCTGCTTGGCGTTGTTGTAGTCGACGGTCGCCTTGCCGTTCGTCAGCTCCTTGATCTTCTCCTCGATCAGCGGCCGGTCGAACTTCTCGTAGCGAGCGGTCTGGTTCTCCGGGAGCAGGAGACCGACCTTGATGTCGTCGCCCTTGGCGGCGGAAGCGGTCGAGTCCTTGCCGCCGCCCGCTTCCTCGGCGCTGCCACAGGCAGCCAGCGAGACGGCCATCGCACCAGCGGCAACGGCTACGGCGGCACGACGCATAAGCGTGTTCACTTCAGAAACCTCCCTGACGAGGCCGCGACATTGCGGCCGAGGTGGCTGGAAGTCAACTCGGCCACACGTGCGACGTCAAGAAGTAAATCCTTAACGGGTTGGCAACGGTGCCATCCGTTCTCTAAGTGAAGGCAGGGGCGGCCACCGGCAGGGACCCGGCGACACTCCCGTCCAAAAGCGCCGAATCACCCATCTCGCTGAGTGCGAGCGCGAGGGCGCCGAGCACCTCCGCGCGACCACCAAGTGCCCCGGGAAGAACGGATAGTTGACGCGCCGCACTGGGAATGGCGTAGCGGCCGACGGACTCCCGGATCGGCCCGAGGACCAGCTCACCGGCCTCGGCGAGATCACCGCCGAGGACCACGCGGCTCGGGTTCAGAAGATTGCAGAGGTTGGCGACTCCACTGCCGATATGGCGGCCGACGTCGGCGATCACCCGACGGCAGCCCGGATCCCCGTCCCTGGCCAGCCGTACGACGCCCTCCATGGTGAGGTCGGTGCCGTGGCTGGACTGGAGCAGCGGGAGCACATAGCGGGCGGCCGCGAAGGTCTCCAGGCAGCCCCGGTTTCCGCAGCGGCAGACCGGGCCGGATTCATCAAGGGTAATATGCCCGATTTCTCCCGCTGTGCCGCCCGGCCCCCGGTAGATCTTGCCGCTGATCACCAGACCGGCCCCCACACCGCTCGCGACCTTGATGTACGCCAGGTCCCGCACCCCTCGGCCACTGCCCCAGACCAGCTCACCCAGGGCGCCCAGGTTGGCGTCGTTGTCCACGTGCACGGGTACCCCGAGCCGGTCGCGCAGCTCCTCGGCGGGCTTGGTTCCGGTCCAGCCGGGCAGGATCGCGGTCGAACCGAGGGTGCCGGACTCGACGTCGATCGGTCCGGGTACGCCGAGCCCCACCCCGGCGATCTTCGACCGATCGACGCCCGTGGCCGCGATGAGGCGGTTGACCAGCTCTTCGGCCCGGTCGAACCCCTGGGTCGAGGAGGCGTCGACATCGAGCGGTTCGGACTCCTCGGCGAGCACCTGGTGGGCGAGGTTCCCGACCGCGACACGCAGGTGCGTATGGCCGAAGTCGACCCCTATGACGATGCCGGCGTCACCGCTGAGCGAGACGCTGCGGGCCCGGCGGCCACCCGCCGATGTGGGCGTGACCTCGACCGTTCCGCCGTCCTTGAGTTCCCGGACGATGTTCGAGACCGTCGCCGCGGACAGACCCGTGGTCCTGGCGATCTCCGCCTGGGTGAGCGATCCGGCCAGCCTGACGGCACGGACGACCCGCTCCAGGTTGGCTCGGTGCAGCGATGACTGCGACCCCGGAGTCTCCACGACGACCTCCTGCGCGCGGGACCGCATCGACGAGGCCCCGTTCGTGTCCAACTAGTGAACTCTAAGCTGAGCCGTTCGGGTTGCCTCCCGTCAAGAGGTTGAACCGGATCCGGGAGTGTGTACGCGCACACGTGAGCCGCCCCTGAGTGGGGCGGCTCACGTTGGACGTGGAGTGACATGCTCCTTACGCAGGGCCCAACAGACAGCGTTTACTTCAGCGCACCGGCCGTCAGGCCCGCCTGCACCTGCCGCTGGAAGATGAAGTAGACGACGAGCACCGGCAGCATCGCGATCATCATGCCGGCCATCAGCGCGCCCCAGTCGTTCTCGTAGCCCTGCTGGAGGGCGATCATCGCCAGGCCCTGGGTGAGGACGTACTTGTCCTCGTCCTGGTTGAGCACCATCGGCAGCAGGTACTGGTTCCACTGCCCCAGGAAGTTGAAGATGCCGATGCTGATCAGGCCCGGCTTTGCCATCGGGAGCATCACCTGGAAGAACGTTCGCGTGTGCGAGGCGCCGTCGATCAGCGCGGCCTCCGCGACCGACGTCGGCAGGGTGCGGAAGAACGCGGTCATGAAGAAGACCGTGAACGGCAGCGAATAGGCGATGTAGACGAGGATCAGCCCGTGGTACGTCGCCAGCAGCGGGCTGCCCGGGAAGTCCCGCAGCACGAAGAACAGCGGAATGACCAGCATGAAGACGGGGAAGGACATGCCGGCCACGAACATGAAGTAGATGAACCGGTTGCCGGGGAAGGTGAAGCGCGCCAGCACGTAGGCGGCCATCGAACCCAGCACCATCGTGCCGACCACCGAACCGCCCACCACGATGGCGGTGTTCAGGAAGTACTGGCCCATGTTCGCCTTGTTCCAGGCGTTGGCCCAGTTCTCGAAGTGCAGCGTGGCCGGCAGCCCCCACGGGTCGGACAGGATGCCGTTGCTGGTCTTGAAGGAGCTCCACAGCACCCACAGCAGCGGCACGCCCACCATCAGCGCCCACAGGACGAGCATGCCGTGCGAGAAGACATGCAGGACCCCGCCCTCGGAGGTGCGGCCGTCAGCCGGGCCGAAGCTCCTGGCGACCCCCGGACGGTCCGCCTCGGCCGCCTTGGTCACCGTGCCGGTGTTGGTGTCGGTCGTCATCGCCCCGTACCCCTAGAACTCGATCCGCTCACGCCGCGCGAAGCGCAGGGTGAGCACTGCGAACGTCATGGTGACGATGAGCATCGCGACGCCCATCGCGGACGCGTACCCGAACTGGCTGTCGCGGAAGGCCGTCAGGTACAGGCGCAGCGGCATGACGTCCGTGGCGCCGTCGGGGCCGCCCATGTTGACCGACATGATCTGCACCAGGGCGAAGCCGTCCAGGGCGATGATGCCCATGTACACCCACCCGGTCTGCACGGTGTCCCACAGCAGCGGCAGGGTGATCCGGAAGAAGGTGGGGAAGCGGCCCGCGCCGTCCAGCAGGGCCGCCTCGTAGATGTCCCGGGGGATGGACGCCATCGCCGCCGAGAACAGCACGACGTAGAAGCCCACGTGGGACCAGATCATCACCGCCATGATGCACATCAGGGCGAGGCTCTTCTCCCCCAGCCAGGCGTTCTGCCAGCCGTCCAGGCCGACCGCGCCGAGCAGGGAGTTGAGCATGCCGTCCTGCGGGTCCGGGTTGTAGATGTTGAACCAGATGACGGCGATGATGGTGATGGAGATGACCTGCGGGAAGAAGAAGACGAACCGGTAGAACTTCGAACCCGCCACCCCGGTGATGACTTCGTTCTTACGGCGCTTTCCGCCGACGTTGAGCATGAAGGCGAAGAACAGACCGAGCGCGAGTGTCACGAGCGGCACCGCGATCAGCATGTAGACGTTGTGCCACAGCGCGTTCCAGAAGTCCTCGTTGTTCCAGAGCTTTTCGAAGTTCTCAAAACCGACGAACTTCGCGGTTCCCACAAGGCCGGACCAGTCGGTCATCGAGATCTGGAACGCCTGGACGAACGGCGAGATCACGAAGATCGCGTAGACGATCACGGGCAGGGCCAGGAAGCCCACGATGAATCGGTATTTGCCGTGTTGCATGGTGTGCTTCCCGGCCCTTCCCCTCGGTGATTGCCCGGCCTACTTCTCGCGCTTGAACTTCTTCACGGAGTCGTCCTTCGCCACGGCGTCGGCGTATTCCTGGGTCTTCTTGATCCAGTCGGCCGCCTTCAGTTCACCGGTGAGCAGCTGCCCGGTCAGGCCGCCGATCTTCTCGTCCGTCAACGACGGGTACCACTCCTGGAGCTGGAGGCTGATGATGTTGTCGCCGGCGTCCTTGAACGCCTTGCTCGCCGAGGCGAGGCCCGGCGAGAGAGTCATGCCCTCGGTGGCGTCGACGACACAGGTCAGCGACTTGACCTTGGTGGCGAAGTTCTGGGCGTGCTTCTTGGAGAGCATGATGCGCAGCAGCTCCATGCCGCCGGCCGGGTTCTTGCCCTTGGCGGCCACGATGTACGGCTCACTGGGCTCGGCGCGCAGGGTGCCGTGCGGCATCTTGTCACCGGACCCGTCGAACAGGGCCCCGACGGACATCCGGAAGTCCTTGGGCGTGGTCGGTGCGGCCTCGTTCTCCACCCAGGAGCCGTTGGGGATGAAGACGGCCTTGCCCTTGTTCCAGGCGGTCTGCGACTGAACGTGCGTCAGGCCCTGGCTGCCCTCCAGGAAGTACCCCTTGGCGGCCAGCTCCTCGTAGTGCCCGACGACCTGCTTCACCGCGTCGTTACCGGTCCAGGCGTTCGGCTCCAGGTTGTCGATGGCGATCCAGGCGTCCATGCCGCCGATCTTGGCGATCTGGGCGAAGAGGTTGAAATGGACGTAGTACGGATACTTTCCGGCGTACGTCCAGGGAGCGATGCCCTTCTTCTTGATCTCACCGCACAGCTTGACCATGTCGTCGAGCGACGTGGGGTACTCCCAGCCGTTGTCGTCGAGGACCTTCTGCGAGTACCAGGTGCCGTAGATGGTGAAGGCGTAGTAGAGCACGTCGAAGGTGTCGCCGTGCTTGCCCTTCTCGATGGTGCTCGGGTGGATGACGTCCGAGATCTTCTTGCTCGCGTCGTCCAAGGAGGGTGCGTCGAGCAGCGCCTGCAGGTCCTGCAGCTGGCCCTGCGTGGACAGCTTGTTCATGTCGAGGTGGTCGGCGCCGGAGTTGTCGATGACGTCCGGCGGGTTGCCGCCCGCGAAGCGCGGGGTGAGCTTGGGGCCGACCTGCTGGGTGCCGGTGTGCTTGACCTCGGCCTTGTACTTCGCCTTGTAGTCGGCCTCCGCGTCCTTGGCGTACTGGTCACCGAGGCCGCCCTTGAAGATGAACGCCTCCAGCGCGGCGCCCTCCTTGACACCGAGCGGGTTGGTGGCGGACTTCGCACCACCCGGCGCCTTGCTCGCCTCGCCGTCGCCGCCCCCGCCGGTGGCACAGGCCGACAGGAAGCTCATCGTCGGGACGGAGACCAGACCGAGCGCGACGGACCGCCTGATCAGGTCGCGGCGTCCCACACCCGGGGCGCCGGCGTTCTCCGAGCCGTCGGTCTCGGTGTTCTCGGTGTTCTCGGCGGAAGTGGATCCCATGCTCAAGTCCTCGCCTTCTCCAGGACTCAGGCGGTGAACCGGATCCTCCCCGGCACCGCGATCGGGTCGAGCTGGTCGTGCAGGCTGGGTCGTGCAGGAAGTGCGGATCGTGTGAATCGCCGACAGGTATAGTCCACTTCCCGCCAACGGATCAAGATCGAATGCAAGGTTGGCCGGTGGTCTTTTCCGAGTTGAGACCTGCCGGAAATACCAGCGGCCTGTGTGTTCCTTGGCGGAAAATTCCCCGTCATCGGCCCCGAATGCCACACCCAACACCCTTGACATGACTGAGCACTTGGGCCACAACTGATCCTTGCGCATCGAAGTTGACAACGTTGTCCCGTGCGCAGGGAGGGTACCCCTTGAAGCAGCAGAGAGCTCGGCACAGATGGCATGAAAGGGCGGTCGTGTCGGCGGCCGCCTTCGCTCTGGCGGTGAGCGCGCAGGGCGCCGCGGTGGCCCTGCCGGACGCTCCCGCGGCGGCCGACCACGAGTTCGCCTCCTCCTTCGAGGCGGACGACCCGGCACCCGACTGGCTCAATACCGTCGACACCGGACCGGACGGCGACAAGCGTGCCTCCGGCGTCGACGGCGGCTACAGCAGCGGCATACCGGGCAACGTGACCGACCGTGTCACCGACGTCCGGGCGAACGGCGAGAACACCGGCGGCGCAGAGGTGAAGGAGAACCTCGTCGACGGGGAGCCGAGCAGCAAGTGGCTGGTCTTCGAACCCACCGGGTGGGTGGAGTTCGACATGGACAAGCCGGTGCGGGTCCTCAGGTACGCGCTCACTTCCGCCAACGACCACGCCGAGCGCGACCCGCGGGACTGGACCCTGAAGGGCTCCACCGACGGCAAGGACTGGAAGACCCTGGACTCCCGCTCCGGCGAGACCTTCACCGAACGGTTTTGGACAAAGACGTACGACCTCCCGGAGCCGGCCGAGTACCGGCACTTCCGGCTGGAGGTCACCAGGAACAACGGCGCCTCGGGCATCCTCCAGCTCGCCGACGTCCAGTTCTCGGCCGGGGGCTCCGAGGGGCCGGTCCCCCAGGACATGCTGTCCCTCGTCGACCGCGGCCCCAGCGGCTCGCCCACCGCGAAGGCGGGCGCCGGGTTCACCGGCAAGCGGGCCCTCAGGTACGCCGGACGGCACACAGCAGACGGGCGGGCGTACTCGTACAACAAGGTCTACGACGTGAACGTGGCGGTCGGCCGCGACACCCGGCTGTCCTACCGCGTCTTCCCGTCGATGGCCGACGGCGACCGCGACTACGCCGCCACGAACGTCTCCGTCGACCTCGCCTTCACCGACGGCACCCGGCTGAGCGAGCTCGGCGCCACCGACCAGCACGGCTTCCCGCTCTCCCCGCGCGGGCAGGGCGCGGCCAAGGTGCTGTACGTCAACCAGTGGAACCACGTGGCGTCGCGGATCGGGTCGGTCGCGGCGGGCAGGACCGTCGACCGGATCCTCGTGGCCTACGACTCCCCCGAGGGCCCGGCGAAGTTCCGCGGCTGGCTGGACGACGTCACCCTGCGGCGCGCGGCGCCCGAGAAGCCCAAGGCGCATCCCTCCGACTACGCGCTCACCACCCGCGGCACCCTCTCCAGCGGCGGCTTCTCCCGTGGCAACACCTTCCCCGCGACCGCCGTCCCGCACGGCTTCAACTTCTGGACGCCGGTGACCAACGCGGGCTCGCTGAGCTGGCTGTACGACTACGCACGCGCGAACAACGCCGACAACCTGCCGACGATCCAGGCGTTCAGCGCCAGCCACGAGCCCAGTCCCTGGATGGGCGACCGGCAGACCTTCCAGGTGATGCCGTCGGCCGCCCCCGGCACCCCGGACCTGGGGCGTGAGGCCCGTGAGCTGGCCTTCCGGCACGAGAACGAGACCGCGCGGCCGTACTACTACGGGGTGCGGTTCGAGAACGGGCTGAAGGCGGAGATGACACCGACCGACCACGCGGCGGTGCTGCGCTTCACCTACCCGGGCGACGACGCGAGCGTCCTCTTCGACAACGTCACCGACCAGGCGGGGCTCACCCTCGACGAGGAGAACGGAGTCGTCACCGGTTACTCGGACGTGAAGTCCGGGCTGTCGACGGGCGCCACCCGGCTCTTCGTGTACGGCGTGTTCGACAAGCCCGTGACCCAGGGCTCCGCCAGTGGGGTGAAGGGGCACCTGCGCTTCGACGCGGGTGACGACCGGACCGTCACGCTGCGCCTGGCCACCTCGCTCATCGGCATCGACCAGGCGAAGGACAACCTGCGCCAGGAGATCCCCGAGGGCACCTCCTTCGAGGCGGTGAAGGCACGCGCCCAGCGCCAGTGGGACCGGCTGCTGGGCAAGGTCGAGGTGGAGGGCGCGACGCCGGACCAGCTGACCACGCTGTACTCCAGCCTGTACCGGCTGTACCTGTACCCGAACTCCGGCTTCGAGAAGGTGGGGTCGGGGTACCGGTACGCGTCGCCGTTCTCGCCGATGCCGGGCCCCGACACGCCGACACACACCGGCGCGAAGATCGTCGACGGCAAGGTCTACGTCAACAACGGGTTCTGGGACACCTACCGGACCACCTGGCCGGCGTACTCGCTGCTGACCCCGCGGCAGGCGGGCGAGATGGCCGACGGCTTCGTGCAGCAGTACAAGGACGGCGGCTGGACCTCCCGCTGGTCCTCACCCGGCTACGCGGACCTGATGACCGGCACCTCCTCGGACGTCGCCTTCGCGGACGCCTACGTCAAGGGCGTCGACTTCGACGCGAGGTCGGCGTACGACGCGGCCGTGAAGAACGCGACCGTGGTGCCCCCCTCGTCGGGCGTGGGCCGCAAGGGCATGGCGACCTCGCCCTTCCTCGGCTACACCGGCACCGAGACCCACGAGGGCCTGTCCTGGGCGCTGGAGGGCTACCTCAACGACTACGGCATCGCGCGGATGGGCCGGGCGCTGTACCGGAAGACCGGCGACAAGCGGTACGAGGAGGAGTCGGAGTACTTCCTCGACCGCGCCCGGGACTACGTGAACCTCTTCGACGCCGAGGCGGGCTTCTTCCAGGGCCGCGACGCGAAGGGCGACTGGCGCGTCGAGTCCTCGAAGTACGACCCGCGCGTGTGGGGCTATGACTACACGGAGACCAACGGCTGGGGTTACGCGTTCACCGCCCCACAGGACAGCCGGGGTCTGGCCAACCTCTACGGGGGCCGCGACGGCCTCGCCGACAAGCTCGACGAGTATTTCGCCACCCCCGAGACGGCCTCGCCCGACTTCGTCGGCTCCTACGGCGGTGTCATCCACGAGATGACCGAGGCGCGGGACGTCCGCATGGGCATGTACGGCCACTCCAACCAGGTGGCCCACCACGCGATCTACATGTACGACGCGGCCGGGCAGCCCTGGAAGGCGCAGAGACACGTCCGTGAGGTGCTGTCGCGGCTGTACGTGGGCAGCGAGATCGGGCAGGGCTACCACGGCGACGAGGACAACGGCGAGCAGTCGGCCTGGTTCCTGTTCTCCGCGCTGGGCTTCTACCCGCTGGTGATGGGCAGCGGCGAGTACGCCATCGGCTCGCCCCTGTTCACCAAGGCGACGGTCCGGCTGGAGAACGGCCGGGAACTGGTCGTCAAGGCGCCGAAGAACAGCGCCCGCAATGTGTACGTCCAGGGCCTGAAGGTCAACGGCGTGACGTGGAGGTCGACTTCCCTCCCCCACTCGCTGATCGCGAAGGGCGGCGTCCTGGAGTTCGACATGGGGCCGCGGCCCTCCTCGTGGGGCACCGGCAGGCACGCGGCGCCCGTGTCGATCACCCAGGACGACGAGGTGCCGCGGCCGCGGGCGGACGTCCTGAAGGGCGACGGGGCGCTGTTCGACGACACGTCGGCGACCCAGGCGAGCGTCACCTCGGTGGACCTGCCGGTGACCGGGGGCACCAGGGCCGTGCAGTACACCCTCACCTCGTCGTCGGACCGGACGAAGGCGCCGACCGGGTGGAAGGTGCAGGGGTCGAGGGACGGCACCACGTGGCGCACCCTCGACGAGCGCTCCGGGCAGTCCTTCTCCTGGGACCGGCAGACACGCGCGTTCACCGTGGGGTCCCCGGGTACGTACCGGAAGTACCGCCTGGTGTTCGACGGCGAGGCGGTGGTCTCGGAAGTCGAACTGCTCGCCTGAGCACACGTGTTGGGGGTTCCATGCAGGGTGTCGATCCGGCCTGGCTGCCGGACGAGGCGTTCCGGCCGATCGGCACCCGGCGGACACTGATCCGCGGCTCGGGTCCGCTGGTGGACACGGTGCGCGCGGAGGTGGCGAGGTCCTGTGCGCGCTTCGGGGGCCGCGTCGAGCACGACGCGGCCCCCGGTCCGTTCGACCTGGTGCTGGAGCTGACCGGCGAGGGCTCCTCGGAGGGGTTCACCCACGAGCGGCAGGGCGGTCGTACGACGGTGACCGCCCAGGGCCGACGAGGGCTGCTGTACGGCCTGTTCCACGTCGTACGTCTCGGAGAGGCCGCGTTCCGCGGCGAGCACGGACGGGAACGGCACGGACCGGCGTCGGCACTGCGCATGCTCGACCACTGGGACAACGTGGCCGTGCACCCGGTCATGGGCCAGGTGGAGCGCGGGTACGCGGGCGGCTCGCTGTTCTGGGAGGACGGGCGGGCGCGGGGTGATCTGACCCGGGTGCGGGCGTACGGCCGGCTCCTGGCGGCGTGCGGGATCAACGCGCTGTGTGTGAACAACGTCAACGTGCACAGGGCGGAGGCGCGTCTGCTGACCGACCGGATCGGTGATGTGGCCGACCTCGCGGACGCGTTGCGACCGTACGGCGTCCGCACCCATCTGTCGGTCACGTTCGCCGCCCCGATGCTGCTCGGCGGGCTGCCCACCGCCGATCCGCTGGACGGGGCGGTGCGGGCGTGGTGGGCCGAGGCGACCGCGCGGGTTCACGACGCGATCCCGGACTTCGGCGGGTATGTGGTGAAGGCCGACTCGGAGGGGCAGCCGGGCCCGTTCGCGTACGGGCGCAGCCACGCGGACGGTGCGAACATGCTGGCCGCCGCGCTGGAGCCGTACGGCGGCACGGTGCACTGGCGGGCGTTCGTCTACGACCACCGCCAGGACTGGCGGGACCGGACGACGGACCGGGCGCGGGCCGCGTACGACCACTTCGCGCCACTGGACGGGGAGTTCGCCGGCAACGCCGTGCTCCAGGTGAAGCACGGGCCCATGGACTTCCAGGTGCGCGAGCCGGTCTCACCGCTGATCGGCGCGATGCCGCGCACCCGGCTGGCCGTGGAGGTGCAGGCCACGCAGGAGTACACCGGGCAGCAGCGCCATGTGTGCTGGCTGGGGCCGATGTGGAGCGAGGTGCTGCGGTTCCGGGCCGACGGGGAGTCGCCCGTCGGGGAGCTGGCGGGTGGCGGTCTGGTCGCCGTGTCCAATGTCGGAGACGACCCGTTCTGGACGGGGCATCCACTGGCCCAGGCGAACCTGTACACGTTCGGGCGGCTGGCCTGGCAGCCGGACGCCGATCCGTACGAGGTCCTCGACGAATGGATCCGGCTCACCTTCGGCCATGGTCCGGCGGCCGGGCTGCGCGCGATCCTCGACGGCTCGTGGCGGACGTACGAGAAGTACACCGCGCCGCTCGGGGTGGGCTGGATGGTGCAGCCCGGTCATCACTACGGACCGAGCGTGGACGGCTACGAGTACAGCCCCTGGGGCACCTACCACTTCGCCGATCGCGACGGCGTCGGCGTCGACCGCAGCGTGGCGACCGGCACCGGGTACGCGGGGCAGTACGCCAAGCCCTGGGCCGAGCTGTACGAGTCGCCGGAGACCTGCCCCGACGAGCTGCTGCTGTTCTTCCACCACGTGTCGTACGGGCACATGCTCCGCAGCGGCAAGACGGTGATCCAGCACATCTACGACACGCACTTCGAGGGCGTCGCGGAGGTGGCGGAGGCCCGGCGGACCTGGGACTCGCTGGCCGGGCTGGTGGAGCCGGCGCGCCACGCACGGGTGGCGGAGCTGTTCGAGGAGCAGCTCCGCAGTGCCCGTGAGTGGCGGGATCAGATCAACAGCTACTTCTTCCGTAAGTCCGGTGTGGCCGACGCACATGGGCGGCGCATCCACTGACAACCGCGCCCCTTGATGTGCGGGACCGCCGTGCCCAGCCGGTCGAGCGGCTGGGGGCTCGTCTGCTCTGCCAGGTGCTCGGCGCGGTCACGCGGTGAAGTCCTTCCGGGTCTCGGCGAGGACCGGGCGGCTGCTGTGCAGCAGGGAGAGCAGCAGCGGGGCGGCCAGCAGGGCGGGCAGGGCCTCGGTCAGCAGTGCGGTGGTCGCGGCCACCAGCAGGAGCAGGGAGGCGGCGCCGAGGGTGGCGCGCAGGTGCCGGGCCAGGAAGTACGCGGCGAGGCGGGCGGTGTCGCGGGCGCGGAACGTGAACAAGGAGGTCAGAACCAGCGCGTGGGCGCCCCAGAGCAGGGAGCCGGCGCCGATCGCCCCGAGCGCTCCCGCCCACCAGCCCGGCAGGCCGGTGGCGGAGAAGTGCGTGAGCGTGAAGGCGATCACGGTCAGCCAGGCGAGCAGGGGTGTCCACAGCTTCAGCGCGGCGAGGGCGTTGAGCCGCCAGCCTCGCGCGTAGGTGCGTGCCGGGTGCAGGTCCGTGAGGTCGTTGCTGCGGTGGTGGAGCGCGTACAGGGCGGCGGACAGCGCCGGGCCCAGTGGCAGCAGGCATACGGCGGCCAGCGGCAGGGCGGCGGGGTCGGGCCCTAGCAGGAACAGGCCGACGAGTCCGGGTGCGGCGGCCAGGAGCAGCAGGGCCTCGACCGTCACCAGGGTGTGGATCAGGGCGGCGGCGCGGGAGAGGGCTCCCGCGCCGAAGTCGGCCGTGGGTACGCCGCCGCTCACCCGTTCTCCTTCTTGAAGCGTTCGTACGCCTTGTTGTGCAGGTCGACGAGCCGGTCCATGTTCTTGGCCTTCAACTCGGCCAGATAGGCGTCCCATTCGGACATCGGGCGCTTGCCGAGGACGAACTTGAGGGTGTTCTGGATGGCGTGGTCCTTGAGCGGTGTCTCCCACAGGGTCGCCTGTTCCTGCTCCATCGACTGCAGCGGGTGGGCGGGGTCGACGGGCAGCTGTTCGCGCTGGGCCATGGCGTCCTGGAACTTCTTCTCGTCCGGGCTGAAGTTGGAGGAGACCAGGGCCCAGCTGCCGCCGTAGGCGAAGACGCCGTTGAAGAAGCCGTAGTCCTTCTGGAGGTCTTTCGGGGCGTCCGGGTCGGAGCCCATGAGCGAGATACCGGGCCTCAGCTCGTAGGTGTCGCCGGACTCGGTGTAGGTGACGCCCTGGACGCCCCACTTGCACAACTTCTGGCCCTCCTCGGAGTACCAGAGCCAGTCCACGAACTGCATCATCGCGACGAAGCTGTCGCTCTCCAGGGCCTTGCTGGAGATCATGATGCCGTTCTCCAAACGGGCCCCGCCGATGAGTACCGGGCCCGCCGGGCCGAGCGGCACCGGCACCATCTCGATCTGTGCGCCCTTGACCTGCTTCTGCAGGTTGTAGCGGTAGTTCTGCACCAGTTCCTGCGGGTTGGCGCTGATGGCGTAGGACTTCTCGGCGAGCAGCTTCTGCACCGCCTGGTCGTCCTGCTGGGTGAAGCTCTCGGGGTCCAGCAGCTTCTCGGCGACGAGCTTCCTCAGGTACTCGATCATCTGCCGGTAGCGGTCCTGGGCGGCGGTGAAGACGAACTGCCGCGCCTCGGTGTCGAAGCTGATGTTGTCGTACCCCCAGCCCGCCCTGACCCCGAACGCCTGGCCGAGATAGCCGAACAGGGCCCCGCACGGGAAGGGGGTGTTGGTGCTCCAGCGGTCGGTCCAGGGGTACTTGTCGGGATACTCGGCCTTGAGGGCCTTCAGGACGTCGTACACCTCGTCCCAGCTGGTGGGAAGGGACAGGCCGTGCTTGTCGAGGACGTCCGTGCGCAGGGACAGCGAGTAGGTGGACTTGGGCTTCTCGTGCAGACCGGGCAGCAGGTAGTACTTGCCGTCGGACTGGCGTATGGAGTCGAGTTCCGGTTCAAGCCTCCATCTGTTCACCTTGTCCTGGAAGTTGGGCATGAGGTGTACGTAGTCGCTGACCGGGAGGATCGCTCCGGACGACACGAAGGCGACCTCGGAGGGGTGGTAGGTCTTGGGGATCAGGAAGGGGGCGTCGCCCGCGCCGATGAGGACGCTGCGCTTCTTCTCGTAGTCGGCGAGGGGTACATCGACCGGCTCGAGCGTGATTTTGGTGCGCTTGGTGACCTCCTTCCAGAACAGCCAGCTGTTCTTCATCGGGTACACGGGGTTGTTGTTGTGCAGCAGCGAGAAGGAGAGCGGCCGTGCGGCCTTGAACTGCCGGCCGGCGCGGTACTCGTTCATCGCGCCCTTCCGCTTCTTCGACAGGTCCTTGGCGTCCGGGCCGTCGTCGCCGCTGCCGCAACCGGTGAGGGTCGCCAGACCGATGAGACCGGCGGCGCCGAGGACCTGACGCCGCGACAGCTGTCCCGTGTTCTTCACAGTTGCTCCCTTGTTAGCCCTTGACGGCGCCGAGCATCACGCCCGAGACGAAGTAGCGCTGGACGAACGGGTACACACAGAGGATCGGCAGAGCGGTGAGCACGATGGTGACCGCCTGGATGTTCGCCCCGACCTGGCTGAGCTGTTCCGTGCCGGCACCGGCGTTGGAGCCGCCGGTGGCGCCCTGGATGAGGTTGCGCAGGTAGACGGTGACCGGCATCAGATCGGTCCGGTCCATGTAGAGGAAGGCACTGAACCAGGAGTTCCAGAAGGACACCGAGTAGAAGAGCACCATGGTCGCGACGACGGCCTTGGACAGCGGCAGCACGATCCGCAGCAGGATGCCGTAGGTGCTCAGACCGTCGATCTGCGCGGCCTCCTCCAGTTCGGTCGGCAGGCTCTCGAAGAAGGCCTTCATCACCAGCAGGTTGAAGACGCTGATCGCGTTGGGCAGCGCGATCGCCCAGACGCTGTTCTTCAGGCCGAGGCTGGTGATCAGGACGTAGTTCGGGATCAGCCCGCCGGTGAAGAACATGGTGAACACGGCGACGCCGACGAGCACGGAGCGGCCCTTGAGGTGCTTCTTGGACAGGACGTAGGCGTAACAGGTCGTCAGCACCATGGCGACCGCGGTCGCCACGACCGTGTAGAGCACGGTGTTGCCGTAGTTGCGCCAGAACATGGAGTCCTGGAACACGATCTTGTACGTGGTGAGGTCGAACCCTTTGGGCCACAGGGTCACTTCACCGGCCCTGATCTGGCGCTCCCCGCTGAAGGACCGGGCGACGATGTTGACGAAGGGATACAGGGTCACGGCCACGACGACCGTGAGGATCACTGCGTTGACGCCCTGGAAGACCCGGTGGGAACGGCTCGGCTTCACCACAGGCTGGTCCCCACCGTGCGGCGCGAGAGCTGGTTGGCGGAGGTGATCAGGACCAGGCCGATGATCGCCTCGAACAGGCCGATGGCGGCGGCGTAGCTGAAGCTGTTGGACTCCACACCGGTCCGGTAGACGTATGTGGAGATCACGTCGGAGGTCTGGTAGGTCAGCGGGTTGTACAGCAGCAGGACCTTCTCGAAGCCGACGGCCATGAACGTGCCCACGTTGAGGATCAGCAGTGTGATCATGGTGGGCCGGATGCCGGGCAGTGTGACGTGCCAGATCTGCCGCCAGCGGCCCGCGCCGTCGATGCGGGCGGCCTCGTACAGTTCGTCGTCGATGGTGGTGAGCGCGGCGAGGTAGAGGATCGTGCCCCAGCCGGCGGTCTGCCAGATCTCCGAGCCGAAGTAGACGGTGCGGAACCACTCGGGTTCCTGGATGAAGCGGATCGGGTCGTGCCCGAACCAGCCGAGGACGTGGTTGACCGGTCCGTCCGTGGCGAGCATCTGCAGGGTGATGCCCGCGACGATCACGATCGACAGGAAGTGCGGAAGGTACGACACCGACTGCACGAACCGTTTCAGCGCCCTTTGGCGCACCTCGTTCAGCAGCAGCGCCAGCACGATCGGGATCGGGAAGCAGAAGACGAGCGTGAGTCCGCCGAGCCACAGCGTGTTGCGGAACACCTGCCAGAAGGTGGGGTCGCTGAGGAACATCTCGACATAGCGCAGCCCCACCCACTGCTCTCCGAAGAGGGAGCCGCCCGGCTCGAAGCGCCTGAAGGCGATGACGTTGCCGAGCATCGGCAGATAGCGGAAGACCAGGAAGAACAGCAGCGGCAGTAAGGCCAGCGAGTACAGCTGCCAGTCCCGGCGCAGCGCCCGCCGCAGACCAGTGCGGGTCGGATGACGTCGGCGGCGGGGCGGTGCCTTCGCCGGCGGAGGCTCCTGTGTGCCGGGCGGTAAAGCCGACGTGGTGGAGGTGCTCATACGGTGGCCTCCCGGTTGGCACCGAAAGTTTCGGGATCGTACCGGCAACTTTGCGGCGAGGTTATGGGTGGGTGTAATGGCTGTCAATGGTGCTGACGGGGAAGGGGAGTGAGGATTGCCCGTAATCAAGCGAACCGAACGACCCGAAACATTCTGCTGAGCCAACGCAACTATCGGAGGTGATGTCGTGCCCGTGCTCGACCTGCCCTGGGAAGACCTGAAGCGCTATCGCCCGGATCCCCTGGAGCCGGCCGACTTCGACGAGTTCTGGCACGACACCCTCAAGGGGGCGGCACAGACCGGGGTGTTGGTGTCGGTACACCCGGTGGCGACCGGCCTGCGGCTGACCGAGACCTTTGACGTGACCTTCCGGGGCTTCGGCGGCGATCCGGTGCGTGCCTGGTACAGCAGACCGGCCGGGGCGGACGATCCGCTGCCGGCCGTCGTCGAGTACGTCGGGTACGGTCGCGGCCGCGGCCTCCCCCACGAGCGGCTGACCTGGGTGAACGCCGGGTACGCCCATCTTGTGATGGACAACAGGGGCCAGGGTGACCAGTACGGCAACGGCGGCGCCACCCCCGACCCGTACGCCACGGCCCCGGGCGGCCCGGGCCCGGCGGTGCGCGGCCTGCTGTCCCCGCGGGACTACCACTACCGTCGGCTCGTCACGGACGCGGTCCGGGCGGTCTCGGCGGTACGCACGCTGCCGGGCGTGGACGGCTCCCGGGTCGCCGCCGTCGGCAACAGCCAGGGCGGCGGGCTCGCCCTGGCCGTCGCGGGTCTGGTCCCCGACCTCGCGGCGCTGCTGGTCACCGCCCCGTTCCTGTGCGGTATCAGGCGCGCGCTGGACCTCACCGACGCGTCACCGTACGGCGAGATCACCGCGTATCTCTCCGTGCACCGGGGCGCCGAGCGGGCCGCGTACGACACGCTCTCCTACCTGGAGGGGGTCTCCTTCGCGCGGCGCGCGCACGCCCCGGCCCACTTCGGAGTCGGCCTGCGTGACACGGTGTGCCCGCCGAGCGGGGCGTACGGCGCCTTCAACCGCTATGCGGAGCTGTCGGGCGCCGATCCGCGCAAGGAGATCCACGCCTATCCGTTCAACGGTCACGAAGGCGGCGAGGCGGTGCATGTGCGCCGCCAACTCGACTGGCTGAAGGCGGTGCCGGGCTTTTCGTGAGCGGGGCCGCCATCACGCCTTCCCGGCCGCCACCTCCACGGAGAGGTCGTTGTCGACCGTGTAGTAGGGACGCACGGCGAATCCGGCCACCGCGGCACGCGGGTAGACGAAGATCTCCTTGCGGTCGGCCATGTCGTCCAGCAGACGGCCGAGCCGGATCGGGGCAGCGCCCGCAGCGCCCGCATCGGGCCGCGGCTGGACGGACAGGTCCCAGACACGGCTTGCGGCGCCGTGGCCGGCGGTGAGCTCCCCGTAGGCCACGGTGAAGGAGAACGCCCGGCCGTCGCTCGCGGCCTGCGGCTCCAGCGCCCGTACGACGCCGTCCCCGCCCCGCAGGCGCAGCCGTACGGTGGCTCCGTCGTCGAGTGTGGCGCCGTGCAGCCGGGCCCTGACCGTCATCGACCGGTCCGTGACATCGACGCGCTCGACCTCGGCGTGGGCGGTGCGCAGCCAGGCCCGCAGCGCGAGGTAGCCGTCCTTGGTGGTGTACGGAATCCGCACGGCCACCGGTGACGACCGGTCACGTGCCTGTCCGCCGACGAGGGCCCGCAGATCACGCAGACCGGGGCGGACGCGCTGCCGTCGCGCTCCGGACTCACCGGACTCACCGGACTCACCGGCTTCTCCCGGTTCGGCCAGGACGTACACGTCCCATCGCCCCTCGGCGAGTGCGGGATCCGGCTCCAGGACGGCACGCAGGCTGCCGTCGTCCACGGGATCCAGATCGAGGGTGTGCACGACCTTCTCCGGTTGCCCCTTCTTGGGGCGCAGCCGCAGCAGCAACCGGGACGAGCGGAAGTCGACGGCCGCGGGTGGGCGAAGGGAGAAGGTGATCCGGCCGTCCGTGTCGATGGTGCAGTCGGCACGCAGCTGCGTGTCACGCGAGGCGCCGGGGTCTGTCGTCATGGCCGTCCCTTTCGTACGGTGCGCAGCGCGCGGGAGGCCGCGGCGTGTGCGGTGTCGCGCGCGGCGAGGCCCTGGCTGATCAGGAGGTTGCGCATGCGGCCGGGTTCGGGTGCCACCCGTCGCCCGGACCTGCGGGCCGCCATCGCCTCGTCGAGCAGCCGTTCGGCCCGTTCCACGACCGGGGCCGGGGCGAACCGGCGCGCGTTCTCCATGGCCGTACGACCCATGTGCCGGCGACGCTCGTCGTCGCGGACGAGGTCCAGCAGCGCGGCGCCGAGCGCGTCGCGGTCGCCGACCGGCACCAGTCGGCCGTCGACGCCGTCCTCGATGATCTCGCCGGGTCCGTACGGGCAGTCGGTGCTCACGACCGGCAGCCCGCAGCGCATCGCCTCCACGATGGTCATGCCGAACGCCTCGAAGTCCGACGCGGCCACCCCGATGGAACCCTTGACCCACTCCGCCTCCATGGGCGAGGCCGCGCCCATCAGGAGGACGTTCTCGCACAGGTTGAGGCGCTGGATGAGCTCCTGGAGCCGGGCGTGCTCGTCTCCCTTGCCGTAGATGCGCAGGTGCCAGTCCGGACGTTCGGCGGCCACCCGGGCGAACGCCTCGATGAGCAGGTCGTACCGCTTCACCGGGCCGAGCCGGCCCGCCGCGACCACCACCTTCGCGGTGCCGTCCGCCGGGGGCAGCACCGGATCGGGGACGCTGTTGGGCAGTGCCGCCACCCGTACGCCCGGCAGCCGCATCCTGCGCTGGTAGGCGGTGGCGTCCGCCTGCGTGACGGTGGTGAGCACGTCGAGCCGGCGGTAGGCCCGGCGCAGCGCGGTGCGCAGCGCGGGCGGATGGTTGTCGAGGGAGAGGTGCTCCTGCCCGACCCGCACGACATGGTCCGGCGCCTGGAGCGCGAGGTGCACATTGAGTCCCGGCCGGGTGCCGATGACGACGTCGGCGTCGGTCGCCGCCAGGTACGCGCCGATCCGCTCGTCGGTCAGCTCGCTGTACTGGTGATGGCGGTACTCGGCGTCGGGGAACACTCTCGCCGGTCTCAGGTGCAGGGGATGTTCCTTCTCGTGCCGCAGATCCACCAACGGCCGCAAGGCAACCTTCGGGTCCAGGGCGAGATTGGGACGTTCCCGGTGCCGCAACGCGGAGACGATCTCCACCTCGTGCCGCTCGGCGAGCGCCTGGGCCAGATTGAACGTGGTGGTGATCGTGCCTCCGATCCCGTAGGCGTTGTGCAGCAGGAAAGAGATCTTCATGGCGAGCTAGACCGTGTCTTCTCCCCTTCGGTTGCCCGCTGTTATCAGTTTGTTCTCCTGTCAAACACTTCTTCGAACGCCGCACGGCGAGGGGCCCGATGGGCGACGGCTCACGCCCACCGGACCTGTGCGCGGCGGAGGTTCAGCCCACCCGGCAGGGCAGGATCGTCGTACTGTCGCCGCCGGAGCCGGAGACGACGTAGCCGAAGGTCGCTTTCTGACCGGGACTCAGGGAGCCGTTCCAGTTGGCGTTGTGGACCATCACGGCTTGGCCGTTGTAGGTCGCGTTGCCACTCCAGAGGCTCTCCACCTTCTGACCTGCGGGGAGCGTCCAGTCGACCATCCAGCCGAGCATCGGGACGTCACCGGTGTTGGTGACGGTGACCTCCGACTGGTAGCCGCCGTTCCAACTGCCGGTCGTGCGGCGGGTGGCGGAGCACTCGCCGGGCACCGGGTCGGTCGGGGTGCCGGGTTCCTTGATGCCGGTGACCTCGCCGTTGCCGCCGTCGAAGACGACGTCGGAGCAGGAGTAGAAGGTTTCCTGACTGTCGGAGCGCTGCCAGACCATGTAGATGATGTGGCGGCCCGACTTGTTGTCAGGGAGCTTTCCTTTCCAGGAGTAGTTGGCCTCGACCGTGCCCGGGGAGCCGTTGAGCGGCGGGTGGTCGACGGAGAGGAAGGGCCGCTCCTCCATGTCGTTCCAGGTGAGGGTCTTGGTCGGGTCGAAGCCGTCCTTCGTGATGTACACGTAGAACCAACCCGGATGCGCGGCCCAGGCGTTGTAGGAGAAGTCGACCGTGGCACCCGACGTGAGGTGGGTGAGCGGCCAGTCCTTGCTGGGTGTGTTGAAGCCGGTGAAGTTGGTGTTGCCGCCGCTGCACAGCTCGCCGTCGGGCACGAAGCCGCGGGTGCGGCCGGCGCCGTCGGAGCGGAGCACCGAGAACCAGTTGTAGAACGGCGTGGTGCCGCTGACCTGCTGGGCGGCCCGGCAGGCAGGGTTGACCGGCTTGATCTCACCGGTGTCGGTGAGGCCGTCCTGCCAGCACAGGAAGGTGCGGCTGCCCGGTTTCATGGGGGTCCCGTGGGCCTCCGCCTCACCCCCGGTGCTCATGACGAGGGCGACCGCCGGGATCGTCGCGAGCAGGGAGACCAGGACGAGGAAGAGGGCTCTGGCGCGAGTGGGGAGAGTCAACCGACGAGCCGAAGGTGCGCTCGGCTCCACTTTTGTCAGGATCATGACAGTCGAGTCCGTTCCTTCAGGTACGGCCGTGCGGATGCGTGTGAGGTCATACCGAAGCACGCCATGACGGGCGCGCGAGTGAGGACAGGCGGGGGCGGGAGCGACCCGGGGCGGGTTCCGGTCCACCCATATGGGAGCGCTCCCACCACCGCCTGTTCCGGAAAGTAGCGCCATGTGGCGCAGTTGTAAACGCCTGACGCGCGACAGGCGTACACAGCCGGCTGCGGGTCGGTGAGCGCGGGGGTGAGCCCTGGAGCTTCTCGCCGGGGCACGGCGAAGGGCCGCACCCCCTCGCCGGGGATGCGGCCCTTCGCGGCGTCTGCCGCCCTGCCGTAGCGCCTACTTGCGGATCAGGCTGCGCAGGACGTACTGCATGATGCCGCCGTTGCGGTAGTAGTCGGCCTCACCGGGGGTGTCGATGCGGACGACCGCGTCGAACTCGACGCCCGTGTCGGTGGTGACCTTCACCGTGCTCGGGGTGGTGCCCTCGTTCAGCTCGGTGATGCCCGTGATGGAGAAGGTCTCCTCGCCGGTCAGGCCGAGCGAGTCGGCCGACTGGCCGGCCGGGAACTGCAGCGGCAGGACGCCCATGCCGATGAGGTTCGAGCGGTGGATGCGCTCGTACGACTCGGTGATGACGGCCTTGACGCCGAGCAGGGCCGTGCCCTTGGCCGCCCAGTCACGGGACGAGCCGGAGCCGTACTCCTTGCCGCCCAGGATGACCAGCGGGGTGCCGGCGGCCTGGTAGTTCTGCGAGGCGTCGTAGATGAAGGAGACCGGGCCGCCCTCCTGCGTGAAGTCGCGCGTGTAGCCGCCCTCGGTGCCCGGCGCGATCTGGTTGCGCAGGCGGATGTTGGCGAACGTACCGCGGATCATGACCTCGTGGTTGCCTCGGCGGGAGCCGTAGGAGTTGAAGTCACGACGCTCCACACCGTGCTCGGTGAGGTACTTGCCGGCCGGGGTGTCGGCCTTGATGGCGCCGGCGGGCGAGATGTGGTCGGTGGTCACCGAGTCGCCCAGCTTGGCGAGGACGCGGGCGCCGGTGATGTCCGAGACCGGGGTGGTCTCCATGGTCATGCCCTCGAAGTACGGGGGCTTGCGGACGTACGTCGACTCGGCGTCCCACTCGAAGGTGTTGCCCGTCGGGACCGGCAGGGCCTGCCACTGGGCGTCGCCCGCGAAGACGTCGGAGTAGGACTTGGAGAACATGTCCTCGCCGATGGCGTTCGCCACGACGTCGTTGACCTCGGCCTCGGAGGGCCAGATGTCCTTCAGGAAGACCGGGTTGCCGTCCTGGTCGGTGCCCAGGGCGTCCTTGGTGATGTCCACCTTCATGGAGCCCGCGATGGCGTACGCGACGACCAGCGGCGGGGAGGCCAGGTAGTTCATCTTGACGTCGGGGTTGATACGGCCCTCGAAGTTCCGGTTGCCGGAGAGGACCGAGGTGACCGCGAGGTCGTGGTCGTTGACGGCCTTGGAGACCTCCTCCGGCAGCGGGCCGGAGTTGCCGATGCAGGTGGTGCAGCCGTAGCCGACGAGGTTGAAGCCGACCTTGTCGAGGTACGGGGTCAGGCCCGCCTTGTCGAAGTAGTCGGTGACGACCTTCGAACCCGGGGCGAGGGTGGTCTTGACCCACGGCTTGCGGGTCAGGCCCTTCTCGACCGCCTTCTTGGCCACCAGCGCGGCGGCGACCATGACGTACGGGTTGGAGGTGTTGGTGCAGGAGGTGATGGCGGCGACCGTCACGGCACCGTGGTCGATCTCGTACGTCGAGCCGTCGGGGGCGGTCACGGTGACCGGGTTGGACGGGACGGCGGCACCGGTGCCGTCGGCGTGCTGCGGGGCGCCGGCGCCGTTCTCCTGGCTGCCGTAGGCGGGCGCGTCGGAGGCCGGGAAGGACTCGGCGCTCGCCTCGTCGACCGGGGAGGCCGCGGCGGCCGGCGTCTGCGCGATCGGGGCCTCGACGTAGTTGAGGACGTCCTTCGCGAACTGCTGGGCGGCCTCGGCGAGGACGATGCGGTCCTGCGGGCGCTTGGGGCCGGCGATGGAGGGCACGACCGTCGACAGGTCGAGCTCCAGCTTCTCGGAGAAGTCCGGCTCGGCAGCCGGGTCCAGCCAGAGGCCCTGCTCCTTGGCGTACGCCTCGACCAGCGCGAGCTGCTGCTCGGAACGGCCGGTGAGCTTGAGGTACTTGATCGTCTCGTCGTCGATCGGGAAGATCGCGGCGGTCGAGCCGAACTCCGGCGACATGTTGCCGATGGTGGCGCGGTTGGCGAGCGAGGTGGCGGCCACGCCCTCACCGTAGAACTCGACGAACTTGCCGACGACACCGTGCTTGCGGAGCATCTCGGTGATGGTCAGCACCAGGTCGGTGGCGGTGGTGCCGGGCTTGAGCTCACCGGTGAGCTTGAAGCCGACGACGCGCGGGATGAGCATCGAGACCGGCTGGCCGAGCATCGCGGCCTCGGCCTCGATGCCGCCGACGCCCCAGCCGAGGACGCCGAGGCCGTTGACCATGGTGGTGTGCGAGTCGGTGCCGACGAGGGTGTCGGGGTATGCCTGGCCGTTACGGACCATGACCGTGCGCGCCAGGTGCTCGATGTTCACCTGGTGGACGATGCCGGTGCCGGGGGGTACGACCTTGAAGTCGTCGAAGGCGGTCTGGCCCCAGCGCAGGAACTGGTAGCGCTCCTTGTTGCGGCCGTACTCCAGCTCGACGTTCTGCGCGAAGGCGTCGTGGGTGCCGAACTTGTCGGCGATGACGGAGTGGTCGATGACCAGCTCGGCCGGGGAGAGCGGGTTGACCTTCGCCGGGTCGCCGCCGAGCTCCTTGACGGCCTCACGCATGGTGGCGAGGTCGACGACACAGGGCACACCGGTGAAGTCCTGCATGATCACGCGGGCCGGCGTGAACTGGATCTCCTGCGACGGCTGGGCCTGCGAGTCCCAGCTGCCGAGGGCGCGGATGTGGTCGGCGGTGATGTTCGCGCCGTCCTCGGTGCGGAGGAGGTTCTCCAGCAGCACCTTCAGGCTGTAGGGGAGGCGCGCGGAGCCCTCGACCTTGTCCAGCCGGAAGATCTCGTACGACTCGTCGCCCACCTGCAGCGTGCTGCGGGCGTCGAAGCTGTTCGCCGACACGACAGTCTCCTTCATTTTTGTGCGCTTACCACCGCATCCTGCCGCCACGCCGTCTTGGCCGATCCGCTAAGGTAAGGCTAAGTTAGGCATGCCTTACTGCCAGACCCAGCGAGAGCGTGCGACTGCGGTACGCCTCGGCAGATATCTCGATGTCGAGATAACTCTAGTACATGGGGCCGGGATGGTCATGCCCGGCCTCCCTGTCGCGTTGCGTCCGGCCGTGTCGTTGCCCACACCCCGCCGCGACATTCCACGCATCCGGCTCACGCCTCCGCGCTCCACCGCAGGAGCCGTACGGCGGGGCACGCACGCCCATAGCTCCCCCAACCCCGTGGGGCGACCCCCTGACCATCACCCCCGCAGGGGTCCCGCGAGCTCACACCCGAGCCCTTTGCATGATCATGCGGGATGATGCATACTCTTCCTATGTCCAAGGTCCTCACCTCCCTCCCCACCGGCGAGCGCGTCGGCATCGCCTTCTCGGGCGGTCTCGACACCTCGGTCGCGGTCGCCTGGATGCGCGACAAGGGCGCCGTCCCGTGCACCTACACCGCCGACATCGGCCAGTACGACGAGCCCGACATCGCCTCGGTGCCCGGCCGCGCCAAGACCTACGGCGCCGAGGTCGCGCGCCTGGTCGACTGCCGCGCGGCGCTGGTCGAGGAGGGCCTGGCCGCGCTCACGTGCGGCGCGTTCCACATCCGCTCGGGCGGGCGCGCGTACTTCAACACCACGCCTCTGGGCCGCGCCGTCACCGGCACGCTGCTGGTACGGGCGATGCTGGAGGACGACGTCCAGATCTGGGGTGACGGCTCGACCTTCAAGGGCAACGACATCGAGCGGTTCTACCGCTACGGCCTGCTCGCCAACCCGAACCTGCGGATCTACAAGCCCTGGCTGGACGCGAAGTTCGTGACCGAGCTCGGCGGCCGCAAGGAGATGTCGGAGTGGCTGGTCGCCCACAACCTGCCCTACCGGGACTCCACGGAGAAGGCGTACTCCACCGACGCCAACATCTGGGGCGCCACCCACGAGGCCAAGACGCTGGAGCACCTCGACACCGGCATCGAGACCGTCGAGCCCATCATGGGCGTGCGGTTCTGGGACCCCGAGGTCGAGATCGCCACCGAGGACGTGACGATCGGCTTCGAGCAGGGCCGCCCGGTGACGATCAACGGCAAGGAGTTCGCCTCCCCCGTCGACCTGGTCATGGAGGCCAACGCCATCGGCGGCCGGCACGGCCTCGGCATGTCCGACCAGATCGAGAACCGGATCATCGAGGCCAAGAGCCGCGGCATCTACGAGGCGCCCGGCATGGCCCTGCTGCACACGGCCTACGAGCGCCTGGTCAACGCCATCCACAACGAGGACACCCTCGCCCAGTACCACAACGAGGGCCGGCGCCTCGGCCGCCTGATGTACGAGGGCCGCTGGCTGGACCCGCAGGCGCTGATGATCCGCGAGTCGCTGCAGCGCTGGGTGGGCGCGGCCGTCACCGGCGAGGTGACGCTGCGGCTGCGGCGCGGCGAGGACTACTCGATCCTCGACACCAAGGGCCCGGCGTTCAGCTACCACCCGGACAAGCTGTCCATGGAGCGCACCGAGGACTCGGCGTTCGGCCCGGTCGACCGGATCGGCCAGCTCACCATGCGCAACCTCGACATCGCCGACTCGCGCGCCAAGCTGGAGCAGTACGCCGGCCTCGGCCTGATCGGCACCGGCTCCCCCACCATCGGCGCCTCGCAGGCGGCCGCGACCGGCCTGATCGGCACGATGCCGGAGCTGCCGGAGGGCGGCGCCGAGGCCATCGCCTCCCGCGGCGAGGTCTCGGAGGAGGACGCGTGGCTGGACCGCGCCGCGATGGAGTCCGGCACGGACTGACCGCGGCCGAGAGGACGGACCACACCGGAAGGCCGGCCGGCGCCCAGGGCGTCGAGCCGGCCTTCCGGCATGCCATCAGTTCGCCGAGTCGGGGTAACCGAAGGGGTACGCACGCGACCTCGAAGGGAAGCGACCCGAGAAGGAGGCGTCCATGCCCCTCACGTTCCGCAAGAGTTTCCGCATCCTGCCCGGAGTGCGCCTGAACATCAACCGGCGTTCCTGGTCCATCACCACCGGCGGCAAGAACGGCCCGCGACACACCCACAGCAGCACCGGACGTCGTACGACATCGGTGGATTTGCCTGGACCTTTCGGGTGGCGTCGTACCCGTACGACCAGGCGACGTTGACGATCCATCACCCGGATGGCCCCCGCAGGGATGTGCCATCTCATATCTGAGATAACCTCAACCTCATGGCAGACGACTACCTCGTACGCATCGGCAGGCTCATCCGTGACGCCCGGCAACACCGTGGCTGGACACAGACGCAGCTGGCCGAGGCGCTCGGCACCTCTCAGAGCGCCGTCAACCGCATCGAGCGCGGCAACCAGAACATCAGCCTTGAGATGATCGCCCGAATCGGTGAGGCCCTGGACAGCGAGATCGTGTCCCTCGGCTACGCCGGTCCGATGCATCTGAGGGTCGTCGGCGGACGTCGGTTGTCCGGTTCCATCGACGTCAAGACCAGCAAGAACGCCTGTGTGGCCCTGCTGTGCGCCTCGTTGCTCAACAAGGGGCGCACGGTGCTGCGCCGCGTGGCCCGTATCGAGGAGGTCTACCGCCTCCTGGAGGTGCTCAACTCCATCGGCGTGCGCACCCGTTGGATCAACGACGGTGTCGACCTGGAGATCGTGCCGCCGGCCGAGCTGAACATGGCGGCGATCGACGCCGAGGCCGCCGTGCGCACCCGGTCCATCATCATGTTCCTCGGTCCGCTGCTGCACCGCATGGACCGCTTCAAGCTGCCGTACGCCGGCGGCTGCGATCTGGGCACCCGGACCATCGAGCCGCACATGATCGCGCTGCGCCGGTTCGGCCTGGACGTCGCCGCGACCGAGGGCCACTACCACGCCACGGTCGACCGGGCCGTGCGCCCCGACCGGCCCATCGTGCTGACCGAGCGCGGCGACACGGTGACCGAGAACGCCCTGCTGGCCGCGGCGCGGCACGACGGAGTCACGGTCATCCGCAACGCCTCCTCCAACTACATGGTCCAGGACCTGTGCTTCTTCCTGGAGGCGCTCGGCGTCCGGGTCGAGGGCATCGGCACCACCACGCTCACCGTGCACGGCGTGGCGACCATCGACGCCGACGTGGACTACTCGCCGTCCGAGGACCCGGTCGAGGCGATGAGCCTGCTGGCCGCCGCCGTCGTCACCGAGTCGGAGCTGACGGTGCGCCGGGTGCCGATCGAGTTCCTGGAGATCGAGCTCGCGGTCCTGGAGGAGATGGGGCTCGACCACGACCGCACGCCCGAGTACTGCGCGGACAACGGCCGTACGCGCCTGGTGGACCTCACGGTCCGGCCCTCCAAGCTGGAGGCGCCGATCGACAAGATCCACCCGATGCCGTTCCCGGGCCTGAACATCGACAACGTCCCGTTCTTCGCGGCCATCGCGGCCTCCGCGCAGGGCAAGACGCTGATCCACGACTGGGTCTACGACAACCGCGCCATCTACCTGACCGACCTCAACCGCCTCGGCGGCAGGCTGCAGTTGCTGGACCCGCACCGGGTCCTGGTGGAGGGCCCCACCCGCTGGCGCGCGGCCGAGATGATGTGCCCGCCCGCCCTGCGGCCGGCCGTGGTCGTGCTGCTGGCGATGATGGCGGCGGAGGGCACGTCCGTGCTGCGCAACGTGTACGTCATCAACCGGGGTTACGAGGACCTCGCCGAGCGTCTGAACTCGATCGGGGCGCAGATCGAGATCTTCCGGGACATCTGACGCATCTCCGGATGAACGCCGCTGCACTCATTTTGACCAGTACCAACACAGGTCGGGGTGGATGCGGCGGCGCGTCCGGGACTTCTCAGGGACTCGCGGCCTCATGGGGAGTGCTCCCAGTTGGCCGCGATCGGCAGCCGTCGCACGGGAGCAATCCGCTATCGCCCTGTGAGACTCCGAGCCACAAAGGTCGGGTGCTGAAAGCGGGGGTCCGCCGTGGGGTGTAAGCCACCGGCCATGACGGTCACCGTGCCCCATGAGGTGAGCGGGACGAGGGCATCCAGGTCGAGGCGTGCAGGTGGAGGTTGGCGAAGGTAGCTGTCGGGAGTCTTGCCGTATCGGGTGTCTCACCGTCCCCGCACTGAAGTCCGGGCGGGGACTCGTGGGATATTGCCCGGCACCCGGCTCAGGTTCCGGGGAGGATACGGCGCGTTTCGTAGGCCCACATCGCGATCTCGACCCGGTTGCGGGCGCCGAGTTTGGCCATCAGGCTGGCCAGATGCGTCTTCACCGTGCTGAGGCTGATGTGCAGTGCGTCGGCGATCTCGGTGTTGGTCAGCCCGCGGGCGACGGCGAGGAGCACCTGCTCCTCGCGGGCGGTGACGGGGGAGACCGGCTGGGCCGCGGGCCGGCCGGCGGGCAGGTCCGCGAATGCCTGGAGCAGACGGACGGTGACGCTGGGCGCGATGAGCGCCTCACCGTCGGACGCCGACCGTACGGCCTGGGCCAGAAGGTCCGGTCCCGTGTCCTTGAGGAGGAATCCGCGGGCGCCGGCACGCAGCGCGCCGTAGACGTACTCGTCGAGGTCGAACGTGGTGATGACGACCACGGCCAGCGGGTCGGCGACGCCCGGGCCGGCGACCAGCCGGGTGGCATCGAGCCCGTCGAGTACGGGCATGCGGATGTCGAACAGGCAGACGTCGGGGCGTAGTTCACGGGCCAGCCGTACCGCTTCCCGTCCGTCGGCGGCCTCGCCGACCACCTCGATGCCGGGCTGGGCGTTCAGCATGATCCGCAATCCGGTACGGATGATCGTCTGGTCGTCAGCGACGAGGACGCGAATGGACACCGCTCTCGTTCCTCGCTCTCGGCAGTTCGGCTTCGACATGCCAGCCCCGGTCGGTACCCGGGCCGGCTCGTAGTGTGCCGCCGAGCAGGGTCGCGCGCTCGCGCAGTCCGGTGAGTCCGTATCCGTCGCGGCCCCGGCCGGTGCGCCGGCCGTCGTCGCGCACGCTCACCCGTACCGTGTGGCGTTCCGCGGCGACCCGGACGACGAGCTCGGTCGCGTCGACCGCATGGCGCAGCGCGTTGGTCACCGACTCCTGCACGATCCGGTAGACGGCCGCGTCCACGGCGGGGGGCAGCGCGTCCAGTTCGCCGTCGAGCCCCAGGTCGACCTTGAGGCGGCCACCAGGGGTGCGCGCCAGGCGCTCCAGATCCGCGACTCCGGCAGGGGGCGCCAGCTCGGCGCCGACCCCGCGGTCGCGCAGCGCGGCGACCATGGCGCGCATTTCCTCCAGTGTGCGCGCCCCTTCCTCCTCGACCCCCTCCAGCGCCTCGACGGCGGCGGACGGGTCGGCGCCCGCGAGCACCCGGCCCGCCTGGGCGATGATCACCATGGCCGACACGTGGTGGGCCACCGTGTCGTGCAGTTCCCGGGCGAGCTGCTCGCGCTCGCGGGAGCGCACCTGCTCCAACTGCCGCTCGCGAGCGGTCACCCAGAACCGCACGGCAGCCCCGAACACGCCGGGCAGCAGCAGGAAGACGAAGCCCACGAGGTTCTCGACGACCGGCGTCTCGTCCGTGACGGAGCACAGCGCGGCGGCCGCGAGGACCACCGCGACGCCCAGCACGATCTCGCGTCCCGATCCCCACCGGGGCAGCGCGTACACCAGCAGGAGCACGACCGCGCCGGTGTACAGGCCGACGGGCTCGCGCGGTGCGGCGACCAGCGAGGCCACCTGGAGCAGGATCACGGAGCCGAACGCCAGCGTCACCATCGCCAGCGGGCGGGTCCGGCGCCACAGGGGCAGCAGGCACAGCCATACGGTGAACACCACCGCCACCGGCCGCCACACGACGTTCTCGCGCAGGGTGGCCTCCAGCACCACGCCGGCAACGCCCGCGGCGAGCAGCACCCAGTCCCGCCACACCCGGGCGGGCGCGTCGGGCGGCCGGGGTTCGGTCCACAGGGTTCGCAGGTCTTCTCGCAGCACGGTTCTCAGCGTAGGGACCGCGCCGTGCCGCGCATCGGCCGAAAGGACGGGACGTCACTCCGACTTGGGGCCGACGGATCCGCGGCCCGCGAGCCGATGCCGCGGAGCGCCGTGGCGACGAGCCTCGGCATCGGCGGCCGTACAAGGACGGCCGACGAGGTGGTTGGAGGAACCGATGCTCTCGAAAGCCCTGTTGCGCCTGGGCGCAAGCGCCGCCCGCCATCCCTGGCGGGTGATCGCGGCATGGCTGGTCGCTGCCGCGCTCGCCGTCCTCGCCGCCGGCGCCTTCGGCGGGCGGACCGCGGACTCGTTGACCGCTCCGGGACTGGACTCCCAGCGGGCCGCGGAACTGATCGAGCGGGCCGGCACCGGCCAGGAGGGGATGACCGCCCAAGTGGTCGTCACCCCCCTCGACGGCGCTGCGACGTTCTTCGACCACGGCAGCGCGCGCACCGCTCTCACGCGGCTGCAGACCGAGGTGAGGCGGCTGCCGCACGTGCTCGGCACGAGCGACCCGGCGGGGGCGCTCGACGCGGGCGGGGACACCGCCGTGCGCGGCAGCCTCGTTTCGGCCGACGGACGGATCGCGGTCGTCCGGGTGCAGTACCCCGACCAGAGCCGGCTGTCGGCCGAAGACCTCGACGCCCTGGTCGATCTCGGCGACCGGCTGCGCGCCGAACTGCCCCTGCGTATCGAGATGGGCGGGAGCCTCTTCTACGCCTTCTCCGACCCCGACGGCGGCGCGAGCGAGCTGATCGGCCTCCTCGCCGCGGCCACGATCCTGTTCCTGGCGTTCGGTTCGCTCGTCGCCGCCGCGCTGCCGATCGGCATGGCGGTCTTCGGACTGACCGTCGGCGTCGCCACGATGACGGTACTGGCGGGGGTGACGGACGTCCCGACCTTCGCGCCGGTCCTGGGCAGCATGGTCGGGCTCGGAGTGGGCATCGACTACGCGCTGTTCGTGCTCGCCAGGCACCGGGAGTACCTGGCGCGCGGGCTCGATCCGCGCGAGGCGGCCGGACGAGCGGTGGCCACGGCGGGGCGGCCGGTGGTCTTCGCCGGCGGCACAGTCGTCATATCGATCCTCGGCCTGGCGGTCGCGAACGTGCCGTTCATGACGGTGGGCGGGTTCGCAGTCTCGATCGTCGTTCTGATCATGGTGGTCGCGTCGGTGACGCTGCTGCCGGCCTTTCTCGGCGTCGCCGGCCCGCGCCTGGCCCGGGCCGGCCGGATCGGCCGGGCTCTGCAGACCAGGAAGCCGGTCCGACTCGCACGGCGGCGGGACCCGGCGGCGGGCGCCGTCCCCGCCGCCGGGTGGCGGCGCTGGATCGGGCACGTCAGCCGGCACCCGGTGCCGTACGCGGTCGGCGCGGCGGGGCTGCTGCTGACCGCGACGCTGCCGGTGCTCGGCCTGCGCGTCGGCCTGCCCGACGACGGCTCACTGCCCCACAGCCGTACCGAGCGCCGCGCCTATGACCTGGTCGCCGAGGGGTTCGGCCCGGGCACCAACGGTCCCCTCGTCATCGCCGCGGACCCCACCGGTGATCCGGGAGTGCTGGACCGACTCGTCGGGGCGGTCGCCGCGGATCCGGGCATCGCGTCCGTCGCGCCGACGCACATCGATCGGGCCACCGGCATCGCGACCCTCGTGGTGTTCCCGACCACCAGCCCTCAGGACAAGGCCACGGCCGACACCATCGCCCGGCTGCGCACCGACGTGCTGCCCACGGCGGTCGGGCACGGCCCGGCCAGGGCCCACGTCGGCGGCGCCGCCGCGAGCCTGTCCGATGTGGGCCGACGCACCAGCGAGCGCCTTCCGGTGTTCGTCGCCGCCGTGCTGGCGATGTCGTTCCTGCTGCTGATGCTGGTCTTCCGCTCGATACTCGTACCGCTCAAGGCGGTACTGCTGAACCTGCTGAGCATCGGGGCGGCCTACGGCATCATGGTCGCGGTCTTCCAGTGGGGCTGGGGAGGCGCACTCATCGGGCTGGAAGCGACGGTTCCGATCGTGTCGTTCATCCCGATGTTCCTCTTCGCCATCCTGTTCGGCCTGTCGATGGACTACGAGGTGTTCCTCCTCTCCCGCGTACGCGAGGAGTACCTGCGCACCGGCGACAACGGCACGGCGATCGTCGAGGGAGTCTCGCGCACCGCCCGGGTGATCACCTCGGCCGCACTCATCATGGTGGCGGTCTTCCTGTCCTTCGCCGTCGCCGAGGACCCCTCCACCAAAATGTTCGGGCTCGGCCTGGCCACCGCGATCTTCATCGACGCCACGGTCGTACGCATGGTGCTGGTACCGGCGACCATGACGCTCCTCGGCCGGACCAACTGGTGGCTGCCGAAGTGGCTGGACCGGATGCTTCCCCGCGGCCCGGTCGGCACCGGCGACGCCGACGCGGAGTCCACGGGTGAGGCCCCGCGTCCACGGCTGGTCGACCGTTGACTCAACTCCTGCCCACCCTTGGCGTCCGGCACCTCAGCGCGTCACCCTGGGGGCATATCGAGTCGTGATCATCGGGTGGTCCTGGTGAGGTCCTTGATCCAGATCATCGAGGCGCGCAGGTGGAGACCGGCCGAGGTAGCTGTCGGGAGTCTTGTCGTATCGGCTGGCGATGCCTCGCCATGCTGCGACACGAGGGCCGGGGCATAACCCGAACCGAGCAGGACGCCGACCGGCCCCGAGCTGCCCCCCTCCGCCGCGGCGGAGGGGGGCAGCTCGGGGCCCTATCGCGTCTTCCTGTCGATCAGGCGGGCGAGTTCGGTGACGTGCGGGGGTGCGAAGAGGGACAGGTGGTCGCCTTCCAGGACGTGGTGGGTGAGATGTGCGGGTGCGCAGACGCGGGACCAGGAACGGGCCGCCGCGCGCCGGAAGTCCGGGTCCTGACGGCCGGCCTGTACGAGGCACACCGGCCCGGCGTACGCCGAGGGGCGGTAGTCGCGGGCGGCCCGCAGGTGGATGCGGTTGGCGCGCAGGCGGAGGTCCAGGTCGAGGCGTTCGGCGTCGGTCGTCCCGGCGTCGAGCCGGCCGCCGCCCGTTCCCGCTGCGTCGCTGTCCTCGTCGGTCTGAGGGAGATGCTCGGAAAGGTAGCTCTCGACGAGGAAGAGCATCCCGGGCCGCTCGCCCTGCTGTTCGAGGAGGCGGGCCATCTCGAACGCCACGAGCCCGCCCATGGACCAGCCGAGCAGCAGGTACGGGCCGTTCGGCGCCACGGCACGGACGGCCTTCAGGTAGCGGGCGGCCAGTGCCTCGATGCTCTGGTCCTCCTGGGGTGCGTCGTCCGCCGCGGCGGTCGGCGGGGCCTGGAGGGCGTAGAGCGGGCTGCTGAGTTCCGGGCAGGCGGCGAGGTGGCGGAAGCCGATGGCCTCCCCGCCCGCGGGGTGGACGCAGAACAGCGGGGCGCCCTCGCCCCGGGGCCGTAGCGCGACGACGTCCTCGGATCGGGCGGGGTCGGCAGCCGTGTCCGCCTTCAGCAGCCGAGCCAGATGCCGGGGGGTGGCCGGCCGGTCGGAGTGCCCCGGTTCCGGGTCCGGCTCCGTGAACAGGACGGGTACCCGCAGCGCGGTACCGAACTGCGCGTTCAGTCTGGCGATCAGACGGACGGCCAGCAGGGAGTGACCGCCCAGGGCGAAGAAGTCGTCGTCCGCGGCGACCGGGCCGGCGTCGAGCAGTTCCTCGAAGACGCGGGCCACGGCGGTTTCCACCGTGCCCTGCGGCGGTGTTCCGGTGCGGCCCGCCGGGGGAACGTGCGGCGCGGTGCCGCCGCCGGAGGTGAGGGCCCGTACCGCGGCCGGGTCCACCTTCCCGTTCGGCGTGAGGGGTATCGCCCTGGTCCTGGCGTACGTCAGCGGCACCAGGTGGGCGGGCAGCCGCTCTGCCAGGAAGGCGCGCAGGGACCGGGGGGCGGTGTCGGCGTCGGGGGTGTCGTCGGCGGTGACGACACAGGCAGCCAGGTGGTCACCGCGTTCCTCATCCGACACCAGGACCACGGCCGCGTCCCGCACGCCGGGGTGGCGCAGCAGCGCGGCTCGGACCTCCTCGGGCTCCACCCGTACCCCGTTGACCTTGATCTGGTCGTCCACGCGCCCCAGATAGCGGATCAGGCCGTCCGGGCCGACGCAGGCGAGGTCGCCGGTGCGGTACAGACGGCGGCCGGGCTCCGGTGAGAAGGGGTGGGGCACGAAGCGCTCGGCGGTGGCGTCCGGGGCTCCGGCGTAACCGCGGGCCAGGCTCGTGCCGCCGATATGGATCTCTCCCGGCACGCCGACGGCCACGGGTTCGAGGTCCTCGTCCAGGACCAGGACCTCCGCATGGTCCATGGGCCGGCCGATGGGCACCGGGCCGGGGCCGTCCTCGGCGCTCACTTCGTGGACGCACACGCCGACCGCGGTCTCGGTCGGACCGTATTCGTTGAACACCCTCGTCCCCGGGGCGCCTGCCAGCCAGGGGGCGATCGCCTCGCCCTCCAGGGCCTCACCGCCGAGGACGAGCGACCCCGCGGTGTCGGCCAGGTGCCGCGGCTCCAAGGCGTGGTTGACGACCTTCAGGTGTGACGGGGTCAGCTTGAGCAGGTCCAGGCCGGACCTGTCGGCCAGTTCCGCCGAGAGAGCGAGGGCGTCCCGCCAGGCGGGGTCGAGGTGGACGGGGCGACCGGTGACCAGGGGCAGGAACAGGCTCGTCACGGTGAGGTCGAACCCGATCGAGGAATGCGCCATCGCACCGCCCGCACGGTCGCCGCCCTGCCGGCCGCGACCGGCGCCCGTGCCGTCCGTCTCCTCCTGGTCGCCGTCGGCGAGGTAGGTACGGGCGCTCCACACCAGGTAGTCGCAGACGGCCCGGTGCGGGAGCATCACGCCCTTCGGGGCCCCGGTCGAGCCGGACGTGAACATGATGTACGCGAGATTGTCGGGCCGTGCGCGGTCCGGCGTGGCGGACCCGGCCGCCGTCTCCGCGCCGTCGGGTGGCAGGCCGCGCAGATCGACGCACTCGACGCCCTGCGGGACGCCGGTCTCGTCCGGACGATCGGTGAGCAGCAGCCTGCATCCCGCCCGCTCCAGCAACTCCCCTACGCGCAGGGGCGGGAGCTGCGGGTCGAGCGGAACGTACGTTCCGCCGGCCTTGAGCACGGCCAGCAGCGCCACGACCAGCGGGGCCGAGTGGGCCGCGCTCACCGCCACCGGGGTCTCGACGCCGACGCCCCGCGCGCGCAGCGACCGGCTCCACCGGTCGGCCAGCAGGTCGAGTTCCCGGAAGGTCAGCCGCTCCGGTCCGGCCACCACGGCGAGGGCGTCAGGGGTGCGCCGCGTCTGCCGCTCGACGAGATGGTGCAGACAGAGGTCGTCCGACGGTTCCGGCAGGCGGGCCAGGAGCGGGGCGGCGCCGGGCGCCGGAGGAAGGCGCGTTTGGCGTACCGGGGTGGCGGGCGCGGCGAGCAGGGCGGCGAGCAGCGTCGTGTACTGGTCGGCGAGGACACGTACGTAGGCGTCGTCGAACTGCTCACCGTCGTAAGTCCACCTCGTTCGGCCCTCGGCCGGGCCCAGCGTGCACATCAGCCGCAGGGCGTGGTGCTCGCTCTCGACGTCGTCCCAGAGCACGGTGAAGGTCACGCCGGCGGCCGGGCCGCTCCGGGTGGGCGGCGTCGAGGTGAGGTCCTGGCAGACGAAGCCGATGTCGTGGGCCGCTGCGCCCCCCGGGTCCGGGGGCGGGGCGTCCTCGTGTGCCTCCTCGGCGTCGGACAGGGCGCGTTCGGCCCGTGCGGCGAGGGCGTCCAGGACCACCGCGGGTTCGAGCCGGGCGCTCACGCCGGTCCAGTGGGCGAAGTGGCCGAGGCCGGTTGCCGTTTCCTCGAACTCCCGGCCGGTGAGCAGCGTGCCGACGGTGAGGTCGCGCTGTCCGCTGATCCGGCAAAGCAGCGTCTGCCAGCCGGCCAGCAGCACGGCCGCCGGGCGCACCCGCCGCCGTCGCGCGTAGGCGTGGACTGCGGTCGTGACGCCGTCCGGCAGAGGTGCGGTGACGGTCCGGCGCTCCGGCCGGCCGGAGCCGCCGTGCCGACGCAGCGGCAGGGGCAGCGGCCTCGCGGGGGTGCCGGGCGGCGCCGGCCGGCTCGGCTGTGGTCCGTACTCCTGGTGTTGCCATTCGGCGAACTGGCTGTACTGCAGGACCTCCCCGGTGGGCGGTGTGCCGGCGTACCGCTGGGCCAGTTCGTCGGCGAGCAGCCGCAGTGCGGCCCCGTCGGCGGCCAGGGCGGTGGTGGTGAGCAGGAGGGCGTACCGTTCGGGGCCGAGGGTGAACAGGGTCGCCCGGAGGACCGGCTCGTCCGGTGCGCCGTGCGGCAGCCGCCTGCCCACGCGGGCCACCTCGTCGATGCGCCGCAGTCGCGCCGCTTCGTCCAGGTGCCGCAAGTCCTCGTGGGACCAGTGCGGGCGCGCGTCGTCCGGGTCCTGGACGACGAGCAGCGCGGTGCGTACTCCGGGCACCCGCTGGTAGGTCGACCGGAGGATCTCGTGCCGGGTCACCGTGTCGTGCAGCGCGGCCGCCAGTCGCCCGGCGTCCAGGTCACCGTCGGCGGTGAGGAGGATCTGCGCCCAGGACGGCACGCCGAGTTCGGTGAGCCGCCACAGCCGCTGCTGCTGGAAGGACAGCCGGTACCCCTCCACCTGCCGTACCTGCTCGGTCCGTGTCGTCACTGGAACCTCACCATGTCGCCCATGGCGACGAGGAGTTCACGCTCGCCGCGGAAGGGGTTGCGGGCGTGGGCGGTGAGGATGTTGTCCAGCAGCATCACATCGCCGCGTTCCCAGGGGAAGCTGACCTCCAGTTCCTGGTAGACCCGCAGGATCTCCTGCATGGCCTCGTCGGGTATCGGTGTCCCGTCACCGAAGCGGCAGCTGCGGGGGAGTTCCTCCGGGGCCATCGTGGACAGCAGCGACTCCCGCACGTCCGGGTCGAGGCAGGCGGTGTGCCAGTGCTGGGCCTGGTTGAACCAGGACCACTCGCCGGTGCGCGGATGGCGCAGGACGGCGGGGCGCACGGCGGTGGTGCGCAGCCGGTCACCGTGCCAGGTGTGGCGCAGTCCCTGCCGGGCGCAGCGGGCCTCGGCCTCGGCCCGGTCGGTGGTGCGGAAGACGTCCCGCCAGTCGAGGCCCAGGCCGGTGCCGTAGGTGCGGATGTACATGACTCCCTTGGCGGTGAACTCCTCGCGCAGCGCAGGGTCCAGCCTGCGGTGGACGGCGCGGCTGTCGACCACGGGGGTCTCGCCGCCGGACTCGGCCGGGCGGGCGCAGCAGAACCAGATGCGGGTCGGGCCCTCGTCGTTGAAGGAGTTCTCGTTGTGCCAGAGGAGCTTCTCTTCCGGCGGGAAGAACACCGGCGTGTAGACGTTGCCGCCGAGCGAGGCTCGCGGGTGCTCGCCGTTCTCGGCGAAGAGGTCGTCGACGAACACGGAGGCGAAGCGCTCCAGGGCGTCGGGGTCGGTCACCGAGAACCCGCGGAACAGCAGGGCGCCGTGCCGTTCCAGGTCCGCGTCGAGCCGGTCGCGGTGGGCGCGTGCCCAGGCCACCAGGTCGACGTCGGGGCGGGCCGGCCGCAGCACCACGGGCAGGTCGGCGTCTTCGCGCAGGTGCTCACGGGTGACCACGTCGCCCCCGGTGAGGGCGACCTTCGTAGGGGTGAGGGCGCGCAGTGCGCCGGGGCCGCGCCGCTTGCCCCGGCCCGGGGCGGGCCGGCCCGGGGTGGTGGGCGGCGTCGTGGGCAGGGGCGCGTCCGCGATCGAGACGTCGGGCCGAGTGGCCATGTCCGCGACCAGCGCGAGGTACTGCTCACGCAGTTCCTCCATGGTGGAGGCGTCGAAGAGGGCGGGGTCGTAGTTGAGGAATCCCGCGATACCGGAGTCGTCCTCCTCCAGGACGATGGTGATGTCGAAGCGGCTGGTGTCGATGAGGTCCGCGGAGAAGGGGCTGATGCGCAGCCCGGCCGCGGAGCCGGTCGCCCGCCGGTTGTTGTTCAGCACGAATTTGGTCTGGAACAGCGGGCTGTGGTTGCGGGTGCGGGGCGGGCTGAGGGCCTTGACGACCTCCTCGAACGGCAGGTCCTGGTGGGCGTAGGCGTCCAAAGCCAGGGTCTTGGTGCGCTGCAGCAGCTCCCGCCAGGTCGGGGCGCCGGTGAGGTCGGCGCGCAGCACGATCTGGTTGACGAAGAACCCGATCAGCGGTTCGGTCCTGGTGTCGGAGCGGCCCGCGACGTCCGAGCCGACGACGAGGTCGGTCTCTCCGGTCCGCCGGTTCAGCACCGCGTACAGGGCGGCGAGCAGCGCCATGAACAGGGTGCTGTCCTCGTCCCGGCACAGGGTGCGCACCCCGTCGGCGGTGCCGGCCGGGATCCGGAAGCGCAGGCTCTCACCCCGGTGTTCGGGGTGGGCCGGACGGCGCCGGTCCAGGGGCAGTCCGGGCAGGTCGAGAATGCCGTCGAGACGCTGGGTCCAGTGCTCCACCAGGCGGTCGAAGTGGCCCGCCTCGGCGAGCCGGCGCTGCCAGATCGCGTAGTCGGCGTACTGCACCGGCAGGTCCGCCAGCCGGTGCGGCCGTCCCTCACGGGCCGCCGCGTACAGTTCGGCCAGTTCCTCCAGCAGGACGGCTGCCGACCAGCCGTCCACCGTGACGTGGTGGGCCGTCAGCAGCAGCACGTGGTCCGTGGAGCCGAGCCGCAGCAGTCCGGCCCGCAGCACGGGGGCGGCGGCCAGGTCGAAGGGCTGGGCGTACTGCTCCCTGGCGAGCCGCCGGGCTTCGCTCTCGCGCTGCTCGGGCGGGTACGAGGTCAGGTCGGTGAGGGGCAGCGCGGGCGGCTCGGCGGGCAGCACGGTCTGGTACGCCCGCCCGTCGCGGGCGGTTATCACGGTCCTGAGCGCCTCGTGCCTCGTGACGATCTGTGCCAGCGCCCGCCGCACCAGGTCGACGTCGAGTTCACCGGTCAGCCGTACGAAGACGGGGAAGTTGTACTGGGCGGTGTCCGGGTCCAGTTGGTGGAGGAACCACAGGCGTTCCTGGGCGAAGGAGGCGGGTACCGTCGCCTCCCGCTCGACGGCCGCCAGCGCGGGCAGCGCGGGGCGGTTCTTCTCCGCGAGCAGGCCGTCGACCAGGGCGGACAGGGATGCGAGCGTGGAGGCGTCGAAGGGCCCGCGGATCGGCACCTCCACCTCGAACTCCTCCCGCAGCCGGAAGACCAGGCGGAAGGTGAGCAGGGAGTGGCCGCCGAGGTCGAAGAAGTCGTCCTGGGGACGGATGCCGTCGCGGCCGAGCAGTTCGCTCCAGATGGCGGCCATCCGCCCTTCGGTGGGCGTCAGTTCGACCTCGGGCTCCTCCCCCGGGTGCCCGGTTGCCTCGTCGGCGGGGGCGGCGGTGGCCAGCAGGGCGGTGAGCGTGGCGCGGTCCACCTTGCCGTGGGCGGTGAGCGGGAGCCGGCGCAGCACGACGTACCGCGACGGGAGCATGGGTCCGGGGAGCCGGGTGCGGACGCGGTCCGCGATGCCGGGCAGTGCGGCGAGCGCGGCGGGCCGCCACAGCGGTTCGGTCGCGAGCCGCTGTGGCGGGACGGAGGGGTCCGTGGACGGCAGGGGCGTGGGTGCCGTTCCGCTGCGGTGCAGCAGCAGGTCGAAGGATCCGTCGGGACGTCCGTCGGCCCAGCTCGGTTCGGCGTGGTAGCCGTGGCGCCCGGCCAGGCGGCACAGCTCCTCGGGGTCGGCACCCGGGCCGACGGCGTCCGCCGCTGCGCCGGACAGCCGCTTCAGCAGCCGCAGGTCGGCCGTCAGACGGCTGTTGGGGATGCCGCGCAGCGCGAGCCGGTCGGGGCGTTCGGCGCCGAGCAGCGCGTCCAGGGCGGCGGCGGCGTCCAGGCCCTCCGCCTGCCAGTCGCGCCACCGCGGTGACCCGGCGGCCGTGTCGTTCGCGGTGCGCGGGCCCGCGACGGTGATCACGACGTCGTAGCGGTACCGGGTCAGTTCGTTGTCGGCCGTCCCCCGCTTCGGCAGGACCCGTACCGAATCGATGCGCGGCCGGGTGCGCAGTTCGTCGAACAGCCTTGGGTGGAGGCAGAGTTCGCTCTCGGCCTCCATGCGCCAGTGGATCTCGGCGCGCAGTGCGTCGGCGGAGGTGCCCGGCCGTGCGCGGTGGGCGGTCACGGAGGCGTGGAAGGCCTCCAGGAGGGCGAGGTTGCGCACGTCGCCGAGGAAGACGTGGCCGCCGGCGGGCATCGCCTCGACGGCCTGCTCCAGGACCCCGAACAGGTAGTCCACGGACGGGAAGTACTGGACGACGGAGTTGAGGATGACGGTGTCGTAGGTCTCGCCTCGGCGGATCGCGAGGTGGGCGGGGTCGGACCGCAGCGCGATCCGCTCCCGGCCGTTCGGGTCGGTGCCGATCTCGCTCCGCAGCCGGTCGACGACCTGCTCGGACAGGTCGACGCCCTGGTAGAAGTCGCAGTGGGGGGCGACTCGGGAGAGGATGAGGCCGGTGCCGCAGCCGATTTCGAGCACCCGGCGGGGCCCGAGCGCGCGGATCCGGTCGACCGTGTGGTCCAGCCACTCGCGCATCGCGTCGGCCTGGAGGGGCTCGCCGGTGTAGCTGCTGTTCCAGCCGGCCAGGTCGAAGGACGGGTCGGCGGGGCGCTCGGCGGAGCCGTATGTGTCCTCGTACAGGGTGCGCCAGCGGCTCACCCAGTCGTCCTCGGCGTCCGGGCCGGAGGCGGTCTCGATGTCCGGGCTGACGAAGGCGACCAGGTGCCGGGACTGCGGGGTGTCGGCGTGGGCGATCACGGCGGCCTCCCGGATCTCCGGGTCCTGGGCCAGCGTGGCGGCCACCTCGTCCGGTTCGATCCGGTGGCCGCGTATCTTCACCTGGTCGTCGAGCCGGCCCAGGTACTCCAGGTCGCCGGTGGCCAGTCGCCGCACCCGGTCACCGGTCCGGTACAGGCGCCCGCCCGGCTCCCCGAAGGGGTCGGGGACGAAGCGCTCCGCCGTCAGGTCCGGGCGGTTCCAGTAGCCGTGGCAGACGCCCGCCCCGCCGACGTACAGCTCGCCCGGCGCGCCCACCGGCACGGGGTTGAGCCACGGGTCGAGGACGTGGAGCCGCACGTTGTGGACGGGCCTGCCGATGGGCACCCGGCCGAAGCCGCCGACCGGGTGCGCGCTGTCGTACGCGGCGCAGGCCACGGCGGTCTCGGTGGGGCCGTACTCGTTGACGATGCGAGGCCGGCCGGATACCGCGCGCCAGGCCGTGAGCCGTTCCTCGTGCAGTTCCTCACCGCCGACGACCAGGGTGCGCGTCCAGTCGCCGGCACGTGCGGGCGCGCCCGAGTCCGCCAGCATCCCCAGGTGTGACGGGGTGAGCTTGACGAAGGCGAGGCCCCTGTCGGACTCGGCGCAGGCGCGCAGGGCCTGGCCCGGTGTGCCGGCGTCGTCGGCGAACAGCAGCCGCCGGCCCCCCAGCAGCGGTGCGAACAGGCTCGTCACGGTCAGGTCGAAGGACAGCGAGGAGTGCACCGGAACGGCACCGTCGGCCTCCGGCGGCAGGTACGTCTCGACGGCCCACAGCAGGTAGTTGGCGACCTGGCGGTGGGAGAGCATGGCGCCCTTGGGCCCGCCCGTCGAACCGGAGGTGTACATCAGGTACATCAGGTCGTCGGAGCGGAAGTCTCCTTGGGGTGGGGTCTCGGCCTCCTCCCGGAGCATCCGGTCCGGGTCCAGCGTGACCACCGAAGGGCCCTCGCCCGGCGCCAGGTTCCGCAGGCTCGCGTCGGTGACCAGCAGGCGGGCTCCGCTGTCGCGCAGCATGTGGTCGAGCCGGGCCTTGGGATACGCCGGGTCGAGCGCCAGGTAGGCGGCGCCGCTCTTCAGCACCGCGAGCAGCGCGATCGCCGCCTCGGGCGCGCGCGGCAGCAGCACCGCGACCACGTCGCCGGGACCCGCGCCGAGGCCGTGCAGCCGGTGGGCGAGCCCGTTGGCGCGCCGGTCGAGGTCCCGGTACGTCAGGTCGGGTCGGCCCGCGGCCGACACCGCGACCGCCTCGGGAGTGGCACGCGCCCGCTCGGCGAAGAGCCGTTCCACACGGACGTCCTCGGGGCGGGGCACCGCGGTGCCGGTGCCCTCGCGCAGCGCCTCCTGTGTCTCCTCGTCCGTCAGCAGCGGCAGGGTGCCGATCGGTGCCGTGGGGTCGGCGGGCACGGCGGACAGCAGGGTCGTCAGGGAGCGGGCCAGCCGCTCGCCGGTGGCGGTGTCGAACAGGTCCGTGGAGTGGATGAGCCGGCACTCCAGGCCGGAGTCGGTCTCCCAGACGTTCAGGTCGAGATCGAAGCGGGCGGCGTCGTGGTCGAGGCGGTCGAGCGGGGTGAGGGTGATCCCGCCCGGCAGGGTTCCGGCCGCGCGCGGCGGGGTGTTGTGCAGGGTGAAGTTGACCTGGTAGATGGGGTTGCGGCCCGGGGTGCGCTCCGGGTGCAGCCGCCGGGCGACCAGGTCCAGGGGGACGTCCTCGTTCTCGTACGCCTCCAGGCAGGTCGCGCGGACCTCGGCGAGGAAGTCCTGGAAGGACGTCCCGGGGCGGACCCGGGACCGCAGTGCGACCGAGTTGGCGAAGAATCCGACCAGGTCGTGGAAGCCCCGGTAGCGGCGGTTGGCGACGGGCGTGCCGACCACCACGTCGTCGTGGCCGCCGTAGCGGGCGAGCACGATCTGGAACGCGGCGAGCAGCACCATGAACAGCGTGGTGCCGGTGCGCGCCGACAGCAGCCGCAGTTCGTCGCTCACCCCGGCGTCCACCGTGAACACGGTGGAGGCGGCGCGGCCCGAGGGGCGGTCGGGCCAGGGCCGGTCGGCGGGCAGCGGCATCGGGTCCGGAGCACCGGCCAGACAGCGCTCCCAGTGGTCGAGCTGGCGCGCGGCCTCGGCGCCCTGTGCCCATTCGTGCTGCCAGCGGGCGTACTCGGCGTACTCGACCGTGGGGGCGGGCAGTTCGGGTGCCCGGCCGTCGAGGCGGGCGCCGTACGCGGTGCCCAGGTCGCTCAGGAAGACGCCGAGCGACCAGCCGTCGATGACCGCGTGGTGGAAGACGAGCACCAGGATCGCGTCGTCCGCGGCGAGGCGTAACAGGGAGAACCGCACCAGTGGCCCCGTGGCCAGGTCGAACCGTTCCCCGGCGTCCGCCAGGGCGAGGCGCTCGGCCTCCGGCAGGCGGTCCCGTTCGGGAAGCGCGGTCAGGTCGACGACGGGCAGCGCCCGGTGCCGGTGCGGCAGGACCCGCTGGACGGTGCGGTCCTTGCTGACCGGGAGGACCGTGCGCAGGACGGCGTGGTGCCGCAGGAGGTCGTTGAGGGCGTCTTCGAGGGCCGTGTCGTCCAGCGGTCCGGTGAGCCGGTGGACGACGGGGCTGTGGTACGCGGGGCTGTCCGGGTCCAGCCCGGACAGGAACGCCATCCGACGCTGCGTGAAGGACGCGGGGGCCTCGCCGTCCTCGTCCAGGGCCGGCAGACCGGTGGCGGCGCCCTTCTCCCACATGCGCTGGCGCAGCAGGGCCCGCTGCTCGGCGGGGAGTTGTTCGATCCTGTTGCGCAGATCGGCGTCGATCGTCTCGGCTGTCTTCGTGCTGTACGTCATGCGGCTCCCCCGCTCATCCCTCGGCGCGCCGGGTCTCGGCGAGCCGCTCCAGTTCGGCCACCAGGCCTTCGAGTCGATCCGAGTCGTCGGCCGGTCCGGCCTGGGTCCGTGCGGCCACCGCCTCGCCGCCGACGCGTTCGACCTCGTCGGCCAGTCCGGCGATGGTGGGCAGATCGAACAGGGTCCGCAGCGGCAGGGCGACGCCGAGCCGTTCACGGACCGCGGTGCGCACCACCGAGGCGAGCAGCGAGTGACCGCCGATCAGGAAGAAACTGTCGTGCACTCCGAAAGCCCGTACGTTCAGGGCCTCGGCCCAGATGTCCCACAGGGCGCGTTCCGTCGCGGTTCTGGGCGGCACGGTGTCCGCGTCCGGCGGGCCTGCCTCGTCCTCGGTGATGCCGGGCAGCGCCCGCGTGTCGGTCTTTCCACTGGCCGTCGTGGGCAGGACGTCGAGCAGGACGGCATGGCCGGGCACCATGTGGGACGGCAGCCGGTCCCTCAGCCCGCCCAGCAGCTCGGCCGGGGACGGCCGGCGGCCGGGCACCGGGACGACGTAGGCGACGAGCCGCCTGTCCCCGGCGACGTCGACCGCTCGCACCACGCATTCGCGTACGTCGCCGCGGTCCAGCAGCGCCGCCTCGATCTCACCCGGCTCGATCCGGTAGCCGCGGATCTTCACCTGCTGGTCGGCCCGGCCGAGGAAGTCCAGCGCCCCGTCGGGCAGCCACCGCACCAGATCTCCGGTGCGGTACATCACCGCCCCCGGCCGGGAGGAGAAGGGGTCGGGCAGGAAGCGCTCCGCCGTGAGGTCCGGGCGGCGCAGATACCCGCGGGCGATTCCCAGTCCGCCGACGTGGAGTTCGCCGGCCACCCCGAGCGGCACCGGACGCAGGTCCTGGTCCAGCACATGCAGGGTGGTGTTGGTGATGGCGGTGCCGATGGGCACGCTCACCGCGTCCTCGGGCAGCCGGTCCACCAGGTGGGTCGTGGAGAACGTGGCGTTCTCGCTGGGGCCGTAGCCGTTGTGGAGGTGTGCGGGCGGTGCGCCGCCGCCCAGCACCGCCCGGGTGCGGCGGGCGTCCATCACCTCTCCGACGACGAACAGGTGGCGCAGCCCGCCGAAGGCCCGTGGATCGATGTCGGCGACACGGTTGAAGAGGGTGCCGGTGAGGGAGACGATCGTGGGCCGCAGTTCGCGCAGGGCGAGGCGCACCTCGTCGGGACCGAGCGGCTCGTCGCCGGGCAGTACGGCGACCCGGGCGCCGTTGCAGAGCGCGCCCCACACCTCGAAGGCGGTGATGTCGAAGGCGGGGTCGCCCAGGTGCAGCAGGACGTCGCCGGGACCGATGGTCACGTAGTCGGTCGCGGTGATCAGCCGGACGACGGCACGGTGGGGTATGCCGAGGCACTTGGGGCGGCCGGTCGAACCCGAGGTGTGGACGACGCCGGCGAGGCTGTCGGGGTGGCTGCGCGGCGCCGGCAGGGCCTTGTCCGGGCCGCTCTCGGCGTCGGCGAGCCGGAGCACGGGCACACCCAGGCCGCCCAGCCAGGCGGGTGGGTCGCCGCCGCTCAGCACGGCGGAGACCCCGGCGTCGTCGGCCATGAACCGCAACCGCTCTTCGGGGTGGCCGGGGTCGAGGACGAGATGGGCGCCGCCGGCCAGGAGGACTCCCAGCATGCCCGTGACGAGGTCGGCGGAGCGCACCATGTGCAGGGCGACGGGGCTGTCGGCGGTGACGCCCGCCTCGATCAGTGACCGTGCGACGGCCGCGGCCCGACGCGCGAGCGCGGCGTACGTCCAGCTGCCGGTGCGGTCCGTGAGGGCGACGGCCTGCGGGTCGCGGGCCGCGCACGCCCGGAAGAGGCCGTCCACGGTGGTGGGTTCGGGCAGCGGCCGGTCGGTGGCGTTCCAGGCGTCGATCAGGGCCCGGTCCTCGGGCGGCAGCAGGGGGATGTCGCCGATCCGGCGGTCAGGGGTGTCGGCCAGGGCGGTGAGCAGGGTGCGCAAGGCCGACGCCATGCGGTCCACCGTCCGCGGCAGCCACAGGTCGGACGAGAGGCGCAGTTCCACGCCCAGGCCGCCGCGCCCGTCGGCGTCCTCGGTGACCGTGCACAGCAGGTCGTACGGGGTGGTGTCGTCGGGCAGTTCGAGCGGGGAGGTGGTGCATCCCGCCGCGGTGAAGCCGGTTCGAGGCGGCCCGGTGGTGCGGAAGACGGCCTGGCAGAGCGGATGACGGCTCAGGTCCCGATCCGGTTCGAGGAGGGTGACGAGTCGTCCGAAGGGGGTGTCCGCGTGCCGGTGCGCCTGGTCCCGCGTCCGTCCTACGCGGCGCACCGCCTCCCGGAGGGAGGGGCGGCCCGTCAGATCGGTCCGCAGGACGAGCAGATCCTCGTACGGTCCGAACGCCGTCTGCGCGCCCGTCGGCGGGCGGCGGTCCGCGGGGCTGCCGAAGGTCACGTCGGAGCGGCCCGTCCAGCGCGCGAGCAGGACGGCGAAGGCGACCGCCGGTACGGTCTCGGCGGCGACTCCTTCCTCGTGGGCAAGGCGTCTCAGGGATTCGGCGTGCCGGGCCTCGACGTGCAGTCGGTGGCCGGTGCCCCGGTGGGTCGCGGTCCTCGGCCGGGGCCGGTCCGTCGCCAGCTCGAGCGGTTGCAACTCCTCCAGCCGCCGCTGCCAGTACGGCAGGCAGTCGTCGTGGTCCTCCCGCTCCCGGGCCGCTCGGTCCGCGTACGCGGGTGGCGAGTTCACCGGTGCCGCCCCCGAGTCGGCGTAGTAACGGCCGAGTTCGCGCTCCAGCAGGGTGAGCGAGGCCCGGTCGGCGATGATGCGGTGTGCCGTGAGCAGCAGGACGGACCGCTCCTCGCCGGCGCGCACCAGGACGGCGCGCAGCGGGGGCGCGGTGTCCAAGGCGAACGGGCGGGCGATCTCGGCGGCGAGAGCGTGGCGCAACGCCGCCTCCGGCACCGGGCCGGGGCCCAGGTCCACCTGACGCAACGGCAGTTCGGGGCTCGGCCGGACGATGCCGTACGGGCCGTCGTCCCCGGCGCTGAAGGTGCTGCGGAGGAGGTCGTGGCGGGCCGCGCAGATCCGCAGGGCCGATGCCAGGCGCTCGGCGTCGAGGGGGCCTTCGACGAGGGTGGCGGAGGAGAGGTGGTGGACGGGGTCGCCGGCGGTGATCTGCTCCAGGTACCACAGTCGTTCCTGGCCGTGGGAGAGCGGCTGCCGGACCGTTTCCCCCGACTGGGCCGCCGGTTGTGTTTCCAGGTCGTCGTGCACGAGTGCCTTCCCTGGTTCGCGGTGCTGCGATGCGGTGGCGGACCGAGGACTCAGTCCGCGCGGTCGGTGTCCCGGGCCGCCGGTCCGGCCTGTTCGCCCGGCTCCAGGCGGCGGCGCAGGCTCAGCGGGCGCATGTCGGTCCACACGTCCCTGATGTGGGCGAGGCAGTCGCTCTTCGGGCCGGTCCTGCCCGCGTCCGACCAGCCGGCCGGGTTGTCCCGGTCGGCGGGCCAAAGGGAGTACTGCTCCTCGTGGTTGACGACGACCTTGTACAGCCGGTCGTCGTCGGGCTGCTGCGTCATCCCCGTGACTCCTCTCTCGGTGGTGTCGGCTCGGTCCGTGGTGGGTGCACGGGCGGTGCGGCGGTGCGCTCGGGGTGGCGCTGCCGGATGGGTGTGAAGGCGGCCGCGGCGGCCACGGCCAGGAAGACCAGGGCCACGCCGGTCAGCGGGCCGCGCGTACCCAGCCGTCCGACCAGGGCGGTCAGCAGGGCCGCGCCGAGGGGTGCGAGGCTGCCGTGGATCGTCCAGAACGCGGAGGTGACGCGCCCGAGCAGGTGATCCGGGGTGACTTCCTGCCGAAGGGACATCGAGCAGACGCCGGCCAGCGCCATGCCGAAGGAGTACAGGAAGATCGCCACGGCCGCCGCGGGCACCTGCCCGAAGGTGCCGAGGGTCAGCGTCGCCACCGAGCACAGGGCCATCGAGCCGAGCCAGCAGCGGCCGAACCCCCAGGAACGGCGCAACCGGGCGGTGGCTGCGGCGGCCACGCAGGTGCCCACTCCGGCCAGGGCGAGGACGTAGCCGACCGTGCGTTCGTCCTGCTCCAGACCGTGTCTGAGGTGGTAGATGAACACGTCGGTCATGCCCAGGCTGAGGAATGTGGTGATCGTCAGCAGCACGGTCAGCGCCCGCAGCACCGGCGTACGCCACAAAAAGGCGGCGCCGGTGCGGAAGCCGGTGCGCAGATCGTGCGCGCGCCTCGTGGCAGCGGCCTGATCGTCGTCCGACGGCCGCTCGGTGGGCCTGAGCCTGATGAGGGCCAGGCCGAGGAGGGAGATCCCGAAGCTGCCCGCGTTGATCGCCACCGCGGCCGTGGGCCCGAAGAACCCGGCCACCACACCGGCCAGGGCGGGTCCGGCGATGTACGCGATCGCGTTGGTGGCCTCCAGACGGCCGTTGGCCGCGACGATCTGGTCCTTGTCGACGAGGTTGGGCACCGCGGTGACGTATGTGATCTTGAACAGCATCTCGAAGATCGAGGCCAGGCCCATGACCACGTACAGCAGCCAGATCTGCGGGCTCAGCGCCCAGCAGACCGGGATCGCCCCGTAGAGCACCAGACGGGCCCCGTCGCACAGCATCAGCAGCCGCCGCCGGTCGAACCGGTCGGCCCAGGCGCCACCCACGAGACCGGTGAGCAGCGCCGCGACGCCGGCGACGGCGGTCAGCAGCCCCATCTGCGCAGCCGAGCCGGTGGTGTGCAGCACCAGGAGCGGGACGGCCACCAGCGAGAAGGCGTTGCCGACCTCGGACAGCGCCTGTACCGCCCAGAAGACGGAGAAGTCCCGGTTGGACCAGAGCGAACGCGCGGGCATGGGAGGGTCTTCCGTCCGAGAGTTCATCGATGTGCTGTGTACGGCTCCGCCATGGCGACCGCTATCCGGCGGGGTCCGGTGAACGGCTCCCGGCCGTGGGAGACCAGCATGTTGTCGATCACCAGGACGTCGTCCTGCCGGTAGTCGAAGCGGGTCGAGGCGGCTCGGTAGCACGCCCGCAGATGGTCCATGACGTCGGCCGGTACGGCCCCGCCGTCGCCGTAGTAGGTCTGGCTGGGCAGGTTCTCCTCGCCCAGCATCTCCAGCAGTCCCAGCCGGGCGCTCTCCGGCAGGGTGCTGACGTGGAAGACGGTCGCGTGGTTGAACCACACGGGCTCGCCCGTCACCGGGTGTTGATGCACGGCATCCCGCACGGCCCGGGTCCGCAGCCCGCCGCCGGGCAGCCACTGCGCCTCGATGCCCTGCTCATGGCAGTATCGTTCGACCTCGGCGGGGTCGGTGGTGTTGAACGCTTCCTGCCAGGGCAGACCGACCAGGTCGCCGTAGTTGCGGACGACCATCCAGCCGCGCCGCGTGAACTCCCGGCGCACCTCCTCGTCGATGCTGTCGAGTACCCGACGGGTGTCGGCCAGCGGGGTGGCGCCCCCGGTCAGCGGCGGCCGGACGCAGTGGAAGAACAGTGTCAGCGGCCAACTCGCCTGGTACGAGTTCTCGTTGTGCAGAAAGATCTCTTCGCCCGGCGGGTAGTCGGTGGACGTGTAGACGTTCCCCTTGATCACACTGCGCGGTGAGGAGCGCTCCGTGTACGGCAGCGGTTCGCCGGACAGCGCGCGGACGATGTCGGCGAAGCCGTCGGGGCCCTCGACGTCGAAGCCCCGCAGCAGCACCGCGCCCCGTTCGCGCAGCGCTGTACGCACTTTCTCCCGGCCGGCGCGCAGTTGTTCGGCGGCCGGAACACCGTCCGACTCGACGAGGAGCGGAAGCAGCGGGGTCTCGGCGGTCATCGCGGTGCCTCCGACAGCAGCGGAAGCAGACGCCGGGCGCCGGCCGCGGTGGGCTCCTGCCGGGGCGGCTCCTCCGGTTCGCCGTCCGCCCCGGTCAGCACCAGGCTCATCACACGGCCGTTCTCCGTGAACAGGAACCGCTGTTCGGAGAGGTGGCCGAGGCGCCGCCGCAGGTCGTCCGGGCCTTCCGCCCAGTCCCGGGCCAGTTGGTCGGGTTTGGCGGGGGACGACAGTCGGTGCAGCAGCCGGGCGGTCGCCTCGTCGACCGGATGCACGCTGAGGACACCGGAGCGGGAGTCCCGGACGGCGAGCCGGCCGTCGTCGGTGGTGACCAGGCACAGCTCCCGGCGGGGCGCTTCGGGCTCGCCGTACCAGGCGTCGCGCCACTCGATGACCAGCCGGCTCAACTGGTCGTGCCACTCGACCGCGTTGAGCGTGTAAGGGGCGAGGTTCTGATCGGCGAAGAAGTACGCGAGGTCCGACAGCGCCTCCGCGCCGAAGGGGTAGGTGAGCGCGTAGTAGTCCACCGGTATGAGGTCGAGGCCGAAATCCTCACTCCGCTTGAAGTAGGGACTGAAGCGGTCGAAGCGCACCATGTACACGCCGTGCGGTGGTACGAGGTGGAAGAAGTCGCGCAGTTCCTCCACGTACTTGCGGTAGACGGCCGGGTCCTCGCCGGGGAATCCGATCAACAGGTTCCACTCGGGCTTGATGCCGAACTCGTTGCAGTGCTTGAGGAACTGCAGGTTCTGGAAGGCGGTGGTGCCCTTGCCCATGAGCTTGAGCGTGGAGGACGCCAGCGCCTCGATGCCGGGCTGCACGACGGTCACACCGGCGTCCGTCATCGCCTGCAGGACCTGGCGGCTCAGGGGCAGCTTGACCTCGTAGAAGATCGAGGTGCCGGCCGGCGGGTCGAGCCGCGGAAAGACGTCACGTGCGTAATTTCGCGGCATGACATTGTCCGTGCAGAACAGCGAGGTGTATTCGGGCGCGAACTCGAAAAGCCAGTTGAACTGCTGGACGGCGAGGTCGGGCGCCATGGCCCGGAAGGCCATGCTTTCGCCGTTCAGACCGCAGAAGGTGCAGTGTGAACGCTGTCCCCACCAGCAGCCACGGGACGTCTCGAAGAACAGCATCGGCTCACTGGTGCCGGTGCGACGCAGTTCCGGATGGTTGTCCAGGGCAGCGAAGAAGCTGTCGTAGTCGGGCAGGAAGAAATCATCGATGTCCCGTTCCGTGCCGATGGCCTTACGGAAGCGGGGGTCCCGGCAGTTGCGGCGGGAGAGGATCCCGGGGATGGTGTCGGCACGTTCCGGTTCACCGTCCAGCACGCACTGGATGAATTCCCCGAACGTGTTCAGAGCGGGGCCGGAGAAGACGAAGTCGACCGCCGGGACGTGCTCGGCGACGACCGCGCCCATGGGTGCCTCGCAGTTCGCACCGCCGAGCACGACGAGGGTCTTCGGGCTGCGCTCCTTGATCAGCCGGGCAAGCGCCATGCTGGGTACATGCTGGGCGAACATGGAGCTGAAGCCCACGATGTCGGCCTCGTCGAGCCGGTACCGGTCGATCAGCTCCTCGCAGAACCGCAGCAGCCCGTCACGGGCGCGCAGGATCTCGGCGCGGAAGCCCTCCCAGCGGGCGCCCCGGTAGTATCGCTGAAAGTATTCCGTGGCGGTGTCGGGCTCGCCCGGAAAGGCGATGTGCCTGAACAGCCAGTCCCCGATGCCAGTGTCGACGTGGTCGTGACTCACCGACAGGGATTCGTAGAGACGCGTTCCGAAATACTCGGCCATGTCCTGGTTCAGGTAGCACACGTGCGCTCGCGCCCGGCCGTTGAACTCCCGGTGTACGAGAGTCGACAACTGCCCCAAGGCGAATGATGGACGGTTCCAGTCGGCAAAAGGCATGTTCACCAGCGCGACACGCAACAACAACGACCTCCCGTGATCATTAACTGAAGCCTAAACTGAAATCTGCGCGGTCGGCAGAGGAGTTCTGGCCAACGGGAAAACCCTCCTCCGCATGCATGGCGTCCGGGCACGTCGGCGTTCCCACTCGCTCCCTCAGGGTGCGTTCACCGTGGTCGGCCGAGCTTTCATGGAGGACTTCAGGGTCCTCCCCCGGGCGGCCCGGCCCACTCGCCCCGGCCCACCGGAGGCACGCTTCTTGGCCAAGCCGACGGCCGCGGCCACACGGCATCCCCTCGGCCATCACGTCGGCTTCGCACGGCCCCTTCCCCATGGACCCGGCGCCGCCCGTCCGCTCACCGCGCCGACCGCCTCGCTCTGCGGGCTGGGCGTGGAGGCGGTGGTGGGGGATCCCCCTGCGACCGGTCGGCGTTCCTCCTGCGGCAGGGGCGCGTAAGGCAGGGGGTGTGGTCCCGGTTCGCCGTGCCCGAGCGGTCTTCCCGCTCGCCCTGTGCCGCACCCGGGTCGTCCGGGTGGCGAGCCTGCGGGAGTTCTTCGCCGGCATGGTCGTCATCGGCGCCGTTGTCCTGGCCCCGGGTGGCCCGTGCAGCTCATCGCGCCACAGGAGCAGTTGGGCCCGGCGGTCACCTCGGTGCGGTTCAGCCGGATGCCGGGCGGCGCCATCGACCACAGCCGTCCTCGGCACGGTCCTCGCCCGCTCGTACGCCTTGCACCTGCCCGAGGCGCTCAAGGACGCGCGGGGCGGCGAGCTGAGCGCCGCCCGGATCCGGGAACTGCCCGTGGACGTCCAGCCCCAGGTGGTCGACCCACTGGTGGCGGCCACCCACACCATGTCCCCCGGTCGGGGCGGGGATCCGGCGCTCGCGCTCGCCGTCACGTACTTCTTCCTGCCGGAGCCACGCCCAGCGAGCGGACCCCGGCAGCCGGCCCCGGCACGGCCCCCTGAGGACGGGCTGTGCGGCTGCCGGCCCCTCCCGGCCGGGAGGGGCGCGGTGCGGTGCCGTGTCGGGGCGGAAAGCGTCACCTCTTGGACAGGGTGATGCCCTTCTTCTCCAGCGCGTGGAAGCGGGGCAGGGGCAGGCCGCCCAGGCCGCCGACGGGGAACAGCTCCACGACGGTGGCCTCGACGTCCGCCTTGCCGTGCTTGAGGGTGCTCGGGGAGGGCTTGCTCCTGTTCGACCAGCGGTGCTCCTTGCCGTCGCACACGGCCATGGTGCCGCCGATGGCGTGGCGGACGGTGGAGTCGCTCTGGCCGATGGAGGAGCTCACGAAGGTGGGGCCGATGTTGTCGACGCAGTTGTAGGTACCGGAGACGGTGACGGTGCCGTCCGCGGACATCAGGGCCTTGTCGTCGATGGTCACGGTCTCCTTCGGGGCCACGCGAGCCTCGGGAGCCGAGGAGTCGGCGGGCGCCGACGGGGCGGCGACCAGCAGGAACAGGGCGGTGCAGGCGGCGGTGGCGAGGGCGGGGCGCGTGGCGAGAACACGGCGCAGATGCATGGGATGACCTCCCGGGTGGGCGGAGTGGGGCCTTCCACTGGTACCCGGCGGGTGCGCCCGCGGCCGTGACCGTCACCCCTTCGGTGGCGAGTCCGCCCCGGCCCTCGCGGATCGGCCGCCGCGGTGACCACGGCTCGTGCGCGGCTTGTCCGTGGCTTGTCCATGGGTTGTCCATGGGTTGTCCGCGTGTTCGGGCGGGCCGTTCCGATGAGTGCGGGGCCGGGGCGTGGTCTACCCATATGGCCGATCCACACGGCCCGTCCGTCCGATGTGGAGGTGCGCCATGTGTGCGCCATGTGTTCCCACCAGCCTTCGTGCCCGTTCTCCGACGGTCCCACCGCACATGTGGCGGCCGCACACCCCGAGCAGGGGTGGTGTGTCAACTGCACCTTCTTGACGCCGTTCGGCACTGCCCACCTGCGCAGCCAGCTGATGGAGGGGCTGTCCTGCCCCGCGTCGGCTCGGTCGTCCAGCTGAAAACCCGGCATCGCCGCATCGGCTACAGCGGCGACGAGCCTTTCGTCCCCGCTCCCGTCACGCGGTGCGCGGGCGCGGAGTCGAAGGCGGCACCGGTGCCGCTGCCGAGCACACCGCCAGGTCCCTTCGGGGACCTCTCCCGGGCCTCGGCCTCCGAGATCCTGCGCATCGTCGAGCAGGTCACCAAGGACCACCGGTCACATGCGCCTGAGCCGCGAGAATCGACCGCGCCCATGTCCCGTCCTCCGTGAGGTACGTATCCACCTTCAGACCCACTTCTGCGAGAGCCCCCTCGAACTGCTCCTTCGTCAGCGGCCGGGACACGAACGTCTGGGTCCATGTGGCGTCCGGAAATTCATACTCCGCGTACACCGAGTTCGCCCCATCACCGGTCGGCTCCGCCGACACGATCCGCATCGTGAAACCGCTGGGGTCGACACGCTCACGCGGCACATTCGTGTGCCAGTCCTCACCCTCCCGTTGGATCAGCACGCAGCCGCCCGCCGCGAGGTGCCGGACGCAGGCACGCAGCAGCGCACGCCGTACTTCCACGTCTCCGGCGTGCACGAGGAACGACGCAAGCATCACCACGTCGAACGTCTCGCCCAGGTCGAGGTCCTCGATCGCGCTGCGTACCACACGTGCCCCGCGAATGCGATCGAGCATCTCCTGGGACTCGTCCACCGCAGTCACCGTGAATCCCCGCTCCAGGAGCGGGTGGGTCACGCGCCCCACACCACAACCCAGCTCCAGGATGTGGGCACCCGGCGGCACGGCACCGGCGACGATGTCCGGCTCGGCCCCGACCGGCAGCCGCGAGTACAACTCGACCGCGCAGCCGTCCGGCGTGATCGCCCCGGGCCCCGTCCCCTGATGTCCCGCTCGCACATTCAGCTCCATGCCTGTCCAACGGTCCGGGCCGCGCCGCAGTTTCCCTGCCCCGCCTGTTTCCGCGTCGGACTCGAAACGGGAAACACCTCCGCAGAACGCGCCCTTGCGGAGGACGTCCGCAGCGAGCCCGCGGCCACGGGGCCGACGACAGCCGGACCTACGGCAGCACGGCGAACCCGTCCAGCTCCACCATCGCCTGCTCGTCCCACAGCCGCACGACCTCGACGACCGCCATCGCCGGATAGTCCCGTCCGGCCGACTGCCGCCAGATGCGGCCCAGTTCTGCGGCCTGGGCGCGGTACGCGGCGACGTCGGTGGCGTAGACGGTGACCCGCGCGAGGTCGGCCGGGGTGCCGCCGGCCGCCGCCAGGGCGGTCAGCAGATTCGACAGCGCCCTCTCGAACTGTTCCGGCAGTGTCCGCCCGACCACCTTGCCGTCGGCGTCGAGGGCGGTCTGGCCGGCCAGGAAGACGACGCGTGAGCCGGTGGCGAGGACGGCGTGCGAGAAGCCCGTGGGCGGGGAGAGGGCGGGCGGGTTGATGCGCTCGGCGGTCACGAGGCGGCCTTCCTCTGCGCGTACAACTCCTTGGCGATGATGCCGCGTTGCACCTCGCTCGCCCCCTCGTACACGCGCGGTGCGCGGACCTCGCGGTAGAGGTGCTCCAGGAGGTGGCCGCGGCGCAGGGCGCGGGCGCCGTGCAGTTGAACGGCCTTGTCGACGACGTACTGCGCGGTCTCGGTGGCGAGCAGTTTCGCCATCGCCGCGCGCTTGGGCACGTCCGGCGCGCCTTCGTCGTACGCCGTGGCCGCCGCGTACACCATGAGCCGGGCCGCGTCCGTACGCAGTGCCATCTCCGCGACCTGGTGGGCGACCGTCTGGAGGTCCTTCAACTTGCCGCCGAACGCGTCCCGTCGGGCGGTGTGGGCGAGGGTCGCGTCGAGGGCGGCCTGGGCCATGCCGACGGCGAAGGCGCCGACGCTGGGGCGGAAGAGGTTGAGGGTGCCCATCGCGACCTTGAAGCCCCGGTCGGGCTCGCCGAGGACGTCGTCGGCGTCGACGGGGACGGCGTCGAAGGTGAGGGCGCCGATGGGGTGCGGGGAGAGCATGTCCAGGCCGGCTCCGGTGAGGCCGGGGCGGTCGGCGGGGACCAGGAAGGCGGTGACGCCGCGGGCGCCGGCGCCGGGGGTGGTGCGGGCGAAGACGGTGTAGAAGTCGGCCTCCGGGGCGTTGGAGATCCAGCACTTCTCGCCGGTGAGTCGCCAGCGGGCGGGGCCGTCGGGGTGGGCGAGCGGTGTCCCGCCCGGCCCGGTGCCGTCCTGCTCCGCGCGCAACTCCAGTGCCGCCGCGTCCGAGCCCGCCCCCGGCTCGCTGAGGGCGAAGGCCGCCACCGCGGTGCCCTCGGCCACCCGGGGCAGCCAGCGCTCGCGCTGGGCCGGGGTGCCATGGGCGTGGACCGGATGAGCGCCGAGGCCCTGCAGGGCGAGCGCGGTCTCCGCCTCCGTGCAGGCGTACGCGAGCGACTCGCGCATCAGGCACAGGTCGACCGCGCCGGAGGTGAACAGCCGCTTCAGCAGGCCGGTCTCACCGAGGGCGGCGACCAGTGGGCGGTTGACGTGCCCGGGTTCGCCCTTCTCCGCGAGCGGGGCCAGTCGCTCGGCGGCCAGGGCTCGGAGCTCGGCACACCAGGCGGTCTGCGGTGGATCGAGCGAGAATGCGGGCATTGCCGACCTCCCTGCGGGACCGCGTGACGGACCCTCTGGACGGACCTCCTCGACGGACCACCTCGACGATATCGCGCATCATTGACTGTCGTCACCAAGACGATACGCTCCCTGGTGCGAGCCCACCAGGACGCCCACGAGGCAGCCCACAAGGCAAGGGGGCGAAACCGCCATGGCAGGTCAGCACCGCTCCGCGCACGTCGACACCTTCGCCCGCGACCATCTGCCGCCGCCCGAGCAGTGGCCCGAGCTCCGCTTCGACCTGCCGGGGCTGCGCTACCCCGAACGGCTCAACGCCGCCGCCGAACTGCTCGACGGCCCCGACGCCGAGCGGCCCGTCTTCCACACACGGTCCGGCGACACATGGACGTACGGCACACTGCGCGCCCGCGTGGACCGGATCGCCCACCTGCTCGCCGGCGACCTCGGGGTCGTCCCGGGCAACCGGGTGCTGCTGCGCGGCCCGACGTCGCCGTGGCTTGCCGCCTGCTGGCTCGCGGTGCTGAAGGCGGGCGCGGTGGCCGTCACGGTGCTGGCCCAGCAGCGGCCGCACGAACTGCGCACCATGTGCGAGATCGCCCAGGTGCGGCACGCGCTGTGCGACGTCCGGGCCGTGGACGACCTCGCCAAGGCCGAGATGCCCGGGCTGCGGATCACGACCTACGGCGGCGACACCCCCGACGACCTGCTGCGCCGGCCCGCCCCTCGAACGCCCTACGCCACCGCGGACACGGCCGCCGACGACGTCGCGCTCATCGCCTTCACGTCCGGCACCACCGGACGGCCCAAGGGATGTATGCACTTCCACCGGGATGTACTCGCGATAGCCGACACCTTCTCCGATCATGTGCTGCGACCACATGTGGGCGATGTCTTCGCCGGCAGTCCCCCGCTGGGCTTCACCTTCGGTCTCGGCGGGTTGGTGGTCTTCCCGATGCGGGTCGGGGCCAGCGCCCTGCTCCTCGAACAGGCCGGCCCCAAGCAGTTGCTGCCGGCGATCGCCGAGCACCGGGTGTCCGTGCTGTTCACGGCGCCGACGGCATACCGCGCGATGCTCGACGAGCTGCACTCGTACGACATCTCGTCGCTGCGTCGCTGTGTCTCCGCGGGCGAGAACCTGCCCTCCGCCACCTGGCGGGCCTGGCACGAGCGGACCGGGCTGCGCATCATCAACGGCATCGGTGCCACCGAACTGCTGCACATCTTCATCTCCGCGGCCGACGAGCACATCAGGCCCGGCACGACCGGGGTGCCGGTACCGGGGTGGCAGGCGCGCGTGGTGGACGCGCAGGGCCGCGAGCAGCCCGACGGCGAGCCGGGGCTGCTCGCGGTGCGCGGGCCGGTCGGCTGCCGCTACCTCGCCGACGCCCGGCAGCGCGAGTACGTGCGGGACGGCTGGAACATCACCGGCGACACCTACGTCCGGGAGAGTGACGGCTACTTCCGCTATGTCGCCCGCGCGGACGACATGATCATCTCGGCCGGGTACAACATCGCGGGCCCGGAGGTCGAGGAGGCGCTGCTGCGCCACCCCGACGTGCTGGAGACGGCCGTGGTGGGCCGGCCCGACGAGGCACGCGGACAGGTCGTGGTGGCATACGCGGTGCTCAGAGAGGGTGCGCGCCGGGACCCGGAGGCGCTGCGCGCGTTCGTCAAGGCGGAGCTGGCGCCGTACAAGTGCCCGCGCGAGATCGTCTTCCTTGACGCCCTGCCGCGCACCGCCACCGGCAAGCTGCAGAGGTTCAGGCTGCGCGAGGCCGGTGACCCGTCAGGTGACCAGGAGTGACCCGTACGACTTAAGATGATCAACGTGTCCGACCAGCATGCACCACGGTCTCTCATCGTCACGCTCTACGGCGCCTACGGCCGCCACATGCCCGGCCCGGTGCCGGTCGCCGAGCTGATCAGACTTCTTGCCGCGGTCGGCGTGGACGCGCCCTCGGTGCGTTCCTCGGTGTCCCGGCTGAAGCGGCGCGGGCTGCTGCTGCCGGCCCGTACCGCGCAGGGCGCCGCGGGGTACGAACTGTCCCCGGACGCCCGCCAGTTGCTCGACGACGGTGACCGCCGCATCTACACCGCCGTGCCGCCCGAGGACGAGGGCTGGGTGCTCGCGGTGTTCTCGGTACCGGAGTCGGAGCGGCAGAAGCGGCACGTGCTGCGCTCCCGGCTGGCCGGCCTCGGCTTCGGGACGGCGGCCCCGGGTGTGTGGATCGCGCCGGCGCGGCTGTTCGAGGAGGCACGGCACACCTTGCAGCGGCTGCGCCTGGAGGAGTACGTCGACTTCTTCCGGGGTGAGCATCTCGGCTTCACGCCGACCGCGGAGGCCGTGGCGCGCTGGTGGGACCTGGCCGCGATCGCCAAGGAGCACGAGGAGTTCCTCGACCGGCACGCGCGTGTGCTGCACGACTGGGAACGGCGGCGGGACACCCCGCCCGAGGCCGCCTACCGCGACTACCTGCTCGCCCTGGACTCCTGGCGCCACCTCCCCTACACCGATCCCGGGCTGCCCGCCCGGCTGCTGCCCGGGGACTGGCCCGGCGCGCGGTCGGCCGCCGTCTTCCGAGGGCTGCACGAACGGCTGCGCGACGCGGGGGCGACGTACGCCGGTCTGTGACCTCGGGAGTCAACCGCCCAGGGCGAGGCGGGGCTTGGGGGCGTCCGTACGTCCGGTCCGGGGGCGGCGGCTGCCCGCGCGGTACGGGGCGGGCCAGACGACGCCCGGGCCCTCGTAGCCCTGCTCGGCCGCCGCGTGCAGCGTCCAGTGCGGGTCGTAGAGGTGCGGCCGGGCCAGGGCGCACAGGTCCGTACGGCCCGCCAGGATCAGCGAGTTGACGTCGTCCCAGGAGGAGATCGCGCCCACGGCGATGACCGGCAGGCCGGTCTCGTGCCGGATCCGGTCCGCGTACGGCGTCTGGTACGACCGCCCGAACTCGGGCTGTTCGTCGGCCACGACCTGCCCGGTCGACACGTCGACGGCGTCGGCGCCGTGCGCGGCGAAGGCGCGGGCGATCTCGACGGCGTCCTCGGCGGTGGTGCCGCCCTCGGCCCAGTCGGTGGCGGAGATACGGACGGTCATGGGCCGTTCCTCCGGCCACACGGCGCGTACGGCGTCGAAGACCTCCAGCGGGAAGCGCAGCCGTCCGCCGAGGGAACCGCCGTAGGCGTCCGTGCGGTGGTTGGTCAGCGGGGACAGGAAGCCGGAGAGCAGATAGCCGTGCGCGCAGTGCAGTTCGAGGAGGTCGAAGCCGGCGCGGGCGGCACGCCAGGCGGCGCCCGTGAACTGCTCGCGGATGTCGGTGAGTTGGGCACGGCTGAGCTCGCGCGGAGTCTGGCTGTGCGGCTTGTAGGGGATCGCGGACGCGGCCACGAGCGGCCAGTTGCCGTCCTCCAGGGGCTCGTCGATGCCCTCCCACATCAGCTTGGTCGATCCCTTGCGCCCGCTGTGACCCAGCTGCACCCCGATCGCGGTACCGGGCGCCTGGGAGTGCACGAACCGGACGATCCGCTTCCAGGCTTCGGCCTGGCGTCCGGTGTAGAGGCCGGCGCAGCCGGGGGTGATCCGCCCCTCGGGACTGACGCACACCATCTCGGTCATCACCAGGCCGGCTCCGCCGAGGGCGCGGGCGCCGAGGTGGACGAGGTGGAAGTCGCCGGGGACGCCGTCCGTGGCCGAGTACATGTCCATCGGGGACACGACGACGCGGTTGCGCAGGGTCAGGCCGCGCAGCCGCAGCGGGGTGAACATCGGGGGCGTGCCCGGCGGGCAGCCGAAGTCGCGCTCCACGGACTCGGTGAAGCGGGCGTCGCGCAGGCGCAGGTTGTCGTGGGTGACGCGGCGGCTGCGGGTGAGCAGGTTGAAGGCGAACTGGCGGGACGGCTGGTCGAGGTAGAGGCCGAGGTTCTCGAACCACTCCAGGCTGGCGCGGGCGGCGCGCTGCGTGGAGGCGACGACCGGCTTGCGCTCGGCTTCGTACGCGGTCAACGCGCTCGCGATGTCGGGCTGTTCCTCCAGGCAGGCCGCGAGCGCGAGGGCGTCCTCGACGGCGAGCTTGGTGCCGGAGCCGATGGAGAAGTGGGCGGTGTGGGCGGCGTCGCCGAGCAGCACGATGTTGCCGTGCGACCAGCGTTCGTTGACGACGGTGCGGAAGGTCGTCCAAGCCGACTTGTTGGACTTGAGCGCGCGTCCGCCGAGCGCGTCGGCGAAGATCTTGGCGCAGCGCGCGACCGACTCCTGTTCGTCGAGTTCGTCGAACCCGGCGGCGCGCCACACCTCTTCCCGCATCTCGACGATGACGGTGGAGGCGTCGGCCGCGTAGGGGTAGCCGTGCAGTTGCATCACGCCGTGTTCGGTCTCGGCGATCTCGAAGCGGAAGGCGTCGAAGGCGAAGTCCGCGGCCAGCCAGATGTAGCGGCAGTGGTGCTCGGCCACATGGGGGCGGAACACATGGCGGTAGGCCTCGCGGGTGGCGCTGTGCACACCGTCGGCGGCGATGACGAGGTCGTGTGTCTCTGCCAGCCGGGCGGCGTGCGGGGCTTCGGCGCGGAAGCGGAGTGACACGCCGAGGGCGCGGCAGCGGTCGTGCAGGATCTGCAGGAGTCGTTTTCTGCCGAGCGCGGCGAAACCGTGGCCGCCGGAGGTGTGGCGGACCTGCCGGTGGACGATGTCGATGTCGTCCCAGCGGGTGAAGTGCGCCTGGAGTGCCTTGTGGACGACGGGGTCGGCGTGTTCGATGCCGCCGAGGGTCTCGTCGGAGAGGACGACTCCGAAGCCGAAGGTGTCGTCGGGGGCGTTGCGTTCCCAGACGGTGATGTCGCGGGACGGGTCGAGACGCTTCAGCAACGCCGCCGCGTAGAGACCCCCGGGGCCGCCGCCGACGACCGCGACTCGAAGGGGGCGGGTTCGGCTCTGTCCGGTCGGCACCGTCACCGCCCCCTCCATTTGGGAGGCCGCTTCTGCGTGAAGGCCGCGTGGAACTCCGCGTAGTCCTCGCCGTTCATCAGCAGGGCCTGGGTCGAGGCGTCCATCTCGACGGCTGCCGCCAGTGGCATGTCCAGCTCGGCCGTCAGCAGCGCCTTCGTCTGGGCGAACGCCAGGGCGGGACCGTCGGCGAGGCGTCGGGCCAGGGACCGGGCGGCCTCGTCCGCCTTCCCCTCCTGCGTGAGCTCGCTGATCAGGCCGATGCGCTCGGCCTCCGGTGCACGGACCGGTTCGCCCAGCATGAGCAGGCGGGTCGCGTGGCCCAGGCCCACGACCCTGGGCAGCAGGTACGCGGCGCCCATGTCGCCGCCGGACAGTCCGACCCGGGTGAAGAGGAAGGCGAAGCGGGCGCTGGGGTCGGCGACCCGGAAGTCGGCCGCGAGCGCCAGGACCGCCCCGGCTCCCGCCGCCACTCCGTGCACGGCCGCGATCACCGGGAACGGACATTCCCGTACGGCCCGCACGACCTGTCCGGTCATCCGGTTGAAGTCGAGGAGCTGTGCGGTGTCCATGGACAGCGTCGCGCCGATGATGTCGTCCACGTCGCCGCCGGAGCAGAAGCCGCGGCCCTCGCCGGCCAGCACCAGGGCCCGCACCGCCTTCTCACGGGAGAGCTCGGCGAGCAGGTCGCGCAGGTCGGCGTAGGCGCCGAAGGTGAGCGCGTTGAGCTTCTCGGGCCGGGCGAGGGTGACGGTGGCGACGCCGTCGGCATGCTCGACCCGCAGATGCTCCCAGTCGGAGGTACGGGCGGCGGAGCCGGTGAAGGGACTCATGACGTGCGGCCTCCTCGGGCGGGACGGCGGGCACTGGCTCATTGAGCCTTACCCCTCCGACGCTATCACCGAACTTTGACCGCCGTCACTTATGCGCAATAGGGCGGGTCGGGCCCGACCCGATCCCGTCACATCCGTCACGGCTCGTCGACACCCAGGTAACGACGGGATCAGCCGTGCTGGGCGGGCCGTTCACCCGGGTAAGCCGCCCAGCAGTCGGGGCCGCAGGTCCCGAACGGTGCCCGTCGGACGTCACTGCCGGGGGGCGCCGTACCATTCATCAGGTTGAAAGCAGGACTGCCTGCTCATGAACGGACCCGCCTTGCAAGATCGCCCCCCGGCCTCCGCCTCCTGGCGTATCGCACTGCCGCACACCGCCGCGGCCGTGCCCGTCGCGCGCGCACTGGTCCGTACGGCGCTGGCCGAGCTGGAGCACTCCGCCGACAGCGACACCGCGGAGTTGCTGACGGCGGAGCTGGTGGCGAACGCCGTGGAGCACACCGGGGGCGACGGCCCGATAGAGCTCGTGGTGGAGCTGCTGCCGTCGGGCTGCCAGGTCGAGGTGCACGACGCCGACCCGGCGCCGCCCGGCGATCTGACCCGGCCGGTCGCGGGCGAGCCCGACCCGTGGCAGGAGCACGGCCGCGGGCTGCTGCTGATCCGTGCCCTCAGTTCGTCCTGCGGCCATCGCCCGACCGACTCCGGCAAGGCGGTGTGGTTCCGGCTGCCGGTCGTGCCGGCTCAGCGCCGTCCGGCGTGACGCCGGCTCACGCCAGCGTCGCCACCAGCACGGCCTTGATGGTGTGCATCCGGTTCTCCGCCTCGTCGAAGACCACGGAGTGAGCGGACTCGAACACCTCGTCCGTGACCTCCAGCGACTGAAGCCCATGGCTTTCGAAGATCTCCCGCCCGACCTTCGTGCCGAGGTCGTGGAAGGCGGGCAGGCAGTGCAGGAACTTGACGTCCGGGTTGCCCGTGGCGCGCAGCACGTCCATGGTCACGGCGTACGGGCCGAGGGCGGCGATCCGCTCGTCCCAGACCTCCTTGGGCTCTCCCATGGAGACCCAGACGTCGGTGGCGACGAAGTCGGCGCCCGCCACCCCCTCCTCGACCGCCTCGGTGAGGGTGACGCGCGCACCGCTGGTCTCGGCGAGTTCCCGGGCCCGGTCCACGATCTCCTGGGCCGGCCAGTAGGTCTTCGGGGCGACGATGCGTACGTCCATGCCGAGCAGCGCTCCGGTGATCAGGTACGAGTTGCCCATGTTGAAGCGGGCGTCGCCCAGGTAGGCGTAGGAGATCTCCTTGAGCGGCCTGGCGCTGTGCTCGGTCATGGTGAGGACGTCGGCCAGCATCTGGGTGGGGTGCCAGTCGTCGGTCAGACCGTTGTAGACGGGCACGCCCGCGTACGCCGCCAGCTCCTCCACCTTGGCCTGGCTGTCCCCGCGGTACTCGATCCCGTCGTACATCCGGCCCAGCACGCGCGCGGTGTCCCTCACGGACTCCTTGTGGCCGATCTGCGAGCCGGACGGGTCGAGGTACGTCGTCGAGGCGCCCTGGTCGGCCGCCGCGACCTCGAACGCGCAGCGGGTGCGCGTCGAGGTCTTCTCGAAGATCAGCGCGATGTTCCTGCCCCGCAGGTACCGCGTCTCGGCGCCCCCCTTCTTCGCGGCCTTCAGCTCGGCGGCCAGCTCGACCAGCCCGCGGAACTCCTGCTCGGTGAAGTCGAGCTCCTTGAGGAAGTGGCGGCCGGCGAGGGCGGTCGGGACAGTCGCCATGAGGGGCGCTCCAGAGATGCGGCAACAAAGACCCTGGAAGTCTATACGAGCTTCAGAATTTCTATACGGCCGCCCGTTCGACCGGGCAGCTCATGCAGCGCGGGCCGCCCCTCCCCCGCCCCAGCTCGCTGCCCGGGATCTCGATCACCTCGATGCCCTGCTTGCGCAGATGGGTGTTGGTGGTCGAGTTGCGTTCGTAGGCGACGACGACGCCCGGCTCGACGGCGAGGACGTTGCAGCCGTCGTCCCACTGCTCACGTTCGGCCGCGTGGACGTCCTGGGTCGCGGTCAGGACGCGGATCTCGCTCAGCCCGAGGGCGGCGGCGATCGCGCGGTGCATGTGCTCCGGCGGGTGGTCGGTGACCTTCAGCTCCTTGTCGCCGGCGCCCGGTTCGATGGTGTAGGAGCGGAGCATGCCGAGCCCGGCGTACTGGGTGAAGACGTCCCCGTCGACCATCGTCATCACGGTGTCCAGATGCATGAGGGCGCGGCGCTTGGGCATGTCGAGGGCCACGATCGTCTGGGCCGACCCGGCGGCGAACAGCTTGTGGGCGAGCATCTCGACGGCCTGGGGCGTGGTCCGCTCGCTCATCCCGATCAGCACCGCGCCGTTGCCGATGACCAGGACGTCGCCGCCCTCGATGGTGGAGGGGTAGTCGGCCTGCCCCTCGGACCAGAAGTGGAACGTTTCGTCGCGGAACAGCGGATGGTGCCGGTAGATCGCCTCGAAGTGCACGGTCTCGCGATGGCGGGCCGGCCAGCGCATGGCGTTGACGGAGACGCCGTCGTAGATCCAGGCGGAGGTGTCACGGGTGAAGAGGTGATTGGGCAGGGGCGCGAGAAGGAAGTCGTCGAGCTCCATGACATGGAAGCGCACGGAGGTCGGCTCGGGGTGCACCTCCAGGAACTCCCGCTTGGTCATGCCGCCGACGAGGGCCTCGGCCAGCTCGCGCGCGGGCAGGCCCTCGAAGGCGGCGCGGAGGTGGTCCGTGGCGAGCACCCCGTACTCCTTCTCGTCGAAGACCCGGTCGAGGACCAGCCGTCTGGCCGCCGGGATCTCCAGGGCCTCGGTGAGCAGGTCGCCGAAGAGGTGGACGGCGACCCCGCGGTCACGCAGGACGTCGGCGAAGCCGTCGTGCTCGGCGCGCGCCCGGCGCACCCACAGCACGTCGTCGAAGAGGAGCGCGTCCTTGTTGCTGGGGGTGAGCCTTTTGAGCTCCAGATCCGGCCGGTGCAGGATGACGCGGCGCAGCCGCCCGGCCTCGGAGTCGACATGGAATCCCATGCCTCCATCCTGACCATCGAGGGCCGCGTTCACCCCACTCTTTCCTGTTGTTGTTTTCGTCCCCTTGACGACAACAACACCTCTCATTTATCGTCCGAATGACGAGAAATCGTGGAGGGGATCGCATGGCCGACATCACCCGGCGCCTCGGCTGGCGCCATCTGCGCGGCGCGCCCACGGCGCACATCCGCCACCACCGCGGCGGCAGACTGCTGCACGACGGCCCCGGCCTGAGCTTCTGGTTCCGGGCACTGACCGCCGCACTCTCCGAAGTGCCGGTGGACGACCGCGAGTTGGCGATGACCTTCCATGCCCGCACCTCCGACTTCCAGGACGTGGCCGTGCAGGCGACGGTCACCTACCGGATCAGCGACCCGGCGACGGCCGCGTCCCGTCTGGACTTCTCCATCGACCCCGACACGGGCGCCTGGCGGGGCACGCCGCTGGAGCAACTGGGCACGCTCCTGACGGAGACGGCACAGCAGCACGCGCTGGACGTCCTGGCCCGTACGCCGCTGTCGTCGGCCCTGGTGGACGGGGTGAAGGCGGTACGGGAGCGGATCGCGGCGGGCCTGGCCGCGGAACCCCGCCTCCCGGCGACCGGCATCGAGGTCGTCGCCGTACGGGTCGTGGCGCTGCGCCCGGAACCCGAGGTGGAGCGGGCGCTGCGCACACCGGCCCGCGAGCAGATCCAGCAGGAGGCGGACCGGGCGACGTACGAGCGGCGGGCGGTGGCCGTCGAGCGGGAGCGTGCCATCGCGGAGAACGAACTGGCCAGCCAGATCGAACTCGCCCGCCGCGAGGAGCAGTTGGTGGACCAGCGGGGCACGAACGCGCGCCGGGAGGCGGAGGAGCACGCGGCGGCCGACGCCGTGCGGGCGAAGGCCGAGGCGGCACGGACGGTACGGCTCGCGGAGGCGGAGGCCGCCCGGTCCGTACGACTGGCACGAGCGGAGGCGGAGGGCGCCCGCGAGGTCGGTGAGGCGCGGGCGCAGGCACAGGCGGCCTGGCTGCGGGTGCACGCGGAGGTGGACGTGGCCACGCTGCACGCGCTCACCGGGACACGGCTGGCGGAGAACCTGCCGCGGATCGACAGCGTGACGGTGTCGCCGGACGTGCTCACGGGGCTGCTCGCCCGGCTCGGCACGCGGGAGCAGGCGTGAGCCTCGCTCCCCGGGTCGTCCTCGTCCATCGCAGGACGGAGTACGAGGAGTTGGTGGCCCGGCACGGCACGCACGGCCAGGCGGTCTTCTTCCTCTCCTCCCGCGGGCGTGGCATCGAGGAGGTCGCGGAACGCCACCGCCGGACCCGCCGGGCGCTGGCGGAGGTGACCTCCGCGATTCCCCTGACCTGGCGTCAGGCACGGGTGGAGCGGGCCGACCTGGACCGGTTCCTGTTCGCACCGGAGGACGTGGTGGTCGTGGTCGGGCAGGACGGGCTGGTCGCCAACGCGGCCAAGTACCTGGCCGGGCAGCCGGTGGTGGGCATCGACGCCGACCCCGGTCGCAACCCCGGTGTCCTGGTGCGCCACCGTCCCGCGGACGCGGCGCAGTTGTTGGTGTCGACGCAGTCGGCCAGGAGCGGCTGCGACGAACTCACCATGGTCGAGGCCGTCACCGACGACGGGCAACGCCTCGTGGCACTGAACGAGATCTACCTGGGCGCCGCCGGACATCAGACGGCCCGATACCGCCTGGGCCTGGAGGACGACGGGGGTGGCGTCGAGGCCCAGGCTTCGTCCGGGGTGATCATCGGCACGGGGACGGGGGCGACCGGCTGGATCCGGTCGGTGTGGCAGGAACGGGGAGAGCGACTGCGGTTGCCCTCCCCCACCGAGGAACGACTGCTGTGGTTCGTCCGCGAGGCCTGGCCGTCCCCGGCCACCGGGACCTCCCTGGTGGCCGGGGAACTCGCCGCCGCGTCCGGCCTCCGCCTCACCGTCGAGTCCGAGCGGCTGGTGGCGTTCGGGGACGGGATGGAGACGGACGCGGTCGAGCTGACCTGGGGGCAGACGGTACGGGTGGGTGTGTGCGGCGAGCGGCTGCGGCTGGTGGCCTGAGCCCCGTCCCGATGCGCCGACGGACCGGGCAGCGTCTCACGACCGGACGTCCGGCGGGCGGGGGACGGTGAGGGTCACCCGCCCGCCGGCGTCCCGGGTCACAGCCTTGGGTCCACCGGCTCCGACTCCAGGGCCAGGACCCCGAACACCGCCTCGTGCACCCGCCACAGCGGTTCGCCCTCGGCCAGCCGGTCCAGTGCCTCCAGACCGAGCGCGTACTCGCGGATCGCGAGCGACCGCTTGTGGTTCAGGAAGCGCTGCCGCAGTCGGGCCAGGTTGTCCGGGCGTGTGTACTCCGGACCGTAGATGATCCGCAGGTACTCACGGCCCCGGCACTTGATCCCGGGCTGGACCAGCCGTCCCTGCGCGCTGCGCACGACCGCGCCGAGCGGCTTGACGACCATGCCCTCGCCGCCACGACCCGTCATCTCCAGCCACCAGTCGACACCGGCCCGCACCGACTCCGGGTCAGATGTGTCGACGTAGAGCCGTCGGGTCGTCCGCAGCAGGCCGCTGTTGTCGTGCTCCACCAGCTTGTCGAGGAGCGCGAGCTGCTCGTCGTGCGGCAGGGCGGCGAGGCTGCGGCCCTGGACCGCGAGGACCTGGAAGGGAGCGAGGTGTACGCCGTCCAGGCCGTCCGTCGGCCAGCAGTAGCGCCGGTAGGCGTCCGTGAACGCGGCGGCGTCCGCGGCCCGTTCCCGCTGGCGTGTCAGCAGGTCGGACACGTCGACCCCGCGGGCCGCCGCGCCCTCCAGCGCGGCCAGCGCGCCCGGGAACACCGCTCCCGAGGCGGCACCGACGGCCGCGTACTGCGAGCGCAGCAGACCCGCCGCCTTCAGCGACCACGGCATCAGCTCGGCGTCCAGCAGCAGCCAGTCGGTTTCGAGCGTGTCCCAGAGGCCGGCCGCGCCGATCGCCGTCCGCAGCCGGTCGAGGACGGTCTCGGTCACCGACTCGTCGTCGAAGAACGGGCGGCCGGTGCGGGTGTAGAGGGAGCCGGTCGGCCCGTCGACCCCGAAGCGCCTGCGCGCCGCCTGCGCGTCCCGGCAGACCAGGACCACCGCGCGCGAGCCCATGTGCTTCTCCTCGCACACGACCCGCTCGACGCCGTCCTCCTGGTACTGCGCGAAGGCCTCCGCGGGGTGTTCGAGGTAGCCCTCGACGTGGCTGGTGGCCGTCGGTGCCATGGTGGGCGGGAGGTACGGCAGCAGGCGCGGGTCGACCGCGAAGCGGCTCATGACCTCCAGGGCCGCCGCCGCGTTCTCCTCACGGACCGAGACGCGGCCCTGGTGACGGGTCTCCACGACCCTGCGCCCGTGAACGTCGGCCAGGTCGAGCGGGCGGCCGTCGTGTCCGCCGGGCGCCTCGGTCCGCAGCGGCCTGGTCGGCTCGTACCAGACCTGCTCGGCGGGTACGTCGACCAGTTCCCGCTCCGGCCAGCGCAGTGCGGTCAGCTTGCCGCCGAAGACGGCGCCGGTGTCCAGGCAGATGGTGTTGTTCAGCCACGTGGCCTCCGGGACCGGGGTGTGGCCGTACACCACGGCCGCCCGTCCCCGGTAGTCCTCGGCCCACGGGTAGCGCACCGGCAGCCCGAACTCGTCGGTCTCCCCGGTGGTGTCGCCGTACAGGGCGTGCGAACGGACCCGGCCGGACGTACGGCCGTGGTACTTCTCCGGCAGACCGGCGTGGCAGACCACCAGCCGGCCCCCGTCGAGGACGTAGTGGCTGACGAGCCCGTCGATGAACTCCCGTACCTGCGCCCGGAACTCCTCGCTCTCGGCGTCCATCTGCTCGATGGTCTCGGCGAGTCCGTGCGTGTGCTGGACCTTGCGGCCCTTGAGGTGACGGCCGTACTTGTTCTCGTGGTTGCCGGGCACGCACAGCGCGTTGCCCGACTTGACCATCGACATCACGCGGCGCAGCACGCCCGGGCTGTCGGGGCCGCGGTCGACGAGGTCGCCGACGAAGACGGCCGTACGGCCCTCCGGGTGCGCTCCGTCGACGTAGCCCAGCTTGCCCAGCAGCGACTCCAGTTCGGACGCGCAGCCGTGGATGTCGCCGATGATGTCGAAGGGGCCGGTGAGGTGGGTGAGGTCGTTGAAGCGCTTCTCGGTGACGACGGTGGCGTTCTCGACCTCCTCGACGCCGCGCAGGACGTGCACCTTGCGGAAGCCCTCGCGCTCCAGGTGCCTGAGGGAGCGGCGCATTTCCCGGGTGTGCCGCTGGATGACCCGGCGGGGCATGTCGGCGCGGTCGGTACGGGCCGCGTTGCGCTCGGCGCACACCTCCTCCGGCACATCGAGCACGATGGCTATCGGCAGCACGTCGTGCTTCCTGGCGAGGTCGATCAGCTGCCGTCGGGCGTCCTGCTGCACGCTGGTGGCGTCGACCACCGTACGGCGGCCGGCGGCCAGGCGCTTGCCCGCGATGTAGTGCAGGACGTCGAAGGCGTCCTTCGTCGCGCTCTGGTCGTTCTCGTCGTCGCTGACCAGGCCGCGGCAGAAGTCCGAGGAGATGACCTCGGTGGGCTTGAAGTGCTTGCGGGCGAAGGTGGACTTGCCGGAACCGGAGGCCCCGACCAGGACGACGAGGGAGAGGTCGGTGACGGGCAGGGCTCGGCCCTTCGGTGCTGCGTGGTTCTCGGTCATGCGGCCTTCGCCTCCTTCTCGTCCCTCACGGTGCTCTGCGTGCCGGCCGCGCCCATCTCGAACACGGCCATCTGCGTGGGTGGTCCCACCTCGGGGTCGTCCGGTCCCACGGGTACGAACTCCACGCCGTACCCGTGCCGTTCGGCGACCGCGCCGGCCCATGCCCGGAACTCCTCGCGGGTCCACTCGAAGCGGTGGTCGCCGTGCCGGACGTGGCCGGCCGGGAGGCTCTCCCAGCGGACGTTGTACTCGACGTTCGGCGTGGTCACGAGGACGGTCCGCGGGCGGGCCGAGCCGAACACCGCGTACTCCAGGGCGGGCAGCCGGGGCAGGTCGAGGTGTTCGACGACCTCGCTGAGCACGGCGGCGTCGTAGCCCTTGAGCCGGCGGTCGGTGTAGGCGAGGGAGCCCTGGAAGAGCTTGACGCGCGAGGCCTGCCGCTCCCCCATGCGGTCCAGCTTCAACCGCCGTCCGGCGATGGTGAGCGCCCGCATCGACACGTCCACGCCCACGATCTCGGTGAACGCCGGGTCCTTCAGGAGGGCCTGCACCAACTGCCCCTGGCCGCAGCCCAGGTCGAGCACGCGGGCGGCGCCGGACGCCTTGAGCGCGGCGATGATCGCGTCCCGGCGCTGCACGGCGAGCGGCGTCGGCTTCTCCTCGGCCTCGCCGTCCGCATCGACCGCGTTGTCGATGTCCTCGACCTCGCTGTCGTCGGCCTCCGCGAGCCGCACCAGCTCCAGCCGCTCCATCGCCTCCCGGGTCAGCGACCAGCGGCGCGACAGGTACCGGCTGGTGATCAGCTTCTGCTCCGGGTGGTCCGGCAGCCATCCCTCACCGGCCCGCAGCAGCTTGTCGACCTCGTCGGAGGAGACCCAGTAGTGCTTGGCGTCGTCGAGGACGGGGAGCAGGACGTAGAGATGACGCAGGGCCTCGGCGAGGGTCAGCGCGTCCGACTCCAGCACGAGCCGGACGTAACGCGAGTCGCCCCACTGCGGGAACTCGGTGTCCAGCGGTACGGGTTCAGCGGTCACCGCCCAGCCGAGCGGCTCGAAGAGCCGTCGTACGAGTTCGGGGCCGCCCCGGGCGGGCAGCGCGGGCACCTCGATACGCAGGGGCAGCGGCGCGGCGGCCCGCTCGGGCCGGGCGTTGCACACGCCCCGCATCGCGCTGGAGAAGACGCCGCTCAGCGCCACCGCGAGCAACGAGGAGGCTGCGTACGGGCGGTCGTTGACGTACTGGGCGAGCGCCGCGTCGGGGGCGCCGCCGCGGCCCTTGCCCTTGCCGCGCCGGACCAGCGCCACCGCGTCGACCTCCAGCAGCAGGGCCGCGGTGCAGCGCTCGGCGTCCGCCTCGGGGTAGAGGACGTGCGCCTTGCCGTAGGAGGTGGAGAACGCCTGGGATTTCTCCGGGTGCTTGTGGAGCAGGAAGCCGAGGTCGGTGGCGGGGCGTTCTCGGGTACCGGTGGTGGTGATGGTCAGGAACACGGTGGGTGGCCTTGGAGTAGGGGTTTGAACTGCGAATACGCACACGGTACAGAGCGGCCGTCGGCAGCACCCCGGAATTTCCCACCTGCCCCGATCGTCCGGGCGTTCGAGTCATGGCCGCCGTGCGAGGCGTCCGCAGGCGACGCGTCCGGCGGATCGCGCCGCACGCGCCCGATCCGCCGGACATCGCTCCGGTCACTCGTACCGGCCCACGGCCCGCGGTCCTTACGACAGCTGGGACTGGACCTGGGACGAGATGAGCTCCAGGTGGTCGAGGTCGTCGAGATCCAGGACCTGCAGGTAGATGCGCCGCGACCCGATCTCCTGATACCGCCCGATCTTGTCGACGACCTCCTGCGGGGAGCCGGCGAGCCCGTTGAGCTTCAGCTCGTCGACCTGGCGTCCGATGGCGGCGGCGCGGCGGGCGACCTCCTGGTCGTCCTTGCCCACGCACACGACGAGGGCGTTGGAGCAGACGAGGTCGTCGCCCTTGCGGCCGGCTTCCTCGGCCGCGGCCCGCACCCGCCCGAACTGCCGCTCGCTGTCCTCGATCGAGGCGAACGGCATGTTGAACTCGTCGGCGTACCGGCCGGCCAGCCGCGGGGTGCGGGTGGCTCCGTGTCCGCCGATCAGCACCGGGATCCGGTCCTGGGCGGGCTTGGGCAGAGCGGGCGAGTCGGTGAGGTCGTAGTAGGTGCCGTGGAAGTCGAACGTCTCCCCGGCCTTGGTCGCCCACAGCCCGGTGACGATGGCGAGCTGCTCCTCCAGCCGCGCGAACTTCTCCTTCGGGAACGGGATGCCGTACGCCTTGTGCTCCTCCTCGAACCAGCCGGCGCCCAGGCCGAGTTCGACGCGGCCGCCGGACATCTGGTCGACCTGCGCGACCTGGATGGCGAGCACGCCGGGCAGCCGGAAGGTTCCTGCGGTCATCAGGGTGCCCAGGCGGATGCGCCGGGTCTCACGCGCGAGTCCGGCCAGCGTGATCCAGGCGTCGGTGGGGCCGGGCAGGCCGTCCACGGAGCCCATCTTGAGATAGTGGTCGGACCGGAAGAACGCGTCGAAGCCCAGGTCCTCGGTGGCCTTCGCCACGGTGAGCAAGGTGTCGTAGGTGGCCCCCTGCTGGGGCTCGGTGAAGATGCGAAGATCCATACCTTCCATCCTGCACGCCGGTGCACTGGTCGACCTCACCGGTCCCGCCGGTCCCCGGCGTCCCCGGTCGGGTGAATTCCGTCAACGCCGCACCCGCCCCTGGCCCGTGCCAGTGACCGCCCCCGACGGTGATCGTTGGCTCGGTCGGAGCCGGACCGCCCGGCACCCGCGCCGGACGGTGACCGCCCGGGCGTCATTCGTGTCGGCCCGCTCCAGTCGGGGGGCCGGAGGCCGAGGAGGCCGTCATGTCCGAGGAATTCGCGCCACAGCAGACCGGCGGCGCCGGGCAGCAGAAGGGGCTGCTGCAGCAGATGGAGGAGCTGATGGCGGCGCTGAACGCGGACCTGTCGGCCCTGGACGCGGACCTGCAGTCGGCCGGGAGCACCGGCCCCGGTAACCGGAAGGACGGGGACGCCGGCTGAGCCCGACCGCGGGCCGCCGCGGGCCTGGGCCGGGCGGGGGCGCCGCCGGACGCGAGGGCCGGGCGGGGGGCGGGGTGTGCTGTCGCGGGTTCGGCGCCGGTGGGCGCACTGCCCGCCTTCCCCAAAAGCACCGGGCACGGCGGGGTCACGCCGCCGCTCCGCCGAGGCCCCGCCTACCCCGCCTCCCGCTGCGCCAGCACCTCATCCCGGTCGGCCAGTCTTCGCAGCATCTCCAGCACGCGGTCCCGGGACTCGTCGGCCGCGTCGATCGCCTCCATGCACTGCCAGTACGTCGTCTCGTCGTCCGCGGCGCTGGCCATGCCGACGAGGGCGATCCCCACCTCCCCCAGGAGGCTGCCCAGGTGCATGAGTGCCTGCCGGGCATCACCCAGCTCGGTCAGCTGGGCGGCGCGTAAGTCGCTCTCCGCCAGCTCCGGGGCGTCCAGGACACCGCAGCCCCGCCCTGCCAGTTCCGTCAGTCCCAGTGCCTCGCCGCGCAGTTCGGGCGGGCCGAAGACGGCGAGCCTGCTCCCTATCGCCTGTGCCAGGGCCTGCGCCTGCCACACCTCGGTCATGGTCTCCGGCGCGCCTCCACTACCGGCCAGCGCACGCCTGCTCGTCACGATGAGCCGCACCGCGTCCATCCGCTGTCCCCGTCTGTCCGACGCGCTGCCCACGCGTCCACCCGAACTCCCTTGTCCACTACCCAGAGTGAAGGGCCTTGAGACGAAAAGCCAGAGGAAGACGGAAATCTGCGGACAACTTTTCGGCTACGACCCGCCAGACGAACACGGAGAGTGAAAACGGACTCTTCGCCTCCTTCGGGTGCGCATCCTCTCTACGGTGCCGGGAACCTCCGCTCGTTCCGGTCGATCTTCGCGTCCAGCGCCGCCAGCGGATCGATCCCGAGCACCTCGCACAGCTGCAACAGGTAGGCCAGCACGTCGGCGACCTCGTCCCTGACCCGCTCGGCGGTCCCGGTGTCCTCCATGACCCGCGCCGACTCCTCAGGCGTCAACCACTGGAAGATCTCGACGAGTTCGGACGCCTCCACGCTGAGCGCCGCCACGAGGTTCTTCGGCGTGTGGTACGGCTGCCAGTCGCGGGCGGCGGCGAACTCGGCCAGCCTGCGCTGCAGCGCGGCCACATCGAGGGGTTCGGTCACGGCCCCAGGTGTACCACCGTCACGCCGCCTTCATCCGCCGCCCCCGTCGCGTCGCTCACCGCCGCGACCACCCGGATGTGCCCCTGCCCGCACATCCGCGCCGCCAGCCGCAGCAACTCGCCGCGCTGCCCCGGGTCCAGCCCCCGGTCGAACCCGTCGGCGAGCACGGTGAGCGCCTGCATGGCCGCCGGCACCTCACCGGCCGGGTCGACCTCCAGCACTCCGGGACCGGTCAGCAGCACCAGGGACAGCGCGAGAAACCGCAGCTCGCCGTCGCCCAGCCGCGCGAGCCCCGTCCGGATGCCGTCACCCCGGTCGAGCACCGCCCGCACCGTCCCGTCCCCCAGGACCTCCGCGGCCACGTCGGCCACCGCACCGGCACACCCGGCCCGTACCGCGGCCACGACGTGCGCGTGCCGTCGTCCGCACTCGGCGCGCGTCCGCCACAGCACCTCGGCGAGGTTGTCGCAGCCTCCGAGCAGCCGACCGGAGCCGACCGGCACCGGCGCCCGCATCCGGTCGGGCCGCGGATCGCAGGAGAACACCGAACGCAGAGCCACCACCATCTGCTCCGCGGCGGCCAGCACCCGGCGCTGCCCGTCGGTCTTCCCCGCCACCCGCAGCGGCAGCAGGGCGGTGCCGAGACGGTCGTCGGGCAGCGGTGCCCGCGTCACCGGCGACTGGCCGGCCGTGTGCCAGGCGGCCTGCACATACGGCCGACCCGGATCGCGCAGGGCCGTCTCCAGCAGCACCAGGCCGCCCGCGCTCAACCGCTCCCCGACGATGCGCAGGTCGGGCTCGGCCTGCACGGCGACGTCGAGCCGGACCGGCCCCTCGGGTCCGTCGGCCGTGCAGCCGATGCGAAAGCCCCGGCGCCGCTGGGCGTCGGGCCGGGCCCGCTCGGGCACCCAGGCGACCGGATCGGGGAAGACCTCGGCGACATCGGCACCGCCACCGAGCCGGGCCAGCGCCTCGTACGCCCGCAGAGCCGTCGTCTTCCCGCTGCCGCTCGGTCCGGCGAGGAGAGTGAGCGGGCCGAGCCCGAACACCGCCCGCCGATGCCCGGCGAACGCGGACAGCCGCAGCTCGGTGACGCACGGCCGGTCCGCACGCACCCAAAGGCCCGCCGGGCGGGCCGCCGACGACTCGGGGCCCGAAGCCGGCCCGGGCACCCACGGGCCGCGCCCCGGCACACCGGAGGGCCGAGAGGCTCCAGCGGACGCCCTGGACCTTCCTGGAGCACCCGCGGACGTCCCGGGCCCTCCAGAGGCACCCGCGGACACCCCGGACCCTCCAGAGGCACCCGCGGACACCTCAGGATCGCCAGAGGCACCCGAGGACGCCCCGCAGACCTCAGGAACTTCCGCGGACACGGACACCTCGAGAACCCCAGGCCCTCCCGAAGGCGCCCCGGGCTCCCCAGATCCTCCCGAAGGAGCGCCAGGCGCCCCAGGGTCCCCCGAAGGCGCCCCGGGCACCCCAGGGATTTCCGGAAGCGGAGAGAGGGGGGCACCAGACACAGACGACACGGCCATGTCCGGACCGTAGGACCCGGCCCCTCAGGCGAACCGTTCCGGCCTCGCACTCTTCCTACGATCGAGCTACCGCGCCGGCCGGCCCGCTCACGCGCCCGGGACGCCGGCGCCCTCCATCAGCCCGCTCACCTCGGTGCCGGGCGGCGTCAGCAGGAACACGTTCCGGTCGACCCGGTGCATCCCGCTCGCGAGGCCGAAGACGACACCGGTGCTGAAGTCCAGGACCCGCTTGGCGACCTCGGTCTCCGCTCCGGTCAGGTCCAGCAGCACCGGGATCCCGGCCATCAGCGTCTCGGCGACCTCACGGGCGTCCGCGAAGACGTTGACCCGCAGGACGACGAACCGGCGCCGTGGCTCCGTCACCGCCTCCGGGGGCACCCGGTGGTCCACTGCGGACGGCCAGGCGTCCCGGCCACGCAAAGGAACGACCTGGGCGAGCCCCTCCCACTGTTCATCGGTGACGTCGTGGCTGTTCACCGGCTCCCCCCGACCTGACTCGCCTTCAATACCTGCACCGGCCAATTCTTAACTCAAGTCACCCGTTCGGCCCAACAGCGACACGGTGCGCGACCGCCGCACCTGAGCCGTCCACCCCCTCACAGGGCGCCCCCGGCGGCTGTGTGGCCGACGTAACTCCTCATGATCAAGGGATGTGACATCGACGTAACGGGCAATTCGTACGCTCCAGACACCACCCCTACCACCGGAGAAGGGCAGCGCGTGACCTCGACCACCTCCACGACCCAGGTCCGGACGGTCTGCACGTACTGCGGGGTGGGCTGCGGAGTCCTGCTGGACGTCGGGACGGGGCCGGACGGGCGGCGTACGGTCCTGAAGGCGTCCGGGGACAAGGCCCACCCGGCGAACGCGGGCCGGCTGTGCACGAAGGGCGCGACCACGGCCGAGATGCTCGCCGCGCCCGGCCGGCTGACGACCGCGCTCGTCAGGGACGACCGGGGCGAGGAGCCGGTGCCCGCCCCCACGGCCGACGCGATCGCCGGGACCGCGCGGCGGCTGCGCGCGATCATCGACGAGCACGGCCCGGACGCGGTCGCCTTCTACGTCTCGGGGCAGATGAGCCTGGAGGCCCAGTACCTGGCGAACAAGCTCGCCAAGGGGTTCGTGGGGACGAACCAGATCGAGTCGAACTCACGGCTGTGCATGGCGAGCGCCGGCATGGGTTACAAGCTGTCGCTCGGCGCCGACGGCCCGCCCGGGTCGTACGAGGACTTCGACGGGGCGGACGTCTTCCTCGTCATCGGCTCGAACATGGCCGACTGCCACCCCATCCTCTTCCTGCGGATGATGGAGCGGGTCAAGGCGGGCGCCAAACTGATCGTCGTGGACCCGCGGCGCACCGCGACCGCCGCCAAGGCCGACCTGTTCCTGCAGGTCGAGCCGGGTACCGACCTCGCCCTCCTCAACGGCCTCCTGCACCTGCTCGTCGAGAACGGCCACACCGACCCCGACTTCATCGCCGCCCACACCGAGGGCTGGGAGGAGATGCCCGCCTTTCTCGCCGACTACGCGCCGGCCGCCGTCGCGGAGATCACCGGGATCGCCGAGGAGGACCTGCGCACGGCCGCCCGGCTGATCGGCGAGGCCGGTGAGTGGATGAGCTGCTGGACGATGGGCCTGAACCAGTCCACGCACGGCACCTGGAACACGAACGCCCTGGTCAACCTGCATCTGGCCACCGGCGCGATCTGCCGTCCGGGGTCCGGGCCCTTCTCGCTCACCGGGCAGCCCAACGCCATGGGCGGGCGCGAGATGGGCTACATGGGGCCGGGGCTGCCGGGGCAGCGGTCCGTCGCCGTGGACGCCGAGCGGGCGTTCGTCGAGGAGCTGTGGGAGCTGCCGCCGGGCACCCTGCGCGCCGACGGCGTCGGCAAGGGCACGATCGAGATGTTCCGGAGGATGGCCGACGGTGAGATCAAGGCCTGCTGGATCATCTGCACCAACCCGGTCGCCTCGGTCGCCAACCGCCGTACCGTCATCGAGGGACTGGAGGCCGCCGAGTTCGTCGTCACCCAGGACGTCTTCGGCGAGACCGAGACCAATGCCTACGCCGACGTCGTGCTGCCCGGCGCGATGTGGACCGAGGGCGAGGGCGTCTTCGTCAATAGCGAGCGCGACCTCACGCTGACCCGGGCGGTGGCCGACCCGCCGGGCGAGGCCATGGCCGACTGGCGGATCATCGCGGCCGTCGCGCGCGCGATGGGGTACGAGAAGGGGTTCTCGTACGACAGCGCCGAGGACGTCTTCGAGGAGATACGGCGGGCCTGGAACCCCGCGACCGGCTGGGATCTGCGCGGGGTGACCTACGAGCGGCTGCGGGAGACGCCCGTGCAGTGGCCGGCCGCCGAGGTGGACGGGCCCGCGCGCAATCCGATCCGGTACGTGGACGCGGACGGCGCTCTGCGGTTCCCGACGCCGAGCGGGCGCGGTGTGTTCCACGCGCGACCGCACATGCCGCCCGCCGAACTGCCGGACGACGACTACCCCTTCGTCCTGAACACCGGGCGGGTGCAGCACCAGTGGCACACGCTGACCAAGACCGGGCGGGTCGCCAAGCTCAACAAGCTGAATCCGGGGCCGTTCGTCGAGGTGCATCCGCGGGACGCGGAGGCGCTGGGGATCGCCGACGGGGACCGGGTGGAGGTCGCCTCGCGGCGGGGCCGGGCGGTGCTGCCCGCGGTCGTGACGGACCGGGTGCGGCCGGGGTGCTGTTTCGCGCCGTTCCACTGGAACGATCTGTTCGGTGAGTATCTGAGCGTCAACGCGGTGACCGGCGACGCGGTGGATCCGATCTCCTTCCAGCCCGAGTTCAAGGTGTGCGCGGTGTCGCTGGCGAAGGTCCACGAGCCGACACCGCCCTCTGCCCCGGTACCGGAGCGGCCCGCCGACGTGGTGGTCCCGACGGCCGTCACCCCCGGTGCCGGCCCGTTCGGGCTGCCCCCCTCGCCGCCGCCCGTTTTGACCTCCCTGGAACGCCTGTACCTGACCGGCTTCCTCGCCGGCATCGACTCCGGCGCGCCCGGCGTCCCCGTCCTGCCACCGGACGCGCCCTTCAGTCCCGAGCACGCGATGTGGGTCAACGGCGTGCTCGCCGGCATGTACTCGCGCGCGGCGGCCGAGCCCGCCGCGGTGCGTAAGGACAGGCGCGAGGTGGTCGTGCTGTGGGCCTCGCAGACCGGCAACGCCGAGGAGTTCGCCACCGCCGCCGCCGAGCGGCTGGGCGCGGCCGGGCACCGGGCCAGCCTGGTCGGCATGGACCAGGCCGACGTCGGCGCCCTCGCCCGCACGGCCGACCTGCTCCTGATCACCAGCACGTTCGGGGACGGCGACGCGCCCGACAACGGCTCCGGGTTCTGGGACACGCTGTCCGACGAGCGGGCTCCACGTCTGGACGGGGTGCGGTACGCCGTGCTCGCCTTCGGCGACTCGTCGTACGACGACTTCTGCGGGCACGGGCGCCGGCTCGACGCACGGCTGGACGAGCTGGGCGCGGTGCGCCTGGCTCCGCGCACGGACTGCGAGCCGGACTACGAGCCGTCGGCGGAGGTGTGGCTCGACCAGGTCCTCACGGCGTTGGGCGGCACGGCCGCCCCCGCGGCCGTGGAGAAGCCCAGGGCCAAGCCCGCCCCGGCCACCGCCCGTCTCGTCGGCAACCGGCCGCTGAGCCTGCCGGGCGCGAGCAAGGAGGTGCGGCGGTTCACCTTCGACACGAGTGGGACGTCACTGACGTACGAGGCGGGCGACGCGCTCGGCGTGCGACCGGTCAACTCCCCGGCGCTGGTGGAGGAGTGGCTGGCGGTGACCGGCGTGGACGGTTCGACCGCGGTGGAGCTGGACGGTGTCGGCGTCGTCGCCTTCACCGAAGCCCTGCACCGGCACCTCGACATCACCAGGATCACCCCGGACCTGCTGCGTTTCGTCGCCGAACGGGTGCGGGACGACCGGGAGTTGCGCCGGCTGCTGCGGCCCGACAACAAGGACGGCCTGGCCCAGTGGAGCTGGGGCCGGCAGGCGGTGGACGTCATCGCCGAGCACCCGGTGCGGGCGGGCGCCGAGGAGTGGGCCGGAGTGCTCAAGAAGCTTCAGCCGCGCCTGTACTCCATATCGTCCAGCCCGCTCGTCGACCCGCACAGCGTCTCGTTGACCGTCTCCGTGGTGCGGTACGAGAACCTGCGCGGCCGGCCCCGCGGCGGGGTCTGCTCCCTGTTCCTCGCCGACGCCGATGCCGGCACCGAGGTGCCCGTCTTCGTGCAGCGCTCCCCGCACTTCAGGCCGCCCGCCGACGCCTCGACGCCGATGGTGATGGTGGGCCCGGGCACGGGTGTCGCACCCTTCCTGGGCTTCCTCCAGGAGCGGCGCGCACTCGGCCACCGCGCGCCGAACTGGCTGTTCTTCGGCGAGCAGCACCGGGCCAGCGACTTCTACTACGAGAAGGAGCTGACCGGCCTGCTCGACGAGGGCACCCTCGCCCGGCTCGACACCGCGTTCTCACGCGACCAGCGCAACAAGGTGTACGTCCAGGACCGGATGCGTGAGCACGGCCCGGAGCTGTGGCGCTGGCTCCAGGACGGCGCCCACTTCTACGTGTGCGGCGACGCCTCCCGCATGGCCAAGGACGTGGACCGGGCGCTGCGGGACATCGCGGTCGCGCACGGCGGGCTGGAGGAGGCCGAGGCGTCGGCGTACGTGAAACAGCTGGCGGCGGCCAAGCGGTACGTCAGGGACGTGTACTGACCGCGGTTCCTCCCCGGTGGGGCGGTGTTGCCACTGTTGTGAAGCGGCGGTCAGCGCCCGTACAGCGCTGATGAAGGGCACGAGAAGCACGGGACCAATTCACGGAGCGTCACCCGACGAGCGCGAGGGGCCGGACAGCCGGCGGCCAGAGGGCAGATCGAACGTTCATCGGGCGAGCGGCGTCATAGCGGTAGTTCGTCGTCGAAGGGATGGCTGCCGTGACCGTCGTACCCACCGCTGCCCGTGCCGGGGTCCGTGCCGCTCTGATCGGAGGGCTGATCTGCGCGGCCGCCGCCTGCGGCACCGGGACACCGGCGGCCTCCGGTTCCGCGGGAGGGGACGGCGCGCGGGGTACGGCGGCGCAGCGCCGCGCCCCCTGGCAGGAGCCCGGCTCGTACGCCTACACGCTCCTGTCGAGCGGCGGGGAGCGGAGCTTGCTCGGCACTTTCCGGATCACGGTCCGCGACGGCGCCGTGGTCGATGCCGTGGGTCTCGACGACAGCGGCCGGAGCGTGGTCGAGCGCGTGCCGGACGCCGTGCCCACACTGGAGGAACTCCTCGCCGAGCTGGACCAGGCGCGACGGGACGGCGCCGACGAGGCGGAGGCCCGGTACGCGGCCGACGGGCACCCGGCCCGGATCTCCCTGGACTGGGAGGAGGATGCGATCGATGACGAGGCCCTGTACGTCATCAGCGACTACACGCCGACGAAGGACTGACGCCGGCGCGACAGGTCGGTCTCGTCGGCCGCCGTCGGGTGCGCTCGCCGTCGGCGGCCCAGCCGGCGGAAGACCCGCTGTACGACTGGGGTGCACAGCGCGGTCATCACCGCTGCGGCGACCAGCGTGACGGTGATGACGCCCAGGGGCCGCCGGATCCAGTCCGGGTCGTACCAGCCCAGGTACTTGGCGCCCTGGGCGGCGAACCCGTGCAGCAGGAAGCCGTACAGCGTCCCGGCGCCCAGCGCGGTGAACCACGTCCGGCGACCGGGCACCCGGGCGAGGAAACCGGCGACCAGGACGATCGAGCAGCCGAAACCGGCCAAGCCGCCGCCGCTGCTGCCCACGTTATGAGCCAAGTCGGGCGCGGTATGAGCCGACCCGGGCGCTCGCCCGCGGTCGGCCGGACCGCACACGGCACCCGGGCTCACTCACACTCCGGCGGCGGGGCCGACCAGTTCGGACAGGACGTCCTCCATGGTCACGAAGCCGATCACCTTGCCGCCCTCACCGAGCACACCCGCGAGATGGCTGCCCTCGGCCCGCAGGGCCGTGAGGGTGTCGTCGAGCGGGGTGTCGATACGGACCCGGGTGACGCGGTGCAGGGCGCCGGGCGGGAAGGGCCGGTCGCGGTCGGCGACGCCGAGGGTGTCCTTGATGTGCAGATAGCCGAGGAGGGCGCCCTCGGGGCCGGTGACCGGGAAGCGGGAGAAGCCGGCCTCGGCGGCCACGCGCTCCAGCCGGGCCGGGGTGACGGTGTGGTCGACGGTGTGCATCCGCTGCACCGGTACCAGGATCTCCCCCACCGGCCGGGTGCCCAGCTCCAGCGCGTCACGCAGGCGCTCCCCGTCTGCGGGAGTGAGCAGCCCGGCCTCACTGGAGTCGACGACCATGCGCACCAGCTGGTCGTCGGTGAACACGGCGTCCACCTCGTCCTTGGGCTCGACGCGCAGCAGCTTCAGCAGGGCGTTGGCGAAGGCGTTGATGCCGAACACGAACGGCCGCAGGGCCCGGGTGAGCGCCACCAGGGGCGGGCCGAGCAGCAGGGCGCTGGGCACCGGGGCGGCGAGGGCGATGTTCTTGGGGACCATCTCGCCGATCAGCATGTGCAGATACGTGGCCACGGTCAGGGCGATCACGAAGGCGACCGGGTGGACCAGGGCGTGCGGCAGGTGAACGGCCTCGAAGCCGGGCTCCAGCAGGTGCGCGATGGCCGGCTCGGCGACCGCGCCGAGCACCAGCGAGGAGACGGTGATGCCCAGTTGGGCGGTGGCCATCATCGCGGAGAGGTGCTCCAGGGCCCACAGGGTCATCCGGGCCCGCTTGTCACCCTCCTTCGCGCGGGGCTCGATCTGGCTGCGGCGCACGGAGATCAGGGCGAACTCGGCGCCGACGAAGAAGGCGTTGGTCAGCAGCGTCAGGGCGCCGATGGCGAGTTGCAGGGCGGTCATCGGGCTTCCTCCGCGAGCTGGGCCCGCCGGACGGCGGCCGGTGCGGTGATGCGGATGCGGTCGGCGCGGTGGTGCTCGACGTCGAGGACGTCGAGCTGCCAGCCGTCGAGGTCGAGCACGTCCCCCTTGGCGGGGATACGGCCCAGGCGGGTGGCGATGAGTCCGGCGGCCGTCTCGTACGGGCCGTCCGGTGCGGTCAGTCCTATGGCGGAGAGTTCGTCGAGGCGTACGCCGCCGTCCGCCTCCCACACGGCACGCCCGTCCGCAGTCGCGGGGCCGGCCAGCAGGTCGGGGACCTCGACGGGGTCGTGCTCGTCGCGGACCTCGCCGACGACCTCCTCGACGATGTCCTCCATGGTGGCCACACCCGCCGTGCCGCCGTACTCGTCGATGACGACGGCCATCGTGCGGGTGGTGCGCAGTCGTTCGAGGAGCCGGTCCGCGGTGAGGCTGGCGGGGACCAGCAGGGGCGCGGTGGTCAGTTCCGTGACCGGTGTGACCAGCCTCTTGGCGGGCTCCAGCGCGAGGACGTCGCGGATGTGGACGGTGCCGATGACCTCGTCGAGGCTGCCGCGGTGGACCGGGAAGCGGGAAAGGCCGGTGGCGTGACTGAGGTTGGCCGCGTCGGCGGCCGTGGCCCGCGCTTCGAGCGCCTTGACATCGACGCGCGGGGTCATCACGTTCTCGGCGGTCAGCGAGGCCAGGTGCAGGGTGCGCACGAACAGTTCGGCGGAGTCCGGCTCCAGGGCGCCCTGGGCAGCGGAGTGGCGGGCGAGCGCGACGAGTTCCTCGGGGCTGCGGGCGGCCGCCAGTTCCTCGGCGGGCTCCAGGCCGAAGCGGCGTACGAACCGGTTGGCGGTGTTGTTCAGGTGGCGGATGAACGGGCCGAAGGCGGTCGTGAATCCGCGCTGCGGGCCGGCGACGACCTTGGCGACCGCCAGCGGCCGGGAGATCGCCCAGTTCTTCGGCACCAGTTCACCGATCACCATCAGGACGACGGTGGAGACGACCACGCCCAGCACGGTCGCCACGGACGCGGCGGCCCCGCCGAGGCCGGCCGCCGTCAGCGGGCCCCGCAGGAGGGCGGCCAGGGACGGCTCGGCGAGCATGCCGATCACCAGGGAGGTGACGGTGATGCCGAGTTGGGCGCCGGAGAGCTGCAGCGTGAGATGGCGTACGGCCTTCAGCGCGTCCGCGGCGCCGCGCTCGCCTGCCGCGGCGGCGTGCTCCAGTTCACCTCGCTCGACGGTGGTCAGGGAGAACTCGGCCGCGACGAACAGGGCGCAGGCCAGGATGAGGAGGAGGGCCAGCAGGAGCAGCAGGATCTCGGTCATCGTGCCACCCCCGTTCCCTCGTGCGCGTCGGGCGTGCGGGGCATGGCACGGCTGGTACTGGGAGGCTCACCCATCGCGGGCTCGTGTCTCCTTCTCGGTTCGGCGGGGCTTCGCGGTCCGGGCGCCCGTGCGGACACCCTTCCGCCCCATGGTAAAGGACAGGCAAAGCCCGCTGGTCGAGATCTTTGCGGCAGTCCGTTCGCGGACCGAGGAGAACCTGGACAGGCTCACCACCGACTTCGGCTTCGGCAAGGTGAGCGTGCTGCCGGAGATCGCCAAGGCGAGGAGGAAGCCCGCCGAGGCGCGGGCCGCCGTCCAGATCGGCGTCGTCATCGGCGGCGCCGACGGTGACTTCGATACGTACGAACAGTCGGTCGTCCGCGAGGCGTGCTACGCGCTGGGGCTCCCGCCCGCCGCACGAGTTCGACCTCTGAGTGATCCCCGGCCGTGCGCCGGGCGCGAGGAGAAGCGGACCCGCCCGGCACGGGCGCTCAGCGGATGTCGTCGGGGTCGAGGTCCTTGCCGACGGCCACGGTGACCACGCCGGGCGCGGCGTCCGCCTCCTGCGTGACACGGGCCCCGGGAAGCCGGGCGGCCACCGCCTTGGCCTGCTTCTCCAGGCCCTGCGGGTAGGTGACCGTGGTGGTGTCGGAGTTCTGCGGGGAGTTGCCCGTGCCGGTCACGCTGAGACCGCCCCTGCGGAGCTTGTCGGCGACCGTCGCGGCCAGTCCGGGGACGCCCGCGCCGTTGAGGACCTGGACCCGCACGGAGGAGGCGTACAGGGGGGTTTTCGCGGCGGCGTCCAGTTCCTTCTTGTCGACCTCCTTGTCCCTGGCCAGGGCGGCGAACAGATCACTGGCCAGGGGGTACTGCCAGACCACGTTGGCCAGGTCGGCCGGCACGTCCGCCTCGCGCGGGTAGTTGGGCACGGTGAGGAAGCTCAGACGGTCGCTCGGGATGCCCTTGAGCTCCGAGGCGAGCCCGTACAGCGGCTTGATGCCGGCCATGTCGGGGTCCGTGGTCAGGGACCCGGTGGCCGACTTCAGGAACCCGTACAGCGCCTTCGGGCTGGTCAGTTTGTCCTGCGCCTTCTCGGCCAGGGCGTTCATGAACTCCTGCTGGCGCCCGATGCGCCCGATGTCGGAGCCGTCGCCCACGCCGTAGCGGACGCGCACATAGCCGAGGGCCTTCTCCCCGCCCACGGTCTGGCAGCCCTTGTCCATCCGCAGTTTGGCCTTCTTGGAGCGGATGGCCTGCTCGGGGCAGACCTCGATGCCGCCCAGCGCGTCGACCATGCCCTTGAAGCCCTGGAAGTCGACGGACATGAAGTGGTCGATCCGCAGGCCCGTGTTCGCCTCGACGGTCTTGATGGAGCAGGCGGCGGCACCGGCGACCTCGCCGCTGGTGCCGCCGATCGCGAAGGCCTCGTTGATCTTGGCGCGGTGCGGCGAGGAGTCGCTGCCGTCACCGCGGTCGCAGGCCGGTATCTGCACCCAGGAGTCACGCGGGAACGACACGACCGCGGCCCACTTCCGGTTCGCCGGGACGTGCAGCACCATCAGCGTGTCCGACTGCATGGTGTCCAGGTCCTTGCCGTACGCGGCATTGGCCCCGTCGCGGCTGTCGGAGCCGACGACCAGAATGTTCTTCGAGCCCGGGCTGAGATTCTCGGGGCGGTCCCCGCCGATCTTGTCGTCGACGTCGGCGGACCTGATGTTGTTGTCGAGGTCCTGGTAGACCCAGGCGCCCACCCCGGCTACACCGAGGACGACCACCGAGGTCACCCCGGCGCTCCACGCCAGGATCCGCCCGCGCCGCGTGAGCACGGCCTTCCCCGCGCCGCCCGACTCACGTCGTCGCTTCCCCGAACCGCTCACCCGCGCCCCCTCTGTAGACATGTGGTCTGTAGACATACGGCCGGGCCGAGCCCGGACGCCCCACCATGAACAGACCACGATCCTCGCAACTTCCGTTGCTCCGGACCGAACGAAGACACGAATTTTATCGGTGACCGGGAGCACGGGCGCGGCGCCCGCCGGCAGCCCACGTCCAACGCCCCCTCGGACGGCGCTCGTTCAGAGCGGGGTGGCCGCGCGCAGGATGAGGACCATCGTCACCGCCGAGTTCGCCGACGACATCGCCGACACGGCCGTCCGCGCCGCCGCGCACCAGGCCGCCAGGCCGCCAGGCCGCCAGGCCCACCTAAGTGAACAGCGACAGCCGGCGGCGAACGGGCGGCGCCGGCCCGAGCAGCGCGGCCACGCGGCGCGGCACCGGCCCCGGCGCCGCGAAGCCGGCCAGTGTCGCGACGGGAGTGCCCCGCGTCACCAGCGCCGCCTTGCCGATCGCCCGCGCCACGGTCCGGCGGCTGCCGACGGTCCGGGCCGCCTCTTCGTCCGCCCACCGTTCCGTGGTGTACGACACCGCGGTGCGCAGCGGGTGCAGGAACGGGTCGGCGCGCGCGGCCAGTTGGACGGTGAGCAGGAACCGGTGGTGGGGCGCGGTCAGATGGGCCCGTTCGTGGGCGAACGACGCCCGGCGTTCGGCGGGTTCGAGGCAGTCCAGCAGCCCCGTGGTCACCACGACACGGCCCCGGCTGCCACCGGGAAGCGCGTACGCGTACGGCGTCTCGTCGGGCAGGACGGCCACCCCGCCCCCGGCAGCCCGGCCAGCGCACGATGGGCGCGGCCGCGTACCCGGGCGTGCCGCCACAGGGCCCGCCCGCAGGCGACCACCACCGCGCACAGCGCCGGGATCGCCGCCTTGCCGACGACCTCGTCGTACGGCACGGCCGCCCGCACCTCGGGGTCCGACCAACCGTCGGGCAGCGGGTTGCCGGGAAGCTGGGCGGTGCCGACCACCCTCACCAGGCCCAGGCACACCGTGCCGCAGGCCGCCATCACCGCGGCGACGCCGGTGCGCAGCCGGGTCGCGGTACGGGGGTGCAGGTGCCGCTCGGCCAGGCGCGCATCGGCCATGCCGTGAGCGGCAGCACCAGCGGCAGGAAGACGAAGACCCCCATGAGGCGTCAGTCTCCCCCTTCGCTCGGGGACCGCCCCAGCAGCTCGCGCAGCAGCCGCTCGTCGTCCGGTCCGAGGCCCGTGACGAAGCTGGCCAGCACGGCCCCCCGGTCGCTCTCGGCGTCCAGCACCTTGCGCATCCGGTGCGCCGCGAGTCCCGCCTGGTCCGAGGCCGGGGTCCACGCGAAGGAGCGGCCCGCGCGCTCACGGGTCACCGCACCCTTGGCCAGCAGCCGGGTCAGAATCGTGATCACCGTCGTATAGGCGAGGTCCCCGCCCAGCCGCTCCTGCACCCACCCGGCCGTGGCCGGGCCGTCCGCCTCCCGCAGCGCCGACAGGACCAGCACCTCCAGCTCGCCCTGCCCCCGGCGCCCGGGGCGCTGCCGGTGCTCCGCCATGCCCTGTCTCCTTCCGCTGACCCGCGCGTTCCCTGCGACACGTCGAGCGGTCCATCGTAAGGAGGGCGGACATCGCGGGCGGGATCCGCCCACTCGTATTTCTACAGTACTGTAGATTTCACCGGCGCGTCGCTCGGCCGTGCGATGCTGCTCTCTCTGCGGCCACACGTCCCCCAGCCACCAGAAGGCAGGACCCCCATGTTCGGAATGAGCGAACTCGCGATCATCCTCCTTGTCGTCATCGCCGTCCTCTGCGTCAAGAAGCTCCCCGAACTGACCCGCTCCGCGGGCAAGTCCGCACGCATTCTCAAGTCCGAGGCCAGGGCCATGAAGGACGAGCCCGACCCGGCGGCACCCCGGGTGATCCCGGGCGAGACCGTCACCCCGAACGAGCCGGGCCCCCAGGGCGCGCGGCCGCATCAGCGATAGCGGCGTGACGGGCGGCCCCTGGGCGGCGTGAGCCACGGCCGCCCCACCCACGGCGTCACATCCGGCGGGGTCGGGCGACGGCACCGGCCGGTGGCCGCGCGAAGGCCGCGGAAGACGGGCTGCCGGGAGACGGGCTGCCGGCCGTGGGTCAGCCTGCGGATCGGGTCCCGCCGGGCGGTTCTCGCCACTGCCCGGCGACCCATCGGCCGCCGTGACGATCGGACGCTCAGGGCCGCGGGCCGCTGGGACCGGGTGATCCGCTCCACCCGGTCGTGGATGCGCTCCACACGGTGTTCGCCACGGACGACGACGAGGACCCGCATCCTGAGCTCCAGGGTGTCGGATGCGCTGATCAGGTCCGCCCACTGCAGCGCGGCGCCGCACTCCCGAGCCGCCGCCGCTTCGTCGGCGCAACGCCGGTGCGGCCGCGGCTGCCAGACTCGGTGTCAGCTCGTATCGCCACCCGGAGGACACCATGAGCTCAGGTCTGGGCCCGCTGGTCATCACGCGCCGCAGCGGAAGTGAGCCGATACGGGCGGACGGTGAGACCGTGGCCCGGCTCGCCGACTTCTGGAGCTGGGCGTGCTCCGACCTGGCGAACAACACCATGCGCGGCGTTCTCGCCGAGTACCTCGTGGCGACGGCGCTGGGCGCCGCCACAGGCACCCGCGTCGAATGGGACACCGTTGACATCCGGACACCCGAGAAGTGGCGCGTCGAGGTGAAGTCGACGGCGTATCTGCAGTCCTGGGCACAGTCCGAGCCGTCGAGGCTCTCCTTCGACATCGCACCGGCCGCCGGCTGGGACGCCCAGAGCGATGCCACCTCGACCGAAGTGCTGCGCCGCTCGGACGTGTACGTCTTCTGTCTGCTGCACCACCTGGACAAGCAGACCCTCGACCCCCTGGACCTCGACCAGTGGTCCTTCTACGTCCTGCCCACCCGGGTCCTGGACGAACGCTGCCCGCACCAGAAGACCCTCAGGCTCTCCAGCCTGCTGCGCCTGGAGCCCCGGAAGGCCGATTTCTCCGGCCTGCCGCAAGCAGTGGCCGCCTGTGTCGGGAGCCCGGACGCGGACTCGCCCCGGGCATGAACCGCCCGCGACGCGCCAGGAGTTGACGGCCCTTTCGCGGGGCGCAGACCTGCGCACCTGCAGCGGGAAGCCGTCGCGCGGCCGGGTGCGATGCGGGCCCCCGTCGCGGCTCGCCGAGCACTGCCGTGCAGGGGTAGGGGCCGGGACCGGCCGGGCCGCTGGAGCGGGTGGTGGCGGAAGCACGACCATAGGCGGTCACTCATCGGAGAACCCGCCTCAAAGCTTGAGCACAAATTCCACACAACCTCTCTTCATACTGGCGCCCATGGTCTAGATTGACCGTGCTTCAGCTGTTCGGACACGAGGCGACCAGTAATGATCTATAGGTCCGGCGCATCGGCAAGCAGGTAGTCGCATCCCCGGCGCCGGACGTGGGGGTGATCAGTTCTTGGCCGACAGGAGCTCGGGTGCGGGGAGCACGCGAGGTTTCGATCGGTAGCCACGCACCTTGAGGGTCTGGCAGGACGTGTGAGTCCGCTGCCGCCGGGGTGGGTTGTCCGGGTAGCGCTGAAGCAATGAGGGATGTCATGCGCGGGGGGCGGGACCTCTCGCGGGGAGGAACAGCGCGGCGCGGGAGGCGGGGGTGCCTCCCGGGGGAGTAACAGTGTCAGGCGAACGCGTCGAACCACTGGCGACCTGGGGGGCCTGTGCAACAGGGGGAATTAGTCGACCCGTTTCCGTCGGCGCGCGGGCGTCTGGCGAACGGGGCAATCAGCCAGACCGCGACCGACTGGGAGCAGCGGTACCGCCGTACCGTGATCATGAGCGACACCGTGGCCACCGCCTTCGTGGTGGCGGCGATCGGCAACTTCTTCGGGGCCCGGGACGCGGCCGACTGGCACGAGAAATGGGGGATTCTCGCATTCGGCACCGAACTGCTGGTGCTGGGCGCGCTTGCGGTGAGCCGGTCGTGGGCTCCGGCCGTACTCGGCCAGGGGGCTGAGGAGTTCCGGCGGCTCGGACGCTCGCTGTTCGCGGCGACCGTCGTACTGGCGCTCGGCGGGATCGCTCTCACCTCGCGCAACATCAAGCTCTGGATCTTCGTCGCGATCCCCGCGATCGCGCTCGTCACCATGACCGCGCGGTATCTGCTCCGCCTCTGGCTGCACAAGCAGCGCAAGGAAGGGCGGTGCCTGAGACCGGTGCTCGCTGCCGGGAGTCCGGACACCGTGCGCGACCTGATCACCCGCACCCGTAAGTTCCCGCACATCGGCTGGCGGGTGGAGGCGGTGTGCACGACGGACGGTCGCGGGAGCGAGGGTGACCAACTGGACGGAGTGCCGGTCGTCGGCCGACTGGCGGACGTCGCCAAGCATGTCAGCCACGACGGTTACCGTGTCGTCGCGATCACACCGGACCCGCACTGGTCACCGGACCGGCTGCAGCGGCTGGCCTGGAACCTCGAAGGCAGCGACGCCGAGATGGTCGTGGCCCCCGTGCTGATGGAGGTGGCCGGCCCCCGGCTGCATGTGGACGCGGTACTGGGGATTCCGCTGCTGCGGGTCAGCATGCCGGCTTTCACCGGGGGCCGCCGGGCCGTCAAAGGGGTCGTGGACCGAATAGGCGCAACGTTTCTGCTGATGTTGTTCGCGCCGCTGATGGTGTTCGTCGCGCTGCTCGTGATGGGGGACAGCCGGGGTGGGGCGTTCTACCGCCAGCGCAGGGTCGGCAAGGACGGCCGCGAGTTCACCATTCTCAAGTTCCGCACCATGGTCGACGGAGCCCACCGGGCACGCGCCGCGCTCGCCGACCGCAACGAGGGTGCGGGGCTGCTGTTCAAGCTCCGCCGGGATCCGCGGGTGACCCGGGTGGGAGCGGTCCTGCGCCGGTACTCGATCGACGAACTCCCGCAGCTTTTCAACGTGCTCACCGGATCGATGTCGCTCGTCGGTCCGCGGCCTCCGCTGCCGGAGGAGTCCGCCGCGTACGGCCCGGACATCCGGCGGCGGCTGCTGGTCAAACCCGGACTCACCGGCCTGTGGCAGATCAGCGGACGCAGCGACCTGCCGTGGGAGGAGGCGGTCCGCCTGGACCTGCGGTACGTGGAGGACTGGTCGCTCGCCCTGGACGCAGTGATCTTGTGGAAGACGCTGCGTGCGGTGATCCATGGCCGGGGGGCCTATTGATGCGCGGGGGCCGACGTCCGGCCGAGGCGCGAACAGCAGGCCACAAGGGCCTGCCTGGGGGGGGAAGGACGCTTCATGAGAGTCAGCGTTTTCGGGCTCGGCTACGTGGGCTGCGTGTCGGCCGCGTGCCTGGCCGGCATGGGGCACGAGGTCATCGGGGTCGATGTGAACCAGGTGAAGGTCGACCTGGTCAACGACGGCAGGGCCCCAGTGGTCGAGGAGCGGATCGGTGAGCTCATAGCCGACGTCGTACGGGCGGGATCGTTACGGGCCACCGGCGACGTCCGTGAGGCGATCGCGGACAGCGAGGTGTCGCTGGTCTGCGTGGGCACGCCGTCGGAACCGAACGGCAGCCTGTGCACCACGTACCTGGAACGGGTCACCGAGGAGATCGGCGCCGCGCTGGCCGAGCGGGGCGGGCGGCACACCGTCGTCTACCGCAGCACCATGCTCCCGGGCACCTGTCTGAACCTGCTGGTGCCGATCCTGGAGAAGTACGTCGGCGGCACGGCCGGGGTGGACATCGGGGTCGCGGTCAACCCGGAGTTCCTGCGCGAGGGCACGAGCGTGCGGGACTTCTTCGATCCGCCCAAGACCGTCATCGGCGAACTCGACCCGGCCAGCGGCGACGTGGTGGCGGCGCTGTACGACGGCCTGCCCGGCGAGGTGTTCAGGGTGCCGGTCCCGACGGCCGAGGCGATCAAGTACGCGGACAACGCGTTCCACGGCCTCAAGATCGGTTTCGCGAACGAGCTGGGCGCGGTCTGTCAGGCGCTGGGAGTGGACTCGCACCAGGTGATGGACGTGTTCCTGGCCGACCGCAAGCTGAACATCAGCCCCGCCTACCTGCGGCCCGGCTTCGCCTTCGGTGGGTCCTGCCTGCCCAAGGACCTGCGCAGCCTGGTCCACGCGGCGCAGCGGGCGGACGTCTCGGTGCCCATCCTCTCCCACGTGCTGCCTTCCAACTCCGACCATCTGCAGCGCGCGGTGGAGCTGGTCGAGCGCACCGGCAAGCGCCGGGTGGGAATGTTCGGGCTGTCCTTCAAACCCGGCACCGACGACCTGCGGGAAAGCCCGCTCGTCGAGTTGGCGGAGAGGCTGCACGGCAAGGGTTACGACCTGCGGATCCACGACGCCAACGTGAGCCTGTCCCGGCTGCTCGGCGCGAACCGCGAGTACATCGAGAACCGGCTGCCGCACCTGGCCCAACTGCTCGCGGACTCCGTCGACGAAGTGCTGGAGCACGCCGAGGTGTGCCTGGTCGGGACCAGGGACCCGGCCGTCCTCGCGGCGCTGCCACACGGCGGCGGCCCGGTGATCGTCGACCTCATCCGCCTTCCCGACGCCGAGGCGCGCCGGGCCGAACCGGGGTACATGGGCCTTGCTTGGTGACACGTCTTCCAGTGGCACAGCCGGCGGCGACCGGCCGGGCCGGCGCGCGCTGATCCTGGTGGAGAACCTGTCCGTGCCGTTCGACCGGCGCGTGTGGCAGGAGTGCACGACGCTGCGCGACGCGGGCTGGGAGGTGCACGTCATCTGCCCCCGGGGGGAGAAGCGGGACACGGAACCGGAGGCGGTGATCGACGGGGTGCGGATCCACCGCTACCCGTTGCGCGCGGCCACCGGAGGACCGGCCGGCTACCTGCGGGAGTACGGATCGGCGCTGTGGCACACCGCCCGGCTGGCCCGCAAGGTCGGTCCGGTCGACGTGGTGCACGCCTGCAACCCGCCCGACCTGCTGTTCCTGCCGGCGCTGTGGCTGAAGCGGCGCGGCGCGCGGTTCGTCTTCGACCAGCACGACCTGGTACCCGAGCTGTACCTCTCCCGCTTCGACCGCGGCGAGGACCTGCTCTACCGGGCCGTGTGCGCGCTGGAACGGCTCACCTACCGGACCGCGGACATCGTGCTCGCCACGAACGAGAGCTACCGGGACGTCGCGGTGCGCCGTGGCGGCCGACGCCCTGAGGACGTCTTCGTGGTGCGCAGCGCGCCCCAGGTCGACCGGTTCCAACCGGTGCCGCCCGAGCCGGAGTTGAAGCGCGGCAAGCCTCATCTGCTGTGCTACCTGGGCGTCATGGGGCCGCAGGACGGCGTCGACTACGCCTTGCGGGCGCTGGCGAAGCTGCGCGACGAGTTCGGGCGGACCGACTGGCACGCGGTGTTCGTCGGAGCCGGGGACGCCTTCGACGCGATGGTGGAGTTGTCGAGGCGGCTCGGGCTGCGCGACCAGGTGCAGTTCACCGGGCGCGTCCCGGACGCCGACCTGGTGCGCTACCTGTCCACCGCGGACGTGTGCCTCTCCCCCGACCCGCGTAATCCGCTCAACGACGTGTCGACCATGAACAAGGTCCTGGAGTACATGGCGATGGGCCGGCCGATCGTCTCGTTCGACCTGAAGGAGGCGCGCGTCTCCGCCGGTGAGGCGGCCGTCTACGCGCCCGCCGACGACGAGGCGGAGTTTGCGGGGCTCATCGCGCTGCTCCTCGACGATCCGGAGAAACGGGCCCGGATGGGCGCGATCGGCCAGGAGCGGATCAGCGGGCGGCTCTCGTGGCGGAACTCGCAGGCGTCGCTGCTCGCCGCGTACGCCGCCGCGTGCGGTGACCACACTCCGGTGCCGGCGGGCACCACGGTACGCGCAGGGAAGAGGCCTCGTCGTTGAGCGATGACACGATCCGCCTGGTCACCGTGGGGCGGATGCTCCGTCGGAGGTGGCGCCTGCTCGCCGTCCTCGCCGTGCTGGGCGCCCTCGTCGGCTACGGCACCTCGGTGGTGGTGTTCCCGCCGCGTTACACGGCGTCCACCTCCGTGCTGCTGCCGGGGCAGTGGGAGGAGCGCGAGCTGCTGACCCAGGTCGGCATCGCGACCAGTTCGACGGTGGTCGACCGGGCGGCCGCCGAGCTCGGGTGGCCGGGTGTCAGCGGTGGCGAACTGCGGGAACACGTCAGCGCCGAGGCCGCCGACGGGAACATCGTCAAGGTCTCCGGCACGGCCGACACCCCGGAACGCGCACAGCGGCTCTCCGACCGGCTGGCCCAGCAGTTCGTCGCGTTCGCCGCGCGGATCGCGGGCGGCGGCACCGACAGCGAAGCGGCCGCGGCGCCCGAGGCGCTGCGCGAGAAGGTCGAGGAGACCAACCGCCGCATCACCGACCTGGCCGATGCCGCGGACCCCGGGAAGACCGTGGAGAGCGTGCAGGCCCGCACCACGCTCGAAAAGCTGCGCACCTCGCTGGAAGAGGCCATGACGAAGCTGGACCAGGCCGACCCGGCGACCAGCATGGCCGGCATGGTCGTCATGGGGCCGGCCGCCCGGCCGACCGGCCAGGCGCCTCCGACGAGGATGCAGCTCGTCGTCACCGGGGCGCTGCTGTTCTTCCTCCTCGCGGTCATCGGCCATCTCGTCGCCGCACGGACGAACCGTCGGCTGCGCACCGAACCGGAGATCACCGCGGCACTGGGCTCGGTCCTCCTCGGCACCGTCGACGTGCCGGACGAACCGGGCACGCACCGGCCTTCGGGCGGGAGCCCGGGGGCCGGGATCCGCCGGCTCCTCGGCATCGACACCCGCTGGGACGCACCGGTCCCGCACCGGTCGGGAGACGAGACGGACAGGCGGATCCGCTACCGGCGGGTGTGCGCCCGCCTCCGGGACCGGCTGCCCGCCCCCCGGCGGCTGCTGGCCCTGGTGCCGGCCGGTGACGAGATCGCCCGCCGGGCCGCCGGACAACTCGTCGCCGAGGCCGGGAGCGACCCGCTGCTGCGGGTGGTGGAGGTCTCGGTGGACCGGCCGACCGTGCCGGACCGCGACGGCGAGGCCGGTGCCCTGGTCGTGCTCGGCGCGGGCAGTTGGACCGCGGAGGAACTCGCCGGCATCGCCGAAGCGTGTGCGGACGGCAGGCACGAGGTCGTCGGCGTCGTCGTCGCCGACGCCGTCCGGGACCGTCCCACGGGGTCCGCCGGCCCTTCACCGGACGACGTCACTGCGGTGCTCGCGGTGCGCGGCCGGGCGACGGGAGGTTCAGCGTGACCACGAGCACCACCGCGGAGTCGTCGGCCGCCGCTCCGCTCCTCGACCTGCAGGCGCTGGTGGTGGCGGTGCGCAGGCGCCGTCGGCTGTGGTGTGCCATGGCACTCCTCGGCCTGCTGGCCGGCGCGGCCGTGGCGGTCCTGATGCCGCCGCCGCCGAGCGCGGTGACCAAGGTGCTGGTCGTGCACAAGGAGGACCAGCCCAACGACACCGGGACGCTGATCCGTACCGATGTCGAGCTGCTGCAGACCACGCGGATCGCAGGCAAGGCCCTGCGGGCCCTCGACTCCCCGGAAGACCCTGAGGACTTCATGCGGGACTACCGGGGAACCGGCCTGACCAACAACCTGCTGCAGATCGATGTGACCGGTGACAGCGACGCGGAAGCGGTGGCGCGGGCCCGGGCGCTGGCCGACGCGTTCGTCGCGGACCATGTGCGGCGGATGCAGGAGACCGCGAAGGCCGAGGCCAAGGCCCTGCTCGACCAGCGTGACCGGATGAGGGACGAACTCGCCCGGGTCAACGAGGCGATCGGGAACGGATCGCCGTCGAGCGGCCCGGAAGCGTCGGCCGGCATCGAGTCGCTCTTCGCCCGCCGGGCCGAACTCACCTCGCGTATCGCCGATTTCGACCAGCGTGCCGCGGAGGCGCGCACCGGCACGCCCAAGGTCGTCGCCGGCACGCAGATCGTGGACGCGCCGCGCGCGGTGCGGCACTCCCTGCCCAAGGCCGCTGCCACCGACTCCGCGATCGGGCTCGTCCTCGGGCTCGTCCTCGGGCTCGCGGTGGCCGCGGTCGGCACGGTGGTGGCGGACCGGCCCGTGTTGCGCCGGGACATCGCGGCCAACCTGGGCGCCTCGGTCATCGCGGAGCTTCCCCACCGGTCGGGCGGGCCGTGGCAGCGCCGTCGGACCCGGGCGGCACGCGACCGCCTCACCACGACCCTGGCCCGCACCGTGCACGGCTTTGCGGAGCCGGTGTCGCTGCTGGAACTGGGCTGTGCGCGCGGCACGAGCGCGATCGCCCTGGACCTCGCCTCGGCACTGGCGCCCGAGGGGCCGGTGGTCGTCGTCGACGGCCTGCCCGGACCGCACCTCGCGGGCCGCCGCCCGAAACCGGGAGACCCGCCCGTGGTCAGCGGCGAGCGTGCCGCGGCCGTGTCGCGGCAGGAGCGCCGGATCGGAGTCGGCTCGGTGGCGCCCGGCACGGCGTGGACCGACCTGCAGTACCTCGGAACCCGGACGGTGCTCGTCGTGCGCGCCGGGCACGGCAGCGCCGCATGGCTGCACACGGTGGCGCGGCAACTCGCGGACCAGGGCATCGCGGTGATCGGTGTGGTGCTGATCGACCCCGATCCGCGCGACCGGACCGACGGCACGCTGTGGGACGGGCTGCACACCGCGCTGCGCGGCCGGAGCGAGGGGACGGCCCTGCAGAACGGGACCGGCCGGCGGCACACGGATCGGCAGCCGGCATGGGCCGCACGGGTCCCGGACAACGACCAGGAAGGCCGGTAGGACATGTGTGGCATCGCGGGTACGTACCGATGGCCGGACGGGAAGCCGGTCACCGACCGGCTCACCGAAACCCTCGCCCACCGCGGCCCGGACGGGGCCGGCCGGTACGGCCACGCCGTCGGTGACGGCGAAGTGCACCTCGGGCACCGCCGGCTCGCCATCATCGACCTGTCCGAGACCGGTGCCCAGCCGATGGTCTCGGACGGCCTCGCCCTGACGTACAACGGCGAGCTGTACAACGCGCCCGAGCTGCGCGCCGAGTTGGCGGCCGCCGGGGTGCGCTTCCGCGGTACCTCGGACACCGAGGTGCTCCTGGAGGCCTGGCGGCGCTGGGGCACCGACTGCCTCCCCCGGCTGCGCGGCATGTTCGCGTTCGGGATCTTCGACGAACGCACCGGTGAACTGGTGCTCGCCCGGGACCAGTTGGGCATCAAGCCGCTGTTCCTGCTCCGGCGCGGCGAGGGCCTTGCGTTCGCCTCCGAGCTGAAGGCGCTCGCCGCCGCGACCGGCGGGTTGCTGGAGGTGGACCATGCGGCGCTGGTGGCCTCCCTGCTGTACTACTGGGTACCGGACTCCCGGTGCGCGTTCCGCGAGGCGGAGAAGCTGCCGCCGGGGAGCTGGCTGCGGTGCCTGCCGGACGGCCGGGTGGAGCGCGGCCGGTTCTTCGACCTGAAGGACGTCGCCGCCGAGGGGCGCGAGCGGGCCCGCAGCGGTGAGCAGCCGGACCTGGCCGCCATCGTCGAGGAGTCGACCCGGCGGCACCTGCTCTCCGACGTACCCGTGGCGACCTTCCTCTCCGGCGGCCTCGACTCCAGCTACCTGACCGCGCTGGCGGCCCGCCACCAACCCGGGATCTCCGCGTACACGATCGGTTTCCGCGCCGAGGACGCCAGGTTCGAGGCGATGCCGGACGACCTGCGCCACGCCCGGCGGGTGGCCGAGCGGTTCGGTGTCGACCTGCACGAGATCGAGATCGCCCCGAACGTGCTCGACCTGCTGCCGCGGATGACGTACCACCTGGACGAGCCGATCGGCGACCCCGCCGCGATCAACACGTACCTGATCTGCTCGGCCGCCCGGGAGGCCGGGGTCAAGGTGATGCTCTCGGGGATGGGCGCCGACGAGCTGTTCGCCGGGTACCGCAAGCACCTGGCCAATCTGCTCGCGCTGCGCTACCAGCGCGTTCCGCGGCCCCTGCGGCGCGGGGTGTCCGCGGCCGTGGACCGGCTGCCGGTCGCCACCTCCCGCCGCGGGTACCGGTCGGTGCGGTTCGCGAAGCGGTTCCTCTCCTTCGCCGATCTGCCGGAGGAGACCGCGTTCCGGCGCAGCTACACCATGTACGACCGAGGCGAGCTGCTCGCCCTGGTCGATCCGGACCTGGCCGGGTCGGTCGACGACGTGCTGACCGAGCATGCGGACACCTACGCGGACAACGAGCTCGCCGACTTCGTCAACCGCATGTGCCTGACCGACGCACGGATGTTCCTGCCGGGCCTGAACCTCGCGTACACGGACCGCTCCAGCATGGCCGCGTCGACCGAGGTGCGGGTGCCGTACGTGGACGTCGAGGTGGTCAGGGCGGCGTTCGCCGTGCCCGGCGACCGCAAGATCGTCGGACGGCAGGGCAAGGCCGTCCTGAAGGAGGCGGCCGTCTCGGTCCTGCCCCGGGAGATCGTGTACCGGCCCAAGGGCCTGTTCAGCGCCCCGCTGCGGGCCTGGATGAGCCGGGACCTGGCTCCGCTGGTGCGCGAGGTGGTCAACGACGGCGAGCTGGTGCGTTCCGGGTTCCTGCGCCGCGACGCGCTGCGGCGGCTCGTCGCCGAGGACGCCGCCGGGCAGCGGGACTACTCCAAGCATCTGTGGCATGTGCTGACCCTCGAGTACTGGTATCGCGACGCGACCTCTGGGTCCGGCCAGAGCACTCGGTCATCGGCTTAGGAATCAGAGGAGTTCGGGTTGAAGCAGGTTGTGCAGAACTACAAGAGCGGCGAGCTGGCGGTGCTCGACGTGCCGGTGCCGGGGTGCAAGCCGGGCGGTGTGCTGGTGCGCAGCGCCTACTCGCTGATCTCCACCGGGACCGAGCTGATGAAGGTGTCCGAGGCCGGCATGTCGATGCTGGGCAAGGCACGCTCACGGCCGGACCAGGTGGCCAAGGTCATGCAGAGCGTGGCCACCAACGGGGTGCCCGCCACCTATCGCAAGGTGATGGGCAAGCTGGACTCGTACACGCCGCTGGGCTACTCCTTGTGCGGGGTGGTCGAGCAGGTCGGCGCGGGCATCGACGACGTGAAGGTCGGCGACCTCGTGGCCTGCGCCGGCAACGAGCACGCGTTGCACGCCGAGTTGAACTGGGTACCGAAGAACCTCTACACCCCGGTGCCGGACGGCCTCGCGCCGCGGCACGCGGCCTTCGGCACCGTCGGGTCGATCGCGTTGCAGGGCGTCCGCCAGGGCGAGTCACGACTGGGCGAAGTGGCGCTGGTCATCGGTCTCGGGCTGATCGGGCAGCTGGTGGTACAGCTGCTGGCCGCCTCGGGGGTGCGTGTCGTCGGCGTCGACCCCGACCCGGTGCGCTGCGAACTCGCCGAGCGGCTGGGCGCCGCGGCCTGCGGCGATCCCGCGTCCGCGGCCGTGGAGGCTGCCGTCGCCGAACTCACCGGCGGTCACGGCGTGGACCAGGTGTACCTGGCCGCCGGCGGCGACAGCAACGAGCCCGTCGAGCTTGCCGCCCGGCTCTGCCGGGACCGCGGCCGGGTCGTCGACATCGGCAAGTGCCGCCTGGACCTGCCCTGGAACGCGTACTACGAGAAGGAGCTCGACGTCCGGTTCTCCCGCAGTTACGGCCCGGGCCGTTACGACCCGGAGTACGAGCTGGAGGGGCGTGACTACCCGATCGGCTACGTACGCTGGACCGAGCGCCGCAACCTGGCGTGCTTCCTCGACCTCCTCGCCCGCGGCAGCGTCGACGTGGAGCCGCTGGTCTCCCACGTGGCTGACTTCGATGACGCCGTGGAAACGTACCGAAGCCTGAAGGACGGCGACCTCAAGGCCGTTGCCGTGCTGTTCCGGTACCCCGAACCGGCGGGGGGAGCCGAGGAAGCAGCGGCCCCGGCGGTGGCCGTGCCCCCCGTGAACGTGAAGCGGGGCCCGGCACGGGCTGCCAGGACTCCGGTGCGGCTGGCGTTCGTGGGCGCGGGGAACTACGCGAGCTCGATGCTGCTGCCGCACCTGGCGCAGCGCGACGGCGTCGAGTTGTCGACCGTCGTCACGACGACCGCGCTGTCCGCGGCCAACGCCCAGCGCAAGTTCGGCTTCGCCGGGGCGACCACCGATCTCGACGCCGTGCTCGGCGACAAGTCCGTGGACGCGGTGTTCGTCGTCACCCGGCACAGCTCGCACGCCGAACTGACCCGGAAGGCGCTGCTGGCCGGCAAGGCGGTGTTCGTGGAGAAGCCGTTGGCGCTCACCGAGGACGAACTGGCCGGTGTGCTCGCGGCGGTCGAGGAGTCCGGCAACGACCGGCTGCAGGTGGGCTTCAACCGCCGGTTCGCGCCCCTGCTGCGGGAGGCCAAGCAGCGGTTCGGCGCCCGGAGCGGTCCGGCGAACCTCCGCTATCTGGTCAACGCGGGCCGCCTCGACCACGGCAGCTGGTACCTCCGACAAGACACCCAGGGCTCGCGGTTCGAGGGCGAGGGCGGACACTTCATCGACACGGCCGGCTGGCTGCTGGAGGCCGACCCGGTCTCGGTGTACGCGGTCGCCACGCCCGGCAACGACGACCTGCAGGTCGTGCTGCGCTACCCGGACGGGTCCACCGCCACCATCAGCTACGTCACCACCGGCCCGGGCAGCTTCCCGAAGGAGACGCTGGACCTGGTCGCGGACGGCCGTGCGCTGCGCCTCGACGACTTCGTCCGTGCCGCTGTGTACGACGGCCGCTCCAGGCGGTGGGTCGGTTCGCGGCTGCCCAGGGCCCGGGACAAGGGCCAGAACGCCGAGCTGGCCGCGTTCGTCAAGGCCGTGCGGACCGGCGGGCCGATGCCGGTGCCGCTTCAGTCGCTGGTCGCCACCACGGCGGCCACCCTCGCCGTGCAGACCGGCCTGGCGAGCGGTGCCCCGGTGACGTTGGCGGCGGCTCGATGAGCATGAGCGCGGGCTGGTACCTGCGGCGGCTGTCCCGCATGGGGCCGCAGGAGGTCGCCGGCCGGGTGGGCGACGCGGTGCGCAGACGGCGGTGGCGGTCGGCGCGGCCCACCTGCCCGAGCGTCATCGGCGCCCGCTTCACCGCGGTCCTGCCCGCCGGGACGATCGCCGCCGTCCCTCCGGACGCCGCGAAACGTCTCGTCGCCGAGGCGGACCGGCTGATGTACGGGCACGTCGAGTACTTCGGGGTGGTCCGCGACGACCTGAGCGACCCGGACTGGTGGTACGACCCGAAGACCGGGCGCCGCGCTCCCTGGGGCTACGCCTTCGACGTGCCGTACCGCAGCGAGGACGCGGTCGGGGACATCAAGCAGATCTGGGAGCTGTCGCGGCATCAGTACCTCACCGTGCTCGCCGCGGCCTACGCGGTCACCGGGGACGAGCGGTACGCCGAGCGGGTGGCCCGGCATCTTCGGTCCTGGTGGGCGGCCAACCCGCCGCTGCGCGGCGTGCACTGGATCAGCGGCATCGAGCTGGGCATCCGGCTGCTGTCCTGGGTGTGGATCCGCCGGCTGCTCGACGGCTGGCCCGGCGCGCCAGAGCTGTTCGAGGGCAACCCGGTGGCGCTGAAGCAGATCTGGCACCACCAGCGCTGGCTGGCCGCCTTCCCCAGCCGGGGGTCCTCGGCGAACAACCACGTCATCGCCGAGGCCGCCGGACAGTTCGCCGCGGCCTGCGCGTTCGGCTGGTTCCCGGCCTCGCCGCGTTGGCGGGCCGACGCGCTGCGGTCGCTGGAGCGGCATCTGCGGAGCAACACCTTCGCCTCCGGCCTCAACCGCGAGCTGGCCACCGAGTACCACGGCCTCGTGCTGGAACTCGGCCTGGCGGCGGTGGCCGAGGCGGATGCCGCCCGCGTGCCGGTCCCCGGGTCCGTGCGGCTGGTGCTGCTGCGGATGACCGACGCGCTCGCGGCCGTCGTGGACAGCCGGTTACGGCCGCCACGCCAGGGGGACGCGGACGACGGTCACGGTCTGGTGGTGGACGGCGCGGGCACCGACCGCTGGGCCTCGCTGCTGGCCACCGGGGACGCCGTGTTCGGCCGGCTCGCCTGGTGGCCGGCGGTGACCGGCACCGATGTGCGCACCCCGCTGCTGGCCGCGCTCATCGAGCCGTACGGGAAAGGCACAGGCGCACCGTCCGTGACCCGCCCGGCAAGCCGGCCGGCCCACTTCGCCGACGCGGGGCTCACCGTCCTGCGCGGTCCGGGAGAGATCTGGTGTCGCTGCGACGCAGGTCCGCACGGATTCCTGTCCATCGCCGCGCACGCCCACGCGGACGCGCTGTCGGTGGAGGTCCGGCACGACGGCGTCGACGTGCTCGCCGACCCGGGCACGTACTGCTATCACGGGCAGCCCGAGTGGCGGCAGTACTTCCGGTCCACGCTCGGGCACAACACCCTGCAACTGGACGGCGGTGACCAGTCCGTCTCCGGCGGCCCGTTCCTGTGGACCCGGCATGCCCGCAGCCGCGTCCTGGCCGTGGACACCTCCGGCGCCGCTGCCGGGGGGACGGCCCGCTGGTGTGCCGAGCACGACGGTTACCAGGGCTTTGTGCACCGCCGCCGGGTGGAGCTGACGGCCGCGAGCCAGGAACTGAAGGTGGTCGACGAGGTCCGCGGCCGACACAGCCCGCGCCGGGCCGTGCAACTGGCGTTCCACCTGGGTCCGGCGATCACCGCGGACCTGACGGGGAACCGGGCCGTGCTCACCTGGACCCGGGACGGCGAGGGGCGCTCCGCGGTGCTCGACCTGCCCGGGCAGCTCGACTGGCGGGCGCATCGCGGCGAGACCGACCCGCCGCTGGGCTGGTACTCCGCGGGCTTCGGGCGCAGGGAGCCCGCCACCACGCTGGTCGGCACCGGCTTCACCGACGGCTCGGCGGGTTTCACCACCGTGCTCAGGTTCGACGCCCCCGAGGGGGGCGCGTGGGGGTGAGCACGAGGCACTGGGCGTCGGCCGCGGCGCCGCTGGCGCTGGCCCTGCTGGCGGCGACCGGCTGTGACAGCACGTCGGACGCCGAGGCCGAGCCGACCGCCGCGCCGGCGTCCACCCCCGTGGCCCGGGTGTGCGCCAAGCCCGCGGCGGGGCCGGCGACGGCACCGGCGGGCGCGGTGACGGTCGACCCGGCGGTGGTCGGCGACCTGGCGGCGAAGACCCGCAGCAGCCCCCCGAACACCACGTTCTGGCTTCGACCGGGCAGGCACAGGCTCACCCCGGACCGCTACGCCCAGGTCGTCCCCAAGGCGGGCAACCGCTACCTCGGTGCGCCGGGCGCGGTGCTCGACGGCCGGAAGAAGAACCAGTACGCGTTCGGCGGAAGTGCCCGCGACGTCACCATCCGCCACCTGACCGTGCAGCGTTTCGTCGCGCCGCCGGACGAGGGCGTGGTCAACCACGACTCGGCCGACGGGTGGGTGATCGAGCACGCGACGATCCAGCACAACTCCGGTGCCGGGCTGATGGCCGGTGCCCGCCAGCGGGTCCGGGCCAGTTGCCTGCGCGGCAACGGCCAGTACGGCATGAACGCGTACAAGGCCGCAGGCCGTATCACCGGCCTGGTGGTCGAGGGCAACGAGATCGTGGGCAACAACACCGACGACTGGGAGCGGCGGCGGGAGGGCTGCGGCTGCACCGGGGGCGTCAAGTTCTGGGCCGTCGACGGCGCCGAGGTGCGCGGCAACTGGGTGCACGGCAACCGCGGGACGGGGTTGTGGGCGGACACCAACAACAACGACTTCCGCATCGAGAACAACGTCGTCGAGGCCAACGACGGCGCCGCCCTGATCTACGAGACCAGCTACAACGCGGTCATCCGCGACAACACGATCCGGCGGAACAACTGGGTCGAGGGCCGTGGACGAGCCGAGCGGGGCGACACCTTCCCGTACGCGACGGTCTACCTGTCCGAGTCCGGCGGCGAGCCACGGATCGAGGCCCGCACCGACAAGATCGAGATCTACCGGAACGTGCTGGAGAACAACTGGTCCGGGATCACCCTGTGGGAGAACGCCGACCGGTTCTGCAACAGTCCGGCCAACACCTCCTCCGGTGACTGCACCTTGCTGGTGCGGGACACCGACCGCTGCGCGAGACCGGCGATCGCCGAGCCCCCGCTCTACGCCGACTGCCGGTGGAAGACCCAGCGGGTGGACATCCACGACAACCGCTTCGTGCTGGACAAGTCCGTCGTCAAGTGCACGGCGAAGTGCGACCGCATGGCGGTCCTTGCCAACTACGGCACCTACCCGGACTGGTCGCCGTACCTGGGCGAGCGGGTGGCCCGGGCGATCACCCGCGAGCAGCGCAACCGCTGGCACGACAACGTGTACGTCGGTCCCTGGAAGTTCGTCGCCCACGACCCGAGCCGGGTGCTCGGTTTCGGCGCGTGGCGGGGCACGCCGTACCGGCAGGACGCGGGCAGTACCTTGCGCGCACGGGACGGTGGTTGAGGTGGGCGCGGACCACACGTCGAAGATCGTCGGGACGGTCTGGGGGCTGCTGGTCCTCAACACGCTCGGCTCGGCCGGGGCGAGGACCATCGTCCCGCTGCCCCGCTCCCTCATCCAGATGGTCGCCATGGGCGCGCTGGTCGCCGCGTTCGCACTGGCGCTCGCGGTCAATCTGCGGCTGCGTGTCCGAGCCGGCGCCTTCCTGTTCCTGCTCACCCTGCTGCTGGTCCCGAGCCTGATCTCCAGCGCGAGTCTGGAGTCCGGGTTCGGCGCGCTGTTCCGCTGCGCCCGGCTGGCTCTGTTCGTCAGCACGCTGTGGCTGCTCAGCCGCTGGTGGGACGGCAGTGCGACGTTCGTACGGCACCACATCCGGATGTACTTCGCGGTGCTCGGGTCGGTGGCCGCCGGGCTGGCCGTCTCACCGGGCGCGGCCATGCCCGAACTCTACGGCGGACGGCTGGTCGGAGCGTTGTGGCCGCTCACCCCGCCGCAGATCGGCCAGTACGCCGCCGTGATCACCGGGCTGACCGTGCTGCTCGTACTGGGCCGCCGGACCGACAGGGGCAGCGCGGCCGTGGTCATCGTGCCGTCACTCGCCCTGCTCGCGTTGACCCATACCCGCACGGCCACGCTCGGCCTGCTCATCGGGTTGACGCTGGCGATCGGCTCGCTCGTCCTGACCAGCGCCGCCGCCCGCCGGTTCTTCAGCTGGGCGGTGCTGTGCGCCGCCGTGGCCGCGGTGGGGTTCGCCTCCGCGCTCCAGGCGTGGTTCCTGCGCGGCCAGAGCAAGGAGAACTTCTCCAACCTCACCGGTCGGGCCAAGGTCTGGGACGCCCTGCTGGCAGCGCCCCGGACGACCTCGGAGCACCTGTTCGGCGTGGGCCTGGGCGACAAGTCCTTCGACGGGCTGCCGATCGACAACAGCTGGCTGGCCGTCTACCACGAGCAGGGTATGACCGGCGTCGCCCTGGTGGCGGCGTTCGTCGTCGTGCTGGGCGGCGTCGCGCTGCTTCGGCCGCCGTCGCTGTCGAGGGCGTGCGCGATCTTCCTGATCAGCTACTGCGCGATCGCGTCGTACACGGAGGCCGGGCTGGGCGACGCCTCGCCGTACCTGCTGCATCTGGCCGTGGCGGCCTCGCTGTTGGCGGCGCCCGCCGCGGCCGCTGCCCCTTCGGCGCCCGAAGTCCCGCCACGACACGTCCCGCGATGGGCCCGACGATCGGAGGTGGCCTGAGCATGCACGTCCTCGTGGTGCACAACCGCTACGCCTCGGCGCAGCCGAGCGGGGAGAACAAGGTCGTCGACCAGGAGGTGGCCCTGCTGCGCGGGGCCGGCCACCGGGTCGAGGTGTTCGAGCGGCGCAGCGACGACATCGCCGCCCGGTCCCTGCTCGGCAAGGTCGCGGTACCGCTGCTCGTGCCGTGGAACCCGGCGGTCCGCAGCGAACTCGCCGCCCGGCTGCGTTCCGACCGGCCGGACGTGGTGCACGTCCACAACGTCTTCCCGCTGCTGTCGCCCGCGGTCCTCGCCGCCTGCGCGGACGCCGGTGTGCCCGCCGTCGCCACGCTGCACAACTACACCCAGGTCTGCCCGCCGGGCACGCTGCAGCGGGACGGCCGGCCGTGCACCGAGTGCGTCGGCTCGGCGGCGCCGCTGCCCGCCGTGCGGCACGGCTGCTACCGCGGCTCCCGCCTCGCGACGGTGCCGCTCGCGGTCAGCATGTCGGTCAACCGGCAGCGGTGGTGGTCCGGCGTGCAGCGGTTCTTCTGCATCTCCGCGGCGCAGCGCGATGTCCTGGTGCGGTCCGGCATGCCGTCCGAGCGGCTGGTGGTGAAGCACAACTTCGTCCCCGACCCGGGCGACCGCCGGTCGGGCACCGGCGAGCACCTGCTCTACCTGGGCCGGCTCGCGGAGGCCAAGGGCGTGCGGCTGCTCATGGCCGCGTGGGACGAGATCGCCGCGGAGGGCGGCGTGGGCGTGCCGCTCGTGGTAGCCGGCGCGGGGCCACTGGAACGAGAGGTGACCGCCTGGGCGGCGGGCCGCGACGACGTCCGGTACGTCGGCCTGCTGGACCCCGCGCAGAGCCGGAAGGCGGTCGCGCGGTCGGTCGCCGTGGTGGCTCCCTCGACGTGGCTGGAGACGTTCGGCCTGGTGGTCGTGGAGGCGATGGCGGCCGGGGTCCCGACCGTCGCCGCCGGGCACGGCGCCTTCGTCGAACTCGTCGAGGACGGCGTGACCGGGCTGCTGCACCGGCCGGGCGAGTCCGCCTCGCTCGCGTCCTGCATACGCCGGATCACGGCCGAGCCGGCCCTGGGCCGGGAGATGGGCCGGGCGGCCCGGCGCCGGTACGAGCGGGGCTTCAGCCCGGCCGTCGGCCTGGAGCGCCTGGAGGAGGAGTACCGCACCGCGATCGCGGATCGGACGGAATCAATGGGGGGCAGTAAATGACACGATGCCGACTCTGCGGCTCGGCGGCGCTGGCGAGCGTCGTCGACCTCGGGGCGACGCCACCGTGCGAGAGTTTTCTCGCCGCGGACCAACTGGACCGGCCGGAACCGGCGTACCCGCTGCACCTGCGGGTCTGCACCGACTGCTGGCTCGCGCAGATCCCGCCGCTGATCACGCCGGAGGAGACGTTCCAGGAGTACGCGTACTTCTCGTCGTACTCGACCTCCTGGGTGGAGCACGCGCGGACGTTCGTCACGGACGCCGTGGAGCGCCTCGGTCTCGGCCCCGACGCCTTCGTGGTCGAGGTCGCGAGCAACGACGGGTACCTGCTGAGGCACGTGGTGGACCGCGGGATCCGCTGCCTGGGCATCGAGCCCTCGGTGAACGTCGGCGCGGCGGCGCGGGAGGCGGGTGTGCCCACGCTCACCAAGTTCCTGGACCCGGACACCGCGACCGCCGTCCGCGAGGAGCACGGACCGGCGAACCTGGTCGTGGCCAACAACGTGTACGCGCACATCCCGGACGTGATCGGGTTCACCCGGGGGCTGCGCGCCCTGGTCGCCGACGACGGCTGGGTCTCCGTAGAGGTGCAGCACCTGCTGACCCTGATCGAGGAGAACCAGTACGACACGATCTACCACGAGCACTTCCAGTACTACACGGTCGCCTCCGCTGCCCGGGCCCTGGCGAGTGGCGGACTCACGCTCGTGGACGTCGAGTCGCTGCCCACGCACGGCGGCTCGATACGGCTGTGGGCCCGACCGGCCGAGGTGGCGGGAGAGCCGACGCAGCGGGTGGCCGACGTGCTGGCCCGGGAGAAGGCCGCCGGGCTGCAGGAGCTGTCCGGGTACACCGAGTTCTCCGCCCGGGTGGCGAAGGTGCGCAGGGACCTGATCAAGTTCCTCGTCGAGGCTGCCGAACGCGGTGAGACGGTCGTCGGCTACGGCGCCCCCGGCAAGGGCAACACCCTGCTCAACCACTGCGGCATCCGGCCCGACCTGCTCCCGTACACGGTCGACCGCAACCCCTACAAGCACGGCAGGTTCACCCCGGGCACCCGCATCTCGATCCTGCCGCCCGAGCAGATAGCCGCCGACAAGCCGCACTACGTGCTCGTTCTCCCGTGGAACCTGCGGGCCGAGCTGGTCGAGCAGCTGTCGTTCGTGCACGAGTGGGGCGGCCGGCTGGTCTTTCCCATCCCGGAACTGAGCATCGTCGAGGTCGCGCCCCGAAAGGTCACAGCATGAAGGTCGTCCTGTTCTGCGGCGGTTACGGGATGCGGATGCGCAACGGGGCGTCCGACGACGTGCCCAAGCCGATGGCGATGGTCGGCCCCAGGCCGCTGATCTGGCACGTCATGCGCTACTACGCGCACTTCGGCCACACGGAGTTCATCCTGTGCCTCGGGTACGGGGCCCATCACATCAAGGACTTCTTCCTCAACTACGAGGAGACGACGTCCAACGACTTCGTGCTGCGGGGCGGGCGGACCGAGCTGCTGTCCACCGACATCTCGGACTGGACGATCACGTTCGCGCAGACCGGCGTCGAGTCGCCGATCGGAGAGCGGTTGCGCCGGGTGCGGCACCACCTGGACGGCGACGAGATGTTCCTCGCCAACTACGCCGACGTGCTCACCGACGCCCCGCTGCCGGAGATGATCGACCGGTTCGCCCGGCGCGACGCCGGGGCCTCGATGATGGTGGTGCCGCCGCAGTCCTCGTTCCACTGCGTCGAGCTGGGCGAGGACGGCCTGGTGGGCGGCATCACCGCGGTGAGCGAACTGCCGCTGTGGGAGAACGGCGGCTACTTCGTGCTCCGCCAGGAGGTCTTCGACCACATACCGGAGAACGGGGACCTGGTCGCCGACGGATGCGCCCAGCTGGCCAAGCGCGGCCGGCTGGTGGCGCACCGCCACCGCGGCTTCTGGAAGCCGACCGACACCGTGAAGGAACGGGCCGCGCTCGACGCCGCCTACGCACGGGGCGAGCGTCCATGGGCCGTGTGGGAGCGGGACAGCGCGGGGGTGAGCGGGTGATCAGGCTCGCAACCGGGCGGCCGGAGAGGATCGTCGCCGTCGGCGCGCACTGCGACGACATCGCCATCGGGGCCGGCGGCACGCTGCTGACGCTGTGCCTGGCGCGGCCGGGTGTCCGTGTCGACGCGCTGGTGCTCTCCGGCGGCGGCACCGAGCGCGAGCAGGAGGAGCAGGCCGCGCTCGCCGCCTTCTGCCCGGGCGCCGACCTGCGACTGACCGTGCACAAACTGCCGGACGGCCGGCTGCCCGCGCACTGGGAGGAGGCCAAGGCCGCGGTCGAGGAACTGCGCGCGCAGAGCGACCCGGACCTGATCCTCGCCCCGCGCACCGATGACGCGCACCAGGATCACCGTGGCCTGGCACAGCTGATACCCACCGCCTTCCGCGACCACCTCGTGCTCGGCTACGAGATCGTCAAGTGGGACGGCGATCTCGGCCGTCCGACGGCGTACCAGCCGCTGTCGCCGAAGACCGCCGAGGAGAAGGTACGGCTGCTGCAGGAGCACTACCCCTCGCAGCGCCACCGGCCCTGGTACGACCGGGAGGCCTTCCTCGGCCTTGCCCGGATCCGCGGCATCGAATGCCACGAGCGATACGCCGAGGCGTTCGCCGTCACCAAACTCACGCTCAACCTGGGGGGTTGAACCATGCGCGTACTTCTGACCGGACACCAGGGATACCTGGGCACCGTCATGGCCCCGGTCCTGGCCGCCGCCGGGCACGAGGTCGTCGGCCTCGACGCCGGCCTGTTCGCCGACTGCGTGCTGGGCCCCTCGCCCGCGGACCCGCGGGGGCACCGGGTGGACCTGCGTGACGTCACGGCCGAACACGTGGCCGGGGTCGATGCCGTGATCCACCTGGCCGCGCTCTCCAACGACCCGCTGGGATCGCTGGCGCCGGAGCTCACCTACGACATCAACCACCATGCCTCCGTACGCCTTGCCCGGCTGGCCCGCGACGCCGGGGTGGGGCGCTTCGTGTACGCGTCGACCTGCTCGGTCTACGGGGCCGCCGGCGGCGGTGACTCGGCGGACCTGGTGGGCGAGGACGCCCCGCTGCGCCCGGTGACGCCGTACGCGGAGTCCAAGGTGCGGGTGGAGGACGACCTGCACGCGCTGGCCGACGGCGACTTCAGCCCGGTGTTCATGCGCAACGCCACCGCCTTCGGCTTCTCACCCCGGCTGCGCGCCGACATCGTGCTGAACAACCTGGTGGGCCACGCGCTGCTGTCCGGTGAGGTCCTCGTGCTCTCCGACGGCACGCCCTGGCGCCCGCTGGTGCACGCCGCCGACATCGCACGGGCCTTCACGGCCGCGCTGAGCGCGCCTCGGGAAGCGGTGCACGGCCGGGCGTTCAACATCGGCAGCGAGACCAACAACGTCACGGTCGCCGAGATCGCCGAGCAGGTCGCCGAGGCGGTGCCCGGCTCGCGGGTGGTGATCACCGGGGAGACCGGCGCCGATCCGCGCTCGTACCGGGTGGACTTCTCCCGGTTCCGGGCCGCGGTGCCCGGCTTCGACTGCGAGTGGACGGTGAAGCAGGGCGCGCTCGAACTCGCCGACGCCTACCGTGCGCACGGGCTGACCCGGGAGGACTTCGAGCGGCGCTTCACCCGGCTGGCCGTGCTGCGTACGGCGGCCGACGCCGGCATCGTGGACGACACCCTGCGGTGGCGCCGGTGACCGCGGCCGGCGACCCGTCGAGGCCCGGCGAGGAGATGTACACGCTGGTGGAGCGGCTGTACCCGCTGTGCCGGAGCATCACGGGCGACGGTGTGCGCGCCACCCTGGACATCATCGGCGAGTACATCCCGCTCCAGGTGCGCGAGGTGCCGACCGGGACCCAGGTGCTCGACTGGACGGTGCCCCAGGAGTGGAACATCCGGGACGCGTACATCGCCGACAGCGCCGGCAACCGGGTCGTCGACTTCGCCGCGTCCAGCCTGCACGTGCTCGGCTACAGCGTGCCGGTGTCGCGGACCATGCCGCTGGCCGAACTCCGCGCGCACCTGCACACCCTGCCCGACCACCCCTCCTGGGTGCCGTACCGCACCAGCTACTACAAGCCGGAATGGGGGTTCTGCCTGGCCCAGGAGACCCTGGACGCGATGCCGGACGGCGACTACGAGGTGTGCGTCGACTCCACCCTCGCGGACGGCCACCTCACCTACGCCGAGCATGTGGTCCCCGGTCAGGTGCCGGACGAGGTGATCGTCTCCTGCCACGTCTGCCATCCGTCGCTGGCCAACGACAACCTGGCCGGCATCGCGGTGGCGACGTTCCTGGCCCGGGCTCTGGCGGAGCGGACGCCGCACTACACGTACCGGTTCCTGTTCGCGCCCGGCACCATCGGGGCGATCACCTGGCTGGCCCGCAACGCGGAGCGGGTCGACCGGGTCAGGCACGGCCTGGTACTGGCCTGCGCGGGCGACCCGGGCCGGCTGACGTACAAGCAGAGCAGGCGCGGTGACGCGGAGATCGACCGGGTGATGCGGCATGTGCTGGCCGCCTCCGAACGCCCGCACCGCGTCACGGAGTTCACCCCGTACGGCTACGACGAGCGGCAGTTCTGCTCGCCCGGGTTCGATCTCGGCGTGGGCTCGCTCAGCCGGACCCCGTACGCCGGCTACCCCGAGTACCACACCTCGGCGGACAACCTGGACTTCGTCTCCCCGGAGGCGATGGCGGACACCCTCGCGGTCTGCCGTGAGGCGTTCGCCGTCCTGGACCGCAACCGGCGGTACGTCAACCTCAGCCCGTACGGCGAACCACAGCTGGGACGGCGTGGGTTGTACGACGCGCTCGGCGGCCGCAGCGACACCAAGCAGGCCCAGATGGCCATGCTCTGGGTGCTCAGCCTGTCCGACGGCGAGCACAGTCTGCTGGACGTCGTCGAGCGGTCCGGGCTGCCGTTCGAGACCGTCGCCGCCGCGGCCGACGCCCTGCACGGCGCCGCGCTGATCAAGGCATGACGCCGATGACCACCAAGGGCGAGAGGACGACGAGGCCGGCCGGGTCGGCCCGGCGGGCCGTCGTCGGACGGCTGTCCTGGGGGCTGGCCGACCAGGCGGCCTCCAGCATGACCAACTTCGCGGTGGGGATCTACGTGGCACGCTCGCTCGGGCTGGCCGCGTTCGGCGTGTTCAGCCTGGCCTGGGTGACCTACGGCGTCGTCCTCAGCGTCTCCCGCGGGCTGGCCACCGACCCGCTCGTGGTGCGCTTCAGCGGTGTGCCGGACTGGTCCTGGCGCGGGGCGGTGGCCCGGTCGTCGGGTACCGCGCTCGGTGTCGGTGCGGCGGTCGGCGGGGCGTGTGCGGTGGTCGGCCTCGCTCTCGGCGGAGCCGTGGGACCCGCGTTCGTCTGCCTCGGCGTCATGCTGCCGGGGCTGCTGCTGCAGGACGCCTGGCGGTACTCGTTCTTCGCCGCCGGCGACGGCCGGAAGGCGTTCGTCAACGACCTCGTGTGGGGTCTCGCGCTCGTCCCGGCCATGGTGGTGGCGGCCCGCGTGGGCAGCGTGGCCGCGTTCGTGCTCGCCTGGGGCGCGTCCGCCGCGGTGGCCGCGGTGTACGGCTGCTTCCAGTCCGGGATCCGGCCCCGGTCGACCGGAGCGCGCGAGTGGGTGCGCGAGCACCGCGACCTGGGCTACCGGTACCTGGTCGAGAACACATCCGTCAGCGGCGCGAGCCAGCTCCGGGCGTACGGGCTCGGCGCGATCGTCGGGGTCAGCGCGGTGGGCGTCATCCGGGGCGCCGAACTCCTGCTGGGCCCCTTTCTCGCGGTCCTGATGGGTCTTTCGCTGGTCACCGTCGCGGAGGCGGCACGGGTGCTGCGGCGAGCCCCGCACCGGCTCGGCCGGTTCTGCCTCCTGCTGGGCGGCGCGCAGGCCGTCGCCGCGCTGTTGTGGGGCGCGGCGCTGCTGCTGGTGCCGGACCGGGCCGGTGAGCTCGTGCTCGGTGACGTCTGGCACGCCGCCTCCGAGCTCGTCGTGCCGGCCACCCTCGGTGTCGCGGGCGCCGGTCTCGGCACCGGAGCGGCGGCCGGGCTGCGCGCGCTCGGCGCGGCCCGGCGCAGCCTGCGCAGCCAGCTGTTCGCCTCCGCCTGCTACGTCACCGGCGGGCTCGGCGGGGCCGCCGCGGCCGGCACGGTCGGCTCGGCCTGGGGCGTCGCCGCCGCGACCGTCGGCGGCTCGGCCGTGTGGTGGCTGCACCTGCGGTCCGCCCTGCGCGAGCGCCACCACGATTCCATCCCCGAAGTGAGGACTCCATGACCGACCGTCCCCGGCTGAGCATCGGCCTGCCCGTCTACAACGGCGAGGAGTACCTCGCCGAGGCGCTCGACGCCCTGCTTGGCCAGACCTACGAGGACTTCGAGCTGGTCATCTCCGACAACGCCTCGACCGACGGGACCCAGGAGATCTGCCGCAAGTACGCCGCGCGGGACTCGCGCATCCGGTACATACGGCTGCTCCGGAACATCGGCGCCGCCCCCAACCACAACCACGTCTTCACCGAGTGCCGCGGCGAGCTGTTCAAGTGGGCCTCGCACGACGACCTTTACGCCCGGGACCTGCTGCGGCGCTGCGTGGAGGCACTGGACGAGCGGCCCGACGTGGTCCTCGCGCACTCCGGCCAGGCGGTCATCGACGGCGACGGCCAGGTGAAGGTCCCGTACGAGTACGGGCTCGCCACCGACTCCCCGCACGCGCCGGAGCGCTTCCGCAGTTTCCTGTTCGAGCCCGGTGGCGACGACTTCTACGGGGTGATGCGCGCCGACATGCTGCGCCGGGTGCGGCCGCACGACAGCTATCACCACGCGGACCGCACGTTCGTCGCCCAGATCGTCCTCCAGGGTCCCTTCCATCAGGTGCCGGAGCTGCTGTACTTCCGCCGCGACCACCCCACGCGCGCCGAGCGTGCGAACCCGGGCAAGCGTGCCCGGTGCGTCAATCTGGACCCGCGCCGGGCGGGCCCGCTGCACCCGACGCCGCGGCTGCTCGCCGAGTACGTCCTGGGCTTCGTCTCGGCGATCCGGCGGGCGCCGTTGTCCGCGGCCGACCGGCGCGCCTGCTACCGCCACCTGGGCGAGTGGATGACGAGCCGGGTCCGGCCGGGCGCCGGCGAGCGGGTCGAGGACCGCGCCCCCGTCGACCCGGCCAAGCTCGCCGTCAGCGTCGACGACCTCGTCGCGGGACGCGAGGGGCGGCGGACATGAGACCTGCCGTACGCGTCGGGCTGTTCGGCCTGCTCGGCTCCGGCAACCTCGGCAACGACGGGTCGCTGGAGGCCGTGCTCGGCTACCTGCGCGCCGAGCACCCGGAGGCGGTCGTGGACGCGCTGTGCGGCGGGCCCGAGGTCGTCACGGCCCGGTACGGGATCCCCGCGACCCGGCTGCACTGGTACCGCGGGGAGTACCGCACCGCGTCGCGTGCGGGCGCGATCGCGGCGAAGGGGCTGGGCAAACTCGTCGACGTCGCCCGCACCGCGGCCTGGGTGCGCCGGCACGACGTGGTGATCGTGCCCGGCATGGGCGTCCTGGAGGCCACGCTGCCGCTGCGGCCGTGGGGCTTCCCGTACTCGCTGTTCCTGCTGTGCGCGACCGGCCGGCTGTTCGGCACCCGGGTCGCACTGGTCGGTGTGGGCGCCGCCCCGATAGGCAACCGGCCGACCCGGGCGCTGGTGCGCTGGTCCGCCCGGCTGGCCGCGTACCGGTCCTACCGTGACGACCGATCCCGCGACGCCATGCGGGAGATGGGCGTCGACGCCGCGCACGACGGGGTCTACCCGGACCTGGCGTTCGCCCTGCCGGCGCCGGAGGCGAGCGCGCCCCCGGACGGCTCGCCGGGCCTGGTCTGCGTCGGTGTCATGGACTTCCACGGCGGCAACGACGACCGCGCGCTGGCCGAGGGGATCCACCGGCGCTACCTCGACGGGACCACCCGGTTCGTCCGCGCGCTGGTGGAGGACGGCAGGCCGGTCCGGCTGCTCACCGGGGACGAGTGCGACGCGCCGGTGGTCGCCGCCATCCTCGACGCGGTGGACTCGCCGCTGGTCACCGCGGCCGAGGCGGCCTCGCTGGCCGATCTGATGAGGGAGGCGGCGGCTGCCGACACCGTGGTGGCGACCCGGTACCACAACCTGGTCTGCGCGCTGAAGGCCGGAACGCCGACCCTCGCACTCAGCTACGCGGCGAAGAGCGAGGCGCTCATGGACCGGATGGGCCTCGGCCCGTACTGCCATCCGGCCCGCGAGGTGGACGCCGACCGGCTGTTGGAGCAGTTCCGGGCGCTGGAGAAGCGATCGGCGGAGCTGCGGCGGACCCTCGCCGAGCGGAACCTGGTCGCCGCCGCACAACTGGGGGAGCAGTTCACCGAGTTGACCGCTGCGCTGCTCCGCGCGCCCGACCACACCCGAGCCCGAGCCCACGCCCACCGCCGTCCCCGGCAGGAGACTCCATGAAAGCGACCGAAGTCCCGCAGATCGCGGGCGCGTTCCTCTTCGAGCCGACGCCGCACGCCGACGAACGCGGCTTCTTCTGCCGCACCTTCGACGCCGACGTGGTCCGCTCGGTGGGCCTGGACCCGGACGCCTTCGTCCAGGACAGTCTGTCCCGCTCGGTCCGGGGCGTGCTGCGCGGCCTGCACCTGCGGTCCGGCGCAGGCGAGGCCAAGCTGGTGCGGTGCTCGTACGGGAGGATCTTCGACGTGGTGGTGGACCTGAGGCCGACCTCACCGACGTACCGGAATCGGGCCTTCTTCGAACTGTCCGGCGAGACACAGGCGACCCTGTACATCCCGGCGGGATGCGCGCACGGCTTCCAGGCGCTGACCGGGACCGCCGACACCTCGTACCGCATCGACCGCCCGCACGACCCGGCCGAGGACGTGACGATCGCCTTCGACGACCCGGAGCTCGCGATCCCCTGGCCGCTGCCGGTCACCTCGATGTCCCAGCGGGACCGGGAGGCGCCGAGCCTCGCCGAGGTCCTCAAGCAGCAGGAAGGATGAAGTCGGCGTGGAAGAGCTCCTCCTCCCCCGGTCGCAGGCGGCGAACGAACGGCTGCACGCCATGGTCCCCGGCGGCGCGCACACCTACGCCAAGGGCGACGACCAGTACCCCGAGAACCTCGCCCCGGTCATCAGCCACGGCCACGGCGCCCATGTGTGGGACGTCGACGGCAACCGCTATGTCGAGTACGGCTCCGGCCTGCGGTCGGTCAGCCTCGGCCATGCCCACCCGCGCGTGACCGAGGCGGTGCGGCGGGAACTCGACCGCGGCAGCAACTTCGTCCGGCCGTCCGTCGTGGAGGTCGAGGCCGCGGAACGCTTCCTGGCCACGGTGCCGACCGCCGAGATGGTGAAGTTCGCGAAGAACGGCTCCGACGCCACCACCGCCGCGGTGCGTCTCGCCCGCGCCGCCACCGGGCGCCCGCGGGTGGCCCTCTGCGCCGACCATCCGTTCTTCTCCGTCGACGACTGGTTCATCGGCACCACACCGATGTCCGCCGGCATCCCGGAGTCGACCACCGAACTCACCGTGGCGTTCCCCTACGGGGACCTGGCGGCCACCCAGGAGCTGCTCTCCCGCTACCAGGACGAGGTCGCCTGCCTGATCCTCGAACCCGCCACCCACACCGAGCCGCCGCCCGGGTACCTCGCCGGCCTGCGCGAACTGGCCGACCGGCACGGCTGCGTTCTCGTCTTCGACGAGATGATCACCGGCTTCCGCTGGTCCGAGGCGGGCGCCCAGGGCCTGTACGGCGTCGTCCCCGACCTCTCCACCTTCGGCAAGGCGCTGGGCAACGGGTTCGCCGTCTCCGCGCTGGCCGGACGCCGCGAGCTGATGGAGCGGGGCGGGCTGCGTCACTCCGGCGACCGGGTGTTCCTGCTGTCCACGACGCACGGTGCGGAGACCCACTCCCTGGCCGCCGCGATGGCCGTGCAGAGGACCTTCACGGAGGAGGGCGTGACCGCGCAACTGCACGCCATCGGCGAGCGGTTGGCCGCCGGGGTCCGCGAGGCCGCGGCCGGCATGGGCGTCGGCGACCACCTCGTCGTCCGGGGCCGGGCCAGCAACCTGGTCTTCGCCACCCTCGACGAGAACCTGCGGCCGTCGCAGCGGTACCGCACGCTCTTCCTGCGCCGGCTTCTCGCGGGCGGGGTGCTCGCCCCGTCGTTCGTGGTGAGCAGCGCGCTCAGCGACGCCGACATCGACCACACCGTCGAGGTGGTGGCCCAGGCGTGTGCGGTGTACCGGAAGGCACTGGACGCCGCCGACCCCACCCCCTGGACGGGCGGGCGACCGGTGAAGCCCGTGTTCCGCCGCTCGGCATGACGTGGCTTCAGCGCAGCTCCTGCCGACCGGCGTCGGCCGTCCGATCGGCCGGCCGGTCGGCGGCCCGGTCGGCGGTCCGGTCGACCAGCCACGCGGTCACCGGTACCACCGCCAGCGCGGTGCACCAGCCCCCCAGGACGTCGGTCGGGTAGTGCGCGCCCAGGGCGACCTGCGCCCACCCCATGGCGGCGCCGGCGGCCAGTGCCGCGGTGAGCACCACCAGCGTGCCGGCCGTCCTGCCGAGGCCGGACCGGCCGGCCGCGAGCAGCGCCACCACGACGGCGAGCGCGGTGAGGAAGGCGGTGTGCCCGCTCGGGTAGGACAGGTTGCCGTCGCCGTGGATGGTGCGCCCCACCAAGGGCTTGAGCACCTTCGTCGCAGCCACGGCCAGGCCGGCACCGGCAACGGCGAGGACCGCCGCGCGCGGGTGCCGAAGCCGCAGGCAGCCGGTCACGGTGACCACGACCAGCGTCGCCGCTCCCACCGGCTCCCCCAGGATGTCGACGGCCAGAGCGACGTACCGCCACGGCGGCCCCACACTGTCCGCGGTCGGCCGGATGATCCACCTGTCCACCCTGCCGGACTCGTTGTGGCCGGAGTACAGCACGCCGAACACGACGACCACCAGCGCGCCGAGGGCCGCGATCAGACCGAGCCATGCGCGCAGCGGCGGGTGCAGCACCGGGGGAGCCGGCCGGCGGGCCATGCCGCCGAACACGTGCGCCGCCCGCCGCACACCGTCGCGGACCATCCCGCGGATGCGACCCACCTCCGCTCCCCCCCCCACAGATCGGACACGCTCGTTCGCAGCATCCGTGATTCGCCGCGCTCCGCTCATGATGAGCCATGGGGAGCGCTGCCACGGCCCTTCAGCTCGTGTCCGTGCCCCTGGCTCTGACGGTGATCCGCGCGTAGTCGTACCCGCCGGGCTCGGGCGAAGGGTTGTACGTGACCGTGAACGTTCGCCGTACGTCGCCGAAGCGGTCGGCGTACGTCACCTCGGCCGGGCCGGTGCGCTGCGGCTCGGCGGTGATGCCGTACGTACGGAGGAAGTCCTCGACGCCGGAGTCCTGGCTGTCGCCCACCTCGTACCGGAGTACGGCGGTGCCGTCCTCCTCCACCTCGGCGTGGGTCGGTATGTAGTAGCGCCCCGCGGGTTGATGCTGCTCATGGTGCATGCCCGCCTTGCGCTCCACCGCCTCTCGCGGACCGTCACCGGCCGGCGTGAGCAGCGCGACGGCCGCCCAGGCGAGCGCACCGAGCGCCCACACCGCGCACAGGGCGAGGAACCACACCGGCCGGCTGCGCCGGCGCTGCCTCGTGGGGCCCGTACGCCCGGACCCTGGCCTCCCGGCCACCTCGCGACGATCGGCGGCTCGCGGGGCCACCGCGCAAAGTGGCCTGTCGCCCCGCGAGCCGTTCCCCATGTGAGCTCCTCAGGCCGTGCCGGTCCGTCGGCCTGCCATAGCGATGATCAGCGCTCCGAGCGCACAGCCGACACCGGCTGCGAGATAGGCGAGATGGTAGCCGGTGAGCTGGTCGTCGCCGGTCGCCGCGATCAGCACCATGACCGCCACCCCGATACTGGCGCCGATCTGCTGTGCCACCACGTTCACCGCCCCGGCGACCGCGTGCCGTTCGGGCTCGACGCCGGTGAGCGCGGCGGACGTCATCGCGGGGAAGTTCAGTCCCTGACCGATACCGCTGATCACCATGCCGGGCAGCACATGCAACAGATAGTCGCCGTCGGGCGGTGTACTCATCCACAGCGCTGTTCCGCCACCGATCAGGACGAGCCCGACGGTCATCAGCATGCGCGGCGTGTACTTGGTGAGCAGGCGTCCGGTGACGAAGTTGGCGGTCAGGAACACGCCCGCCGACATCGGCACCAGCGCGAGACCGGACTCGAACGGAGAGTAGTCCAGCATCCCCTGCAGATACAGCGGCGCGAAGAACAGCATCCCGACCGAGGCCATGTACTGGAGGAACGCCGCGAGGCTCGCGGTGCGTACCGATGTGACCCGGAAGAGGTCGAGAGGCAGCACCGGATCCGTGGTGCGGTGCTCGCGGACGACGAAGAGCAGCAGGAACACCACTGCCAGGCCGAGTGAGGACCAGGCCAGCGTGCCGCCGGTGCTCGCGCCGACGACCAGCAGGGTGAGGCCGGCCGTGCCGGAGACCGCACCGGGCAGGTCCAACTGGCCGCCGCGTCCGGCCCCGCCGGGCAACCCGGCGCGTGTCGCGGCCAGCACGGCCACTCCCACCAGGACCGAGAACCACAGCACCGACCGCCAGCCGAGGAACTGGGTCAGTACACCGCCCAGCAGCACCCCGCCGCTGAAGCTCGCCGCACCGACGGCCGCGTACACACCGAGTGCCTTGTTGCGCGCCGGACCGGGCTCGAACACCTCGGTCAGCAGGGCCAGTGCCGCCGGACCGGACAAGGCCGCACCGATGCCCTGGACCGCCCGCGCGCCGAGCAGCACCCCGATGTCCGGGGCGACGGCCCCGACCAACGCGGCCACCGTGAACAGGGCGATACCGAACTCGAACACGCGTCGTCGACCGAGGACATCGGCCAGCCGACCACCCACCAGCAGGAAGCCGGCGAACGTCACGGCGTAGGCGATCATGACCCACTGGAGCGTGGTGTCGTCCAGGTCGAACCGTGCTCCGACCGACGGCAGGGCGGCGTTGAGCACGCCGAGGCCACTGACATCCAGCGCGAGCGCCCCGGCCAGTACCACAAGTGCCAGTCCGGGCTTGTGTCGTGGCGTCACTTCGGTACTGGTCATGCGGGCACCCCGGGAAGACCGCCGTCGACCGACCGACGCTCGCCCGGGCGTTCCCGGGTGCCGCTGCGGGAGGACGGCGGGCCGACCGTGCCACCGTCATGTTTCCGGCCGACCGACGCCCGCAGGAGGTGTCCTGCGAGCCATAATTGGGTGAACACTTCACCCCCTGCCGGCATATCGGGTAACGCGGGCACAAGACGGTGTGGGGGGTATTCGGATAAGGCGGCGCCGGCATCCGCGAAATGGCCATGCCGTGTCGAGTTGCTTTCCAGGCGCTCAATGCCCGACGCCGGGGCGAGGGGAACAGACCGTGGGGGCTCGTGGTACATGATCTTCATACCGAGTACTCTTGCAGTGTCACTCGCCCGCTGTCCAGACCGCCCATACTCAGTTGCGCCGAAGCGCGTTTCCCCTATTCTGAACAAGAGTTGACAGGCCGTCATGAAACTGCGCCAGGCATTCCCTGCCAACGGTCATTCCCTGCTCCTCGAATCGAGTCCGGGAAGTCCCGCGAGTTTTCGGACAGTCTGGCCGACGCACAGTCTTTGACGGTCTTTCGGCATTCCGGATGATCCCGGCCCATTCCTGAACGATCCCAGACCCGCGGACATCGGCATGCGGGAGACCGAATCCGGCATGGTCGTACGTGCCCCTCATCTGACGCACCCGACGCACCCGACGCACCCGACACCGTGACAAGGAGAGCCGATCGCATGCAGGCTGTCGACCCCGACCAGTGGATCCGCCGCTTCCACCCGGCGGGCCCGGCGCCCGCCCGACTCGTCTGCCTGCCGCACGCCGGTGGTGCGGCAAGCTATTACATGCCCGTGTCGAAGGCCCTCTCGCCAGACGTCGAAGTGCTCGCGATCCAGTATCCGGGGCGGCAGGAACGCCTGCCGGAACGGCGCCGGGAGACGGTCGCCGAGCTGGCCGACGAGGTCACCGAGGTGATCCGGCCGCTGACGGACCAACCGCTGTACCTGTTCGGCCACAGTCTCGGCGCGACCGTGGGCTTCGAGGTCGCACGGCGCCTGGAAGCGGCCGGCACCAAGATCGAGCACCTGTTCGTGTCATCGCGGCGAGCCCCCGCCCTCAACCGCAATGAGCACCTCCACGAGCGTGGCGACCGGGAACTCGTCGCGCACATACGGTCGTTGGCCGGCACCGCGGCCGACGTCTTCGACGACCCCGAGATGACCGCGATGGTGCTCCCCGCGATCCGCAGTGACTACAAGGCCGCGGAGACGTACGTGTACGCGCCGGGGCCGAAACTGACCTGCCCGATCACGGCGTTGATCGGCGACGCGGATCCGATGGTGTCGGCCGAGGAAGCCACCGCCTGGAGCGAGTACACCGACGGCGCCTTCCAGTTGCGGATCTGGCCGGGCGGGCACTTCTACCTGGACAGGCACGCCACGGACGTCATCGCGAGGATCTCGGCCGAGATGCCGGCGCGCACACGGCAGGGCCGGCCGGCCGTGTGAAGTCGCCCGGCACGCTGCGAAACCGCAAGGGCGAGCGCGCCGGCCGGGAACGCGTCGGGCCGCCCCGGCCGGGGCGGCGGGCCGGCCGGGCGCGGACGCGTGTCAGGCCGGTACCAACCGGACGGGCAGGGTGTCGAACTTGCGCATCGTCTGGCTCCGGGCCCGCACCGGTTCTCCGGCCGCTTCGAAACGGCGGACGCGCGCGGCGAGCGCCGTGAGGAACTCGATGGTCTCCAGGCGGGCCACAGGCGCTCCGAGACAGAGATGGATGGAGGCGCCGAGCGCCAGGTGCGCCTTGGCGTCAGCTCGGGTGACGTCGAACCGGTCGGGCCGCTCGAAGCGCCGTGGGTCCCGGTTCGCAGAGCCCAGCATGACGCAGATGTCGGCGTCAGCGGGAATGTGTACGTCGCCGATGACCGCCGGGGCCACCGTACGGCGGTAGAAGGCGCGGAAGGGCGAGTCCCACCGCATGAGCTCCTCCACCGCGTTGGGTATCAGCGCGGGATCGGACCGGATGCGGTCCCACTCGTCCGGGAAGCGGCAGAAGGCGTGCACCGCGTTGCCCAACAGGCTGCTGGACGAGTCGATGCCCGCGAGCCAGATCGAGTCCAGTGTCATCAGCCGTTCGGGGCCGTCCGCCTCCAGCCCGCCCTCGTGCCCGCCCGTCTCCATGAGGGCCCGGGCCATGCAGTGCGGGGGCAGCGCCTCCATGCCTTGCGTGCTCAGCCATTCCAGGGACCGCGCCGCGAGTTCCGCGTGCCGCGGCTCCAGATCCGGCGCCGCGAGCTGACCGACCGCGTCGGCCCACGCGGCGATCGTCTCGGCGCTCGGGGGGACGATTCCGGTCAGCAGCCGGATCGTCAGGTCGGGCAGCGGCCGGGCCAGCGCGGCAACCGCGTCGACCTCCCCGGCGTCGACGGCCGCCTCCACGAGTTCCTCGGCCACGGCATGCACGCCGGGCCGGAGTTCCGCCATCTCGGCTCGTCTGAACCATCCCTGCACGGCCCGGCGAATCCGTGTGTGGTCGGGTGGATCCGTGTCGACGAGGGGGTAGCGGTAGCCGTGGTCGGGCACCCGTGTGTAGCCCACGCCGAGTCCCGAGATGAACTCCCGGTAGTTCCGCAGGACGGCGGACGCCTCCTCGTAGCGGGGAACCAGCCAGAGATCCCGGTCGGGAAGGTACGTCGCGGGGCCCGCGTCGCGCAGGGACGCGTACACGGGGTGAGGGTCCCGCAGGACGTCTGGGTGGAAGGGGTCCAGGCCCTGGACGTGCGCATGGACGGTCGGGCTGGTCATCCGGCTCCTTGAGGGCACACTGACGGAAGAGAACGTGTTCTCGGCACACATGCATGGCAGAAGGAGGTCGGAGTCCTCAGGGCACTGCGACCTCGGCCCGCCGAAGTGCCAGGTCCTGCCGGAAGGCGTCGCTGAAAGTGCCCTCCACGATCCTGCGTACGCCACCGCGCAGCGCGACGTCACCGGCGGCGCCGACGGTCACCTCGAGGCGGCCCCCCGGCATCCTGACGTCCATCTCGGAGTCCGCGTCGCCGAGGCGGTGCACGGCGAGGGCGGCGGCGCAGGCTCCCGCTCCGGAGGCCGGTGTGTATCCCGCCGCGCGCTCCCACATCTCGGCGGCGAGGGTGCGGCGGTCGAGGACGGTCACGAACTCCACGTTCACTCGGTCGGGGAAGCGGGGGTGGCCGCCGATGAGCGGGCCCCACCGCTCGGCCAGGTCCCGCGTGGCCTCCGGCACCACGACCACGCAGTGCGGCGACCCCACGGTGACGAGGCTGACGTCGAAGGTGCGGTCGCCCACGGGCAGCGGCTGGACGGGCTGCACGGCCGCCGGTCCGAGCGACGCCTCGACCAGCCCGCGTGCGAGGTCCAGCACCCGGACCTCGACCGTGCCGGACACCGTGCGCAGGCTGAACCGGTCGTGGCCGACGTGACCGCGCTCGCGCAGGAAGTGGGCGAAGATCCGCAGCCCGTTCCCGCTGCCGGGACATTCGCTGCCGTCCGCGTTGAACACCCGCAGACCAGGTCGGCCCTCGGCGTCGAGCGGTCCGAACATCACCCCGTCGGCGCCCACTCCCCGGCGCCGGTCACTGACCCGCCGGGCCACCTCGCCGTCCGCGGCGAGCGAGGACTTGGTGGTGTCGATCACGACGTAGTCGTTTCCCAGAGCTTCGTACTTGAAGAACTCGGCCATCATCTCCACCCGTTCACGCTGCTAGGGTCTGTCGTTTGGATCAGGTCGGCTGAGAGAAACGTCGCCTCTCGGCCCACCCGAGCGGGGTCTGGTGCGTGTAGCTGCAAGGCGGAGGAGGGCGCCGACGCGGAGCGTCGGCAACCGACGACAACGCGGCAGATGCGCGTGCCAGACCCCGCGACGCCGACATGATCCAAACGACAGGCCCTAGGTGCCCGGACAGTGCGGGCGGCCGGGTCCGGCCGACGACCAGGTCGGACCGGACCGCGCCCAGTTCGGTGCCGGTCAGTCGACGAGCACGTTCACCAGCCTTCCGGGGACCACGATGACGCGCTTGACGGTGCGTCCCTTCGCGGCCTCCTGGACCACCGGCAGGTTCTTCGCCGCTTCCTCGATCTGCTCGACCGATGCCTCGGCGGGCACGGTCAGCTCGGTGCGGCCCTTGGCGTTGACCTTGACCACGAGGGTCACGGTCTCGGTGCGCAGCAGTTCCTCGTCGGCGGTGGGCCAGGGGTCCTGCCAGACGTACTTCCCGGTCAGCCGCCAGTAGACGTCGCTTGCGATGTGCGGGGCGAACGGCTGGAGCAGGGAGGCGAGGGTGCTGACGGCCTCACGGGCCACGTCGGTCGACACACCGTCCTGCAGCGCGCGGCTGCACTCGTTGGACAGCGACATCAACGCGGCGATCGCCGTGTTGAAGGCGTAACGGCCGGACATGTCCTCGGTGACCTTGGTGATGGCCCAGGCCGTCTTGCGCCGCAGCGCCAGGTCGCGCTCGGGGTCCGCGGCGGCACCGATCACCTCGCCCTCGGCGGCCTCGATCGTCTCGGTGTACCGCCAGACCCGCTTGAAGAAGCGGTAGACGCCTTCGAGACCCTCGTCCGACCAGTCGCCGCCGGCCTCGGGCGGCGCCATGAAGAGGATGTACGCACGCGCGGTGTCCGCGCCGTACTTCTCCACGATGGTCCGCGGCGAGACCACATTGCCCTTGGACTTGGACATCTTGGCGCCATCACGCGTGATCATGCCCTGGGTGAAGAGCGTGCCGAACGGCTCCTGCACCGGCAGCAGGTCCAGGTCGGCGAGGGCCTTGCAGAGGAAGCGGGAGTAGAGCAGGTGCAGGATGGCGTGCTCCACGCCGCCGATGTACTGGTTGACCGGCATCCACGCCTGGACGGCCTCCTGGCTCCACGGCGCCTGGTCGTTGCGGGCGTCGCAGTAGCGCAGGTAGTACCAGGAGGAGTCGACGAAGGTGTCCATGGTGTCGGTCTCCCGGCGCGCCGGACCACCGCAGTCCGGGCACTGGGTGCGCACCCAGTCCTCCGCGGCGGCCAGCGGCGACTTGCCCTTGGGGGCGAAGTCCTCGATGTCCGGCAGTTCCACCGGGAGTTGCTCCTCCGGCACGGGCACGATGCCGCAGCCGTCGCAGTAGACGACGGGGATCGGGCAGCCCCAGTAGCGCTGCCGTGACACCAGCCAGTCCCGCAGCTTGTAGCTGACGACCGACTCGCCCTGTCCGTTCTCGGCCAGCGCGGCGACGATCCGCGTCGCCGCCTCGTCGCTCGGCAGACCGTCGAACGCACCGGAGTTGACCGCCACTCCCCTGCCGGTGAAGGGCAGTTCGGTCTCCTCGCCGTCGGGCCGGCCGATGACCGGGACGATGGGCAGACCGAGCGCCTCGGCCAGGCCGAAGTCCCGCTCGTCGTGCGCCGGGACACCCATCACGGCACCGCTGCCGTACTCCATGAGCACGTAGTCGGCGACGACCACGGGGATCTTCTCGCCGGTGAACGGGTGCACCATGTGCACTCCGCTGAGGACACCGGTCTTGGGCCGCTGCTCGTTGCCCCGGTCGCTGTGGCCGGCGCGCCGGGCGGCGTTCACGTACTCCCGTACGGCGTCGGCCTGTGAGTCGGCGACGAACCGCTCCAGCTCCGGGTGTTCGGGCGACAGGGCGATGAAGCTGACGCCGAAGACCGTGTCGGGGCGCGTGGTGAAGACCTTGATCTCACCTTCCGACTCGGCCTCCCGGAAGACGACTTCGGCACCGGCCGACCGTCCGATCCAGGTGCGCTGCATGGTCTTCACGTGCTCCGGCCAGTCCAGGCCGCCCAGGTCTCCCAGCAGGCGCTCCGCGTAGTCGGTGATGCGGAAGAACCACTGCTCCAGCTGCTTGAGTTCGACGGGCGTGCCACACCGCTCGCAACCGCCGTCCACCACCTGCTCGTTGGCGAGCACCGTGGCGTCCGTCGGACACCAGTTGACCGCCGACTGCTTGCGGTAGGCGAGGCCCGCCTTCAGCAGCTGAAGGAAGATCCACTGGGTCCAGCGGTAGTACGACGGCTCGTGCGTACTGACCTCGCGGGTCCAGTCGATCGACACGCCCCACTGCTTGAACTGCTCCCGGAACGAGGCGAGGGACGCCTCGGTCGAGACCCGGGGGTGCTGGCCGGTACGGATGGCATGGTTCTCGGCCGGCAGGCCGAAGGCGTCGTAGCCCATGGGATGCAGGACGTAGTACCCCTGGCGCCGAAGAAAGTGCGCCACCGCGTCGCCCACGGAGTAATTCTTGAGATGACCGACGTGCGGCTCTCCGCTGGTGTAAGGAAGCATCTCCAGCACATAGGCGGACTTACCGCCGGGTGCCGGGGAATTCGACACCTCCCAGGTCCGCTGCTCGTTCCACACGCCCTGCCAGTGGGCTTCGACGCGGCGCGGGTCGTACTGGTTTGGCGCAATCTTTTCGGTCATCGGTTTCCTTGGCTATGCAGCTCTCGACCGGCTAAATGAGCGGCAAGTGTACTGTACGGCTAACGTGCGGCAGTTCGGTCACGGATACCTCGCTCACACCCCCGCTTTCGCTGCTTGCAGGGCGCGTGGCAGCCGGATGCTGCCGTGATAGATCGCCAGCAACATGGTGTCGGAGGGTGTTTCGGCGAGCGCCGAACTGTCCAGTTCCAACTCGTCGCCCACCGTGCTGCCTTCCGGGGAATCCGCAGGTGGCAGATGGCCGGCTGCGGCCAGTACGCGGCGCACCCCGTCCGGCAGCGGCACCGTGGTGCGCACCGCTTCCCCGCGCACGGCGCAGGCCAGGCTCTGAGCGATCGCGGTCTGGACGTCGACCATGGCGTCGAACTCCTCGCGGGGGACCATGACCGGTTCCGGCAGCCCGGCGTACAGGTACTCCGCCGCTTCCCGTACCACCTGCGCCATGCCGCCGGTGTGCGCCAGCATGCGGACGATGGCTTGATAGTGCAGGTGCTCCGGGATGGAACCCGCGGCCACGAACCGGCCGATGAGCGCGGAGTCCAGCGCCGAGGGGTCGAGCAGCGACGCCCGGTGGTTCCGGGTGAGTTCGCGGATCTCCGGGATGCGGCATTCCTCGTGGAGATAGCGGACCAGACGGCTGTACAGGTCGACCACGCGCAGCCCGGAACGCGTGTGCAGGTGGTACAGGACGCTGCGCAGCAGACAGCCGTGGAACACCGCCCCGGCCAGCCGGATCTCCAGGCCGTGCTGCCACTCCCGCTGTGTCATCCGGCTGTGCTCGATGACGAACTCGGCTTCCATCTCTGGATTCGAGACCTGATAGGGCAGCCGCTTGGTGACCAGGCCGTGCTCACCGCGGAACCGCTCGGTCGAGTACTCGGTGTTGTTGAGGAGCAGCAGCGGATACACCACGGGGTGTCCGCCGGCTTCGATCACCTCTTCCACACTGGCCAGATGAGAATCCAGGGACTCTCCGGGAAGACCCCAGATCAGCTCGGTGTAGGTGGGAATTCCCTGGTTCTGGAAGGATTCCTGCAGCGTCCGGTAGTAGGAGGTCTTGATGTTCGACCGTCTTGCTATCTCCAATACCTCCGGGGTGAACGACTGCGCCGACAGCGTCACCGCGGATATCAGCCGGTGCGAGTACAGGATCCGGGCCGCCTCCATGACACGCTTGTTGGTGTTCTTGGCCCAGTTCGTGTAGAGGAACATCCGCTTCTCGTGCCGCTGGAGCTCCTCGACCAGCCATTCCGCTATCTCCACGTCCCGCGGCAGAATTCCGAAGTTGGCGTCCGCGAGGAAGAGGGTCGCGTTCTCGGGGGCGTGGGCGACGACGTGGCTGATCTCCTTCTTGACGCGCTCCAGCGGGAAGGGCCTCACCTTGGACTTCGTGGCCCCGCCCCAGTAGCAGAACGCGCAGGAGTACGGACATCCGCGGTTCGTCTCCAGGATGATGGTGCGGGAGGCCGCGAGGTCCTCCTCCGCGTACACCCCGCTGAGCAGCGGGGACGGGATGAGGCTGAGATCGCTGATGCGGTCCGCGGGAGCGGTGGTGACCACGCGGTCCCCTTCGCGGTAGCTGATTCCCCGCAGGTCCGCCAGGGGCCGGCCGGTTCCGGCCAGGGAGGACAGCACCGTGGTGAAGGTCAGCTCGCCCTCACCGTGTACCAGGACGTCCACCGCCGGTTCACGGAAGACGGACTCGGTCTGATAGCTGACATCGTTTCCGCCGAGCACGACCGTGCACCGCGGCCAGCGCCGTTTGACCTCCCGTGCGACGAGCATCACGCCGGCGCGGTTCCAGAAGTACACGCTGAGCGCGACCACGTCGGGCCGCTCCAGCCTCTCCACCCACTCCGGGAGGCGCCCCATGAGATCGGGGGACTGGAACAGGACGTGCTTGTGGAACCGGTACGCGCCGGCCACCTGCGGATCGGCCTGCGCGGATGCCTGGAGGGAGCCCAGGATCAGGCTGTAGCGGACATCGGGCATCGCCGTGATCTCGATCAGATGGCACAGCCGCCGACCTGGTGCCGATGCTCGGGGCGGGCGGGTCGCGTCCGGCAGGGGCCGGCCGCCGAGATGGTCGTGTTCAGCCCTCACTGATGGCCCGCTCCTCGAAATCGTCGCCGTACCACTTGTCGGCCCACGGCACCCAGGTGGCGATGAGCGTGTCCCGGTGGCCCTGCTCCTCGACCGGCTCGATCTGCGACACGTCGTGCCACATGTCCCGGTCGGCCAGCAGCGCGGCCTGACCGGCCTGCAGCGTGCCCCGGTAGAACGGCTCTCCCCCGCCGTGCGGCATGAGCGTCATCTCGCCGCCGGTGATGCCGTGCCGGCCGAAGACACCGATCAGCACGTAGTCCCGGCCGTCGGAGTGCGGTCCCTCCGGGACGATCGTGCCGGAGGTGTCCGGGCGGGTCACGATCCGGAACTGGTGGACGTTCACCTGCCAGTCCTGGCCGGTGTCGAGCGGAACGGCCGTGGCGCCGGCCCGGATGTGCGGCGTGAAGTCCGCGACGATCGGCTCGTAGTGGCGGCGGATGCCGCCGGCCACCGGGTTGAACTTGGAGAACGTCACATAGGGACGCAGCGGCAGCCGCTCGAACTCCCACTGCCCGTCGTGCCGGTACATGCGGAACTGGGCGAAGCGGCGGTAGCGGTTGTCCCCCATGTACTCGTCGAACTTCAGGTCGTCGAAGGACTCCAGGAGCTCCGGGGTGGCCTCTGGTAGGTCGATGATGTCGAATCCCAGCTCGTTCAGCGCCATGGTCGGCTCCTCAGTTCGGGCGTTCGGTGGCGGTGCGCAGGTGCGCCAGCACGGCGTCCAGGTACCGCAGCGACGAGTTCAGGCGGATGAGGGCTCCGGTCGCGATCTCCCGGCCGCTGCGCGGGTCCTCGTGGATCAGCGGCTTGACGACGTTCTTGAACCAACCGGAGGCGTGTTGCGCGTCGATGCCGATGTGCAGTTCGTGGTACCGGACGCCGTCCTCGGGGAGGCCGGCCCGGCGCCAGCCGTCGACGAAGTCCCGGAACCGTATGGGGACCATGTACTCCGTCACGCCCATGAAGCCGACGGCCTTCAGATAGTGCCGGCGCGACAGGGCGAGGCAGGCGGAGAGGTTGCCGGAGATTCTGGTCTCCAGCAACTGGTTCTTGGCGATGTACGCGTCGTCCGCGCCCACCGTGCGCAGCGCCTGCGCGAACATGGCCGTGTGGACGTCGGCCGGGTCGCCGTTGCCCATCTCGTCCCAGTAGTTCGCCGCGAGCTCCAGCTTCTGCCGTCCGGACACACCGAGCTGCATCAGGGCGAGGATGTCGTCGAACCGGGGGTCGAGGTTCGACTCCTGGGCCAGGAAGAACCGGAAGTCCTCGGCGCCGGCCTCGTTCCTCAGGTACTCCCGGTACAGCGGATGCCGTCGGCTGCCGTGGTCCCCGATGCGCGCCTTCAGCCAGGTCACGTAGGCGTCCGGGTCCTCGGGGTACGAGGACACCTCGTCGTCGGTGATGTCGGCGAGTTCGCGTTCCAGCACGGCCTTCTCCAGGACGGCGGCGATGTCCCGGTGGATCGGCTGGGTCTCCTTGCCGGCGCGGTCCACGCCGGGCGGTCCGAAATCGTTGTCGTATATGCGGGCCAGGATGTCGTGCAGGTTCCACAGGGCGAGCTCGTCGCCCTGCCCGTACGCCGTGTCGACCAGTTCGCGGCAGGCGAGGACGACCTCCTTGCGGAAGTCCGGGTCGGTGTTGAGTGCGTGCCAGTCGTCTCTGTCCTCCGCCCTCGTCAGTGAGGACAGCAGGGATGTGTGGGACATGTTCACGCGATCGCGTCTCCCTGGGATGGCTCGCGGAGCATGGGGTCATGCGTCCGCGGACATGACGTGTCAGACGGCGGACTTTCCCTTGAACACCGCATCCAGGACCGTCTGATCGACGATCTCGGAGGCATCGGGGAGGCGTTGCACGCCCGATGCGCGCAACGCCTCGTACATCTTTCCGCCGAGCAGTTCGGTGTCGATCCGGAACAGTCCGCTGGACTCGGTCAGCGCGCTGCGGGTGAGCGGGGTCTGCAACTCGTTCTCACGGATCTGCTGCTTGAGGTCGAGCCCCAGGTCGACGCCGTACTTCTCGACGGCCAGCCGGGCGGCGATCTTGGGATCCCGGGCGTTGTCCTGCCACCCGCGGACGGAGGCACGAAGGAATCCCTCCACTGCCTTTCGGTGCTTGTCCAGGAACGAGTTCCCGGTGAAGACCAGGCAGGCGTAGCCGGGTATGCCGAGGTCACTGGTGGTGACGGACACGTAGTCCGTCCCCTCCTTCATCCCGTACTTCTGCTCCAGGGTGATGGGCTGGCTGGTGACGAAGCAGGTGTACACCGCCCCCTTCTTCTCGACGAGCGGCGCGGGATCGAAGCCGACCGGGACGAAGGTGTAGTCCTTGGGCAGCCCCGCCACCTTGAGCGCGGCGTCGATCGTGGGCTGGGTGCCCTGCTGGCCGAGGATCTTCTTGCCGACGAGGTCGGCCGGTGTCCGCACCGGATCGGAGGCCAGCGAGAGCATGCCGCCCGGTCCGGTCTGGAACTGGGTACCGACGAGCTTGAAGTCGTTGCCCTTGGCTATGGCCTGGACGACGGTCTGCAGGTTGGGGTGGATTCCGATGTGGGCGTTGCCGGTCGCGACCGATTGCGTCGGGTCGGGCGCGTTGGGACCGCCCGCCTGGAACTCGACCGTCAGCCCCTCGTCGGCGTAGTAGCCGCGGTCCGCCGCGATCCAGTATCCGGCGAACTCGACGTTCTTGATCCAGCCCAGCGCGACCTTGATGGTCTGTCCGCCACCGCCGGACTCCGCCTCCCCGCTGCCGCAGCCGGCCAGCAGACCGCTGAGGGCGAGTCCTGCCGCGCCGGAGGCGCGCAGGAGTTGACGGCGGGTCGGAGCGGATCGTGTGAGGTCAGGCATGCCCATGAAGCGATAACTCCCCGTTGGTTGTGGCGACTTCAGTGGAACCGGCCGGCCGCGGCGCGTTCCAGTCTTTGGGCCAGCACCGAGAATGCGACCGACAAGGCGATGGCCACGAGCGCGGTGCCCCAGGCGCGGGCGGTGTCCATGTAGGTGACGGAGGTGGCGAACAGCCGGCCCAGGCCGTGCTGTCCGAGGAGGTACTCGGCCAGCATGGCCGCGAGCACGGCGCTCGGCGCGGTCGTCCGCAGGGCGACGAGCAGGGCGCCCACGGCGTGCGGCGCGTACAGCAGCCGCAACCGCTTCAGCGGTCCGGCGCCCAGCACGGTGAAGAGGTCCGCGGTGGCCCGGGGCACGCTGTGCAGCGCCGAGTTGATGAGGACGAAGGCAGGGAAGAAGGAGACGACCACGGTCACCACGAGCGCGGCGCTCTGACCGTACCCCACCAGGTGTCCGATGACCGGGATCAGGGCGACCACCGGTACCGACCGCATGACCAGGGCGGCGGGTGTCACGACCCCCGTGACCAGGCGCGAAGCCCATACGGCGAGAGCCAGCAAGGCGCCCAGCGCCATGCCCAGCACCAGCCCGGCCACGCTCATCAGGACGGTCCACAGCAGGTCGGGCAGGTATGCGGGGGCGTGCGTGAGGAGGTCCTGGAAGACGGCGGCCGGGCTCGGGGCCACGATGGCGTTGACCGAGCCGACGTGGACCCACGTCCCCCAGGCGGCCAGCATTCCGAGGAGCAGCCAGTAGCGGATCAGCCACTTCTTGACCAGGTTCACAGGAACCTCCCGCGCACCGCCGAGCGGCACGCACCGACCACCGCGTAGGCCACGAAGGACAGCAAGGTGGTGGCGAGACCGGCCGACCACAGCAGTTCGGTCTGCAGATTCTGCATGGCCCCGACGAGCAGCACGCCCAGCCCCCGGTCGGCACCGAACCACTCTCCGATCACCGCCCCCAGCACCGCCGCGGGCGCCGCCTGGGCCAGTCCGTCGAGCAACAGGGGTACGGCGAAGGGAAGCTGGAGGTGCAGCAGCTGCCGGCGGCGGCCGGCACCGAGGGTCGTGAGCAGGTCGCGGTGGACTTTGGGCGCGGCGGCGAGCCCCGCGGTGGCCGCCACGAACACGGCGAAACAGGAAGCCAGGGCCGCGACCACCGTTGCCGTGCCGTCCCTGCCGACGGTCGAGACGAAGAGCGGACCGAGCGCGATCAGGGGCAGGGCGTTGATCACGGTGACCAGACGGTCAAGTCCCGGCTGCAGGACCGGCAGCAGCACGCCGAGCACCGCCAGGACCAGCGCCGCGAGGGCCCCCGCCACGAGTCCGCTCAGCGCGGAGGCGGTGGTGGCGGACAGGGAGCGCAGCAGCAGGTCCTGGATCTGCGGCTGGTCCGCGTAGTCGACGACGGCACTCAGCGCCGGCCAGCCGGCGCCGGCCCACCGGCTGCGCCCGATCACTTCCCAGGCGGCGATCAGCAGAAGCGTTCCCATGGTGCCGAGCGCGAGGGTCCGTACTCCGCTTCTCATGCGGTCCCGTCCCGGTCCAGCTGTTCCAGCAACCGCAGTGCCACGTCCTGCACTTCGGAGGCGTGGCCGGCTTCGGCGCGCTTCTCACGGGGCACGTCGATCGTCTCCACGTGGCGCACCCGGCCCGGCCGGGCGCTGAGGACGACGACCCGGTCGGCGAGCAGCACCGCCTCGTTCACGTCGTGGGTGACCAGGAGGGTGCTGATCCGCCGCTCCGCCCAGATGCGGGCGAGTTCCAGGTTCATCCGCCGCCGGGTGACGGCGTCCAGGGCGCCGAAGGGCTCGTCGAGCAGCAGCACGTCGGGGTCCATGACCAGGGCGCGGGCGATGGCGGCGCGCTGCTTCATCCCGCCGGACAGCTGGCTGGGCCGGGCGTCCGCGAAGCCGCCCAGCCCGACCAGGTCGATCAGTAGGCCGACCTTCTCCCGGTCGACCGGTCGCCCGGCGATACGGAAGGGGAGGGCCACGTTGTCCCGCACGGAGGACCAGGGCAGCAGCGCGTGCTCCTGGAACGCCACCCCGAGTCTGCGCTCGGCGAGGAAGGCCGCGGGCGGGCCACCGCCGACCAGAACGCTTCCCGAAGTCGGCTCCTCCAGGCCGGCGATGAGCCGCACCACGGTGGACTTGCCGCAGCCGGACTGGCCGATGAGCGCGACGAACTCGCCGGGTGCGACGGTCAGATCGATGTCCGCCAGAGCCTGCACCGCACGACCCCGGGCCAGCGTGTAGTCCTTGGACACCTGACTCAGGACGATCGCGGGCGCGACATCGGACCCGGTTATCACCCCCGATAAGGATGGCGATGGGGTGGCAGGCTTGCGCACAAAGGTCTCCAGAAGGTTTTGAGCCAGGTCTCGGAAACATCCGGCCGATTCGCCGGAACTGCACAAACATTTCGATCAAGCGAAGCGAACGCTCCGCGATACGGTGCCGCAGTCAGGGCGGACCATTTTCGGCCACCCCACGGGCAACAACATACTCAGGCCACTACTTGCGTCTGGCACATACCAGCGGCCATAGTACACAGGAGCTTGGCCGGTTCAAGGATGGCACAAGCACTCGCCCTGCCCCTCGCCATCGTGTGCGGAGCATTCGCGAGTTCCTACACCTCGACTAATCCGGGAAATTCGGACATTCCCGTCCCGGACTTCCGGCAATACACCGTTGATCTCTGCACGACGGACGGTCTATCGTCTCGGGAAGCCGCCATCCGGCTGCCTGAAACCGCACCGGGGGAAAATAACTTGACGCAACTGAAAAAGCTGCTCATGTGCAAGTGGGAGCGGGAGCTCTTAGCCACCCTGCTCGACTCGGGCAATGATGTGATCCTGGTCCTCGACGACTTCGACACCGAGCACCACCACTTAGAGCCCGAGCTGATCGAGCGCACCGAGCGGGTCTACCGCGTTTCTTCTTTCGACGCGCTGAGTGATCTTTCCGCGGTCGCCGCGGACATTCGGCTCCGCGGGGAGCAGATCGACCAGGTCATCAGCTTCACCGAATTCAGCCAGCTCGGCGCCGGCTACCTGCAGAGTCTCGTGGCCGCACGGCCCACGGACCTGCTGGACTGGGTGGCCGTCCGCGACAAGCGGCTCATGAAGGAGCGGGTGCGGGCGGCCGGAATCCGCACCGCGGCCTCACTCTCGCTCCCCGACGCGAACGACCGGGAGCGCCGCGAGCACATCAAACGCACGCTCCGGTTCCCCGTGGTGGTGAAGCCCGCACTCGGCTTCGGGACGATGAGCACCCGCAGGGCCGACACCCCGGAACAGTTCGACCGGATCCTGGACGACTTCCATTACGAGCCGCTCCTGCCCTCCCGCCAGCTGACCGTCGAGGAGTTCGTCACCGGCCGCGAGCTGCTGGTGGAGGGCCTCTGGGTGAACGGCGAGCCGGAGTTCTTCGTGGCCGGCAGCTATCTGGAACCCCGTCTGGCCAGCATCGGAAGCCGGACCGGCGGCGGCACCACGCAACTTCCCGACGGGGCGGTTCTGCTGTCGCGGGAAGACAACGCACAGCTCTACGAGCGGCTGCTGGACTTCTGCCGGCGGGTGAACGCCGCCTTCCACGTCACTCATGCCGTCACCGAGGTCGAGCTCTTCGAGACCCCCGACGGCGAACTGGTCTTCTCCGAGATGTGCACGCGACTCGGCGGCAGCGCCGTCGTGCCCATGGTCTCCGAGCACCTCGGCGAGCCCGTGTGGCACATCATCGGCCGTGGTCTGCTCTCCGACCAGGCCCACCCGCGCGAAGTGGTCCGGCGCCACGTCGGATTCGTCAACCTCTCTCCGGAGAAGCCCGGCGTCATCACGACGCTGCCGCCCGTGGACGAGGTCGCGGCCATTCCCGGGGTCGCGCGGGTCTGGCCCGTGGCCAAGGTCGGGGACACCCTTTCCCTCAGCCATGGCGCGGAATTCTGCTACATCGTCATCTTCGGATCCGACGACCGCACAGAATTCGACGCCGCCATGAAGAAGGTCATGACGGAGTACCGCGTGGCGACCGAGCCCGCTGGTTCCGCCGATCCCACCAGCGCCCGCTGATCTCTGCCGCGAGAGCGCCGAGCACGTTCCGTAGAACTCCTGAAGCGAGGTTCCTTCGTGCCCGAATCCATTTACTCTCCCGCTGCAATCTGGCGCCACCCCGGGAAACATCATCTACTCGCTCTTGAAAATCCCTGGTACCGGCTCATCGCCGGACTTCAGGACGTTGTGTCACGCGCCACCACGGAATTCTGGACGAGCAACGGCGGCCAGACCATCCACCTTCCGCTGACGACCGGGTCGATTTCCAGCCCCATGGGTCTCGGCAGCGATTCACTGCCCGTCGAGGTGGAACTGGGCGGCACGCCCACCTACCTGGCCGATTCCATGCAGTTCATGCTGGAGTACGGCTGTCGCCTCACCGGCAAGAGCGTGTACTACATCATGCCGTCGTTCCGGGGCGAGCAGCCGGACACCTCCCATCTGTCGCAGTTCTTCCACAGTGAGGCCGAGGTCGCCGGAGATCTCGACACCGGAATACAGGTGGCCGAGAAGTATCTGGTTCATCTCGTGCGCCGCGTCCTCGAAGAGGAGGCGGACGCCCTCGCCAAAGCCGGCGGCGACCTGGCGAGAATAGAGTCCTTCGCCGCCGACCCGGTCTTCCGCCGCATCACCTTCGACGAGGCCGCCGAACTGGTGGAGGGCCACGGCGTACAGCAGGAGGCCGGCTGGCGCACGCTGACCCGCGAGGGCGAGCGGGCCGTGATGGACAAGCTGGGCGAGTTCACCTGGATCACCCACTGGGACCACCTCTCGGTGCCCTTCTACCAGGCGTTCGCGGACGGCTCCGAGCAGCGCGCGTGCAATGCCGACCTGCTCTTCGGCATCGGTGAGGTCGTCGGCCTCGGTGAGCGGCACGAGACCTCGGCGGACGTCCGCCGGGCGCTCGGAGTGCACGACGTCTCCTCCGAACCGTACGAGTGGTACTGCGAGATGAGGGACACCGTGCCGCTGCGCACGACCGGGTTCGGCATCGGCCTGGAGCGGTTCTTCATGTGGCTGCTGGACCACGACGACATCCGGGACATGCAGCTGCTGCCCCGTGCGCACGGGGCCGACATCGTTCCGTGAGCGCCACCAGGCCGTCCACCAGGCCGTCCACCAGGCCGGAATCGGCCCGGCCGCGCACCGGTGAGAGCGGGCGCATCGGATTGTGGACGCCGTCCTCACCGGCCCCGAACCTGTTCCCCAAGCGGATGGCGAGAGCCACGGCCGCGCTGCGGGCTGCGGGCTGGGAGCCCGTCACCGCCCCGCACACGCTGGGCAGTCACCGCATGGGGGCGGCCGAGCCGGCCGAGGTGGCCGAAGACCTGCACCGGCTGCTGCGGGACACGTCGGTCGGTGCGGTGATGGCGACCACGGGCGGATACACCGCCATGGAGATCCTTCCGTGGATCGACTACGGGCTGGTGCGCCGCCGAAACGTTCCGGTGATCGGGTACAGCGATGTCAGCTGTGTGCTGTGGGCGATGGCTTCGCAGGGCGTGCGGTCACTGATCCACGGTCCGATGGCCGTCTCCGAGTTCGGGCACTTCGGCGGGCCGTTCCCCTACGCGCTCGACAGTCTGCGCGGCGCCCTGCGCGGCCACGGGACGACCGTGCTGCGGCCGCCGTCCGAGTACACCGACGACGATCCGTGGTGGGACCGGGACGACGAGCGCCCGCTCACGATGCGCACCGCAGCGCCCTGGCGGGTCCTGAGGCACGGCGTCGCACAGGGGCGGTTGCTGGCGGGCTGTCTGTTCTCGGTGTCCTCGTTGTTCGGCACGCGGTACTGGCCGGACGTCTCGGGGCGGGTCCTCTTCCTGGAGGACTTCGGCACCGGGCCGGACCAACTGGTGCCGTTGCTGGCGCAGTGGCGGCTTTCCGGACAGCTGGAGTCCGTCGCCGGCGTGGTGTTCGCCCGCCGGGCGAGGCCGGGCCGGGCGGCGAGCGGCTGGGTGGACTTCGACGACACCGTGCTGCGGGCGTTCGACGGGATCGACGTGCCGATCGTGACCGACGTCGACTTCGGTCACACCGAACCGATGTTGTCCCTGCCGCTGGGCGCCGAGGTCCGGCTGGACACCGACCCATTGGCCATCACACTGAAAGAGCGAGATGGTGCTTAGATCCACGCTTCACCCGGGAAAAGGGCACCAGGACGCGATGCTGGTCCCGGAGCCCGCGCAGGTGCGCGGCACCCGGCTGCTGCTGTTCCGGGAGCTGACGGCCCACGGCTGGGAGCGGCAGACGCCCGCCTTCGCGGTCCGCAGCCACGAGGCCGTCAGGTCGTGGCGCGACCACCGGATCCCGGAGCACGTGCGCTACGGCACCGTGTGCCGGGCGCACACCCTCACCGGCGAACGAGCCCTCACCCTGCGGTCGGTGGGCCTGGACTTCACTCTCGTCACCGGCCCGCGACTGCAGCGGGACGGTCTCGACCAGCGGCTGCTCTCCCTCGGGTACGCCCTGGACGGCGACGAGGTGAAGCCGGACGTCCTGCTCGCCGAGTCGTGGACCCGGGCCCGCTCGACCGATGTGGACGGCTTCCTGGAGGTCGTCGACCGGTTCTTCACCGACGTCGAGTGGCAGCTGAGCGCGCCCGACCGGACACTGCGGCATTTCCGCGCGTGCGCGAGGGGGTTGCGCGTTGCTGCGTGAAGCGTCGAAGCAGTTCCCGCCGTATCAGAGGCGTCTCGTCACCGCCGGCTATCTGAGCCGACATCCGGTCTCGTCGGGCGTGCCCAGCCTGACGGGGGCCGGGCTGGAGCTCGGCGACCGTATCGTCGAGCGGGTGCTGGAGCACGCGGGGCGGCTGTGGCCCTTGCAGGTGCACGCCCATCCGCCGGTCCTGGCCGATCCCTGGTCCCTGGAGTTCTCCTCGGAGATCTCCGAGAACTTCGACTGCTTCCGGATGCCCGACGGCAGCGTGTTGTGGTACGACACCAACCCCGCCCACATCGACCATCTGCGCGGGCGCGTCCGGCAGGGCGAACTCCCCGCCGCGGTCGCCTCGCCGGAGGGCACCTACCGGCCCGTGCCCAATCCGCGCCCGCTGGTGCGGGACGAGTTCATCTCACCTGCGATCGGGCTGCACATCGCGGTCGAGGAGCCCCGGGAGGACGAGGCCTGGCAGCACATCGGCACGCTGCTTGCCGGTGTGGCCCGGGATGTCGGTGTCCCCCTGCTCCTGGTGGAGACGCCCGCGCCCGAGCACTACGCCAAGCGCTGCGTGGCCGCCCTGCTCAGCACCGCGCCCGGCCGCTGGGAACCGTGGATGCTCGCCTACCGCCTGGGAGAGGTCTACGAGAAGTACCTGGACCTGCCGGGGCACGCGATCATGGAAGTCGGCATCTCGGAACGGGTCATGGCGTTCGGAGCGCAGATGCAGCAGGGGCAGGCCGCACAGTTCGCGAGTGCGGTGACGCCCACGCAGATCTTCACCGAGTCCCCTGACCCCGCGCTGGCGGGCCTGCGCACCGCGCCACCGCCGGACACCGCGGGCGGCGCCCGGACTCTCACCCGGACCGGCGCCGCCCCCGTACTGCTGGCCGCGGACGGCCGCAGCTACGCCCGGCTGTCCGACGGTTACCGCGTCCGCCACCCGGTCGACCGGCCGATCCCGGAGATCCTCGCGCTGGTGGACGAGGACCTCCGCAGGTCGCAGCAGCAGCGGCTGCGGGAGTTGCTGGAGGGGCAGCTGGTCTGCGCGGCCGACGGCGGGACCGAGTTGAGGGGCCACGGACGTCTCGTCGCGCTGCCGGGGGGTGCGGAATCGTCCGTGCACCACGAAGAGGGACAAGGAGGCAGGCCGTGACATCGACCAAGCTCGGTCCGCTCACCCACCCCGGCATGCGCCGGCTGCTGCTGTCCACCCTGGTCTCCGCGGCGGGCGACGCGTTCCTGCTCGTGGCCCTGCCGTTCGCGGTGCTGGAGTTCTCCGACGCCCCGTCCGCGCTCGGCATCGTGCTCGCGGCGCACACCATCGCCCTGGTCGTGTTCATGCTGCCGGGCGGCCTGGTGGGCGACCGGCGGTCCCCCACCGCCACGCTGTTGCTGACGGACGTCGTCCGGGTCGGCACCCAGGCCACCGCGGCCGCCCTGGTCCTGACCGGCACCGCGAGCGTCTGGGCGCTGGCCGCCGTCTACGCCGTGCACGGCGCGGCCTCGGCGTTCCACTTCCCCACCTCCCGTGCCGTGATCACCCAACTGGTGCCGAAGGACGCCGTGCAGTCCGCGACGGCCCTGCTGTCGATCACCTACAGCACGGCGATGATCCTGGGGCCGCTCGCCGGAGGACTGGCCGTGGCCTGGTGGTCGCCGGGGACGGCCATCGCGCTCGACGCGTTCTCGTTCCTCCTCAGCGCGGTGCTGATCGGCGGTCTCGGGGTGCGCCGACCGCGCTCCGCATCCGGCTCCGGTCCGATGTGGAAGGAAGCTTTCGGCGGGTTCGCGCAAGTGCGGGCGCGTCGGTGGCTGGCTCTCGGCCTCTGCCACGCGGCCCTGTTCCAGTGCTTCGCGGTGGCGCCGAACCAGGTGCTCGGGCCGCTGATCTCGCATGCGGACTACGGCGGTTCCGGTGACTGGGCGCTGCTGCTGTCCGTGGCGTCCTGCGGCCATCTGGTCGGCGGGCTCATGGCGGTCAAGGTGATTCCCTCGCGCCCTCTCGCCGCCGTGTTCGTCTCGGCCGCACTGGCCGGACCCGTCCTGGTCGCGCTCGGCGCGGCCGTCTCGTTCGCCGTGCCCCTCGTCCTGATGGGCCTGTACGGCGTGGCCATCAGCTACGCGGACACGGTGTGGCACAGCGTGATCCAGCGGTGGCTCCCGGGTGAGTTCCTGGGCCGCGTGTTCGCCATCGACGGACTGATCTCCCTGGGTCTGCGGCCCGTCGCGATCACGGCCGTGGCGGCCGTGGGCTCGTGGTGGGGCGTGCACGAGGCGGCGCTCGTCGGCGGCCTCGCGACCGTGGTGCTCAGCGTCGTGCTGCTCGCCTTCCCGACCTCCCGCGGGCGGGGCGAAACCCATGAATCGGACCGGCAGGTCCCAGCGGAAGTCCAGGAGAGTGCCTAGACATGGTGCGTGTGGAGACAGTGGACGGGAAACTGCTCGTCACGGGTGACCAGCGGGTGTGCACCCGGTGTGTCCTCCCGGAGTCGTTTCCCGGTATCGCCTTCGGCGAGTCGGGAGTGTGCAGCTACTGCCTGGACGAGGGCGAGCGGATCGACAACAGCAGGTCCGTGCTCGAAGCGGCCCTCGGCAAGGCGACCGCAGCGCAGTGGGACGACCGGTCGTACGACTGTGTGCTGCTGTACAGCGGCGGCAAGGACAGTTCGCTGGCCCTGGTCTCCCTGGCTCGGGACCACGGTCTGCGGGTGCTGGCCATGACACTCGACAACGGTTTCCTCGCCCAGGCCACGACCCACAACATGCGCGCGGTCGTCGACGCCGTGGGCGCCGATCACCTGGTCTTCCGGCCGCACCGGAAGCTGATGAGCGGTGTCTACCGGACCGCCATGACCACGGAGATGGGCCCGGAGACCATCAAGTACTCGACCGCGGCCTGCGGTTCGTGCATCGGGCTGGTCTTCTCCGTGGGCATCCAGATCGCGTCGGCCCACCGGGTGCCCCTGCTGGCCGGAGGGTGGACGCCCGGCCAGATGACGACATCGGCCTTCGTCCCGACCTCCTTCCTGCGGGAGGTGGCGGACCGCAACCTCGACCCGGTCAAACTGGCCGATCCACAGCTCGGCCCCGGGCTCGACCTGTGGACCGGACCGACCGAGAACGAGCCCCTGGGCCTCATCAACCCGCTCTACGCGACCGACTACACCGAGGCGGGGGCGCTGGAGCAGCTCCGTGAATTCGGCTGGGTGCCGCCGAAGGAGACCGACTCCTGCTCGACGAACTGCCGGCTCAACAGTCTGCTGATCGTCGATCACATCAACCGTCACGGCTTCCATCCCTACGTGTACGAGATGGCCCATCACGTCCGGCTCGGTGCGCTGGGCCGCGACGAGGCGCTGGCGAAGCTCGGCGACCTCGGAGTCGCCCCCGCCACCGTCAGCGCCGTCTCGGTCGAGCTCGGAATGCCGACCCTCCGTATCTCCAACTGACCCTTCAGGAGCGCTCTTGATTTCCCGACCCGTCCTCGACGCACTGAACGACATCACGGTTTCCGAGATCCGGGAGCTCGACTTCTCCCGGCTGGTGGGGCTGGTCAACGAGCCGAACATGCCCTCGGGTGGCGGCCGGACGGTCCGCCGGGTGCTGGAACTGACGCGGCCCAGGCCCGGCCGGCGCGTGCTGGAGGTGGGCAGCAACACCGGCTACACCAGCATCGAGATCGCCAGCTGGGTCGACAACCCCGTGGTGGGCCTGGACATCAACCCGGTCTCCAACGAGTTCGCCCGCAAGAAGGCCGCGGCGGCGGGGATCGACAACGTCACCTTCGACCTCGGCGACGGCCGGTTGCTGCCCTACGGCAACGGCGAGTTCGAGTTGGTGTTCTGCAGCAACGTGACGTCCTTCATGGACGACCACCGGCGGGCCGCCGCCGAGTACTACCGCGTGCTGGCCGAGCGGGGCGTCCTCGCGGCGGTCCCGATCTACTACCGCACGACACCACCGGAGGACCTGCGGCGCCGGGTGGAGAAGGCCATCGCCGCGCCGCTGCCGGTGACCTCGCTGGACTACTGGATCGACGTCTTCTCGCACCCCGAGGCGACGCTGATCGTGGAGGAGCCCTACGAGTACGTCCGGCAGTCCGCGGAGCGCATCGAGGCGTACGTGGACTCGGTGTTCCGCCAGCCGCACCTGGAGCAGCAGCCCGAGGAGAAGCGCACGGCCCTGCGCAAGCGGCTCACCTACTTCTACGAGCTGTTCGACGAGAACCTGTCCTACGCGGGCTACTCGATCCTGCTGTTCCGCCGGGCCCACCCGAACCCGGAGCCGGTGCTTCACGAGTCCCGTCGCGTCGTCGGGGCCGGCTCGTGACGCTGCTGGACAGGATGCTCGACGACGACGTCCGGCCCAACCGTCTGCCGGACGTCGCCTGGCTGCGCGAGTACCGGGAGCTGGGGGAGCCCGCGGGCGCCCCTGTGCTGCTGGCCCTCGGCGAGACCTGGGACGACACTCCGCGGGCGCTGCTCGACGCCCTGCGCCACGTCCCCCACGACGTGCACGGCTACCAGATGTCGATGTACGGGCTGCCGTCCCTGCGCCGCCGTATGAAGCGGTACGTGGCCGACTCCCAGCGTCTCGCCGACGACGGGACGTGGGAGCTCGCCGTCACGTGGACGGGCACGCGCAGCGCCATGCGGGACTTCGCGGAGTGGGTGCGGCACCAGGCAGCCGGGGACCGGCCGTCCGCCTTGGCGGTGGCTCCGGCGTGGGATTACGCCGGCTTCCTGGAGCCCCTGGGCTTTTGGCCCCGCTACGTGGAGACGTCGGCCGACGACGGGTTCCTGCCGAGCGTCGCCGGTCTGCGCGAGGCGGCCGCGTCCGCCGACGACCTGGCCCTGGTCGTCATCAACGCCCAGCACAACCCGACCGGCCACAACTGGTCGCAGGACGTCGTGCGGACCCTGGTCGAGATCGCCGTGGAGGCGCGCGCGGCCGTGCTGGTGGACGACGCCTACTTCGGGCTGTGCGCGGACGGCCTCACCGCCACCTCCGCCACCGCCGTCCTCCTGCAGACCCTCGGCGAGGCGGGAGCGTCCCTGCCGTGGCTGAGCGTCCGCTCGTTCGGCAAGCAGTTCCACTGCAACGGTTGGGGCATCGGGTCGGTGCTGGCCGAACCGGGCTTCCTCGACGACTTCGTCAACGAGCTGCGTCCCCGGCACACCTTCAACTACGCGGGCCATCTCCAGTACGCCATGGCCGAGTGGCTGGCGGACGGCGCGGCGGTGGAGAGGTACCTGGCCGCGGAGCGGTCGGGCCTGGAGGAGAAGCGTACGGCCGTGATCCGGGAGTTCGCTCTGCCACCCGGCCGGCCCGGGGTCGTGGCGGGTCCGGCGGCTCCGTACGCGCTGTTCCCCGTACCGCAGTCCTACGCCGACGACGAGCGGGAGTACCTGCACGCGTGTGCTGTCCGGGCCGGGGTCTTCCTGTCCCCGGCCTGGCCGGTGGCACGGGTGACACGGCTGTCGGGCAGCGGGTACGCCCGTATGTATCTCGGCCCGGACCTCACCACCTTGACGGAGGGAGTCGAGCGACTCAGGAAGAACCAGCTCCTGCCGGAAACGTGACCTTGAACGTTGCCGGTGCGCCTCGTCCGCCCGCCCTCTCGCCGCATCGCTCATGACCGCCCGCCGGCGGAGCTCGCGCTCCGCCCCGGCTCACTTCTCGTCAGCCGTGCGCCACGATGATGGAATACGGAAACCCGCCGAGCCGTGCTGATCAGCACCGCGCCCACAACGGGGAGTCTCGACCCGCCACATACACAGCCACCTCACCCGCCCGCACGTAGGCAGATTTCAGCAAGACGCCGCCCAGGGCTCCCCCGGTAGACACCAAAAAGCCTGATAGTTGGATTCCACGGATATCTCGCAAAGGCTGCTGTCCTTTCCGTCACGGAAAGCAGCGGTCCAAGTTCTGTTCGGGAACGAAAGGACCACCTCGGATGGGCCGTCGGCCGGAGTTCAGCCTCACTCAGCTTCTCTACTTCGTGACCATCGCCGAGACCGGAAACATATCCGAGGCCGCCGAGCGCCTCCACGCCTCCCAGTCCGCGGTGTCGGCCGCGATCCAGCGACTGGAGAGACAGCTGGCGAACCAGCTGCTCGTGCGCCACCACGCCAAAGGTGTCAGCCTGACCCCGGTCGGGAAGTTGCTCATCAACGACGCGCGGGCGATCCTCCGGCAGGCTCATGCCCTGAATCACTACAGCAGCAGGCTCCAGGGCGAGTCCGCAGGGTGCCTCGACATCGCATCCTATTACTCGATCACTTCGTTCCTGATGCCGAGAACCCTTTCCCGGGTGGCCGATTCCCACCCCCGACTGACCGTGAACGTCCATGACGTCCACTCGCCGATAGACCTGCTCTTGAACGGCACGTGTGAATTAGCCGTCACATACAGCACCACTTCGTCGGAAAAGACCAGGTTCACCGAACTGATCCGGCCCAAGCTGTATGCGCTCATCGCCGAGAGTCACCCGCTGGCCGATGCGAAGATGATCTCGCTGGCCGATCTGGCAAGCGATCCCATCCTGATGGCGGACATACCCTCTTCGTGCTACTACACATACGTGGAGAGCGCCTTCAGGAAAGCCGAAATACCCATGCCCCAGATCATTTCCGCAACCGGGATGGAGACAATGCGCGCATTGGCGGGGGCCGGTGTCGGATTCGTGTTGACCCATCACAGACCCCAGTCGCTGGACACCCCGGACGGAAGCCGGACCGCCCTGGTGGAGATCACCGACGAACTCCCCCACCTGTCCATAGGCGTGCAGACCTTGCGGGACAGCAAGCCGACCCGGCGTGCGCGTGACTTCGTGGCAGCCCTCCGCACGACCGCCCAGCAGATCTACGTTCCGATCACAGCCGGCTGAGCCGGCCCGCGTCCTGGACGGCACTGGACACGTGCTCCGCGCTGGTGGCTTCACTGTGCGTGCAGCGCCCACTTGCTGCCGTCCACGGGCGTCGCTCCGGGCAGCGCGATGAGTTCGGGTTTGAACAGCGGTGCCGAGTCCATCGCAGGCTCCCAGGTCGCGAGCTTCTCGTCCTGCGGCACCTCGATCCGCCTGCCCTCGGCGAGGTCGGCGACCACCCGCACCAGCAACCGCACGCCGAGGGGGGCCAGGTGGTCGCGCCACAGGCTCTGCGCGGTCGAGCCGGGGGGCACGAACACATGCTCCTGGGCGGCGAGCGGGCCGGCGTCCGTACGTTCGGTGAGGTGGTAGACGCTGCCGCCGGTCACCCTGTCACCGTCGCGGATCGTCCAGCGGATCGCGTCCCGGCCACGGTGCAACGGCAGAAGGCTGGGGTGATAGCCGATGGTGGCGACGGCGGCCCTCGCGCGCGTCCGGCGGCCGATGAAGGCGTGCGAATGCGCGGCGACGATGATGTCCACCCCGTCCGGGATGTGCATCGCGCGGAGCTCGGCCGAGTCCGTCCACTGGATACCCCTGGGGTACGCCCAGGCACGCAGGCGGTCCCAGGACATCGCGTTGCTCTCGTCGGAGTGCCCCTTGCGCAGCCGCGGGGCGGCTGCGCCGATTATCTTGTGGCCTTCGTCCAGCAGGGCATCCGCGACCTCCACCGCGAACCCCCCTTGTCCTGAAATGTAGATGTTCACTCGCGCTCCCGGTGGTCGCTGGTCGGGTAGGTATCTCTTCGGTACGGGCAAAGAGCGCTCGTCCGAGGCGCAGGACCGGCTCGATCGCGGACGACTCGGTCGACCGTGGTGCGTGACCCAGGGCGACGCCCGCGCCGCGTCGCCGCGTTCGCACCGGTCGTCGGCGGGCCCGCCGTCGGCGCGGCGGCCCGCGCCGACGGCGTTCGTCTCGGGTGCGCAGAGGAAGCGGGGCCGTGACCAAGGGCCAAGTGCCTGTCCGGGGTGCGGCCGGGGTCGGACGTCCTGAGCCGATCGAGGATCGAGGACGGCTCAGGGCGTTCCGGCAGACCGCCGTGGCTTCCCCCCGACGCGGGCATCCGGGCCCCGGCGTCCGTCGGCACGACGCCTCCGGTGTGCGGGGGCGGCGACCCGGTGGATGCGCCGGGCCCCCTTGAGGCCGCGTCCCGCCCGTATGGTCGGGTCGCCCGGGTCCGGCATGGCCGGCGCCGGTGTGCTCATGTCACCAGTCCGTGCGCCAGAACCTGCGCGGCCGGAACGGATACGTGGGCAGCGGCACGCGGTGGCTGTCCTCCCCCAGGTGCAGAGAGGCGAAGTCCACGCGCTGGCCGGTCACCCAGGCGGCGGCCAGGTCGGACAGCGCCTGTGCGTCGTTTCCGGACGGCACGATCCCGTTGTCGTTGCGCTGGAGGGAATCCACGTTCGCCTGCGGCGCGGCCGCGGTCTCGGTGGCCAGGCCGCGGGGTGCGTCGTCGGACAGCGCGGTGATCAGCTCCGCACGGCTGCGGACCACGGCGGCCCAGCGGCGGTCCATCACCTTGCGGCCCATGGTGAGACTGAAGCAGACGTCGTCCAGGCGCAGGTCGGGGTTGGCGACGAGCCAGTCCTTGAGCCGCGCGCGCTGACGAGCCAGCGCTTCGTCGTCCAGGGCGGACAGCGTGGCCAGTCGCGGCCTGCCCTCGGCCTCGGGAGCGCGCTCGACGCCGTTCGGCGGCTCCTCCAGCACCAGGTGCGCGTTGTAGCCCCCACCGCCGATGGACGTGATGCCCGCACGGCGGATGCCGGACTCCGTCTCCCAGTCCGCCGCCTCGATCTGCGGCACGAACGGGGTGCTGGGGAAGCCGATGTCCTCGTTGACCTCGGTCAGGTTGATCGTCGCCGGCAGCGTCTTGTGGTACAGGGCCATCGCTGCCTTCATCGCGCCGAAGCCACCCGACACCACACCGCCGTGGCCCACGTTGCCCTTGACACCGCCGATCGAGGTGATGCCGTTGGTCTTGCCGAACGCCATGCTCGCCGCGTGCACCTCCAGTTCGTCGGTCATCGGCAGACCGAGACCGTTGGCCTCGTACATGGAGACGGTGTCCGGGGTGACGCCACCGACCTGCATGGCGTTGGCGATGCACGCGCTCAGCCGTTCGGGCTGTGCCAGACCGTAGGCCACCGCGCTGACGCCGTTGTTGTTGACGGCCGAACCCTTGACCACGGCGTAGATGTGGTCGCGGTCGGTGACGGCCGCGTCCAGAGGCTTGAGCAGCACGGTGACGACGCCGCTGGACAGCACGGTGCCGGTGCCGTTGGCGTCGAACGGACGGCAGTGCCCGTCCTTGGACAGGATGCGGTTCTCCTCCCACAGATGCCCCCGGGGGTGCGGCAGGCGGACCATCGCGCCACCGGCGATCGCCATGTCGGTCTGGCCGAGCAGCAGCGACTGGCAGGCCATGTGCACCGAATAGTGGAAGCCCGCGCAGACGGCCGCGAGGGTGACGGCCTCACCCTTCAGCCCCATGTAGTACAGCGCGTTGGACGTCATGGTGTCCGGCGACCATGCCGCGCCGGCCTCCATCGCCTCCGGGCCGACGGACACCCGGTCCGGCGGGGAACTGTAGAGCGCGGCGGTCTGCGCGTTGTTGGCACCGTAGATGCCCACCTCGCCCTCGACGCGATCCGGGTCGTACCCGCCGTCCTCCAGCGACTCCCACGCGCTCTCCAGGAACAGCCGGTTCTCCGGGGTCATCGCGGCGGCCATCCGGTCGCTGATGCCGAAAACCGACGGATCGAACTTGTCGTAGGTGTCGAGCACGCCGCAGGCCGGGACGTAGAACGGGCTGTGGATCAGGGTCTCGTCGACGTGGATGTCGTCCTTGTCGAGGATCGACACGGACTCCCTGCCGTGTACGAGGTTGTCCCAGAACTCTTCCTTGGTGCGGGCCCCGGGCGCCCGCACGGACATACCGATGACGGCCACGTCACCCGGGTCGTAGCTCTGCTCAGGGCTGTCGGACATGGAAGGCTCCTGCCTTGGGGGGTTCGGTCTTCTTGGCCGCTCGATCGAGGAACTCGGCGTGCGGGGACTCCTTCACCGGCCCGTCCCCTCGGGACCGCTGCTCGGCGTGATGTCCTCCAGTGCCAGGTCGGGCTGGGCCATCGATGCGAAGAGCACCGTGCGGTACAGCGCGAGGAGCTCCGTCACGGTCTCCTTCTCCAGGTAGCGGGGTTTGTACTGGACGTGGCCGAACGCCTCGCCGTCGATGTCGGCCATCGAGATCTCCAGGTCGAACTTGGCGATGTGCCTGCGCACCGCCATCGGTTCGAGCGGCAGTGCGCTGTCGGGGGCGATGGTGTCGCCCCTGCCGTGGAAGAGCTTGGTGGAGCGGGGAAAGGCGTCCGAGGACAGCCAGTTCACCGCGACGTCGAACCAGGGGGGCCGGCCTTCGCACCTGGGCGGTTTCAGGACGGACGCCAGCCGGTCGAGCGGGTAGTTCATGTGCTCGAGAAGGCCGAGGGAGAAAGCGTGGACCTCTCCCAGCAGGTCCCGGAAACTGCGGTCTCCGGCGGGTTTCGCCCGCACCAGAACCGTGTTCAGGTAGTAGCCGATGGCCGACTCCCAGCCGGGCTCGCCGCGTTGGGCGATGGCGGTGGCCAGTACGGAGTCCTTGACGCCGGCCGCGCGGTTGAGCGTGGCGAAGAACCCGGCCAGCACGACGGTGCTGATCGACACACCCTCGCGTACCGCGAACTCCCTGAGCCGACGGGTCTCCTCGGCGCTCCAGCGGAACGTGAGGTCGCGCCCCTCGTAGGTGACACCGGGTGGGCGCTCCGCGGCGGACAGGTCGACGTGGGCGGGCGGGTCGGCCAGCTGCTGCGACCACCAGTCCAGTGCCGCGTCGGCCGCCGGGCCGGCCAGCCACTTGCGCTCCCACTCGACGAAGTCCGTGTACGGGGGGACCGGATCGCTCGCGGCGGGGTCGGCACCCTCGTAGAACTCCTGCAGTTCACGGATCATCACATCGGCCGACGCCGCGTCGGACGCGATGTGGTGCACGAGCACCAGCAGGTAGTGGTCCGCGGGCCCACGGGTCATCAGCACGACCCGCACCAGCGGCCCGTTGTCCATGTCGAGGGGCTGGTGCCCGTACTCGGCCAGTTCCTCACGGGCCTGTTCGTCGTCCAGGTCCGAGCTGTCCACCACGATGAACTCGTACACCGGTTCATCCAGGATGACCTGGTACGGGTGGCCGCCCACCTCGACGAAGACCGTGCGCAGCGCGGGGTGCCGCTCCATCACGGACCGTACGGCGTCGTCGAGCGCCTGGTGGTCGACCGAGGTCCTGATCCGGGCGGCCACCATGAAGTTGTAGGGCACCGCGTCCGGATCGACCTGCTGCATGAACCACAGCGAGGCCTGGCCGTGCGACGCCGGCGCCAGCTCAAACCCGAGACCGTCGGCGCGCAGTTGCTCCGATGCCGGGGCGTCGGTGGGGTCGAGCAGGCCGCGCACGGCCAGTTCCTCCACCAGTTCCTCGGCATCCAGCTCGGACAGGTCGTCGAGGAACGCCGGTGCCGGCTCGGCCCTGGGCGTCGGCTCGGCCACCACCTCGGGAACCGGCGCCGGGGCCGGCTGTGCCGCCACGGCCGGCGTCGTCCCCTCGACGGCCCCGACGACATGGGCGACGACCTCGGAGATCGTCCGGCCGTCCAGGAACACCACCGGCGACACCCGCTGCCCGAACAGCGCCTGCAACCTGTTGACGAGGCGGATCGCCAGCATCGAGTCCAGGCCGAACTCGCGCAGGCCGGCGTTCGAGTCGAACCTGCTCACCGGTACGCCCAGGGCGTCGGCGAGTTCGGCGAGGACGACCTCCGCCACCGGCCTGTCCGCGGCCGGTCGGCTCTCCACCGGCTCGACCTCGGCCTCCGTCACGGTCTCGGCGGCCGGGGCCGCGGCCGCGGCCGGCGCGATGTCGCGGCGCGGCGCGGTGTCCAGCCAGTAGCGGTCCTTCTGCCACTGCACGAGCGGTGTCTCCACGACCTCGACGTCGTCGGCGAACAACGAGTCGAAGGTCAGCGGGATGCCTCTGACGTACAGCGACGCGACGGCCGCCAGCAGGCAGCGGACGTCACTTTCGTCGCGGCGCAAGGAGTTGATCGCGTGCACCTGGGCGCCACGGGTCAGTGCGATCTCCTCGACCGCGCCGCGCAACGTCTCGTGCGGGCCGATCTCGATGAAGGTGCTGACGCCGTCGTCGACCAGCGCACCGATGGTCTCGGCGAACCGAACCTGGTTGCGCAGGTTGTGCACCCAGTAGTCCACGTCGGTGACCGGGTTCACCGTGTCGGCCAGTGCCGTGGAACGGAACTCGATGGTGTTGGTCAGGGGGGTGATGCCGTCGATGCGCTCGCGCAGCGGCTCGATGAGAGGATCCATGCCGGGGCTGTGCACCGGCCGTTCGACCCTGATGTTCCTGGTCGAGATCCCGTCCCGCCGCAGGTCGGCCTCCAGGGCGCGTACGGCTTCCGGCGAGCCGGAGACCGCGGCGCTGGTGGGGCTGTTGACCACGGCGACGGCCGCGTGCTCGGCGTACGGGGCGAGCCGCGGCAGCAGCTCCTGCTCCGGCAGGTCGACCGAGATCATGACGCCGGGCGCCGCTTTCCGTTCGAGCAGGTGCGACCGGGCCACGACGACGCGGGCGGCGTCGTCCAGCGACAGCGTTCCGGCGACACACGCGGCGGCGACCTCGCCCAGGCTGTGCCCGACGACGGCGGTGGGCTCGATGCCGAGGTCGAGCCAGACCTTCGCCAGCGAGACCTGCAGGGCGAACAGGACGGGCTGCTGGAAGTCCATCTCCTCGAACCTGGCCTCGTCGGCCGGGGCGGCGAGCTGGTCGAGCACCGAGCAGCCACCGGCCAGGCGCACGGCGGCGTCGCACGCCTCCATCGAGGCGCGGAACCCGGGGTGCGAGCGCATCAGCTCCCGCCCCATTCCCACCCACTGGGTTCCACCGCCGGAGAAGACCAGCGCCACCCGCCGGTCGACGTTGCCGGAGACCGTGCCCGTGGCGACGTCGGGATGCGACTGACCGGCGGCGACCCGGGCCAGCCCGTCCAGGACGTCCTGACGGTTGCGGGCGAGCAGCGCGAGCCGTCGCCCATGGTGGGTGCGTCTGGTCGCGAGCGTGTAGGCGAGGTCGCAGACCCGCAGGCCCGTGTCGCGTTCGACGTGGTTGGACAACTCACGGCAGGTGTCGGCCAGGGCGGCCGGCGTGTGCGCCGAGACGGGGATGAGATGTACCCGCTCGTCGGCGACGACGTCGCGCCGGATCGGCGTGACATGACGTCCCCGGTCACCCGCGAGGAACGGGTTGGCCGGTACCGGGAGGCCGGCGGTGTACAGGGCGCCGAGCGAGCCGAGCAGGGTCGAGGCTTCGTCGGCGCCGCGCCGGAGCGAGGGCAGGGTGGCCGCCGTGAGGATCTCCGACACCGACTTCAGCAGGACGGGGTGCGGACTGAGTTCGATCACCGCGTCGATGTCGTGGTCCCGCAGGTTCTTCAGGGCGTCGACCACGCGGATCTCCTGGCGCAGGTTGCTCGCCCAGTAGTCCGGTCCGAGCTCCGTGCCCTCGACCGGTTCGCCGGTGACGGTCGAGATCATCGGGATGCGTGCGGAACGGGGCGTGAGACCTTCGAGTTCGGCCCTCAGGGGGGCGAGGACGTGGTCGATCAGGGGCGAGTGCGGTGCGTGGCCCATCCGCACCCGGTGGTTCGTGACGCCCTTGTCGGTCAGCCGCTGCACGAGATCGTCGATCTCCTGCGGTGTGCCGGTGACCAGGGTGGAGTTCAGGCCGTTGTAGCCGGACACCGTGAGCCGTCCGCTCAGGTACTGCTCGACCTCGTCCGCTCCGGTCATGACCACGATGCCGTCGCCGCGTCCGACGGCCAGCTGCTGGAGGAGTCGGCCGTGGTGGGCGGCCAGGTGGGAGGCGTCCTCGAAGTCGAGTGCGCCGGCGATGTGGGAGGCGGCGAACTCACCGACGCTCTGTCCCACGACGACGTCCGGTTCCACCCCCAACGAGCGCCAGGCCTCGGCCAGCGCGACCTGTATGGAGAACAGCAACGGCTGGAAGACGTCCATGTCGTCGATGCGGCCGTCGGGTGCCAGCATCTGGTCGACGAGCGAGAAGCCCAGCAACTCCCGCATCCGTTGGTCGCAGCGCATCATGGACCGGCGGAACACGGGCATGCCGGCGAGCAGTTGCCTGCCCATGCCCACCCATTGCGAACCGTTGCCGGAGAACAGGAAGGCCACCCGCGGCTTGCGCTCGGCCTTCTCGCCGACACTCAGCCCGGCGACCGTCGCACCGCCGGTGAAGGCGTCCAGCAGCGTCCTGAGTTCGGTCATGTCGCGGGCGGTGGCCGCGAGCCGGAAGGTTCCCTCCCCAGGTGTCCGGCTGCAGACGGCGCGCAGGTCGGTCTCGTCGCGCAGCGCCGCGACCCGCTCGGCCAGCGCCTCGCGGGAGTCCGCGGCCAGCAGGAGCAGTGAGGTCTCCGGCCGCGGCAGCTCCTCGACGGCGACATGGCAGATCGCGCCGCCGAAGCCGAACGAGCTGACGCCGCCCCTGCGCGCGTCGGACCGTCGCGGCCACGGCGTCAGCCGGTCCTGGACGGTGAGGTTGTACTCGTCGAACATGATCTGCGGGTTGGGGGCGGTGTAGTGCAGGCTCGGCGGCAGCACGCCGTTGCGCATCGACAGCGCGAGTTTGACCAGGCCGACGATGCCGGCCGCCGCCTCCAGGTGCCCGACGTTGGACTTGACCGAACCGAGCCGCAGCGGCTCCGCGCGGTCACCGCCGAGGACCGCGCCGATGGCGTTGGCCTCGATCGGGTCGCCGAGGGGCGTCGCGGAGCCGTGGCACTCGATGTAGTCCACGAGGTGCGGTGCGATGCCGGCCCGCTGGTACGCGGTACGGAGCATCTTCTCCTGCGCCTGGGGGTTCGGCGCGGTCATGCCGTTGCTCAGTCCGTCGTTGTTGGAGGAGCTGCCCTTGATCAGGCAGTACACCGGTAGGTCACGTTCGAGTGCCACGCTCAGCGGTGCGAGGACGACGACCCCGGCTCCCTCGCCGCGGACGTAGCCGTTGGCGCGGGCGTCGAACGACTTGCAGCGGCCGTCCGGGGCGAGCGCGCCCATCGCGTCCATGGCGGTGTAGTAGTCGGAGACGAAGCTCAGGTTCACGCCACCGGCGATCACCAGATCGCTCTCGCCCAGCCACAGCGACTGGCATCCCACGTGCACCGAGACCAGCGATCCGGCGCAGGCGGCGTCGATGGCCATGCTCGGGCCCTGCAGGCCGAGGATGTAGGAGACGCGGTTGGCGATGATGCCGTCGTGCATGCCGGTGGCGGTGTGCGGAGTGATCTGGCTGTCGGGGCCGCGGTAGTGCGCCAGAGCGGCGTAGTCGCCCCAGCAGGAGGCCATGAAGACGCCGGTGTCGCTGCCGACGAGGCTGTGGGGCGCGATCCCCGCGTCCTCCAGCGCCTCCCAGGACAGCTCCAGGATGAGACGCTGCTGCGGGTCCATCTGGACGGCTTCGCGGGGTGAGATGCCGAAGAACAGCGGGTCGAACTGGTCGATTCCGTCGATGAACCCGCCCCAGCGCACCCTGTCGTTCAGGAGCTCGCGGCGCGCGGGCGGCACCGGTCCGACGGCGTCGCCGCCCTCGACCAGCAGCTGCCAGAACGCGGACGGATCCGGTCCGCCGGGGAACCGGCAGCCGATGCCCACGATCGCGATGGGTTCATGCGATCCCGCGCGGCGGTCGGTGCTCGGGGCGGGCTCGGCCGCACCCGGACCGTCGACAAGCGCACGGGCGAGCTCGTCGACGGTCGGGTACTGCCACATCCACGTGGCCGGGACCTTCCAGCCGACGAACTCGGACAACGACGCGGCAAGAGCCACCGACTTCACCGAGTCCAGTCCGTACCGATGGACCGGTACCCCCCGATGCACCTCGCTCCTGGACACGTCCAGCAGCTCGACAACCCGAGAGAGCAGAAACTCTGTTACAGCATGCAAGTCTGGCGCTACACGCTCTTTCGACATTCCAGCTCCCCTTACGGCGCTTCCCCCGGCCGATCCACCGGGCCGAGGCTCTTCCAGTTCCGCTCGATGTAGTTCAGCGCGCCCTCCCGGCCGGTATCCGAGAAGACGATGTCCCAGCCGGCCGGAAGATCCAGGAAAGGCCGCCAAAGAGCGTGGTGTCCCTGGTGGTTGACGACCACCTGCCAGTCACCTTCATCCGTGTCGAACGGATTGCCCGTCATCACTTCGCTCCGTTCAGCTCGTCGTCGCGTGCCAGTCCGACGTGGTTCGGCCGCAGTCGCACCGGCAGGCTGTGATAGCCGTTCAGCAGGTTCGAGTGGATCCTCAGCGCGTCGCCGGCCTGCTCGACATCCAGGACGAAGTCCCGCAAAGCCATCAGGAGTTCGGCTATCTCGATCTTGGCAAGATAGGAGCCGACGCAGAAATGGGGTCCGTAGCCGAACGAGATGTGTTTGTTGGGTCGGCGTCCCAGGTCGAACACGTCGGGCCGGTCGAAGACCCGTTCGTCATGGTTGGCCGAGATGTGCCACAGGGTGACGATGTCCCCCTTCGCGATACGGACGCCGTGGATCTCGGTGTCCCGTACGGCGCTCCTGCCGAAGTGCATCGAGGGGGACGCCCAGCGCAACACCTCGTCGACGGCCGTGTCGATCGAGCAGTCGCCGTCCTTCAACCGCTGCCACTGCTCCGGGTGCGCGGCGAGCGAGTGCACGCTGTCGATCATGGTCAGCCGGCTGGTCTCGTCGCCACCGATGATCAGGCTGTAGCAGTTGAGCACGACGTCCTCGTCGCTCAGCCCGGCCCCGTCGACCGTGCTGGCGGCCAGCGTGCTGATCAGGTCGTCCCCGGGGGCGCTTCGTCGCTCCTCCACCAGGTCCATGAAGTAGAGCAGGATCTCGTTGCGCGCCATCGCCGACTCCATCTCGTCGACGTCGTCGTCATCGGCGCTCAGCGCGGTCTTCGTCTGCTTCAGCAGGAAGTCGCGGTCGCTCTCGGGGACGCCGAGGAGATTGGAGATGGTGGTCATGGGGATACGGCTGGCGATGTCCAGGGCGAAGTCGCACTCGTCACGCAGGACCGCCTCCCGGACCAGCTGACGGGTGTTCGCCCGCACGGCGTCCGCCACGGGTTGGAGAACACGTGGTCCCAGGGATCGCAGCAGGATCTTGCGCAACTGCTCGTGCCGCGGGCCGTCGGTGACCGCGAGCATCTTGCCCGCCCCCGCGTCGCCACCTTCCAGCAGGGTGACGAGTACGTTTCCGCGCTCCGAGGTGAAGGTCTCGTCGTCGCGGTGGACGGCCATGATGTCCTCATGGCGGGACAGGACCCAGAATCCGCGGCGGTGTTGCGTGGGCGGGTTCCAGTGGACGGGGCGGGTGTCTCTCAGCCCGCGCCAGAACTCGGAAAGATCGTGCTCCGCGAACGTGGCGGGATCGCCCAGGTCGAAGGTGACATCAGCCGCTTCCGTTCCGTCCCTCCGGACGGCCCGGGCCGAGGAGGAGCCGACGCGTTCCGTGCTCACCGGTCCGTCTCCCGGACCCGGTCCGGACAGCGTCCGGAATCCTCAGGCACATGCCGGCCGCCGCCCCTGTCCAGGCGGTGCCGGAGCGGCATCATGGCCGCCGTCCGGCCCGGGCCGGCCACAGCCCTCCTGCCGTGTTCTTCGTCGCCCGCTCCGGGACATCGGGTCGGGGTCCGAACGGTGACGAGATCGATTCCGCCGTGATCTCGCTCTGACGGGTTCCGCATCGGCGTGAAAACCTCCTGTGCGTGCCAGTGGTCGTGCACGGGATCGGCTCAGCCGGCCGACGGTCGGCCCCGGCCGCGTACGAACGCGCGGCGGTTCGACGCGCGACGCTTCGCCTCCGTGATCGCTTCGGACTCCGTACCGTCACCGTTGTCCAGCCAGTCGGCGAGTGCGGTGATCTCGCGGAACCGGAAGAGGTCCGACACCCCGACCCTCTTTCCGAACCGCCGGGTCATCTGCTTGGCCAGCCGGATCAGCAGCAGCGAGTCTCCGCCGAGGTCGAAGAACGTGTCGTGGACACCGATCGTCCGCGGGTCACGTTCGAGGAGTTGCGCCCACAGCTCGACGAGAGCGGCCTCGGTCGGGGTGCCCGGGGGTTCCTTCGTCGCCGACGCGACCGACGCGGGTGGCTCGGGCAGCGCCGCCCGGTCGAGCTTGCCGTTGGGCGACACCGGGAGCCCGGCGAGGAACACCACCTTCTCGGGGACCATGTAGTCCGGCAGCGACCCGCTCAGTCTCTTGGTGATACGAGCCTGGAGGCTTTCGTCCAGCCAGAGGTCCTTGCCTTCGGCGTCCCGCGCCCAGGGCTCCTCCGGCACCACGTATGCCACCAGTGACCCCGCGTGCGGCTGCCCGTCGCGCGCCTGTACCGCGACCGCCGCCGCGCGTACTTCCGGGCATCCGGACAGCCAGGACTCGGCCTCCTCCAGTTCGATGCGGTACCCGCGCACTTTCACCTGGTGGTCCGCACGGCCGATGAACTCCAGTTCGCCGCCGGGCAGATAGCGGCCGATGTCGCCTGTGCGGTACATGCGTTCGCCGGCCAGCCGCGGATCCGGTACAAAACGTTCCGCGGTCAGCCCCGGCCGGTTGAGGTACCCCCAGGCCAGGCCTTCGCCGCCGAGATAGAGCTCCCCGGGCTCCCCCTCCGGCAGGGGTCGCAGCCTGTCGTCCAGGACGTAGATCCGGGCGGTGGAGCTGGGGCTGCCTATGGACGGTTCGCCGGCCTCGTCGCGCGGTACCAGTTTGAAGGTGCAGAAGACGGTGCCCTCCGTGGGGCCGTACCCGTTGAAGACCCGCTCCACCTTCGACTCCGCGTACACCCGGTCGACGAGTTGGCGGCGCACCGGCTCGCCCCCGAGGACCACGGACCGCAGCCCGGTCGGCATGCTGCCCCCGTCGAGCAGGCTCGCCATCGCGGACGGCACGGAGTTGATGTGCGTCACCCGGTGCAGATGCGGACTCTCCAGAAGGTGGACCGCGCTCTCCAGCAACACCACACCGCCGCCACGAGAGAGCGGCACGAAGAACTCCATGACCGCCAGGTCGAAGCAGATCGAGCTCACGGCGGCCACACCGCTCAGATCGCACTCCGCGAAGATCCGGTCCGCCTCGGACAGCATCGCCGCGCAGCTGCTGTGCCTGATCGGGACGCCCTTGGGCCGGCCCGTGGAACCAGAGGTGTAGATGACGTACGCCGTGTCGGCCGGAGCCGTGGCGGCGGGGGCCCGCGTGGCGCTGGACCGCGCCTTGACGGTGACGGACTCCCCGAGCACCAGCGTTCTGGGGCCGACCGGGCAGCGGTCCGCCGACGCGGGTGTGGACAAGAGCAGACGCGTGCCGCTGTCCTCCACCATGAAGGCCAGCCGCTCGTCCGGGTACTTGGGGTCGAGCGGCAGATAGCAGGCGCCCGAGCGGAGGGTCGCGAGAATGGCGACGAACAGATCCGGTGTCCGCTCCACGCAGATGCCGACCGGTACCCCCGGCCCCGCGCCTTCCACCACCAGTTGCTCGGCCAGAAGCGCGGATCGCCGGTCAAGCTCTCCATAGGTCATCACGCCCGCGGCGGAGTAGATCGCCGGTGCGTCCGGGGCCTGGGTGGCGTACTCCAGCAACCTCCCGTGCAATGTTCCTGTGGTGACCGTCACAGCTCGATTCCTTTCTGCTCCGACTCCGCAGCGCTGCGACGGAGTTCGAGATCCGGATTGTCGACCACCTGGAAGAGCACGGAGTCGGAATAGGCGAGCAATGTAGCCACGATCTCCCTTTCCAGGGCGCTTGGCTTGCACCACATTTTTGCGACTGAAGCTGCACCCACCCGTCAACGCCGTCTCAAGGGGACAGGCAGGCGCCCAGCACAATGCCGAACATGGGAATAGGGGCTGGTCCACCTACTATCCGACAGCCGGAGTCGATCTCCAAACGTGCTTTGTCGATGCACAGGAACGCCTTATGTGATCCATGATCCAACGCATGGACTCGGACGACAGGCGTCTGAATCAGTGCCATTTGGCTCGGTATTTCGCGCATGCCCGGCCCCGCCCCGCCGCCACGTGCGCACGCCCGGTTCCACGGCTCCGGCCGGTGAGCGGAAGCGGGAACGGGCGGTGCCGGTGGCCTACGGGTTCTGCGCGCCGTCACGCGACATACCAGGGGCCGCGAGGCAGGTCGTGGATCGCCGTCCTCGATCTCCGCGAGCCGCACGCAAAGGCGTTGCAGGACCAGGGACATGGCCCTGCCGTCGCCCTCGTCGTCGGGGTCGGCAACGAGCCGTTCATGGCGGACGGCAGTTCTCGGACAAGCCGTTCATGAGGGACGGCGGTTCTCGGACAAGCCGTTCATGGCGGGCGGCGTTTTCCGACGAGCCGTTCATGGTAGTAGTTGATCGTCCGCTGGGCTTCGGGAGGGTAAACATGACTGGGCACGAGTCCGCAGGCCGCCTGGGCGCGGAGTTCTTCGCCCCCGGAAGCTCCTTCACCGAGTTCGTCCACGCCTACCGGCCCGAGCTGCTCAGCCTGCACCCGGTCCTGCCTGAGGGAGTTCGGGCCGCGCCGGACCAAGTGCCGCACGGCACCACGGTATTGGCGCTCACCTACGGCGAAGGAGTGATGATCGCCGGCGACCGCAGGGCGACGATGGGGCACCTCATCGCCCAGCGCGACCTGGAGAAGGTCCATCCGACGGACGACTACACGGCCGTCGCGTTCGCCGGCACCGTGGGTCTCGCGATCGACCTGGTGAAGCTGTTCCAGGTCGAGTTGACGCACTTCGAGAAGATCGAGGGCATCCCCATGACCCTCAACGCGAAGGCGACCAGGCTGGCCACGATGATCCGGCAGAACCTCGGCCAGGCCATGCAGGGGCTCGCCGTGGTTCCGCTGCTCGCCGGATACGAGCCGTCCGCCCCCGAGGGAAAGCGCGGCCGCATCTTCAGTTTCGACGTCACCGGCGGTCCGTACGAGAAGCCCGACTTCTACGCCGAGGGCTCCGGATCCCCGTACGCCCGGGGCTCACTGAAGAAGCTGTACCGCCCGGGGATGTCCCGCCGCGAGGCGGCGCTCGCCGCGCTGCAGGCTCTCTATGACGCGGCCGACGACGACTCGGCCACCGGTGGCCCGGACCTGAGCCGCCGGATCTTCCCCATCGTCTCGGTGATCACCGAGGACGGCTTCGAGCGTCTCTCCGAGCAGGAGACGGAGGACTTGAGCCGCGAGATGATCGCGCAGCGCCAGAGGCAGCCGGACGGCCCGGTCGCCTCACTGTGAGCGCTCCTCATCGGCGCGTGCCCGGAGGCCGGGTGGCCATCTGCTCTCCGGGGCGCCCGTAGAGGAGCCTGTTCCGGCGTCTTCGCGCCGGGTCTTCGGGTCGCGCTCCGACAACGGCAGGTCTCCCGCGCGAGCGCCTCCACGGGATGACGGCGATGTGCGTCGTGGGACCACAGGGCCGTATCGAGGCCGTCGGCGGCGCATGCGACGTGGCTGATTCCCGACCGCATCACGCAGACGAAGCCGACGGTCCCGCACCCGTCGGCCGGGCCATGGTGAAACCATGCATCAGCAGCCAGGCCCGCACGCTCCGGTACGTCCTCGCGCACGCGCACGGTGGTGCGGGCCTCTCTCCTCCCCGGCGCCACGCCGGGCGCCTTCCCGGACCGGGCTCGCGACGCGGCTGCCGACGGGCCACGGATACCGCGGACAAGGCACAGGCCCGGCACCGGCACCAACTCTCGCTTGTGGCCGGTGCGTTGCACGCCGCGAGCGCCCGGACGGCCGGTCGAGCCCGGCGCGGCACAAGCCGACGCCGCCCTCAACATCGCGTCGGCATACGGTGGTTCGGCACGCTCCGGCCTGCAGCCACTCGCTCTGCCCTGCTCCTTCCGCACGCCTGCAGCGGCGCCGGCCGGCATCAGCGGCCGCGGTGATCAGTCCACCGGTGCCCCTCGGCCTTTGCGAACCGGGCCGTACTCGTCATATCGCTCATCCGGGCATGGATATCCGCCAGGACTTCCCTCTCCAGGATGCACCGTCTCCAGGCTTGTCCGAACGGGCGGTTCATCCAATCCCTCGATACACACCATCGACAATGTGCGATTGATCGGCACCCGATGTGTCGGCATGATCGCAGCAAGGGGAATCCACAGGAAGTGCCGTCGGGGCCTGCGCTCCACAACGACTAAACCGCACAATCCCCATGTGCCCTGCGGGGACGTGCGTGAAGGGTGTCGATGATCACGCACATAGCTCTCTTCAAACTCAAGGACGGATTCGAGCGGAGCTCACCGGCGGTGATCGAGGCCGAGAAATTCGCGAATGACGTCGGACGCAACGTCCCCGAGCTTCTCACCTGGCGCACGGGCTGGAACACAGTCGACCGCGACATTTCTTACGACTTTGCCATCATCGGCGTATTGCCCGATTTGGCAGCCCTGGAAAGGTATCAGGTCAATAGTTTTCACCGCGCCTCGGTGGAGCTGTGGCGAGCCATCTCCGACTGGGTGGTAATCGATCTGAACGACGCGTGAACCGCTTCCTTACGAGTCGAGCGATTGGAGACCCGGGTGTTCACCGAGTACGACCCCGAAGCAGGGGCTCTCACACGGGAGTTACGTGACCAGTTCGACGCCTTTGCCTCAGGGGAGTGGGACGCCGCACGACTGACAGCCCATCAGACGCGGCGGCTGCGCGAGGTCGTGGCGTACGCACGGGCCAGATCGCCCTTCTACCAGGAAAGGCTGTCGGCTCTCACGGACGACGAGATCTCGGCACTGAGCATCGACGACCTGCGGTCCCTTCCGTTCACCACCAAGGAGGACCTGAGGAAGGCCCAGCTCGAGATCCTGTCCCTGCCGGTCTCCCAGGCATGGATCTTCTACGAGACCACCGGCACGACCGGAGCGGCGACACCGTGCCCGCGCACGAACTCCGACTCCATTCACAACAACACCGTTCTCACCGCGTACTACCGCGACGTACTCGCCCGGTACGGGGACGGCCAGGTCATCGGGGTCTCGGGCCCCACCGAACTGCACGCGACCGGGGACACCTTCGGCGATGTCTGCCGCAACCTGGGCCACGGGGTGGCCAAGATGTGGCCGCACTCTCCGCTGGTCGGTTTCGACCGTGCGCTGGAGCTCATGCGTTCCCTGCCCTTGACCGGGCTGTTCTGCACCCCGGGCATGGCCATGAGTCTCGCTCAGAAGGCGCTGGACGCGGGGTTCGACCTCAAGCGGGACTTCTCGCTCGACATCCTGATGCTCACGGGTGAACTGATGTCACCCAGTCTGTTGCGGAACATCGGCGAGGTGTGGGGGGCCGAGGCGCGCAACTGCCTCTACGCCTCGCAGGAGGCGTCGGTGCTCGCGGCGGCCACCGCGGACGGCTCGCTCCGCACCGCGCCCCTGATCAACCACTACGAGGTGATCGAGCCCGAGGGCACCGAGCCGGTGGCCCCGGACGCGGACGGCGTGCGGTGCGGCGAACTCGTCGTGACCAACCTCTACGCGGGCGCCAAACCGCTCATCAGGTACCGCACCGGCGACATGGTCCGGATGACCGACCCCGGTCCCGATGCCGCCGTACCGGCCCCGGCGCTGGAGGCCATCGGAAGGGTACGTGACCGGCTGCGCCTCAACGGGCACCTCGTCAACGGATACGACCTCGAAGACCTGTTGCTGCGCCGGTTCCGGGACTATCTGGACTACCAGGTCACCGTGGACCGGAACGCCGTCGGCCAGGACGTGCTGTCGCTGACCTTGCAGGCCGGCCCCGCCGGCGACCACTGGGATGCCGTCGAAGCCGCCGCCGAGGACTGCCGACGGGAGCTGGACACCCCTCTGACGGTCACGACCGGTTCTCCCGGCCCCATCACGAGCACCGGTGCCATGGTGAGCTGGAAGGCCGCCCGGGTCGTGGATCTGCGCGCCGAGTCCTCGCTCGAGAACACGTCGGCCGAGCGCATCGCGGCGGCGAGGGCTCGATGACCACTCATGACCCGGACCACACCGCGACCGGCCCGCAAAGGCGCCCGGCATCGGGGATCGCCCTCGGGGCATGGGCCTATGACCGGGGCGAGTTCGTCCCGGCGGCCGAGCCACGGCTGCCACTGTCCACCCAGGCGCTGCACTACGGCACCGGCACCTTCGAGGGCATCCGCGCCTACCGTTGCGACCAGGGCCCTCAGCAGTTGTTCAGGGTGCGCGAGCACTACGCACGCATGCTGCGTGCCTGCCGGATCCTGCGTATCACCGACATCCCCACCGATGTCGAGGACCTCATCGCCATCACCGTCGAGCTGATCCGGCGCAACAACCACGAGGGCGACGTCTACGTACGGCCGCTGGCCCACAAGCTCGCCCTGCTTCCCGACGCGCCCCCCGGCGTCTCGCTGTCGGGCGTCTCCGACGGGCTGTCCATCACGACGTTCGGCTTCCCGTCCTACGGGATCGCGAAGGCGGCGCACTGCGGACTCAGCACCTGGCGGCGCCCGCCCCGCGACGCACTGCCCTCCCAGAACAAGATCACAGGTGGCTATGTGGTCAGCGCGCTGGCCTCCGACGAAGCCCGTGCCGCCGGCTACGACGACGCACTTCTCCTGGACGGCTCGGGACATGTGGCCGAGGCGACCACCGCGAACGTCTTCGCCGTGGCCGCCGGCCGGGTCCTCACCCCGCCCGGCACCAGCGACATACTGCCGGGCATCACCAGGGACACCTTGATCACGCTGTGCCGGGAGTCCGGTACGGAGGTCGTCGAACGCGAGCTGAGCCCGTCGGACGTGTTCACCGCCGACGAGGTCTTCCTCTCCTCCACGGGCAAGGGCGTGGTCCCGGTGGTCAGCCTCGCGGGCCGCATGATCGCAGACGGCACCGTCGGCGAGGTCACCCGCCGGCTCGCCGCCCTCTACGACGCGGTCACCCGGCATGCCGACGGGCCCCATCCCGAATGGCGCCTTCCCGTGGACGTACCGGAAGTCCGCAGCACTCCCGCCTCACCTCATCGCCAGCCCTCAAGGAGCAAAGCATGACGCTGTTGAGCTTCACGGCCCTCCTACGCGGCTCGGACCAGGTGTCGGCCGTGGGCACCCTCGGACCGCAGGGCACGAGCAGCGAGGCCGCCGCGCGGCACTTCATACGCCTCTCCGGATCCGACGGCTCCCAGCCCCCCATCCACCTCTTCGACACCTACGAGGACGCGGGAGCGGCGCTGCGCGACGGCCGGGTCACGCATGTGATCGTGGCCAACGCCTACAGTGCGGTCAACCAGTTCTACATGGACCCCGACCTGGCACTGGCCAACGTGTTCGTCCTGGACACCCCGCTGTACGGCATCGCCGTGCCGCCCAACGCCGCGGTGCCGGACGCCCCCACCATCGCGACTCACCCCGCGCCCGAACCGATCATCGGCCAGCTGCTGCCCCGCAGACACAGCTCCTACAAGGTGATCCACTCGACCTCGACCAGTGCCGCCGCCCAGGCGGCCTCCGACGGCATCGCCGACCTCGCGCTCACCACCGTTCCGTCGGCCGAGCTGAACGGCCTGGAGTTCATCTCGGACACCCGGCCGATCCTGATGGTCTGGTCGGTCTTCACCCGGGTCGAGCCGCCCGCCCGGACGGCATGAGCACCATGACACACCAGACGAGTCAGGAGGGGACTCCATGCTGCTGCTGAGTGGAGACCAGGTACGAGAGGCGTTCCCGGTGGCGGAGGCGTACCGGGTGGTGGCCGAGGTGATGCGCCGCTACAGCGCCGGCGAAGTCGTCCAGCCCGTGCGCACGGTCCTGTCGTCAGGGCGTGACACCTCACTGTTCGCCGCCATGCCCTGTCATGTCGGCGGTGAGTCCGACTCCGGCTACGGGCTGAAGGCCGTGCTGCATGCTCCTGGCAACGCGGCGAGGGGACTGCCGACGCACGTGGGTGTGGTGGTGGTGTTCGACCCCGAGACCGGTCAGCCGCTGGCCATGCTGGAGGGGGCGGCGGTGACCGCGCTGCGTACGGCTGCCGCGTCGGCCGTCGCCACGGACGCGCTGGCCCTGCCGGACGCCGGCGACCTGGCTCTGATCGGGGCCGGCACCCAGGCCCGCGCCCATCTCCTGGCGCTGCGCGAGATCAGGGAGCTGCGCAGAGTACGGATGTGGAACCGGGGGTCGGCGCGCGCCGAGGAGTTCGTCGCGTGGGCGCGTACGGAGGCCGGCATCGTGGTCGAGCCGATGGGCACGCCTGCCCAGGCGCTGTACGGCGCGGACTTGGTGTGCACCACGGTGGACACGACCGAGCCCGTGGTGAGCGCCGGGGACCTGGCTGAGGGAACGCATGTCAACGCGGTCGGATCCTCGGTGCCCGGCAAGCGCGAACTCGACGCGGCTGCGGTGGCGTCCTGCACGGTGTTCGTGGACAGCAGGGAAGGCGCTCAGCGCGAGTCCTCGGAACTCGCCGCTCCGGTCGAGGCGGGCCTCGTGCCGGCCGACCGGCCCCTGACCGAGATCGGCGAGGTGCTGCTCGGCAAGCACCCCGGCCGTACGGACCCGGCCGAGCGCACGCTCTACAAGTCGCTGGGGATGGCGGCCCAGGACGTCGCGTCCGGCTTCGCCGTCGTACGGGCCGCCCGGCGCCTCGGCATCGGCACGGTCACCGACTTCACCTGCTGAACCACCGAAGACGAGGGAGTTGGCGTATGACCGCACTGCTGATCGGCAACGTCGGAGTCATCGGCGACGAGGAACGTATGGCGGAGTACCGCGCGAAGGTGCTCCGGACACTGGAACTGTACGGCGGCGGATTCATGATCCGGGGTGGTGAGTTCGAGGTGCTGGAGGGTGACTGGAAGCCCACGCACCTGTCGGTGATGGTGTTCCCGACGGCCGACCAGGCCAGACAGTGGTACTCCTCTCCCGAGTACCGGGACATCGTCCCGCTGCGTGACGGCACCCATATGGACCTGATCCTGGTGGAGGGCGAGTGACCTCGGCCGCGGACGGCCCGCGCACCCGGGCCTTCTCCCAGGTCGACGTGTTCACCGACGAGCCCCTTCTCGGCAATCCCGTGGCGGTCGTCCTCGACGGCGACGGGATCACCGACCGGGACATGGCCCGGCTCGCGAGGTGGACCAATCTCTCCGAGACGACCTTCGTGGTACCGCCCGCCTCCGGTGAGGCCGACTACGGTCTGCGCATCTTCACCCCGGGCGGCGAGATCCCGTTCGCCGGTCATCCCACGCTCGGCTCCGCCCACGCGTGGCTGGAGGCGGGCGGCGTACCGAAGTCGCCGGGGAAGCTGGTCCAGGAGTGTCCGCTCGGGCTGATCGACATACGGCGGTCCGACAGCGGCCTGAGTTTCCGCGCGCCCGACCTCAAGCGCGACGGCCCGCTGGACTCGGCGCACCTCGACCGGATAGCCCGGGGGCTCGGGATCGGCAGGGAGCGGATCGTCGACCACCAGTGGGTGGACAACGGGCCGGGCTGGGCGGCCGTGCGACTGGCCACCGCCGAGGAGGTCCTGGCGCTGGATCCGGACGACCGTCACATGGGCGACCTGATGCTCGGCGTGGTCGGCGCCCACCCCGAGGGCTCGCCCGTCGCGTTCGAGGTTCGGGCCTTCGCCATGCCCGCGGGTGTACGAGAGGATCCGGTGACCGGCAGTCTGCACGCCGGTATCGCCCAGTGGCTCATCCGCGCCGGCGCCGCCCCCCGCTGCTACCGCGCCGGGCAGGGCGGTCGCGTCCGTCGTCAGGGTGTGGTGACCATCGAGGCCCACGAGGCAGAGGTGTGGGTCGGTGGCCGCTCCCTCACCTGTGTCCGTGGCACCGTCAATGTGTGATCCTCGCTCCGCCGCGTGACGAACCGCCCGTCGGCAGGGGGAAGAGCCCAGGCGAACGTCGCACCCGCCTTGTCGGCGCCGTCGCCGTACCGTGGTCGTGAACCCGGCAGGTGAGTCGGCCGGCACCGGGCACGAGAGGAACCCCGGCCGCCGCACGGCTGGGGTTCCTCAGGACGGTGAGGCTGGTCAGCGGTGTCAGCGCCGCAGGGTCAGGACACCCGGCCGCCACGGCAGTCGGTTGTAGTCACCGCCCGCGTTGGGGGCCTTGCCCTGGTAGAGGAACTGCAGGTTGCAGGGATCGATGGTCATGGTCTGGTCGGGGTTGTTGCGGACCAGGTCGCCGTGGCTGATGTCGTTGGTCCAGGTGGCACCGCTGTTGGCCTTGCCCGCGAAGGGGTTGGACTCGGTGGCGGCCTGCGGGGTCCACGAGCCGCTGAGGCTGGAGGCCGTGAAGGAGCGGAAGTAGCGCCCGTTCGCGCCCATCGCCTCGACGATCATGAGGTACTGGTTCTGGCCCTTGACCTTGTAGACCTGTACGCCCTCGAAGAGGTTGGCCTTCGTGTCGCTCATGATCGTCGTGTACGACGAGCCGAAGTTGCCCGGGAAGTTCCCGATCGGCATGCTCGCCCGGTAGATCTTGCCGTTGTCACCGGCGAAGAACAGGTACATGTTCTGGCCGTCGGCGATCAGGGTCTGGTCGATCGGGCCGGTGTCGGAGCCGGAGATGCTCCCGGTGAACAGCGGCTGCGGGGCGGACCAGCCGTTGGGGTTGGTGGGGTTGGTCGACGTGCGGTAGATGAAGGGCCACGCACCCCACTGGTACGCCAGCACCCAGATGTTCTTGGGCGCGAAGTAGAACAGCGTGGGCGCCACCGCGGCCTGGCTCATCCCGGTCTGACCGGCCGACGCCATGTCCGACCAGTTCGTGAAGGGGCTGAACATCATCGAGCCGTACGACGAGCCCGAGAAGTTCGACGCGTAGACCAGGTGCCTGCCGTTGTGCGTCACGGTGGTGAAGTCCTTCACCGAGGCCCACCCGTGCGCCGGCTGGGCCAGCACACCCGTCGAGGTCCACCGGTACGTCGACGGAAGGGTGCATGTGCCGTCCGGCGGGGTCGGGGTCCCGGACAGGCCGCTCCACTTCTGGTTGCTGCCGCCGTTGCACGTGCCGATCTGTACCGCTGTGCCGTTGGCCGTACCGGCGCCCGCGGTCTCGAGGCAGAGCCCGGACTGCACGCCGACGACCGTGCCGTCGGCGTTGACCCGCCACTGCTGGTTCGTACCGCCGGAACAGGTCCAGATCTGCACCCGGGTACCGGGCGTGGTGGCGTGGCCTGGAACGTCCAGGCACTTGTTGCCGTAGACGGTGAGCTGGTTGCCGTCCGTCAGCGTCCACTGCTGGTTGGTCCCGCTCCAGCAGTCGTAGATCTGCAGGTACGTGCCGTCGGTCTGGCTGGCGCCGGGCACATCGAGGCACCGGTTCGAACCGGCACCGCGCAGGGCGCCGGTGGAAGCCGCCTGAGCCGGGGTGGCGACGAGCATCGCCGCCAGCGCGGCCAGGACCGCGACCGCGGCGGCGAGCACCGCAGACGGATGCCTGCGGCTGAAACTTCCTGTGTGCATGGGGACTTCCTCACCCTCGAGTAGGCGGCTCCGGCCGGCCTCGTCAGAGGTGGTCCGGACTGTCGGGGCAGTACGGCGTGCGGCGACCTGCACCGAGGCGGACCGCTTGTGACGTCCTTGTCCTTCCGCGGCCTTCCGCGAGACCGGTGGCACCCGCGCCTTCGGACGGCGTGGGCGCGGGGGTCGGGACCGTTGCCCGGCGACGTCCGAAGCGTGGGAGCGGGTTCGTGCTTCTCCTGGCCACGGAATGGATTGGCGAGGTCATGACACGCGGGCGCGACACGGCTCCTTGCGGCTCCACGTTCGGACAGCGATCCGCAGTCGCCCCGCCGCGAGCGGAGAGACTTCGATGCATTCGCAATTTCGAACAAAATTCGAGATGGCGAGCGTTCTGAATGATAAGGAACGGGTGAGCGGCGTCAATACCTCTCGCATGTGTCGCCATCTAAACCGAAACATTCGAGGCATTCAGCTCTCCCGGCACGGACGGATTGCCGACCGAGGCGACGGGAGACCGCGTCGGCAACCGTCCGGGAGATCACCACCCGCCTCGAACCCGGCCGAACCCGGCCTGTTGACCAAACCTCGAAAGCGCGGCGGAAGAGCCTCTGGCCAGCTCCGTCGCCGATCCCTTCGCGCATCCACCCCCGGTCCCAGCCCCACGACACCCGCCGCACGACGGTGCCGGGAGCTAGCCAGCCACATCACTGGAAAATCGAAACTTTCGATAGAAGAGCGGAAACTTTATCCGCGAAGAGTATTGACGATGCATCGTCAATCCCTCAATCTCCCTGTCTGAGAACCGGCCGCTGTTCGATATGTCGAAGCACAGCGTCCTTGGGCAGTTCGAGCCGCACGGAGCTGCCCGCACAGCCGCACGTCAGGTCGCGCACCAACGCACCTGCGCCACCCGTTTCGTCCCGGTGAGGTTCGCACCCGCGCATCCTGTCTCTTCACCCAGTTGGAGAGGTACGCGATGCCGCGCGACGGCCCCCCGGCTGAGCCGCGATGGAGTACCCCATGCCTGTGTCGGAACGCCGCCGCCGTCCCCCGGACGTCACCCGACGGCCGACCGGGTGCGGCCCGTGCCGGCTGGGTTCGTCCCGGTCCCATGACCACGGTGTCCGGTGATTCCGTGCCGCCCTGGCTCCGGCCGGCCCTGTCCGTCCGCCGAACCGGAGCGGACGGTGCCGTCCCCCGCCCTTCAGCCCTTCCCCGACTTCTCCTTTGGAGGCACAGCCATGGGCTCGTACGCCCTTCCCAGACACGTTGTCCGCCGGAAGTTCCGCAACGTGCTGTCGGCCCTGGTCGTCGGCGCCCTCGGTGCGGTCGGTGCACTGGCCGCGCCGCCGACCGCACACGCCGCCGAGAGCACGCTCGGCGCCGCGGCGGCCCAGAGCGGCCGCTACTTCGGCACCGCCATCGCCTCGGGCAGGCTGGGCGACTCGGCGTACACGGCGATCGCGGCCCGCGAGTTCAACTCGGTGACGGCCGAGAACGAGATGAAGATCGACGCCACCGAACCCCAGCGGGGCCAGTTCAACTTCACCGCCGGTGACCGCGTCTACAACTGGGCGGTGCAGAACGGCAAGCAGGTGCGCGGTCACACCCTGGCCTGGCACTCCCAGCAGCCCGGCTGGATGCAGGCCCTCAGCGGCAGCTCGCTGCGCCAGGCGATGATCGACCACATCAAGGGCGTGATGGCCCACTACAAGGGCAAGATCGCCCAGTGGGACGTCGTGAACGAGGCGTTCGCCGACGGCAGTTCGGGAGCCCGGCGCGACTCCAACCTGCAACGCACCGGCAACGACTGGATCGAGGTCGCGTTCCGCACCGCGCGCGCCGCCGACCCGGCCGCCAAGCTCTGCTACAACGACTACAACGTCGAGAACTGGACGTGGGCCAAGACCCAGGCCATGTACGCCATGGTCCGCGACTTCAAGCAGCGCGGCGTACCGATCGACTGCGTAGGCTTCCAGGCGCACTTCAACAGCGGCAGCCCCTACAACAGCAACTTCCGCACCACTCTGCAGAACTTCGCCGCCCTCGGCGTCGACGTGGCCATCACCGAACTCGACATCCAGGGTGCCCCGGCCTCGACCTACGCCGCCGTGACCAACGACTGCCTGGCCGTCCCGCGCTGCCTCGGCATCACCGTCTGGGGTGTGCGCGACTCCGACTCCTGGCGGCCGGAGCACACGCCGCTGCTGTTCAACCGCGACGGCAGCAAGAAGCCCGCCTACACCGCCGTCCTCGACGCACTCAACGGCGGCTCCTCCACGCCGCCTTCGGGTTCCGGACAGATCAAGGGCGTCGGTTCCGGCCGCTGCCTGGACGTGCCCGGCACCAGCACCACCGACGGCACCCAGCTCCACCTGTGGGACTGCCACAACGGCACCAACCAGCAGTGGACGCACACCGCCGCCGGCGAGCTCAGGGTCTACGGCAACAAGTGCCTGGACGCCGCCGGCACCGGCAACGGGACCAAGGTCCAGATCTACAGCTGCTGGGGCGGCGACAACCAGAAATGGCGCCTCAACTCCGACGGATCCATCGTCGGCGTCCAGTCCGGCCTCTGCCTCGACGCCGTCGCGGGCGGCACCGCCAACGGCACCCTGATCCAGCTCTACTCCTGCTCGAACAGCAGCAACCAGCGCTGGACCCGCACCTGATGGGCCCTGCCACGAACGAAAGGGCGAATCGATGAAGACTCACGGTGCGGTTTCCCCCGCCCTTCCGGGACGACATCGTTGGTGGTCCCGGATCGCCGCCGTGGTGGCGGCGACCCTCGCGGCCGGCATGCTCGCCGTGGTGAATCCGGCGCCCGCCGAGGCGGCGACGGTGGACACCAACGCCTGGTACGTCCTGGTCAACCGCAACAGCGGCAAGGCACTGGACGTCTCCGGCGCCTCCACCGCCGACGGCGCGCGGGTCAGCCAGTGGACGCGCGGCGACGGAACCAACCAGCAGTGGCAGTTCGTCGCCTCCGGCGACGGCTTCTACCGCCTCAAGGCCCGGCATTCGAGCAAGGTTCTCGACGTGGCCGGCGCCTCGACCGCGGACGGTGCCGCGATCCAGCAGTGGGCCGACCACAACGGGGCCAACCAGCAGTTCCGCCTGGCGGACTCCGACGCCGGCCACGTCCGGCTGATCAACCGCACCAGCGGCAAGGCGGTGGAGGTGCAGGGCGCCTCCACCGCCGACGGCGGCAACGTCGTCCAGTACACCGACTGGGGCGGCGCCAACCAGCAGTGGCAGCTGGTCAAACTGTCGTCCGGCGGCGGCGGGGCCTGCGGCAGCGCGCCGACCCTGGCGAGCGGTACGCACACGATCCAGAGCGGCGGCAAGAGCCGCAGCTTCATCCTCAGGGTTCCCGCCAACTACGACAGCAGCCACCGCTACCGGCTGATCTTCGCGTTCCACTGGCGGGGCGGCACAGCCGGCGACGTCGCCTCCGGCGGCACGAGCGGAAGCGCCTGGTCCTACTACGGCCAGCAGGAACAGTCGAACAACTCCGCGATCCTCGTCGCCCCCCAGGGCCTCGGCAACGGCTGGGCGAATTCCGGCGGTGAGGACGTCACCTTCGTCGACGACATGATCCGGCGCATCGAGGGCGGCCTCTGTGTCAACCCGGCACAGCGTTTCGCCACCGGGTTCAGCTGGGGCGGCGGTATGAGCTACGCACTCGCGTGCAGCCGGGCCAACGTCTTCAGGGCCGTCGCGGTCATCTCCGGCGCCCAGATCAGCGGGTGCAGCGGCGGCACCCAGCCCATCGCCTACTTCGGAATCCACGGCATCAGCGACTCCGTCCTCAACATCGGGCAAGGACGGTCCCTGCGCGACAGATTCGTCAGCAACAACGGCTGCGCCTCCCAGAGCCCGCGCGAGCCCGCGCAGGGCAGCCGCACGCACATCACCACCACCTACTCGGGCTGCCGTGCCGGATACCCGGTCCAGTGGGCCGCGTTCGACGGAGGCCACATACCCGGTCCGGTCGACGGCTCCCCCAACGAGAGCGGCGTCGCCACGTGGACCAAGGCAGAGATCTGGAGGTTCTTCGCACAGTTCCAGTGACACGCCCGCACCACGGGGTGGAGCCAGGACGGTCCTGGCTCCACCCCGCCGACCCGTGTCAGGGCCGGACGGCCACCGATGAGGAGCGGCGAGACGACGTCGTCGGCCCGGCCGACGGTGGGGAGCGAGCGGCCTCGCGCCGGCTCGGTGTGCTCGCCCGCCGGGGGCAGCGCGTCGGCCAGGAGTGGCAGCGAGCCGGGTGACGTGTCATGCCACTCAGGCCGGAGACCGGACCGATCACGGACCATCCGGCCGCAGGCTGCGCCGTCCCTGCCGACTGGTGGGTGCTCCCCCGCCGTGTGGCTGGAGGTCCCGCTCGTCGGGCCGCGGAAGCTCTGCGTGGCCTTAGGGTCAGAACGGCATGGGCCGGACGGCATGCGAAAGTGAGGCGGAGCGCGTGATCCGGGTAGTGGTGGTGGACGACGAGGCACTGGTCCGCTCGGGCTTCGAACTCATTCTGGGCGCGTCCGAGGACATCGAGGTCGTCGCGACCGCGAGCGGCGGCGGTGCCGTGGAGACCGTCCGGCGGGAGCGGCCCGACGTGGTGCTGCTGGACATCCGGATGCCGGACACCGACGGACTCACCGTGCTGCGCGAGCTGCGGACGATGCCCGATCCGCCGGTGGTGGCGATGCTGACGACGTTCGACGCCGACGAGTACATCGTGACCGCGCTGCACTGCGGGGCGGCCGGTTTCCTGCTCAAGGACACCGAGCCGGAGCAGCTCGCCCACCTCGTGCGCACCCTGGCCGCCGGTGGCGTCGTGCTCTCCCCCAAGGCGTCGCGGACCCTGCTGCACAGTCACCCCGGCACCCAGACGGCCGTCGACGAGGGGGCCGCCCGGGTCCGGCTGCTCACCGCGCGTGAGCGAGATGTCCTCGTCCTGGTGGCGGAAGGGCTGTCGAACGCCGACATCGGGGCACGCATCCACCTGGGTGCCGGCACCGTCAAGGATCACGTCAGCGCGATTCTGACGAAGCTGCGGGTGACGAGCCGGGTGCAGGCCGCGCTGCTGGCGCAGCGGGCCGGACTGCTCGACGAGCGCCCCCGGTCGGAGACCGGCCGATGAGCCGTGCACGTGCCGTGTGGCAGCGGGTTCCCGCGCCGGTCGTCGACGTCGTCGTGGTGGCGGTGGCGGCCGTGGACAGCTGGCTGAACATGTGGGAGCACACGCGTGCCGGTGTCGCGCTGGCCGCGGTCGGCTGCGCCGCGCTGGCGTTCCGGCGCCGGTTCCCGCTCGGCGTGTTCCTGCTCACCCTGCCCATCGCGCTGACGCAGGATGTCGCCGTCGCTGTGCTCGTGGCGCTGTTCAGCCTGGCCGAGCGGTCCCGCAACCGCCGTCTCCTCGCGGTGTGCGTCGCCCTGTCCGCCGTCGCGAGCAGTGCTCCGTGGCCACTGGCCGAGGTCGACCGGACCATGACGCTGGTCTTCTTCGTCTACGGCCTGGCGACCAGTGTCGCCCCGGTCCTGTTCGGCCAGCTCCTCCAGGCGCAACGGGACCTGGCGCGGCGGCTGTCCGAGATCGAGGAGGCCAGGGAGCACGAGCGGGTCCTGCACGCCCAGGCCGTGCTCGCCCGCGAACGCGCCCAGCTGGCCCGCGAGATGCACGACGTGGTCTCCCACCAGGTCGGCCTGATCGCCGTACGGGCCGGGGCCCTGCAGGTCGCCACCAAGGACGCGGACGCCAAGGACGCCGCCCGCACGATCCGTTCCCTGAGCGTCACCACGCTCGACGAACTGCGCACCATGGTCACGCTGCTGCGTGCCTCCGGCGGCCACGCCACCGAGCTGACCCCGCAGCCCACCCTGGCCGACCTGCGCAAACTTGTGGAGTCCAGCGGCACTCACGTGGAGTTGTCGGGTGAGTTGCCGCCCGCCGTGGGCACACCCGCACAACGGGCCCTCTACCGTACGGTCCAGGAGGCCCTGACCAACGTCCGCAAGCACGCCCCCGGCGCCACCGCGTGCGTCGAGCTGTGGCAGGACGGCGATGACGTCGGAGTGACGGTCACCAACACGGCGCCCACGCGTCCCTCCCTGCCCCTGCCCGGTTCACAGCAGGGCCTGGTCGGTCTGCGGGAACGGGCCGAAATCCTGCACGGCGCCCTGGACGCGGGTCCGACCGCGGAGGGCGGCTACCGGGTGCGGCTGCGGATTCCCCTCGACGCGGACTGACCGGCCCCCTCAGGCTGACCGGTCGGCTCGCGCCGGCTCACCAGACCGGTGCGCCGGGACGGCCCTGCGCCGAACCGGGTGAGCGCGGGCGCACGAAGGCCGAACTCGACACGGGGAGCCCGGCGGGGCGGCCCAGGGCCGTTCGCGGTCTTGGTTCGCGTGAGTGCCGGTGCGTGGGGTTGTCCGGTCGGGAGTGGAGCAGGGGACGACCGGACAACCCCGCGAGTGAGGGGTCATCGCGCGGGGGCGAGGAACTGGGTGGCCGCCAGCTGTGCGTACAGCGGGTCCTGGGCCACCAATTCCTCGTGGGTGCCGACGGCCCGGACATGTCCGCCGTCCATGACGACGATCCGGTCTGCGCCGGTCACCGTCGACAGGCGGTGGGCCACCACCAGCACCGTGGTCTCGCGGGCCATGTCCGTGATGACGTCCCGCAGCGTCAGCTCGTTGACGGCGTCGAGCTGCGAAGTCGCCTCGTCCAACAGCAGCAGCCTCGGCCGCCGCAGCAGGGCGCGGGCGATCGCGACGCGCTGCCGTTCGCCGCCCGACAGCTGGGAGCCGCGGTGTCCGACCGGGGTGTCCAGACCGTGGGGCAGCCGCTCGACGAGGGTGTCGAGTCCTGTCCGGGACAGGACGTCGCGGATGTCGTCGTCCGTGGCGCCGGGCGCGGCGAAGACGAGGTTCTCTCTCAGTGTCCCGGCCAGCACCGGGGCGTCCTGCTCCACATAGCCGATGACGGATCGCAGCTCGGGCAGCGGCCAGTCCTGTACGTCCCTGCCGTCGACCAGCACCCGGCCGCCGGTGGCCTCGTAGAGCCGCCCGATGAGCGCGAACACCGTCGACTTGCCGGCCCCCGAGGGGCCCACGAAGGCCGTCATCCCGGTTTCCGGCACCTCGAAGCTCACCTTCTGGTGCGTGTACGGCAGGCCCGGACGGTAGCGGAAGGACACGTCCTCGAAGCGCACCGACGCCGGACCAGGGGCCGCTGCCCCCGGTTTCGGCAGGGCGCCCGTGGGCCGGTCGGCCGGCTCCGTCGCCAGGCGTTCCACCTGCGCGATCCGGGAGAGCGCGGCCGCCCCCTCCTGATAGGAGGACCCGGCTTCGATCAGCGTGGACACCGGCTCGATCAGGTAGAAGAGGTACAGCAGGAAGGCGATGAGGGTGGATACGGGAATGTCCCCGGACGCCACGCGTGCCCCGCCGACCGCGAGCACCGCGAGGAAGGCCAGCTGTACGGCGAGTTCGTCGGCCGTGCCCGCCACGGACTCCCACTTCGCGCTCTTCACACCGTGCCGCCACGCCCGCCGTGCCGCCGCCTCCACCCGGGCGGTCTCCCGTCCCTCGGCGCCGGACGTCTTGACCGTACGGAACGCTCCGAGAGACCGCTCCAGTGCGACGGAGACCTCCCCGACCGCCTCCTGCGCCCGCTCGGTGGCCTGCGCGATCTTCGGCATCACCAGGGTGACCGCCCCGCCGACCAGCACGACCACCCCGAGCGTCACACCCAGCAGTACGACGTCCAGGTACGCCATCATCACGATCGCCGCCACGAAGGACACCGCGCCGGTGGCCGCAGAGACGACCGCCTGGGTGCTGACCGCACGCAGCAGCGTCGTGTCCGAGGTGACCCGGGACATCAGATCACCCGGCGGGATCCGCTCCCACTCGGCGAGCCGCAGCCGCAGCAGGCGCCCGGCCAGGGTGCGCCGCGCGGCCAGGACCACCGACTCCGCCGTCCGCTCCAGCACATACGCGCCGAACGCCTCGACGGCCGTGCCCAGCAGCACCAGCACGGTGAGCCCGATCAGGATCCCGGCGATGGTCTCACCGGACGCCAGCCGGTCCACCAGTGCCTTCGTGGCGAGCGGCTGCAGCAGTCCCCCGGCGGCCCCGACCAGGGCGCACAGCAGGCCGAGGGCGACGGCCCACCGGTGCGGCCGGACGTACGCGTACAGTGCCTTGGCCGTTTCCCGGGCGGACGGAGGAGTCTCATCCGTCGTCGGGGCGGATGCGGCGGTGTTCACGAAGTTCCCTTCTTCTGCGGTCTGCCGGGCAGGCATCGGCGGTGCCCGGCAGGCCAGGGGTGTGGGCAGGTGTCGGCTCGGTGGACGAGTTGTGCCTCCAGCCTGGAAGCCCGTCCGCCCCGCGCCCATCCGGCACCTGTCGGGTCCACCCCCGCCGAGTGGCTGAAGAAGACAGCCGTCCGGTCGCACGGGACCGGCCCTGGGACGGGTCTCCGCCGGTCGGCAGGGCGGTACCCGCCGACCGGCGGGGGCACCACCGAAGACTGCCGGATGGTCCGCCCCCTGACGTCCGCGCGAGGTTCTCCGTATGACACAGACACAGCCGCCGCAGGAGACGTCAGCTCCGCGGGAGAACTCGTCTCCGCCGCCCCGGACCTCCCCCGAGGCCGCCGTTGCGGCCTCGCCCGGTCCCTCGATGGGACGCCTCGTCGGGGTGGATCTGGCCCGTGCGCTGGCCGTGTTCGGCATGTACGTGGTGCACATCGGCCCCCCGCTGTCGGCCACGTCCGGCGTCGCCAGCTGGATCCGGTATATAGCGGACGGCCATTCGTCGGTCCTGTTCGCCACCCTCGCCGGGTTCTCGCTGATGCTGCTCGCCGGGCGCCGCGAACCCAAGACCGGCCTGGCCGGCCGGCAGGCGAAGGCCCGCATCGCGATCCGCGCCGTGGTCCTGCTGGCCCTGGGCACCGTGATGGCGATGGAGTACGGGGGAGTGATCATCCTCGGCTTCTACGGGGTCTACTTCCTGCTGGCCCTGCCCCTGGTGCGACTGCGCGCCAGGACCCTCGCCCTCATCGCGACCGCGTTCGCGCTGGTCACGCCGCAGCTGGCGTTCGTCCTGACCTCACTGCTGAGCGAGTCGGCCCAGCAGAGCATCAACGCCTACGACCCGCTCCGCCGCGTCGGCGAGGTGGGGGTCCTCGATCTGCTGCTCACCGGCTTCTACCCGGCGCTCACGTGGATGTCGTTCGTGATCGCGGGCATGGCGCTGGGCCGTCTCGACCTGTCCTCGGGCACTGTGCAGCGGCGCCTGGCCGCGCTCGGTGCCGCCCTCACCGCGGCCGCGTACGGCATGTCCTTGCTGCTCGCCGGCAAGGGCGCGTTGAGGAGCATGGCGGAAGACGGGTCGTCGTCCGGCAGCTCCGGTTCGATGCTCCCCGGCAGCGGGTCGGTGCCCCTCGACGGCGGGTCGTTCCCCGAGATGCCGGCGTCGTCGCTCCTGGCGGCCGGGCCGCACAGCGGCACCACGTTCGACATCATCGGCAGCGTCGGAGTCGCGATCCTCGTGATCGTGGGCGCGACGGTGCTGATGGACCGCCTGCCGCGGCTGCGCCGCCTGGCGAAACCGGTCATCGCCGTGGGCACCATGTCCCTGACCGCCTACGTCGGCCATTTCCTCGCGCAGTCCGCACTGTCCACCCCCGCCGGAACCGGCACCCAGCAGTCATGGGTACCGCTGCTCATGTACGTCCTCGGGGCGATCGTGTTCGCCGCGATCTGGTCCCGCTTCTTCCGCCGCGGCCCCCTGGAGCACCTGCTCAACGCCGCCACCAAGCCGGCGAAGCACATCCGGTGAACCCCGGCCGGGGTGCGGCGCCGCCGCGCTCCACCCCGGCCTGGATCGCTCATGGATCCGGCACACCACGACGACGAGCCCCGGCCGACGGGCGGCCGACGGGACCCGATCACGTCCGAACCGTTGACGCGGTCACCTGACTGCGGCTCATAATCGGTCCCACTCGATGTCATCGATGACACAAGTCAACGATGACACCTCGGTCGGCGGCGTGGACGTCGACGCCGACCTGAGACGTCACTTTTCGGTCCGTCCGCGCCGGGGCCGCGGTCACCGCTGCCCGGACGACCGCGGGACTAGGAGACACCATGAGCTCTGTACGCGTATCCCGGCCTGCCCGCATACGGATGTTGGCGGCGGTGGCGACCGTCTGCGCCCTGTCAGCAGCCCCGCTCGCCCCCCGGACGGCACTCGCGGCCGACACCCCGCCGTACACCGAGACCTACCGGCCCCAGTTCCACTTCACCCCGGAGAAGAACTGGATGAACGACCCCAACGGCCTCGTCTACTACAAGGGCGAGTACCACCTCTTCTACCAGTACAACCCGAACGGCAACTCCTGGGGCGACATGTCCTGGGGGCACGCGGTCAGCAAGGACCTCGTGCACTGGCAGGAGTTGCCGCTCGCCCTGTCGCACGACGACGAGGAGATGGTGTTCTCCGGCAGCGCGGTCGTCGACTGGAACAACACCACCGGGTTCGGCACCGAGAAGAACCCGCCCATGGTGGCGATCTACACCAGCGCCTACAAGGACGGCGGCAAGCAGGCCCAGTCGCTCGCCTACAGCACCGACCGCGGCCGTACCTGGACCAAGTACCAGGGCAATCCTGTCATCGACATCGGGTCCAAGGACTTCCGCGACCCGAAGGTCCAGTGGTACGCGCCGACCAAGAGCTGGCTCATGACGGTCTCGCTGTCCGCCGAGCACAAGGTGCGGTTCTACTCGTCGAAGAACCTCAAGGACTGGACGCAGCTCAGCGAGTTCGGGCCGGCCGGCGCGACGGGCGGCGTGTGGGAGTGCCCCGACCTGTTCCCCCTCGCGGTCGACGGAGACAGGAACAACATCAAGTGGGTGCTCGTCGTCAACCTCAACCCCGGTGGTATCGCGGGCGGTTCGGCCGCCCAGTACTTCATCGGCGACTTCGACGGCGAGAAGTTCACCGCCGACGACAAGGGCACCTACACCCCGCCCACCGGCACGGTGACGCAGGACTTCGAGAACGCCGGTTTCGGTGACTGGACGGCCACCGGCACCGCGTTCGGCCAGGGACCGGCGACCGGGGCGGTGGACGGACAGGGGGCCGTCACCGGCTTCGAGGGCAAGCACTTCGCCAACAGCTTCCATGGCGGCGACGGCGCCACCGGCACCCTCACCTCGCCCTCCTTCACCGTCGACAGCCCCTACCTGAACTTCAAGATCGGTGGCGGGCGGCACCCGCACGAGGCCGGAACCGCTCTGGACACCACTTCGCCCGAGGGCACGGTCCTCGCCGACTTCGAGAACGGAACGTACGGCGACTGGACGGCCACCGGGGACGCCTTCGGCAAAGCACCGGCCACCGGCACCCTCCCCGGCCAGCAGCAGGTCTCCGGATACCTGGGAGACGGCCTGGCCAACACCTTTCTGAACGGCGACGCCACCACCGGCACCCTCACCTCCCCTGAGTTCACCGTCGACAGGAAGTACGTCAACTTCCTCATCGGCGGCGGCAACCACCCGTCCGGCTCCGACAACCCCACCGCCGTCGAACTCCTCGTCGACGGCCAGGTCCTCCGCAGCGCCACCGGCAAGGACGCCGAAGCCCTCAACTGGGCTTCCTGGGACGTCAGCGACCTGGCCGGCAAGAAGGCGCGGATCAGGATCGTCGACGACAACACCGGTGGCTGGGGCCACCTCGACATCGACCACATCGTGCTGTCCGACACCACGGCCCAGCGCGTGTCCACGGAGACGTCCGTCAACCTGCTCGTCGACGGCAAGGTCGTCCGCAGCGCCACGGGCGCCGACAGCGAGACCCTGGACTGGGCCTCCTTCGACATGCGCCCGTACGTCGGCAAGCAGGCGCGGATCCAGGTCGTCGACAGGAACACCGCCGGCTGGGGTCACATCCTGGCCGACCGGTTCACCGCCGCCGACAAACCCGCCAAGTCCGTCGTGCAGCGCGCCGACTGGGCCGACTACGGCAAGGACTACTACGCGGCCGTGTCCTGGGAGGACGTGCCGGGCGGCAAGCGCTACATGATCGGCTGGATGAACAACTGGGACTACGGCCAGTCCGTCCCCACCTCACCCTGGCGCGGCGCGCAGAGCATCCCCCGCGAGATGGCCCTGCGCACCGTCGACGGCCGGATCCGGCTGACCAGCACGCCGGTGAGCAGCCTGGCGGCCCTGCGGAACAAGCGCCCGGCGACGGCGTACGGCGTCACCGTCAAGAACACCTCCAAGCCCCTGATCAGCCAGACGACCGAGGGCGGGGCGCTCGACGTCGAGGCGGCCTTCTCCCTCAGGGACGCCGAACGCTTCGGCCTGAAGGTCCGCACCGGCGCGGGCGGTGAGGAGACCGTCATCGGCTACGACACCACGACCCAGGAGCTGTATCTCGACCGCACCCGCTCCGGCGCCGTCGACTTCCACAACGCCTTCTCCACCGGCGTCCAGACCGCCCCCCTGAAGGCCAGGAACGGCCAGGTCAAGCTGCGTATCCTCGTCGACCGGTCGTCCGTCGAGGTCTTCGGCGGCAACGGCGAGGCAGTGATCACCGACCAGATCTTCCCCGACCCCTCCAGCACCGGCGTCGAGGTCTTCGCCGAGGGCGGCACCGCCACCCTCGACCACCTGCGGGCGTGGCAGCTGACGTCCATCTGGCGGTGACGAGCCGCAAGGGCCGTGCGCCGGCCGGCCAGGGGCGGTTTCCGGCGCGCGGCTCTGTGGGAGGCGGGCGCCGACGTGGAGCGCGGTGGGCCACCGCGCGACGGCCGCTCCCCCACGTCGGCACGCCCAACTTCGGGCCGCCGTCGGTGTTCCACGCCGGTCACGCATGCGTGGCCAGCGGATCGAGGAACGTCAGTACGGAGGCGTCCTCCTCGATCAGCGGAGTGAGTGCGGCGTTGAACGGGGCGCCGTACAGGGCGTCCAGGTGGGCCCTGAAGGCGTCCTCGTCCCGGTAGACCTCGAAGATCCAGTAGGCGCGCGGGGCGGCGGCCTTGGTGTAGACGTCGAAGGCCAGATTTCCTTCCTCCTCGCGCACTTTCAGGGCGTAGTCCCGGATCAGGCGGGCGACCTCGTCCTCCGCTCCCTCTCGGGCGGTGAACTCGGCGAGCAGGGTCTTCGTCATGGGTTCGGGTCCTTGTCAATGGGTGGAGTCGAGCCGGCGGTGCAGGCGCAGCCGGTGAGGTGGACGGCAGACGGTCCGTCAGACGTCGGCGGTGGCCCCCGACCGCACCGCCCGGCCCTCCCAGGGCGGGTTCGGTCCGGCGACCGAGCAGGTCAGGGCCGCGACCTTCGTCGCGTACCGGCAGGCTGCCTCGACATCGCCGAGACGTACGTCCGTGAGCCGGCCGCCGAGGAGTCCGTGACTGCCGAGGTGGTGCAGCAGGCCGGCGGTGAAGGAGTCCCCGGCACCGACCGTGTCGACGACCGGCGTCGCCACGGCGGGCACCCGCACCCGCTCCCCGTCGAGCGAGGCCAGGGCGCCGTCGGCACCCCGCGTGATCACGACGAGCCGCGCCCCGGCCGCATGCCAGGTGTCGCACGCCTGCTCAGGGTGCGTTCCGGGCAGGAGGAGCCCCAGGTCGTCCTCGCTGAGCCGCAGCACGTCCGCGAGGCCGCACCAGTGCGCCAGCCGGGCGCGGTAGACCTCGGGGTGCACCAGGAGCGGGCGGACGTTGGGGTCGATGCTGATGGTCGCCCCGGGGGCGGCCGCTGCCAGGAAGTCCTCCACCGCGGCTGCACCGGGTTCCTTGACCAGGGCCAGGGACCCGGTGTGCACGCACGCGGTGTCGGACAGGTCCACCCCGGCCAGTTCCGCGCTCGTCCACTGCCAGTCCGCGGTGGCCTGCGCGTGGAAGGAGAAGGTGGCCCGGCCCTGGGCGTCCAGCTCGGCCACGGCCAGCGTGCTGGGCTCGGCGGCCTCGACGGCGTACGACAGATCGACCCCGGATGCCTCCAGGTGGGCGCGGAAGAGGCGGCCGAACACATCGGCGGACAGCCGCGTGAGGAAGCGGGTCGGCGTGCCCGACCGGGCCAGGGACACGGCCGTGTTGGCCGGTCCGCCGCCCGGCAGCACTCGCAGGGCGAGTTCGTTCCGGGCGTTCGCGGGTTCGGTGAACGCGTCGGCGACGCACTCTCCCAGGACGGTGATCCGAGGCAGGGTCATGAGCTGCTCTTCTCTCGAAACGCGCGGGCGAACGGGCACGTTGCGGGCAGTCGCTGAGCGGGTTCGGGCGGGTGACCGCCCCGGGCGTTGCCGATTTGTGACGGGTGCAAGGCATTGACGTTGCCTGGAGACGGAGTCCATCATCCTCGCCAAGCAGTGTCAACGATGACATAAGTCAACGATGACACCTTGGACGGCATGCCTCGATGCCGGCCGCTCGCCCGCAATCCCGCAGGAGTCGTTCATGTCACGCATCTCTCGTCTGCCCTCCTCCCTGCTCAGAGTCGCCGCTTGCACGGGCGTCGCGGCCCTCACCCTGACCGCCTGTGGATCCGGATCCGGATCGGACTCGGCGAACGCCGGATCGGGCAGCGTCAAGGTCGGCCTGATCACCAAGACCGACACCAACCCGTTCTTCGTGAAGATGAAGGAGGGCGCGGAGAAGGCCGCCAAGGAGCACGGCGTCGAACTGTCCACCGCCGCGGGCAAGTTCGACGGAGACAACGCCGGCCAGGTCACCGCCATCGAGAACATGGTCGCCGCCGGGGTGAAGGGCATCCTGATCACCCCGAGCGACTCCAAGGCGATCGTGCCGGCACTCGAGAAGGCCAAGGCCAAGGGTGTCCTGGTCATCGCCCTGGACACCCCGACCGACCCGGAGAGCGCGGTCGACGCCCTCTTCGCCACCGACAACCTCAAGGCCGGCGAGCTGATCGGCGAGTACGCCAAGGCCGCCATGAAGGGCAAGACGGCGAAGATAGCCACGCTCGACCTCGCGCCGGGCGTCTCCGTCGGCGTCCAGCGGCACGACGGTTTCCTGAAGGGCTTCGGCGCCACCGACAAGGACGTCGTCTGCGCCCAGGACACCGGAGGCGACCAGGCCAAGGGCCAGACCGCGATGGAGAACTGCCTGCAGAAGGCGCCCGACATCAACGTCGTCTACACCATCAACGAACCGGCCGCGCTCGGCGCGTACACGGCGCTGAAGGCGAAGGGCCGGGAGAAGGACGTGCTGATCGTCTCCGTGGACGGCGGCTGCACCGGCACCCAGGCCGTCAAGGACGGCAAGATCGCCGCGACCTCGCAGCAGTACCCGCTGAAGATGGCCGCGGAGGGCGTGAAGGCCGTGGCGACATACGCCAAGGACGGCAAGAAGGCGTCCGGTTACACCGACACCGGCGTCACGCTGATCACCGACAAGGCGCAGGACGGTGTCACGTCCAAGGACACCGCCTACGGCCTGGAGAACTGCTGGGGCTGAGCCGCCGCTCGAAACCCTGCAGTTGCCGCCGCTCGAAGCACTGCGGTTGCCGCCGCCGGGCGGCCCGCAGCGGCCGCCGTTCGAACCCGGTGGCTGCCGCCGTTCGACACCCCTCAGTGGGCCGGCCGACCCCCTCCCCGACCGGGGCCGGCCGCCCCCTCGTCCTCCTGCCGTCCGACAAGGAACGGCAAGGACTTGAGCCTTCCGACAAGGACCTCGCATGACTGCCACGTCCACGCCGCCCTCGACGTCCAAGGCGTACGCCGAGCTCAAAGCACCGACCACGGTCCGCAGACTGCTCACGCAGCCGACCACCGGCCCACTGGCCGCCCTCCTCCTGGCCTGTGTCTTCTTCTCCCTCTCGACCGACCAGTTCCTCACCGGCGGCAACTTCTCGCTGATCGTGCAGCAGGTCATGGTCGTCGGAACCCTCGCCATCGGCCAGACGCTGATCATCCTCACCGCGGGCATCGACCTGTCCTGCGGAGCCGTGATGGCGTTCGGCAGCATCATGATCGCCAAGATGGCCGCCGAGGGCTCCCTGCCACCGCTCGCCGCCATCGCGCTGGGCCTGGTCGTCTGCGGCGGCTTCGGCCTGCTCAACGGGGCACTGGTGCAGAAGATCCCACTGCCGCCGTTCATCGTCACCCTCGGCATGCTCAACGTGGCGTTCGCACTGACCCACATCTACTCCGAGGAGCAGACGGTCACCAACCTGCCCGGCCCGCTGACCGCCCTCGGGCAGACCTTCCCGCTCGGCAACACCGACATCACCTACGGCTCGCTGGTCACGATCGCCCTGTTCCTCCTCCTCGCCTACGCCCTGAGCAGCACCAGCTGGGGCCGGCACGTCTACGCCCTCGGCAACAGCCCGGAGGCTGCGCGCCTGAACGGCATCCGCACCTCCCGCCTCACCATCGGCGTCTACACCGTGGCCGGTCTGCTGTACGGCATCGCCGCCCTGCTGCTCATCTCCCGCACCGGAGTCGGTGACCCCCAGGCCGGGCAGACCGACAACCTGGACAGCATCACCGCCGTGGTCCTCGGCGGCACCAGCCTCTTCGGCGGACGCGGCTCGGTGCTGGGCACGTTCATCGGCGTCCTCATCGTCGGTGTGTTCCGCAACGGCCTGCAGCTGATGGGCGTCGCCTCGATCTACCAGACCCTGATCACCGGTGTCCTGGTGATCCTCGCGGTGACCGTCGACCAGATCTCCCGGAAGAAGGCCCGATGACCAGCACCGGCTCCCCCACCCCTGTCCTGCAGGCCCGCGGTCTGGTCAAGCGCTACGGCCATGTCACCGCCATCGACGGCGCCGACTTCGACCTGATGCCCGGCGAGGTCCTCGCGGTCATCGGCGACAACGGCGCCGGCAAGACCAGCCTGATCAAGGCCCTCACGGGGGCGCTGGTCCCCGACGCGGGCGAGATTCGCCTCAACGGCAAGCCGATCACCTTCTCCGGCCCGCAGAGCGCACGCGCCCACGGCATCGAAACCGTCTACCAGGACCTCGCCGTGGCCGCCTCCATGGACATCGCGTCCAACATGTTCCTCGGCCGCGAACTGCGCCGCCCCGGCATCCTCGGCAGCGCCTTCCGCATGCTCGACAAGAAGCGCATGCGCCAGGAGGCCGCCGAGCACATGGCCGACCTGAAGATCGGCCTGCGCTCCCTGACCCAGTCGGTCGAGACCCTCTCCGGCGGTCAGCGGCAGGCCGTCGCGGTCGCCCGCGCCGTCGCATGGGCCCGCAGCGTCGTCGTCATGGACGAACCCACCGCCGCCCTCGGCGTCAAGGAGTCCGGACAGGTCCTCGACCTCATCCGCCGCGTCCGCGACAAGGGCATGCCGGTCGTCCTGATCAGCCACAACATGCCGCACGTGTTCGAGATCGCCGACCGGATCCACGTCCACCGCCTCGGCCGGCGTGCCGCCGTGATCAAGCCCTCGGACTACTCCATGGCGGAGGTCGTCGCGATCATGACCGGCGCGCTCAGCGTCGACGAGGCCGGGGGTACTGTCGTAGCGGATTCCGAGGCCGCGAAGGCCGCGGGAGTCCAGGCCAACTGAAGCACTCACAGGTTCCGGCCGAGGCCGCGGCCGGAACCGACGAGACAGGAGACCGTTTCCTCCATGGCAGCGAACCGCCGCCCGACCCTGGCAGACGTCGCCCGAGAAGTGGGCGTGAGCGCCAAGACCGTCTCCCGGGTCCTCAACGAGGACGGATACGCCTCGGAGCAGACCAGGAAACAGGTCCTCGCCGCCGTGGCCAAACTCGGCTTCCAGCCGAACCTCATGGCCCGCAACATCCGCGTCGGCGGCCCGGACACCACCATCGGCCTGGTCATCCCCGACCTGGCCAACCCCTTCTTCGGAGCCGTGGCCCGGGCCATAGAGGACGCTGTCCGCGAACGCGGACTGACCCTGCTCATGGGCTCCTCCGCGGACGACCCCGACCGCGAACGCGCCCTGACGGACAAGTTCCTCGCCCGGCGCGTCAGCATCCTGATCGTCGCGCCGTCCGTCGGCGCCGATCACTCCCACCTCAAGTCGCACCGCACGGCGGGACTGCCCATCGTCTTCCTCGACCGACCGGGAGTGGGTCTGTCCACGGACAGCATCGTCAGCTCCAACCGTGCGGGCGCCGAGGACGGCGTCGCCCACCTGATCGCCCACGGCCACCGCCGCATCGGTTTCGTCGGCGACCTGCCGGTCAAGCTGTACACCCGCCGCGAACGCCTCGCCGGATACCGCGCCGCCCTGCAGGAAGCCGGCATCCCCTACGACCGCTCGCTCGTCGCCAACGCCCACGACCAGCCGGGCGCCGAGGCCGCGACCGCCCACCTCCTCGAACTCACCGATCCCCCCACGGCCCTGTTTGCCGGCAACAACATCATGGCGCTCGGCATCGTCGCCCAACTCGCCCGCAGCAAGCGCAAGGACGTCGCCGTCGTCGCCTTCGACGACGTATCACTCGCCGAGGCACTGGAACCGGCCCTGACCGTCGTCGCCCAGGACCCCGAGGAACTCGGCCGCGCCGCCGCGGCCACCGCCCTGTCCCGCCTCGACGGCGACCGCTCCCGGGCTCGCACCATCACCGTTCCCACCCGGCTGATCATCCGGGGCTCGGGGGAGCAGCCCGTTCCCAAGCCGTAGAGACGCAGGAGGCTCACCGGTCGCCGAGATGCCGGCCTGCGTGGGTCGTGGAAGAGCCCAGGCCAGAGGCGCTGCTCCGGGGCCGCCCGACTCTCCGTACGGAGAGTCGGGCGGTACTTTCCGCCAGGGGGCGGCCGGTCACCGCTCCGCCCTAGTGCTGGTGGCGGCGTCAGAAGCCCACGGCGCCCCAGGAGTGGGCGGTGTAGTCACCCGGCCCGAATTCCCAGCCCGCCATGACGCTGTTGAGGTAGTGGTCGTTGGTGTAGAGGCCCTTGTTCAGGCCGTAGTCGAAGAACGGGGTGAGGCTGCCGGACCACCAGCCGGACCTGCTCCTGTCCAGGAAGCTGAGAGTGTGGTCGCCGTTCGGCCAGTGGTAGTCGTAGATGTCCCAGCTGCGGCCGGCCAGGCTGACGTTGGTCGCGGTCGGGATCGCTTCGCCGTTCGCGTCGTAACGGTCGGCCAGCGGCCTGGTGTTGTGCCAGTTGAGCCAGATCATCAGCTCGGTCTTGGAGTTGCGGTTGTTCGGCTCGGGGATCGGGTCGATGAAGATGTCGTACGTGGCGTTGTAGCGCGAGCCTGACTTCGGCCACGCCGACTGGCTGAACCACGTCGTGTTGTTGGGACTGACGGCGCCGATCTTCTTGGGGAGCGTGGTCACCGGGGACGACCACCCCCAGTCCTTGCCGTTGACCATGGCGACGAAGCCGGTGCCGGTCGGGGAGTTCACACCCCAGGAGTTGTCGTTGGCGTACCACGTCGAGGCGTTGCCACCGGTCGAGTAGTGCTTGAACCAGTACGTCTGCGACGCTGCCACCGCCGAGTTGGGCAGGGTGAAGACGAGAGCCAGAGCCGCGAGAAGCGCGGCCCAGCCGATACGGAATTTCATCAGCCCTCCGGAATGCGTGCTGAGTGGGGGGATCACACAGGTCAGGAGAGGTCGGTCGTCCTGCCGTGGCGGCAGAGCCACGTCGGTCTCCCCTTCGGGACGGGGGTGCGGAGCGCGGCGACCGGAAGTCAGATCTCACTTCGGGTCGCCGTAGATGACTCCGCGTCCGTTGGTCCCGAAGTAGACGCGACCGTGGACCCGGGGGTCTCCGGTCATGGTGTTGCCGGTCCAGGCGTACTGGTGCCGGTCGTCGTTGATGCGGATCCAGGTCCGGCCCGCGTCGTCGGAACGGAAGATGCCGCGCACGCCGCCGATCTTGGAGCTGGTGTAGACGGCGGGGTACGTGGCGCCGGGCGCGGCCTTGCCGAATCCGACGACATCGCCCTCGTCCACCGCCGTGAACCTGGTGAAGGACGTTCCGGAGTCGGTCGACCGCCACAGCCCGTACGGTGTGGGGGTGGTGCGCTTGCTGGTGCCGCCGGCCAGCCAGATGTCGCCCTCGTGGCCCGGTACCGGCTTGAACCGGACGTTCCCCGCGGTGGGCAGACCGGTCGCCGCCGTGGCCTCGAAGCTCTCGCCGCCGTCCGTGCTGAGGTGGAAGACGCCGGCGTCGTAGGCGTAGAACCCCGCCGGGTTGACCCGGTCGGAGCGCACCGGGGCCCCGGCCGGCAGCCCCTTCGACGCCGTCCAGGTCGCTCCGTGGTCGTCGGACCAGCTGACCGGCGCGCCGGCCGGGGACCAGACGATCCGTCTGCCGTCGGCGCTGACGGCGACGGCCTGGTCCTCGACGCCGGGCCCGGTGACGCCGGCCGGCTCACTGCGCGACGGCGTCCAGGTGCCGCCGCTGTCGGTGGAGACGGCGAAGTGCTGCGTCCAGCCGCTGGTGGGGTGGCCGACCCGCACGATGGTGTGGGGTGCCAGCTCCGCGTAGTCCAGGGCCGGGGTGCCGCCGAAGGTCGGGCTGTCGTACATCTTCGGCGCCTTGCGGAAATCCGTGTGCCGGAACCCGCCGACGTCGCCCACGCCGGAGAAGAGGTGCGCCACGCCGACGGGCGGGCTGATCACACTCATGACAGCGGTTTCCTCGAGCCCCTGGGCCCGTACGGACAGGTGCACCGTGCCACCGGTGTCCCAGTCGGTCAGGTTGTCCGCGCCGTAGATCGTCGCCCCGGTGCCGTACATGAAGTGGTCCGAGTCGAAGGGGTCGATCTGGACGGACTCCATCATCCAGCCCAGCTTCGGTGCGATCTCGGGCAGCGACGGCGAGGCGTTCCAGGTCAGCCAGGGGGCGTCGGAGATGTCGATGTCGTAGCGCAGGGTGCGCTCGTTGTCGGGGCCCAGGTCCCACGCGCGGGTCCAGTTCGCGCCGCCGTCGGTGGAGCGGAAGAGGATGCAGTCGGGCCACCACTTGACCTGGGTGGACACCATCAGGGTGTCCGGGTTCTGCCGGTCGATGGTCAGGCCGCTGTAACCGTACTGGTTGTCGTCGCTGGTGGACGGGACCGGGCTGATGCGGGTCCAGGTGTCGGTGGCGGTGTCCAGTTTCCACACGTCGCCCTTGGAGCCGTCGTACGGGCCGGCGGTGTCGCTGGTCGCCAGGTACAGGTAGCCGCCGACGTGGTCGAAGACCGCGTGGTGCGGGATGAATCCGGTGGGCTGCCCGGGTACGCGTTCCCAGGTCGCCCCCGCGTCGGTGGACCGGTACAGGATGTTGTCCTTGTCGGCGACGGTGACGTAAAGGGTCCGGGTGGCCCTGCCCGCTCTGCCGGTGCGCTTGTCGAAGACGACTTGCAGCACCCCCAGGTTGTCGCCGTTGTAGCCGTCGGGGTCGGTGGGGTCGATGACGAAGTCGCCCGCGTTGGGGAAGCTCGTCACCTTCGCGAACGTCTTGCCGTGGTCGGTGCTGCGCCACAGCCCGTGGCCCCCGCGCACTCCCAGGTAGAGGATCCTGTTGCGGTTCGGGTCGATCACCAGGCGCTCGCCGATGCCCCGGCCGGGCATGTTGCCGCCCAGGCGGAACGGCAGGGGGGTGGTCTTCCAGGTGCGGCCGCGGTCGGTAGAGCGCAGGATCGCCGCCATGCTCGGGTCCCATTCGGGCATGGTGTAGGTGCCCGCCGCCAGGTAGACGCGGTCGGGGTCGACCTCGTCGGTGGCGATGCTGATGATGCCGGTGTGTCCGTACTCGTCCCAGCCGATCCAGTCGGTGAGGGGGATCCACCGCCGGGACGCCGGGTCGAGGCGGTAGGCGCCGCCGATGTCGGTACGGGCGTACACCAGTCCGGGTTCGGACTGGTTGAAGACGATGCCCGTGACGAAGCCGCCGCCGACTATTTCCGCGTTGCGGAAGGTGTAGGGCGTGCGTCTGGCCTTCCCGGCCGCACCTGTGGACGCGGCTGAGGCAGTGGAGGGGGCGAGTACGGGGAGTGCGGCCGCGGCCGCGCCGGCGGCCAGCAGCCCTCGGCGGGAGAGGTGCGGGGCATGGGTCATGACGGGTCCTTGCCGTTCGGGTGCGCGGGAAAAGTCAGGTAACCCGGCTCCGTGACCGTTGCGTTGGGGAGTCCGACGGGCGCGATGTCCGGATCGCCGACCGTGCTGGGGCCATGGGCGGGCAGCGCGGCGGTCAGGTCCTTCTTGCTGCTCGGGACAGCTCGGCGGTTCGTCTCCAGGCTCATGCCGTTTGCCGCCCTTCGTTTTCGAGAGATCCGACCGGCGGCCGGCCGACGCTGAGTCGTCCGAGGGTGAGTCGGACTGGCGGTGAAACCGGAGTCGATGCGCTTCGATGTTTCGGTGAGACTAAGACCGTGTTTCCGGGCGCGACAACGGGCCGTCCAGGTCACTTTTCGGCAACAGGCACGGCGAAGGGCGGCTGAACGCTCCGGCCTCCATACGGCTTTGGTCGAGGTGAACCCGCCTCTTGGCGCACTCTCGGAGGGGAACGCCAGCGCTCGAGGACCGGGTTGTGGCGGCTGGAAGAGATGTGATTGACGCAGAACTCGGCACGAAATCAGAAATCGAAGCGCTTCGATACCGTGGCCCCGGCAGATGGACGGGGCGTTATCACGCCGAGGTGTCCCGCGTGACGGTGGAGGACGCGACCGTCGAGTTGTACGCCGACGGCGATTCCGGTACCGGCACGATTGCTCGCGGGCCGCCACTTCCTCGCGGGCACCGACGGCCGGTACCACCTGGCCGCTGTCGCCGACACCAAGCGGTGACGATCGATGGAATGCGGTGAAGCCCGCCGGGACAAGGTGACGACCGGTCTGACACGGTGGCGGCCGGACGCGGGTGAAACGGTCCGCCGCCGCCGCATTCCCTGCCTTCCGAGCATTGACGCACGCGGTCCGCGTGAACCTATCCTCTGCCTGGAGATGGGGCGCCCGTGCTCCGGCCGCGTCGTCGTACCGCCGTACGGCGTGGGGAGTCGGGGGCCTCCACGCCGTCCGGTCGGCGGACTCGCGGCACGCACTACGAGACGTGGCGCGCCGCCGACGTAGCGGAGGAGGGCCGGGGCGGGTATGCGACAGATCGCGCGCCATGACGTCGTCTTCGTCGCCGGCACCGCTGGAGAGCACGGACTGACGTGGTCGCAGAAGGCCCATGAACGCGAGGGATGCCACCCCCATCTTCACGGACCCCGCAACAGGAACATACGGATGGGGCGGGCACTCGACGGCACGCCCGACATGGCCGCGGTGTTGCATGCCTTCGCCGTGGTCATGGCCCACTTCGAGGCGCTGCGCACGCTGTATCCACCTGACGCGGACGGGCACCCGCGCGCGGTCGTCGTGGCCTCCGGGGTGCTCCAGGTCGACGAGTACGCCTCCGACGCTCCCCCGACACACGACGAGCTGAGCGCCTTCACCCTCCGGCTGGCCGAGCCCGGATTCGGCCCGGACGACCTGCCGTTGCGGGCCGCCGTCGTCACCGTGGACGGCAGACCCATCCACATCGCGCTGTCACTGCACCACTTCTCGGCGGACACGACGGCCGCCCGGATCGTGGCCGAACGCATAGCCCGACTGGCCACCGATCCGCGCACCGACCTCGGTTCGGGGTGGCAGCAGCGGCAGATCGCGAGCTTCGAAGCCAGCCCCTCGGGGCTGCGGCACGCCCATCGTGTCGACACCCATGACCGGGCCATGCTCCGTCAGACCGTCATGCCCGAACTCCACGCGCCGGCGAGCCACGACGGGGACGCCGTCTACAACTTCGCCTGCCTCGACTCGTCGGCGGTCGCGCTCGCGGCAGCCGCTCTGGCGAACAGGTACCGGACATCCGTGGCCGCCGTCCTGCAAGCCGCGTACGCGTGCGCGCTCGCCGAGCACCTCGGCATCGGCAGCTGCGTGTTCAACACCGTGATGGCCAATCGGCAGACCGCCTTCGCCCGCGAGGCGGTGGCCCATATCGCCGGCAGGGTCCTCGTCCCGGTCGACACGTCCCTGGGCAACGACCGGTTCCCGGCGCTGTGCCGGGCCGTCGACGCGACGCTCGTCAGGTCCTCCTCCGTCAGCCTGCGGGAGCCCGACCGCTACGCCCGGTCCCTGGCCGAGGTCTCCGCCGAACTGGGCCGCTCCGCGCACAACCCGTACGTGGTCAACATCCGCCCCATAGCGCCCCGCACGCTGATCCGAGCTCGCGCGGACAGCGCACAGCAGGACATCGAGCGAGCCATGGAATCGAGCCGTTGCAGACGATTCCCCAAACCTGTCGACCCATACTCCGGAAAGCTCTGCTTCGATGTGTGGGGTATGTCCGAGACGGCCGGCATCAGTCTCGGGACTGATGCGACGTCTTTCCACGCGACGGATCTCGAACAGATACTCCTCTCCTTCGAAAGGCGGCTGGTCGGAGCCGCGATCGGCGGTCACGCCGCACGGAGTGGTTCCTTCACCGACGCCTAGAGACGCGGCGGCCTGAGGATGGCCGACCCGAATTCCGGCTCGGCCTGGGTGCGTTTAGTGGGGAACGCACCATGAAGAAACCGGCCGCCCTGGCCATGACCGGCGCCGTCGTCGGCGGCAGCCTGCTGGTCACCACGACACCTGCCGCCGCGGGGAAACAGGCCGAAGAAGCCGCCCAGTTGGCGACCGCAGGTCAGGAGCCCTTAGCCACCGGCTCCAGAATCGCCACACACTCCACGTGATGCGTCATCGGAAACAGATCGAACACCCGCAGCGTCCGCACCCGGTACCCCCCGTCCCGGAAGTACCCCAAGTCCCGGGCCAGCGCCGCCGGATCGCACGCCACGTACGCGACGCGCCGTGCTCCCAGTGACGCGAGATGCGCCACCGTCTTGCGGCCCGCCCCGGCCCGCGGAGGGTCGAGGACGATCAGGTCGACGTCGGTGATCCCGGTGCGCGGCAGAACCGTCTCCACCTTGCCCTGCTCGATGCGTACCCGGTCGAAGTCGGCCAGGTTGTGCCGGGCGTCCTCCACCGCGCGCTTGCCGGACTCGATGCCGAGGACCGCGCCCTGGTCGCCGAGTCGGTCGGCGAGCGCGCCCGCGAAGAGGCCGACGCCGCAGTACAGGTCCAGCGCAGTCTCGCCCTTGCGGGGCAGCAGGCCCTGCATGACGGCCGTGACCAGGGTGTCGGCCGCCTTCGGGTGGACCTGCCAGAAGCCGCCGCTGCCGACGCGGTGCGTGCGGCCGTCCGCGCGCTCGCGGACGAAGGGCCGGCCGTGGACGCGGTGGACGCCGCCGTCCTTCTCCCCGACCCGCATCACCGACACCGGGCGGTCCAGTTCGACGATCGGCAGCCTCGCGCCGGGCTTCGGCGTCAGGATCACCTGCCGGTCCTGCGAACCGGTCGCCGCGATCGCCTCCACCGACGCCATGCCGGTCCAGTCGCGCTTTTCGACGCCCAGCTCGCTGACGCCCTCGGCGGCGATCATGCAGTGGTCGATCGGCTCCACCTCGTGCGAGCGGTGCCGGCGCAGTCCGGCGTGGCCGTCGGCGTCGACGGCGTACTGCACCCGCGTGCGCCACTGCGGTACCTGGCCCGCGGGCAGCTTGTCCCCTTCGGCCGGCATCACCGTGCCGTCCCAGCCGACGTCCTCCGGCGTCAGTCCCGCGAGCCGCTGCAACTGCTCGGCGACGACCTCGCCCTTCATCCGGCGCTGCGCCCCCGGCTTGGCGTGCTGCCAGTCGCAGCCGCCGCAGCGGCCGGGGCCGGCGAAGGGGCAGGGCGCCTCGATGCGGTCCTTGGACGCCGTCAGGATCTCGACGGCGTCCGCGCGCAGGAAGCGGTCGCCTTCCTCGCCCTCCGTCACCCGGGCCACGACCCGCTCGCCCGGCAGTGTGTGCCGGACGAAGAGCACCTGCCCGGCGTCGGTGCGGGCGATGCAGTGCCCTCCGTGGGCGACGGGGCCGATCTCGACCTCGTACTCCTCGCCCACCAGCGACTTCTTCTGTTCTGCCTGCATGGTGGGGTGACTCCAGATCGAGAGGGTGACGGAACGGCCCTGAACAGGGGCCGCGGGGGGCCGGGCCGGGCCCGACAACAGCCCACCAGTCTACGTGCTCCCCGTCCGGCCCCGGCCCCGGTCAGTGCTGGGCGTCGGGCTCCTTGGCACGTTCCTGAGCGGGCCCGCGCCGCACCGCACCCGGCGCGTTCCACTCCTGCCGCTTGCGGGCACGGGCCTTGGCCACCTCGGAGGACTGCAGCTGGTACGGCACCGAGGTCACCATGATGCCCGGCGTGAACAGCAGCCGGCCCTTCAGCCGGAGCGCGCTCTGGTTGTGCAGCAGATGCTCGTACCAATGCCCGACGACGTACTCGGGGATGATGACCGAGACCGCGTCGCGCGGGGATTCCTTGCGCAGGCTCTTCACGTACTCGATGACCGGCCGCGTGATCTCGCGGTAGGGCGAGTCCAGCACCTTCAGCGGCACGTCGATGCCGCGCCGTTCCCATTCCGCGCGCAGCGCCTTGGTCTCCGCCGGGTCGACGTTGACGCTGAGCGCCTCCAGGGTGTCCGAGCGCAGCAGCTTGGCGTAGGCGAGGGCGCGCAGGGCGGGGCGGTGGATCTTGGAGACGAGGACGACGGAGTGCACCCGGGACGGCCGCACGATGTCGTCGCTCGGGCCCTCGGGGGCGGCGAGTTCCTCGGAGACGTGGTCGTAGTGGCGGCGGATCGCCGTCATCGTGCCGTAGAAGATCACCATGCCGAGCAGGGCCACCCAGGCGCCGTGCGTGAACTTGGTGACGAGCACGACGATCAGCACCAGGCCGGTGAAGAAGGCGCCGAAGGTGTTGATCGCGCGGGAGCGGATCATGTGGCGTCGCTTGGCCTGGTCGGTCTCGGTGCGCAGATGGCGGTTCCAGTGGCGGACCATGCCGATCTGGCTGAGCGTGAAGGACACGAACACGCCGACGATGTAGAGCTGGATCAGACGCGTGGAGTCTGCGCCGTAGATCCACACCAGCAGGATGGCCGCGCCCGCCAGGAGCACGATGCCGTTGGAGAAGGCGAGCCGGTCGCCGCGGGTGTGCAGCTGGCGCGGCAGATAGCGGTCCTGGGCGAGGATCGAGCCGAGCACCGGGAAGCCGTTGTAGGCGGTGTTCGCCGCGAGGAACAGCACCAGCGCGGTGGCCGCGGCGAGCACGATGAACAGGAAGCTGCCCTTGCCGAAGACCGCCTCGGCGACCTGGCTGATCACCGGGTTCTGTACGTAGTCCGCACCGACCGCGACGCCGTCCTTGAGCAGGTCGACGGCCGGGTTCTCGGCCATGCGGACCTTGGTGACCAGCGCGAGCACGATGATGCCGCAGAACATGGTGACGGCCAGCAGGCCCATCAGCGCGAGGGTGGTCGCGGCGTTCTTCGACTTGGGCTTGCGGAAGGCGGGGACGCCGTTGGAGATGGCCTCGACGCCGGTGAGCGCGGCACAGCCGGAGGAGAAGGCGCGCAGCAGCAGGAAGACGAGCGCGAAGCCCGCCAGTCCCTCGTGCTCCGGCTTGATCTCGTACGACGCCGTGGGGGCCCGCATGGTGTCGTCCAGGACGAGCGCGCGGAACGCGCCCCAGGCGATCATCGTGAAGACACCCGCGACGAAGACGTACGTCGGGATCGCGAAGAGGCTGCCGGACTCCCTGACGCCGCGCAGGTTCATCAGGGTCAGCAGCACGATCACGGCGACCGCGCACTCGACCTTGTGCTCGACCACGAAGGGGACCGCGGAACCGAGGTTCTCGATGCCGGAGGAGATGGAGACGGCGACGGTCAGGACGTAGTCGACGAGCAGGGCGCTGGCGACCGTGAGACCGGCCTTGGGGCCGAGGTTGGTGGTGGCCACCTCGTAGTCGCCGCCGCCGCTGGGGTAGGCGTGCACGTTCTGCCGGTAGGAGGCGACCACCGTGAACATCAGCACGACGACCGCGAGGGCGATCCAGGGGCTGAAGTGGTAAGCCGACAGGCCCGCGATGGACAGGACCAGCAGCACCTCTCCCGGTGCGTACGCCACGGAGGACAGCGGGTCGGAGGCGAATACGGGCAGGGCGATGCGCTTCGGCAGGAGCGTTTCAGCCAGCCGATCACTGCGCAGCGCGCGCCCGATCAGAATCCGCTTGGGCACGTCGGTCAGTTTGGACACAACAGAGAATCGTAGGCCCCCTGCCTGGGGCGGAGCACATCCGGGTGAAATCGCGCGCGGCGCGGGGGTGAATTCACCGTCGCGCTCGCGCCGGGCACCGGCCCGGGAGGCAGGCGCGTGCCTCCATGACCTGCGTCGGTTCGGCTCATCACATCCGGGAGACCTCATGTCGCACGCGACCGCCCAGCTCGTCGGTGCCCTCGTCGCGCTCGCCGGACTCGCCGCTCTGGCACTGGCCAGTGTCCGGAGCTTCAACCGCCGCTGAGACGCGGGCCGATGGCGGCCCGCTCACTGCCACGTCCACGGGGACAGCCCGGCCGTCTCCCGCCGTCTCCCGCCGTCTCCCGCCGTCCGGCAGCCTGGGCCACTCTGCTCGATGCCGGCCCGAAGACGCCTGAACCACGACGCCCCGAGCACGTCGGCCGCCTCCTCCGACCGCCGCCACCGACAGGTCACCGGCACGCCCGCGGCGCCTCGGTCGGCCTGCCCTCGGTCGGCCTGCCCGGACCCGCGATCCGGCCGGTACGGATACCCCGTCAGGGGCTGTCGGACCCTGACGTTACGGTGGACTGAGGCACATCCGAGCCCAGGATCCGACCACGAGGGATCATCGGGGGGTTTCCCCGGCATGATGTTTCCCAGCGGTCCGGGACCGGGCCGCGAGTGTTGCCCGGCGAGCCGAGAGAAGGTTATGAGCACCACGTTCACGCAAGTCAGACGCCTAACGAGGAGTGCGGGGTAAGCGCCGTGCACATCGTCATCATGGGTTGCGGAAGGGTGGGCTCCGCTCTTGCCCAGACCCTGGAGCAACAGGGGCACACGGTCGCCGTGATCGACCAGGACCCCACCGCTTTCCGCCGGCTGGGCCCCGGATTCGGCGGCCGTCGGGTGACCGGCGTCGGCTTCGACCAGGACACCCTGCGCGAGGCGGGCATCGAAGAGGCGGGCGCCTTCGCCGCCGTCTCCAGCGGTGACAACTCCAACATCATCTCCGCGCGCGTCGCCCGCGAGATGTTCGGCGTGGAGAATGTCGCGGCCCGTATCTACGACCCCCGCCGTGCCGAGGTCTACCAGCGCCTGGGCATCCCCACCGTGGCCACGGTCCGTTGGACGGCCGACCAGATGCTGCGCCGTCTGCTGCCCTCCGGCGCCGAGCCGCTGTGGCGGGACCCCACCGGCGGCGTCCAGCTCGCCGAGGTGCACACGTCCCCGTCCTGGGTGGGTCACAGGATCAGCAGGCTGCAGGAGGAGACGGGCGTTCGCGTCGCGTTCCTGACCCGGCTCGGTGAGGCCATCCTGCCCTCGTCGCAGACGGTGCTGCAGGAGGGCGACCTGGTGCACGTGATGATGCGCACCGAGGAGATCGACAAGGTCGAGGCGGCGTTCGCCAAGGGTCCCGAAGAGGAGGGCGGTCACTGATGAGGGTCGCCATTGCCGGTGCCGGCGCGGTGGGCCGCTCCATCGCGGGCGAACTGCTGGAGAACGGCCACGAGGTCCTGCTCATCGACAAGGCGCCGACCGCCATCTCGGTCGAGCGCGTCCCGCAGGCGGAGTGGCTGCTGGCCGACGCCTGCGAGATCACATCGCTGGACGAAGCGGCGCTTCAGCGCTGCAACGTGGTGATCGCCGCGACGGGAGACGACAAGGTCAACCTGGTCATCTCCCTGCTGGCGAAGACGGAGTACGGCGTTCCGCGCGTCGTGGCCCGAGTGAACAACCCCAAGAACGAGTGGTTGTTCAACGAGGCCTGGGGTGTGGACGTCGCGGTCTCCACCCCCCGTCTGATGTCGGCCCTGGTCGAGGAGGCGGTGAGCGTCGGCGACCTGGTCCGTCTGCTCCGCTTCAGCCACGGCGACGCCAACCTCGTCGAGCTGACCCTTCCGGAGGAGTCGGCCCTGGCCGGCACCCAGGTCGGCGACGTGGAGTGGCCGGAGGACACCTCCCTGGTCACCATCATCCGCGGCACCCGGGTCCTGACCCCGTCCCGCGAGGACTCCCTCGAAGCGGGCGACGAGCTCCTCTTCGTCGCCGCCCAGGCGAGGGAGGAGCAGCTGGAGGACCTGCTGTCGGTGCGCCGCGAGGGCACCAAGAGCTGAGCCTTCACGGGCTGTGACGACGGAGGGCGCCCCCGAGTGTTCGGGGGCGCCCTCCGTCGTCGTAGGGACCGTCAGCCTTCTCGGCGGTGCCGCCCGCCGGCGGCCTCCTCCTGCTCCGCGGACGACTGCTCCGTGAACCGCTCCGCGGCCGACGCCGCCTTGCGCTCCTCCTCGGCCTTCTCCGCCGCCTCCATCTCCGCGAACACGTCGATCGGGGCGGGCGCCTTCGCGAGGAACACCCATGTCAGCCACACGGCCAGCAGGAACGGCGGGATCTTCAGGGCGACCAGCACCCATCCCAGCTGCGTGGTGTCCGCCCACCAGTACAGCGGGAAGAGGATCGCGCACTTGGCGAGCAGGATCGCGCCCCAGGCGTAACTGGCCTTCGCGTAGGCCTTCTTGCGGCCGGGGTTGCGCGTGCGCCAGGAGAGGTTCTCCTTGAACACCGGCCCCAGGATCAGTCCGATCAGCGGTACGCCGCACAGGGTCGTGATGATGTACGCGAGTCCCAGCCCCAGCGTGTAGAGCATGCCGGGCAGGTAGAAGTCCTTCGCGTTGCCCGTCATCATCGCGAACACGACGCCGAAGGCGACGCCGAAGACCCCGCTGAACGCGTGCTTGACGGTGTCCCGCATCGCCAGGCGCACCACCACGAGCACCAGGGACACCGCGAGCGCGGCGATCGCCGACAGGTGCAGGTCCTTGTTGATCGTGTAGATGGTGACGAAGAGCAGGCCGGGCAGCACCGTCTCGATCATGCCGCGCATGCCGCCGAAGGCCTCGAACAGCGCGGCCTCGGTCACCGCCCGGGCGTCGTGCTCGGCGTCTGCGGTGGTGTCTTCGGTCGGCTTGTCGAGCGACGTCACCGGCTACTCCCGTCCGAGGGGTCTCAGTTCGTATTTCGGGTTGAACAACACCCGGCGGCCCCGGCTCATGGCGATCCGGCCCGATGCGATCAGTCGGCGCCCCGGCTCTATCCCGACTATGGAGCGCCTGCCGAGCCACACCACGTCCAGCGCGGCGGAGCCGTCGAACAGCTCGGCCTCCAGAGCCGGGACTCCCGCACGGGGCCGCAGCGTGACCGTGCGCAAGGTACCAGTAACCGTCACCACCTGTCGGTCATGACAGTCACCGATCTTGATACAGCCGGCCGTCTCGGCGTCCTCACGCAGCTCCTCGGACTCCAGGTCCTCCTGCGACGAGGAGAGCCGGTCGAGCATGCGCCGGAACCGGCCCACCGACTTTTCGGAACGAGGAACAGCACTCATGTCTTGAAGCGTACCGGGGCCCGCCGACACCTTCGTACCCACCGTACCGACGCTCGAACCGACCCCTTTCGACCAGCCGGTTTTCCCGAGGGCGTCCGGACGCTCCCGCGCCGCAGTGCCGGGGCTCAGCCGGGGTTGTCGCCGTGGGTGAGGGTCTCCCAGGCGACGAAGAGGTTGTTGCTGCCGGCCGGGCGGTTGCGGTCGTTGAGCGTCCCGGTGTCGGTCATGGCACGGCCGGGCCGGTCGGCCAGGGCCTTGTGCCCGACCTCGGTGACCGGGCCGAGCCCGCGGTGCAGCGAGCCACCGCACAGCCAGCCGGGTACGGCCGCCCCGAACGCGTACCTGGCCTGGAACCCGAGCGCGTGCCGCAGCCGCTCGCCGACGGCGGTGCCTACAGGTCCTGGCCCTGGATCCGGCTGGTCTCCGCGACGTGCGAGACGGCGGAGATGCCTTACCCGGTGAGGGTGAGGTCGCGGCAGGTCTCCTGGGTGAGGCCGGTGACGAGGGTGGACTGTCCCTGCCGGTACCTGACGATCTTGTCGCGGGTGTCGGGGTTCTGGCTCGGCACGGTCCTGGGCACCTCGCCGTCGGAGGACAGGTAGACGCAGGCGGCGGTGCGAGTGCGGAACTTCGCCATGGCCCTGTCGTACGACGCCTTGTCCTCCAGGAGGACGGAGATGCCGACGGCGGCCTCCATCATCGACAGTTCCCAGTTGCGCCGGCCGCGTCCTCGGCGGTCCGCGCACGAGAAAGGGCCGCACCCCCTACGGGATGCGGCCCTGGTGTCTCTACGGTGCTCAGCGGACCTCGGTGATCTCCGGCCCGCGCTGGAGCTGGCCCATGCCACCGGAGAAGCGCGAACCGGCCTCCTCCTGCTGGACGCCCTCGGGAACCATCTGGGCGTCGTTCGGCAGCTTCAGGACGATCGGGTCACGGGGCGCCATCGGGCCGTCACCACGGACCACGACGGTGTCCCGGAAGATCTGCTCCAGCAGACCGGCCGCCTGCGGCTGCACCGCGCCCTGCCCCGAGATCACACCGCGCAGGAACCAGCGGGGGCCGTCCACGCCGACGAACCGCACGACCTGGAAGCCGCCCGTGCCGTCCGGCAGCTGCACCGGCACCTGGGCCCGCAGCTCCCAGCCGAGCGGGCCCTCGACCTCGTCGATGATGCCACCCTGCTGGGTGATGCCGGAGCCGATCTCCTCGCGCACCTCGCCCCAGATGCCCTCGCGCTTGGGTGCGGCGAAGGCCTGCAACTGGATGGCGCTGTCACGCAGCACGACGGTCGCCGCGACGATCGCGTCACCCGCTACCTCGACGCGCAGTTCCATGCCGTCGACGCCCGGCACGAACAGGCCGCCCAGGTCCACCCGTCCCTCGCCGGGGTCGCGCACCTCGGAGCTGTCCCAGGGCCCGTCGGGCCGCGGTTCCGGCTCGAGCCTCACGCGCTCGCGCGTGCCGTCGTCGTCCGCCTCAGTGTCGATGTCGACGACCTGCTCGGGCTCGCCGGCCGCGTCCTCGGCGGCACCCTTCTTCTTGCGACGTCCGAACACGTCACTGTCCTTCCCGGTCGGATACGACCGAAGCGTATCGATTCCCACCCGCCCGGCCGCCGGTGGCGGCCTGACCGCTTGTGCTGCTTGTACCGCCCACTGCGGCATGGCCCCCGGTGGACCCGAAGCCCCCCTCGGCCCGCGCCGAGCCGGGAAGCTCCGCGACCTCCTGGAAGCGGACCCTCTCGACCTGCTGGACGACCAGTTGGGCGATCCGGTCGAAGCGCTCGAACCGCACTGTCTCGTGCGGGTCGAGATTCACCACGATCACCTTGATCTCCCCACGGTACCCGGCATCAACCGTCCCCGGGGCATTCACGAGAGCGACACCGAGGCGGGCGGCGAGACCGGAGCGCGGGTGCACGAAGGCCGCGTACCCCTCCGGCAGTGCCACAGACACCCCCGTCGGCAGCACGGCCCGCTCCCCCGGCTTGAGTTCACGGCTCTGAGTGGTGCGCAGATCGGCTCCGGCGTCACCGGGATGCGCGTACGCCGGAAGCGGTACGTCCGGGTCGACGCGCCGGATCAGCACGTTCAGGGGTTCACGGCTCACGGGTTCACCTCGAAGGCACGGGCACGCCGGACCTGGTCCGGGTCGTTCATGGCGGCCCGGATCTCCTCCGGACGGCCGTTGTCGATGAAGTGGTCGACCTTGACCTCGATGAAGAGGGCGTCGGCGCGGACGGCCACGGGCCCGTCGGGACCGCCGATCCGCCCGGTGGCGGTCGAGTAGATCTTGCGGCCCGCCACCGCCGTCACCTCTGCCTCCAGGTACAGCACCGTGCCCACCGGCACCGGCCGCACGAAGTCGGTCTCCAGCCGTCCGGTCACGGCGATCGTCCGCAGCAGCCAGTTGAGCGAGCCGAGGGTCTCGTCGAGCGCGGTCGCCAGCACACCACCGTGGGCGAGCCCCGGAGCGCCCTGATGGGCGGGCTGCACGGTGAACTCGGCGGTGATCCGGACACCTTCCCCGGCCCGCGCCTCCAGGTGCAGCCCGTGGGCCTGCTCCCCGCCGCAGCCGAAGCACTCGCCGTAGTGCGCGCCGAGAAGCTCCCCGGGTGCGGGAGCGTCAGGGTGACGGGTCGGTTTCACGGCGTCGACCGGCGGCTTGAGAGCCGCTGAAGTACCACTCACAGCCGCAGACCTTACCCGCGCGTCGGCAGCTGTCGGACACCGTGCCAAGCTTGGCTCCATGCAGCTTTCCGCCGCCCCCTACGAAGAACGTCTCACCGCCCCCCGCTCGTGGTGGCTGATCTCGTTCCTGGTCGGGGTCTCCCTCGCCCTGATCGTCCTGCCGTTCGGCACTCTGCCCATGCTCACCGCCCTGGTCGGCGGCACCGCGGCGGCGGCCGTCATGGCCAGCTCCTACGGTTCGGTCCGCATCCGCGTGGTGGGTGACTCGCTGATCGCGGGCGAGGCGCGGATTCCGCTGCGGGCGCTGGGCGAGACGCATGTCCTGGACGCGGAGGAGGCCCGCGCCTGGCGCACCTACAAGGCCGACACCCGGGCGTTCCTGCTGCTGCGCGCCTACATCCCCGGGGCCCTGCGCGTGGAGGTCTCGGACCCCGAGGACCCGACCCCTTACCTGTACCTGTCGACCCGGGAGCCGGAGCGCCTGGCGGAGGCGATCAGGGCGGCGAAGGCCTCGGCCTAGCACACCCGAGCGGGCCGTTACCGGCCCCCTGTTCCGCCGGCCGCCATGGCTTCGCCGCGCGCCGAGAGCCTCGGTCACCGAGCGAACACGCGCCGCACTCCGGGGCGCCACGGGGCCCCTGCCGCGCCCTCCGCGGCCCGGCGCCGGGATCTCAGCCGCGCCCGAGCCCCTTGCGCCCGCGCCACTTCACGACGTCCTCGATCTCCAGGGCGTCCGCCGGCCGCTCCAGCGGCTGCTGCGGCGGCAGTTCCTCCCACGGCACCTGCATCTTGCGCAGGTCCGCGCGGATCCGGGCGGCGAGCTTCTTCGTGTCTCTGCGGTTCATGAGCGCACCCACCGCGGCGCCCACCATGAAGGGCATGAGGTTCGGCAGGTTGCGCACCATGCGCTTCATGATCTGCTGACGCAGCTCGCGCTTCATCTGCCCGCCGAGAGCGGCGTTCAACGTCGCGGGCTTCATGGGGTCGATGCCGCGCTCCTCCGACCACGAGGACAGATACGCGGCACTGCGGTCCTTGAGACCGCCGGGCGGGCGTACGCCGTACACCTCGTGCAGCTCGGCGATCAGTTTCAGTTCGATCGCGGCCACCCCGGTGATCTCGGCGGCCAACTCGGCCGGCATCGCGGGCGGCACCGGCAGCATCGCCGCCGCGCCGACTCCCGCGCCGACGGTCGAGCTCGCGTTCGCGGCGCCCGCGACGAGCTTGTCCGCGATCTGCTCGGGCCCGAGGCCCGGGAACTGCCGGCGAAGCGTCGCGAGGTCCCGTACGGGGATCCGCGGGGCGTTCTCGATGATCCGGTCAGCGAGGTACCCGAGGCCCGCCCGAGCGCGGCTGCCGCCCTTACGGACGCCTTCCTGCGCCTTCTGCCGGATCGCCGCGACCCTTCGCCGGGCGACCGGTACCGGAACCGCCGCCTGGTCCGGGAGGTCGGCCCGGCCGGACGCCGGTTCGAGCGAGGCTCCCGTACCGGCTGAGCCCCGCTCGTCGTCACGCACGCCGTGGGGGCCCTCCAACGGCCCCTGGTCCGCTCCCCTGAACGAGAAGCGGCGCTTCCGAGAAGGGGTCGAGCCTGTCATGCCCGACCCGCTCTCAGTCGCAGTCGCGGCAGATCGGCTGACCGTTCTTCTCCCGGGCCAGCTGGCTGCGGTGGTGCACCAGGAAGCAGCTCATGCAAGTGAACTCGTCCTGCTGCTTCGGCAGCACCCGGACGGCCAGCTCCTCATTGGAGAGGTCGGCTCCGGGCAGCTCCAGGCCCTCGGCGGCCTCGAACTCGTCGACGTCCACAGCGGAGGTCGACTTGTCGTTCCGCCTGGCCTTCAGCTCTTCAAGGCTGTCCGAGTCGACGTCGTCGTCGGTCTTGCGTGGGGTGTCGTAATCCGTTGCCATGTCGCTCTCCCCCTCTGGGTGTCTGCGGTGTCTCCAGCGCACGTAACGCGTGAGAGGCCGGACTTGTGCCCGACCCGAGGCGGAGATTTTGCCTCACATCAAGGTCTGTTACTCAATCGACACCCAACCGGACCCCTCAAGAGTGATCGGCTTGGATGGCGAACGGGACCGTACACGGTCCTAATGCCGCAGTTCAAAGGCGTCTCACCGTGTACTTCCCGTGATCAGGACCCTCGAAAACCCGGATTTTCCCGGCTTTCCGACAGGTCGCATGATCACGGAGAGTAGATGGCCGGAAATTCGCCCTTGTGATCGATCACACATGGGACTGCTCGACGAGTGCCCAGAAAATTCCGCGCAAAGCGAACATCCCCACGTCGCGGCAGGTAGTCGGCGCACATGATCTCAGATCGGCAGAGCCACACGCATCACGAGCCCTCCCCCTTCCCGGGGCTGCGCCGAGATGTGCCCGCCGTGCGCCCGGGCGACGGACCGCACGATCGACAGCCCGAGACCGACTCCCTTGTCGCTGCCCGTGCGCTCCGTGCGCAGCCTTCTGAAGGGCTCGAAGAGGTTGTCGATCTCGTACGCCGGCACCACCGGTCCGGTGTTCGACACGACCAGCACCGCCTGCCCGTGCTGGGCCTCGGTGGTGACCTCGACCCAGCCGCCCTCCGGGATGTTGTACCGCACCGCGTTCTGCACCAGGTTCAGCGCGATCCGCTCCAGCAGCACGCCGTTGCCCTGGACGACCACGGGTTTGCGCACGCCCCGGATCACCACGCCCTTGGCCTCGGCCTCGGCATGCACCTGGTCGACGACCTGCTCGGCCACCTCGGCGAGGTCGACCGGTTTGCGCTCGACGATCTGGTTGTCGCTGCGGGCGAGCAGCAGCAGGCCCTCGACGAGCTGCTCGCTGCGCTCGTTGGTGGCCAGCAGCGTCTTGCCGAGCTGCTGGAGCTCCACGGGCGCGTTCGGGTCGGACAGATGCACTTCGAGGAGCGTGCGGTTGATCGCGAGCGGGGTGCGCAGTTCGTGCGACGCGTTGCCGACGAAGCGCTGCTGGGCGGTAAAAGCCCGTTGCAGCCGCTCCAGCATCTCGTCGAAGGTGTCGGCCAGTTCCTTGAGTTCGTCGTCCGGCCCGTCCAGCTCGATACGGCGGGACAGGTCCGAGCCCGCCACCGCGCGGGCGGTGCGGGTGATGCGGCCGAGCGGCGACAGCACCCGGCCGGCCATGGCGTAACCGAAGGCGAAGGCGATGACGGCGAGACCGAGCAGGGCCAGCAGGGAGCGGCTGAGAAGATCGTCCAGCGCGACCCGGCGCTGATCGTCGGTGCAGGCGCTGACCGCCTCGTTGAACTGGGGGAAGGTGAGGTTGTCGGCGTTCCTGATGCCGGGGCAGTTCTCGCTCGTGACCCTGAGGTCGGTGGCGTCGGCGATCTTGAAGAGGGGCTCGTTGCCCGTGTTGATCGCCTGCGCTGCCAGCAGGTAGATGATCGACAGCAGCAGGATGCCGGCGATCAGGAACATGCCGCCGTACAGCAGCGTGAGCCTTATGCGGATGGTGGGGCGCAGCCACGGAAACGGGGGCTCCACCCTGCGGGGATCCCAGGTGGGCTTGGGCGGCGCCTGAGGAGGCGCGGGAGTGGTTGCCATGGTCGATCAGATCCGGTAGCCCGAGCCGGGCACGGTGACGATCACCGGCGGCTCGCCCAGCTTGCGGCGCAGCGTCATGACGGTGACCCGCACGACGTTCGTGAACGGGTCGGTGTTCTCGTCCCAGGCCTTCTCCAGCAGCTGCTCGGCCGAGACGACCGCCCCCTCGCTGCGCATCAGCACCTCCAGGACGGCGAACTCCTTCGGCGCGAGCTGCACCTCCTTGCCGTCGCGGAAGACCTCACGGCGGTTCGGGTCCAGCTTGATGCCGGCGCGCTCCAGGACGGGCGGCAGCGGCACGCTCGTACGGCGGCCGAGGGCGCGCACGCGCGCGGTCAGCTCGCTGAAGGCGAAGGGCTTGGGGAGGTAGTCGTCGGCGCCGATCTCCAGTCCCTCGACCCGGTCGCTGACGTCGCCGGACGCCGTGAGCATCAGGACGCGGGTGGGCATGCCGAGTTCGACGATCTTGCGGCAGACGTCGTCGCCGTGCACGAGCGGGAGGTCGCGGTCGAGGACGACCACGTCGTAGTCGTTGACGCCGATGCGCTCCAGGGCGGCCGCACCGTCGTACACGACGTCGACGGCCATGGCCTCCCGGCGCAGTCCGGTGGCCACCGCATCGGCGAGCAGTTGCTCGTCCTCGACGACGAGTACGCGCACGTCGCTTGTCCTTCCTGTGTCCACCCGCGTAGCGGTTGATCTTCCGCGCGCGGGCGGGGGCTTGGTTGGGTTCTGGCCTCCATCCTGCCCTTTTCCGTCATAAGTCGACGGTAAGGGGGGTGTGCGGACCATGGAGGACGACTGTGGGGCGCGGGGATGCGAATTTTTCTCGTCCGGTTGAGGTTTCCGCGGAACGGCGCGAGGGGAGGACGGCATGTACACCCCGCGATCACGCTCTGCTTGTGCCGCACCACCATCCGGTACGCAGCGATCCGCTTCCCGCAGGGCGGGCGTGGGTGTCCGGCACCGTCGCCGCCCGGCAGGGCAGCGCTGGGCACCTACCGGAGACGTGATCGCCCCTTCCGAACGGCACACCCCCGTGCCACCGACCCACGACCCAGGACGAGGGGGCGCAGCATGGACGCATTCACCGCAGGACTTCTGCAGCGCATAAAGGCGACCGAGTCCGACCTGACGCGGGCTCGTGACGAGGGCGACGACTTCCTCGTCGAGGTCGAGCAGGGCGAACTCGACGACCTGCGCCGCCTCGCCGCCGAGCACGGTGTGGAAGTCGGCGCGTCTAGCGTCTGACCAGCACGGCAGCACAGAACGGGCCCCGGTGAATCCAGCACCGGGGCCCGTTCGCGCGTCCGGGGGCCGCAGGGCGGGCTCGCCGCGCACCCGCGCACCCGGTCAGTCGTGCCAGGCCCCGAAGTCCTCCAGGAGCCGCTGGAGGGGTTCGAAGACCTCCGGCGTGGCCGCCACCGTCAGATCACGTGACGGCCGCTCTCCGGGCCGCCCACCCGTCACCGCGCCCGCTTCCCGCGCGATGAGATCCCCCGCGGCGAGGTCCCACGGGTGCAGCCCCCGCTCGTAGTAGCCGTCGAGCCGTCCCGCCGCGACGTCGCAGAGGTCGATCGCGGCCGAGCCGCCGCGCCGGATGTCCCGCAGGAGGGGGATCAGCCGCTGGGCGACGTCGGCCTGATGGGTGCGGACCTCGGTGACGTAGTTGAAGCCGGTCGAGACCAGCGCCTGGTCCAGCGGAGCGGCCGGCCGGCAGCGCAGTCTGCGCTCCCCGGCCCACGCGCCCCTGGCCCATGCGCCCCGACCGCGGACCGCGTGGAACGTCTCGCCCCGCATCGGGGCCGCCACCACCCCGACGAGCGTCTGCCCGTCCTGCTCGGCGGCGATGGAAACGGCCCAAGTGGGCAGCCCGTAGAGGTAGTTGACCGTGCCGTCCAGGGGGTCGATCACCCAGCGGACGCCGCTCGTGCCGTCCGTCGAGGCGCCCTCCTCGCCGAGGAAGCCGTCGTCCGGGCGGTACTCGGAGATCAGGCCGGTGATCAGCTTCTCCGCCGCGATGTCCATCTCGGTGACCACGTCGATCGGGCTCGACTTGGTCGCGGCGACCGCGAGGTCGGCGGGGCGGCCGTCCCGCAGCAGCTCGCCCGCGCGGCGGGCGGCCTCCTGGGCCAGGGCGAGCAGGTCCGAATGCTGGGCGTCGGTCACGTGGCTCCTCACGCGTAGGGGCTGTCGGCGCCCGCGGCGGCGGGCCTGGGCGCACGGGACGGGCAGCAGCCCACCGGGCAGAGGTCATGGCTGGCGCCGAGCGCGCCGAGGGCGCACGGCGTGACCTCCTGGGCCCGCTCCACGGCGGCGCGTTCCAGGACGAGGTCGCGGATCGCGGCGGCGAAGCGCGGATCGTCGCCGACGGTGGCCGAGCGGCGCATCGGCAGGCCCAGCTCCTCGGCCTTGGCCTTGGCCTCCGTGTCGAGGTCGTACAGGACCTCCATGTGGTCGGAGACGAAGCCGATGGGCGAGATGACGACCGCCGGGGCCCCGGCCGCGTGCCGCTCCACCAGGTGGTCGCAGATGTCGGGCTCCAGCCACGGGATGTGCGGGGCGCCGGAGCGGGACTGGTAGACGAGCTGCCAGGGGTGGTCGACCCCGGTGCGCTCGCGGACGGCGTCGGCGATGAGCTGCGCGACGTCCAGGTGCTGCTTGACGTACGCCCCGCCGTCGCCGTGGTCCTCGACGGGCCCGGAGGTGTCGGCGGCGGCGACCGGGATGGAGTGGGTGGAGAAGGCGATGTGGGCGCCGTCCCGCACCTCCTCGGGAAGGTCGGCGAGGGACGCGAGCACGCCTTCGATCATCGGCTCCAGGAAACCGGGGTGGTTGAAGTAGTGCCGCAGCTTGTCGACCCGGGGCAGTGCGAGGCCCTCGGTCTCCAGGGCGCCGAGCGAGTCGGCGAGGTTCTCGCGGTACTGGCGGCAGCCCGAGTAGGAGGCGTAGGCGCTGGTGGCGAGGACCAGGACACGACGGCGGCCGTCGGCCACCATCTCGCGCAGCGTGTCGGTCAGGTACGGCGCCCAGTTGCGGTTGCCCCAGTAGATCGGCAGGTCCAGGCCGTGCTCGGCGAAGTCCTTGCGCAGGGAGTCGAGCAGAGCCCGGTTCTGGGCGTTGATGGGGCTGACGCCGCCGAACAGGAAGTAGTGCTCGCCGACTTCCTTGAGGCGCTCCTTGGGGATGCCCCGCCCGCGTGTGACGTTCTCCAGGAACGGGATCACGTCGTCGGGGCCCTCGGGGCCGCCGAAGGAGAGCAGGAGCAGGGCGTCGTAGGGACTGGCATCGCGCGCGTCTGGCATGGGTCGATCCTGTCATCCGGTACTGACAGCCGGGAAACGGTGGGGTGGCCACCCGGGTTCCCGGTTCGTCCGAGCAGGTGCGTTAGGGTCGCCTAACTCGTAAGCTGTATCGGCCATCCATACGCCTTACCGCGCCACCACACGCCTCAACGCGCCACCCCACACCTCTACGCACCACCACATACCTCTAAGCACCACTGCACGCCCTACGCACCACTCCACGCCCCACCGCGCACCTCGCGCCCTGCGCGCTGCCCCGCCCCCTCCCGACCCGACCCGAGCCGCCGCCCCCGGTGCTCCCGCCCGACCGGAGACCTCCGTGCCCAGCCCCTACCGCGCCCTGTTCGCCGCCCCCGGCAGCAGGGCCTTCTCCGCCGCGGGCCTCCTCGGCCGGATGCCGCTGTCGATGATGGGCATCGGCGTGGTGACGATGATCTCCCAGCTGACCGGGCGCTACGGGCTCGCCGGCGCCCTGTCGGCGACCATCGCGCTGGCCGCCGCGGTGGCGGGTCCCCAGGTGTCCCGGCTGGTCGACCAGTACGGGCAGCGGCGGGTGCTGCGTCCCGCGACGCTGATCTCGCTCGTGGCGGGGGCCGTGCTGCTGCTCGCCGCGCACTACGGGTGGCCGGACTGGGTGCTGTTCGTGGCCTGTGTCGGCATCGGCTGCGTGCCGAGCGTCGGGGCGATGATCCGCGCCCGCTGGGCCGCGCTGTACCGGGGGACGCCGCAACTGCACACCGCGTACTCGTTCGAGTCCGTGGTGGACGAGGTGTGCTTCATCTTCGGGCCGATCATCTCCATCGGCCTGTCCACGGCCTGGTTCCCGGAGGCAGGGCCCCTGCTCGCCGGCTGCTTCCTCGCGGTCGGTGTCTTCTGGCTGACCGCACAGCGCGTCACCGAGCCCGCGCCTCATCCGCGCGAGCGCCGCGGCGGCAGTTCGGCGCTGCGCGCCCCCGGACTGCAGGTCCTGGTGGCCACCTTCGTGGCGACCGGGGCGATCTTCGGGGCCGTCGACGTGGTCACGGTGGCCTTCGCGGACGAGCGGGGCCACAAGGGCGCCGCGAGCGTGGTCCTCGCGCTGTACGCGGCCGGCTCCTGCGCGGCGGGGCTCGTCTTCGGGCTGCTGCGCTTCAAGGGGGCGCCGGAACCTCGCTGGCTGCTGGGCATATGCGCCATGGCCGTGAGTATGATCCCCCTCCTACTGGTCGGAAACCTGCCGTTTCTGGCCGTGGCGCTGTTCGTTGCGGGCATGGCCGTCGCTCCCACGATGATCACCACCATGTCCCTGATCGAAGAGCACGTACCACGCGCGCAACTGACCGAGGGCATGACCTGGGTGAGCACGGGGCTCGCGGTCGGGGTCGCGCTCGGTTCCTCCATGGCCGGCTGGGTGATCGACGCGGCCGGTGCGAAGGCCGGGTACGGGGTTCCGGCGGTGTCCGGGGCCGTCGCGGTCGCGGTCGGTTTCCTGGGGTACCGCCGGCTCAGCAGGCCGGCTCCGCGTCGGGGAGGCACCGTTGAGCAGCACAGCGAGCGGCAGGAACGGAACGTGGCGTAACTGGGGTGGCAATGTCGCCGCCCGCCCCGCGCGGGAGGTCACTCCGGCCTCCGTCGACGAGCTGTCCGCGGCGGTGCGCAGGGCCGCCGAGGACGGACTGCGGGTGAAGGCGGTCGGCACCGGGCACTCGTTCACGTCGATCGCCGCGACCGACGGTGTGCTGATCCGCCCTCAACTCCTGACCGGCATACGCGGCATCGACCGGGACGCCATGACGGTCACGGTCGAGGCCGGCACCCCGCTCAAGCGGCTCAACATGGCTCTGGCGCGCGAGGGCCTGTCGCTCACGAACATGGGCGACATCATGGAGCAGACGGTCTCCGGCGCCACCAGCACCGGCACCCATGGCACCGGCCGCGAGTCGGCCTCGATCGCCGCCCAGATCAGGGCCCTGGAGCTGGTGACGGCCGACGGTTCGGTGCTCACCTGCTCCGAGAAGGAGAACCCCGACGTCTTCGCGGCGGCCCGCATAGGCCTGGGCGCCCTCGGCATCGTCACCGCGATCACCTTCGCCGTGGAGCCCGTCTTCCTGCTCTCCGCGCGCGAGGAGCCGATGCCCTTCGAGAAGGTCCTGGCGGCGTTCGACGAACTGTGGGCGGAGAACGAGCACTTCGAGTTCTACTGGTTCCCGCACACCGGCAACACCAACACCAAGCGCAACAACCGCAGCGCCGGCCCCGAGAAGCCGGTGCCGCAGCTCCAGGGCTGGTTCGAGGACGAGTTCCTCTCCAACGGCGTCTTCCAGGTGGCCCAGTGGGTGGGCCGCGCGGTGCCCGCCGCGATCCCGGCGATCGCCCAGGTCTCCAGCAAGGCCCTGTCCGCGCGGACGTACACCGACATCCCCTACAAGGTCTTCACATCACCGCGCAGGGTGCGTTTCATGGAGATGGAGTACGCCGTTCCGCGTGAGGCCGTGGTCGAGACGCTGCGCGAACTGAAGGCCACGGTCGACCGTTCCGGTGTGCGGGTCAGTTTCCCGGTCGAGGTGCGCACCGCGCCGGCCGACGACATCACGCTGTCCACCGCCTCGGGCCGCGACAGCGCGTACATCGCGGTCCACATGGTCAAGGGCACGCCCTACCAGCGGTACTTCACCGCCGCCGAGCGGATCTTCACGGCGTACGAAGGCCGCCCGCACTGGGGCAAGGTGCACACGCGGGACGCCGAGTACCTCGCCCAGGCCTACCCGCGCTTCGAGGAGTTCACACGGCTGCGGGACCGGCTGGATCCGGACCGCCGGTTCCAGAACGACTACCTGCGCAGGGTGTTGGGGGCTTAGCCGGCGCGACTCATGGGCGAAATCCATTAGTTCCGTTTCTGCGGATTGCGTGAAGTACGCCACGTTCAAGATCCCAGAACCGGGCAACATACGGCCGAGTCGCGCCTCTTGCCAGAAGATGGGCGGCGCGCCAATCCACGCACGTGGCCCAAATGGAGTACTGTTGCGAGCCCTGGGTCCGGTCTCCCGCCAGGGCGTCCGTGGCCTTCAAGGACCGCCGGGAGGGGGCTAGTTGCACAGGGTGACCGAGTTGGTCACTTAGCGTTGCGAATAGGTAACCGTGCCATAACGGCGATCCAGGGCCCGCGCCCGACACGCCGGGCAACTCGGCAAGGTTGTGGCAGGCTGCACCCGGGCAGGCCACACTCGACTAGCGGAAGCAGCGACGCACGTGACGTCGGCAGGCACCACCCGGGAGGTCCCCATGCCCGAACTGCGTGTCGTGGCCGTCTCGAATGACGGCACACGGCTGGTGCTCAAGGCTGCCGACTCGACGGAGTACACGCTTCCTATCGACGAACGCCTGCGCGCCGCCGTGCGCGGCGACCGTCCCCGTCTCGGCCAGATCGAGATCGAGGTGGAGAGCCATCTCCGCCCCCGCGACATCCAGGCGCGTATACGTGCCGGAGCGACCGCGGAAGAGGTCGCCCAACTCGCCGGCATCCCCGTCGACCGCGTGCGCCGCTTCGAGGGCCCCGTCCTCGCCGAGCGCGCGTTCATGGCCGAAAGGGCACGCAAGACCCCCGTCCGCCGCCCCGGTGAGAACGCCGGGCCGCAGCTCGGCGAAGCGGTCCAGGAGCGCCTGCTGCTGCGTGGTGCCGACAAGGACACCGTCCAGTGGGACTCGTGGCGCCGCGACGACGGCACCTGGGAAGTGCTGCTGGTCTACATGGTGGCGGGTGAACCGCACTCGGCCAGCTGGACCTACGATCCGCCCCGGCGGCTCGTCCAGGCCGTCGACGACGAGGCGCGCTCGCTGATCGGCGAGTCCGACGACCTCGCCGCGCCGGAGCCCAGCTTCCCGTTCGTGCCGCGGATCGCACGCCTTCCGCGCGAGCGGTCGCTGGACCGCGCCCTGGAGCGGCCGAGTCTGCCCGCACAGGCCTCCGAGCCGGACGAGGAGACCACGGAGGAACGGGACTCGCTGACCAGCCTGCTGGAGGCGGTGCCCAGTTTCCGCGGTGATCTCGTGGTGCCGGAACGCCCTTCGGAGCCGGACACGGAGGAGCCCGCCGACGAACCCGCCGCGGAGGAGCCGCCCGCTCCCGCAGCCTCGGCGGGTTCCGCCTACGCGGACGTCCTGATGCCCCGCTCGGTCGGCAGCCACCGGGACCGTCTCATCGGTGCCACCGACCGTCAGGCCGAAGCGGACGGCGTCCGCCCCGGCCGCCGGGCCGCCGTCCCGAGCTGGGACGAGATCGTGTTCGGGACGCGTCGCAAGAAGCAGGAGTAGCCGGTCGTACGGCTGTGCGCGGCCGTACGAGGACGAGGGCCGCGTCCGACGTGACGCGGCCCTCGTGCCGTACGGGACGAGGACACCGCCGTCAGCGGGCCCCGTGGCCCTACTGCGGATCCGGCCCCACAGCCACCGGACGCGACGGATCCGAGGACCACTCCGACCACGAACCCACGTACAGCGCCGCCGGAATGCCCGCGACCGCCAGCGCCAGCACCTCGTGCGCACCGGAGACGCCCGAACCGCAGTACACGCCGACCTGCGTGCCCTCGGCCGCGCCCAGCGCCTTGAAGCGGGCCGCGAGGTCCTCCGCGGGCCGGAAGCGGCCGTCCGCCGTCACGTTCTCGGTGGTGGGTGCGCAGACGGCGCCCGGGATGTGGCCGCCGACCGGATCGATCGGCTCCACCTCGCCGCGGTACCGCTCCCCCGCCCGCGCGTCCAGCAGCACCCCGGCCCGGGCGAGCGCCGCGGCACCGTCGGCGTCCAGCAGCCCGGTCGGGCCAGGAACCGGCTCGAAGTCCCCATCCGTCGGCTCCGGTACGGACGTCTCCAGCGGCCCCGCCCAGACCGGCAGCCCGCCGTCGAGGACGCGCACGTTCGGGTGGCCCGTCCAGCGCAGCAGCCACCACGCGCGGGCCGCTCCCCAGCCCTGTCCGCCGTCGTACACGACGACCGGCGTCCCGGACGACACGCCCGCGCGCCGCATCGCCGCGCCGAACCCGGCCAGGTCCGGCAGCGGGTGGCGTCCACGCGGGCCGGGAGCGCCGGCCAGTTCCCGGTCCAGGTCGACGTAGACCGCGCCGGGGATGTGCCCTGCCTCGTACGCGGCCCGGCCGTCGAACGGCGGCTCCCCGGACGCCTTGGCCAGGCTCAGCTGCCAGCGGACGTCGAGCAGCACCGGCGGGTTCTCGCCCGTCAGTTCGCTCGCGAGTTCGGATGCGGAAATGATGGCGTTCATGGTCACCATCCTTGCGCATGGGGTGGCCGCGGCGGCCGGCGCCGGTTACTCTGCCCGCCGGACAGGCCCGATCACGAGGCGTACGGGATCGGGCACGTGCTGTACTCGTGAGCGACATCAGCGGCCAATCGCACGGGAACGGGCGGTAAATCGCACACCGGGCACCCTCCGGGCGCCGGCCGTCGTGCGGCGGCGCGCCCGCAGCCCGCGCGGCCACGGGTGGTGCGAGCATCGGCACGGGGGTCCGGACAGCGCAGACGACACGGCCGCCACGAGGGCCGAGGAGAGAGTGACGGATGACGGAGGCACGGGGGTCGGCCGGCCCGAACGGCGCGACGCCCGCCCGGCACGCGCCCGGCACGCCCTGCTGGGTGAGCCTGATGGTGCACGGGCTGGCCGCGACCCAGGAGTTCTACGGAGCGCTGTTCGGCTGGGAGTTCCAGCCCGGCCCCCAGCAACTCGGCCCCTATGTGCGGGCCCTGCTGAACGGCGAGGAGGTGGCCGGCATCGGCCAGCTGCCGCCCGACCGTCACCTCCCCATCGCCTGGACGCCCTACCTCGCCTCGCACGACGCGGACCAGACCGCCCACACGGTACGGCTGTGCGGCGGCACCGTCGGCGTGGGGCCGCTGGACGCCGCCGAGGCGGGCCGGTTGGCGATCTGCTCCGATCCCTGCGGTGCCGTCTTCGGCATCTGGCAGACGGCGGCCCACCGCGGCACGGCCGTCACGGGCGTGCCCGGCACCCCCGCCTGGAACGAACTGCTGACCTTCGAGTCCGTGAACGTGGCCAAGTTCTACGAGACCGTGTTCGGCTACGAGGAGGACGCGGAGGTCTCCGCCGATCCCGACTGCGTCACCCTGTGCGTCGACGGCCGCCCGGTCGCCAGGATCCGAGGCGTCGGCACGGCGCTGCCCCGGGACCGGGGACCGCACTGGATGACGTACTTCGAAGTCGCCGACACCGACGAGACGCTGGCCCGGGTCGTCGAGCTCGGCGGCCACGCCCTCGGACCGGCCCAGGACGGCGCCCACGGTCGCGTGGCAACGGTGTCGGACCCGGAGGGCGCCCGGTTCGCCCTGATCCGGACGCGGCACTGACGGCGACCGGGGGCGGCGCCGGTTCGGGGTGCAGCCGCACCCTCGGTACGACCGCAGCGGCCGGAGCGGGCAGCAGGACGGCAGGGCGCGTCATGAGCCCGGCTTCATGGTGAGGCTGTCGCCCGCCTCGGAGGCCACCGCCTCACCGCGTTGCGGCGTGAGTCCGCGGCGCCGGAGAGGATGCCGCAGCCCGCGTGAAATCATGAACACGTCAAGGCGGCCCGGGATTCCGGCCACGCTGTCCGCGACGCGCGGGAACCGCGCCCCGGCAGCCCGACATCCCTCAGTCGGAAGGCACCGGCAGAACGTCCGGCGAGAGCACGCCTGCATGGGCGGAAGCGCTCGTCATGCGGCGGCGATGGTGCCGTCGGCAGAGCACCTCGTAGCCGACCTGCGCGGTGAGTCCGTTCACGTCACCGACGACGACCTGCTCGCCTTCCACCACCATCTCGCCGCCCACGGTACGGGCATTGTGCGTGGCGCGCGCTCCGCACCAGCACAGCGCCTCGACCTGGAGCGTCTCGATCCGGTCCGCCAGCTCGATCAGCCGTCGCGAACCCGGGAACAGCTTCGTGCGGAAGTCCGTGGTGATGCCGAAGGCGAAGACGTCCAGATCCAAGTCGTCCACGATCCGCGCCAGTTGATCGATCTGGACCGGCGCGAGGAACTGCGCCTCGTCCACGATCACGTAGTCGACCTTGCCGCCCTGCGAGACCCGGTCGACGACATAGGCGTACGGATCCAGGCCCGGAACCGCCTCCACGGCGTCGGTCACCAACCCCAGTCGCGAGGAGAGCTTGCCCTCCCCCGCTCGGTCGTCCCGGGTGAAGTTCAGGCCCTGCAGCCCTCTCGCCGACCGGTTGTGCGCGATCTGCAGCGCCAGCGTCGACTTCCCACAGTCCATCGTTCCGGAGAAGAAGACCAGCTCGGGCATGTTGAGTTGAGCACCTTTCGGTGAAAGAGGGGCGTGGATCGGCCCGGCACGCCGGGCCGGACGGTCAGGAGCGTACTTCGAGCAGGGGGACCAGCTGCTCGGCGGGGGTCATCGAACCGTGGTTGCCGACCATGGCCGACTCCTTCGGCTCCCGCTCGGACGCGATGATCAGGACGTCGTCCCGCGCGGCCGCGACCACGTCCCCGATACGGTCGTACACCCGCTCGTCGATCCGCGGGCCGAACCAGCCCGCGGCGATCGCCTCCTCCCGGGAGGCCACCCAGAACTGCTCGCCGAGCACCTCACGCCAGCAGGTCACCACGTCCTGAGCGGCGCCCGGCACCGCGTAGACGTGTCGCGCTCGGCCTTCGCCGCCCAGCAGGGCGACACCGGCGCGCAGCTCCCAGTCCTCGTCGAAGTCGATGCGGTGCTCTTCGTCGAAGGGCACGTCGAGCATGCCGTGGTCGGCGGTGACGTAGAGCGCGCTGCGCGGCGGGAGCTGCTCGGCGAGGCGCTGGACGAGCCGGTCGACGTACATGAGCTGGCCGCGCCAGGTGTCCGAGTCGACGCCGTAGCGGTGGCCCGCGCCGTCGAGCTCGGCGTAGTAGGTGTACACCAAGGAGCGGTCACCCGCGGCCAGTTGCTCGGCGGCGAGATCCATACGCTCCTCGCCGGTCAGCCGCCCGAGGAACGTTCCGCCGCTGAGCGCGACCTTGGTCAGCGGGGTGTTCTGGAAGGTCGGCGACGACACCTGCGCGGCATGCACGCCCGCCCGGTGCGCCAGGTCGAAGACGGTGGGATACGGCTGCCACACCCTCGGTGCCGTCCACGGGTTCCAGCGCAGCTGGTTCATCAGCTCGCCGGTCTCCGGGTTGCGCACGGTGTAACCGGGCAGGCCGTGTGCGCCCGGCGGCAGGCCGGTGCCGACCGAGGCGAGGGAGGTCGCGGTGGTCGCGGGGTAGCCGGCGGTGATCGGGCGGCCGGTGCCGCCGCGGGAGCTGTCCAGCAGCGAGGTCATGAACGGCGCGTCCTCGGGGTGCGCCCTGAGCTGCTCCCAGCCGAGACCGTCGATGAGGAACACGCAGTTCCGATCGGCGGCGGTCAACTCGGGGATGGCAGCGTTCATGTCCGGTACGGCCATCCCCGCGGCCAGCGTGGGCAGCAGATCGGCGAGCGATCCGCTGCCGTACTCGGGGACCGGCGCGGAGGCGACGGCGAGGGGCTCCGGATCCGCGTCCCAGGCGGTGGAGCCGGACGGGGTGGACGTGGAGCGCCCTCGATCGTGGGCGGCCGGCGGCGACGGGTGGGACATCAGCGAGCGACGTCCGCGGTCGCCTCGGAGAGCGACTGCGCGAAGGCGAGCGCCTGGCGCACCGTCTCCGGGCCGTCACCGGCCTCGCTGACCCGCAGGCTGAGGTCGTCGGCCGTCGAGTTGCCCGTGTAGCCGTGGTCCGCCTCGCAGTTGGGGTCGCCGCAGGCGGCGGGCTCCAGGTCGATGCGGGAGACGGCGCCCCAGCCGATGGTCAGCACGACCTCGCGGGGCAGGGTGCCCGGCGTGTACTGCTCCGGGTTGGCGACGACACGGCTGACGACGACCGACGAGATCCGGCCGAGCTTCACGGACTCGGTGGAGGTCGTGGCGTACGGCGTCGGGGAGGTGTTGTCGGCGGCCTGCTCGTCGGTGTGGCTAACGATGAAGCGGTTGCCGGTGAGGACCAGCACCGTCACGTGCCGCCGCACCTCGTTCTGGTCGAACGTCGTCTCCTGATGGACCAGGTACGACCGGATGGGCTCGCCGCCCACGGCGGCCTCCACCGCCTCGGCCACGAGGGCCGGGTAGTAGCCGCTGCGTTCGATCGCCGCACGCAGCCCCTGGGTCGTCGTACTGGTCTTGGCCATGACGCCCATCCTACGGGGGCGCACCGACTGCGAGGCACGGTCGCGGTGGTCTTCAGTACGTCGGGAGGGTCCGCGGGCCGAGGTCGTCGCGGGCGGGGGGCGGGGCGAGGCGTACCGAGGCGCCGAGCACGCTCAGGCCGTGGGTGGCGACGACGACCGGCTCCAGGGTGACGGCGACGACCTCGGGGTGGTCGTCGACCAGCCGCGACACCCGCAGCAGCAGTTCCTCCAGAGCAGGTGTGTCGACGGGCGCGGAACCGCGCCAGCCGAAGAGCAGGGGCGCGGTCCGGATCGACCGGACGATCGAGGTCGCCTCGCGGTCGGTGACCGGGATGAGCCGGTGGGCCGTGTCCCCGAGCAGCTGAGAGGCCGCTCCGGCGAGCCCGAAGGACAGCACGGCACCGGCGGCCGGGTCGATCACGGCCCGTACGACGGTGTCCACACCGCGTGGCGCCATGCGCTGCACGACCGGCCGCAGCTCCTCCGGCTTGCCGAACAGTGTCGTCAACTCGGTGTACGCGCGCCGCAGTTGTTCCTCGTCCGCGAGATCGAGCCGTACGCCGCCGAGGTCGGCGCGGTGCCGCAGGTGCGGGGCGGTGGCCTTGAGGGCGACCGGGTAGCCGAGGGTGCGGGCCGCGTCGGCGGCGGCGTCGGGGGTCGGGGCGTGCAGGGCCCGGTGCACGTGGACGCCGTACTTCCCGAGCAGGTCGGCGGTCTCGTCCGTGCCGAGCGTGAGCCCCTGCCCGCGGGCGAGCAGCCCGTCGATGAGCCGGGCTGCACCCCGCTCGTCGATGTCGTCGTACTCGGGCACCTTCCCCGGGTCTGCCGCCTCGCGACGCCACTGGGAGTACTTCACGGCTTCTGCGAGCGCCCGGACGGCACGCTCGGCGGCGGGGTAGGCGGGGATGAGGCGGGGGGCGTGCTCAGCGGTCTGCTGATCTTCGGGCCGGGGCTCGGCAGGGAAGTCCAGGGGGCGGAAGGGGTGGGTACGGCCTGGCCTGCCGGGTGGTGCCACACCGGCCTGGGGTGCCGTGCTGGCCGCTGCCGAGAGAGCCTCCGCGAGCCCGCCCAGCTCCACGTGCACCACCAGCACCGGCTTGCCCGGTACCCGCTCGGCCGCCGACCTCAGGGCCTCCGCCAGCTCCGCGTCCCCCGGTGAGACCTCCCCGATGGCCGGGATCGCCGTCACCACCACCGCGTCGCAGGACTCGTCCGCCAGCGCGCGCGCCAGGGCGGCCCGGAAGTCCTCAGCCGACGCCCCGGTGGTCAGATCCAGCGGCGGCAACGGGCGCAGCCCCTCGGACAGGCAGGCGTCGTACGTCAGCAGCCCCAGGGACTCGGAGTTGCCCAGGATCGCCACCCGGGGCCCGGCGGGCAGCGGCTGCCGGGCGAGCAGCAGCCCCGCGTCCACCAGCTCGGTGATCGTGTCCACCCGGATCACGCCGGCCTGCCTCAGCAGCGCGGACACCGTGGCGTGCGGCAACCGCGTGGCCCGGACCGCGTGCCCCTGCGGGGCGGCGCCGCCGTGCCGCGCGCCCTGCACCACGACCAGCGGTTTGGCCGCCGCCGTGCGCCGGGCGAGGCGGGTGAACTTGCGCGGGTTGCCGATGGACTCCAGGTACATGAGGACGACGTCGGTGTCCGGGTCGTCGTACCAGTACTGCAGGACGTCGTTGCCGGACACGTCGGCACGGTTGCCGGACGAGACGAAGGTCGACACACCCGTGACCCCGGTGACCCCGCCGCCGCGTCGGTACAGCCGGGACAGCAGCGCGATCCCGATGGCGCCGGACTGGGCGAACAGCCCGATCCGGCCGGGGCGGGGCATCTCGGGAGCCAGCGAGGCGTTCAGCCGCACGCCGGCCGAGGTGTTGATGATCCCGAAGGCGTTCGGTCCGATGATCCGCATGCCGTACGCGCGCGCCTGCCGCACGAGTTCGCGCTGTCGCTGCCGCCCGCCGGGCCCGCTCTCGGCGTACCCGGCGGAGACCACGACCAGCCCCTGCACGCCGTGCTCACCGCACTCGGCGACGACATCGGGGACGTGCTCGGCCGGCACCGCGACCACCGCGAGGTCGACCGGCCCGTCGATGTCGCGCACGGAGCGGTGGGCCGGTACCCCGTCGAGTTCCTTGAGATCGTCCGGGAACGCCTTGTTCACCGCGTACAGCCGCCCCGTGTAGCCGGCGTCCCTGATGTTGCCCAGGACGCTGCGGCCCACCCCGCCGGGCGTGCGGCCGGTGCCGATGACGGCGACGGAGCCGGGTACCAGCAGCCGCTGCACGGACCGCGCCTCGGCGCGCTGCTCGCGCGCGTACTGCACGGCGAGCGAGCGGTCCGTCGGCTCCAGGTCGAACTCCAGGCGCACGACCCCGTCCTCGAAGCTGCGCTGCTGGGTGTACCCGGCGTCCGTGAACACCTTGATCATCTTGGTGTTGGCGGGCAGCACCTCGGCGGCGAACCGGCGGATCCCGCGCTCGCGCGCGACGGCGCCGATGTGCTCCAGCAGGGCGGAGGCGACACCGCGGCCCTGGTGGGCGTCCTGGACGAGGAAGGCGACCTCGGCCTCGTCGGCGGGTGCCGACGCGGGCATTCCGTCGGCGCCGATCCGGTCGTAGCGTACGGTTGCGATGAACTCGCCGCCCACCGTGGCCGCGAGTCCCACCCGGTCCACAAAGTCGTGGTGCGTGAAGCGGTGGACGTCCTTGGCGGACAGTCGCGGGTAGGGCGCGAAGAAGCGGTAGTACTTCGACTCGTCCGACACCTGCTCGTAGAAGCTGACCAGACGCTCGGCGTCATCAACGGTGATGGGGCGGATGCGTGCGGTGCCGCCGTCGCGCAGCACCACGTCGGCTTCCCAGTGGGCGGGGTACTCGTGCCGGTCCGAGGCGCTCTGCATGGGGCCCAGAGTACGGCTCGCGTCCGACAACGGCGCGAGGCAGTCCGTCCGGGACGTACGTGGGGTCGAGGCCGCGACCCCACGGTCACCTCAGGAGTGGTGCTTTGTCCTCTCCCGGCGTGCTTCACGAGTGTGGGAAACTGGTCTAGACAACCCTGAACACCGAAGGGCAGCAACACATGGCTGAGCGCCGCGTCAACGTCGGCTGGGCCGAGGGCCTCCACGCCCGCCCCGCCTCCATCTTCGTCCGAGCCGCCACGGCCACAGGCGTCCCGGTGACGATCGCCAAGGCCGACGGCAACCCCGTCAACGCGGCCTCCATGCTGGCCGTCCTGGGCCTGGGCGCCCAGGGCGGCGAGGAGATCGTCCTCGCTTCCGACGCCGAGGGGGCGGACGCCGCCCTCGACCGGCTGGCGAAGCTGGTCTCCGAGGGCCTCGAGGAGCTGCCCGAGACGGTCTGAACGACCTGAGCGGGTCTGGCAGCATGCGGTGGAGCCGCGTCCGTCCTTCCGGCGGGCGCGGCTTCGCTGTTTCCGGGCGGGGTGCACCACTTCGCGGTATAGGGCCTCGCCGGCTCCCCGGACCGGGCGTCACCTGTTCACGGTCGGGGCACGGCCTTTTTCAGGAGCGGCTGCTTTTAGGAGCGACCGCGGTTTTACCGCCGGACGCGCGAGAAAGGGGCAGCGTCCGTGAAAAGGGCAGCAGAAATACACCGCCCCGAATATCTCCCCTTTGTATACGGTGCCCGTGTTAATGCCGCAGGCTCTGCATGTTTACGGGATGTTGCGAATTCCTCACACGCTCCCTGCGCTCACCACCGGAGCCGAACCGCAGCCGGTACGCGGAGAGCGAGCGCTCGGTGTGCAACGCCGTGATCGACCGGGCCCGCTCGCCGTCACCGCGCGCCACGGCGTCCACGATCGCGCCGTGCTCGGTCCAGGACTCCATCGGGTCGACCGGCGGTTCCACCGCGTACATCCAGGCGATCTTGTGACGCAGCTGGGTCAGCATCGAGGTCAGGGCAGGGCTGCCGGAGGCCTGGGCCAGCGTCTCGTGGAACCAGCCGCCCAACGAGCGCAGATCCTCGCTGTTGCCCCTTCTGGCCCGCTCCTGGCCCAGCTTGACCAGGCCACGCAGCACCTTGAGATGGGCCTCGGTGCGCCGCTGGGCGGCCCGGGAGGCACCGAGCGGCTCCAGCAGGGTGCGCATCTCCAGCAGGTCGGCGGCCTCCAGCTCGGTCGGTTCGGCCACACACGCGCCCGCGTGCCGCCGGGTCACCACGAAACCCTCCGCCTCCAGGGTGCGCAGCGCCTCCCGCACGGGGACCCGGGAGACGCCGTAGCGGCGGGCGAGGAGCTCCTCGGTGAGCCGGCTGCCGCGCTCGTGGACCCCGGCGACGATGTCGTCCCGGATCGCGGTGCATACCGAGTGCGCCGGAATACGCATGACCGACCTCCGCCTTAATCCCCGTGAAACGTCGACGAACGACGTGTAGTCAGTGACTCTATTGCAAACAGCGGGAATTTCCGACGGGGAGCCGGAATCCATGGATATTTTTTGGACAGCCGAGCACCCCGGAAACACCGAAAGCCCCGGCTCGGTGAGCCGGGGCTTCTGGAAGCGGGACGGAGCCGTCAGACGTCCACGCCGTGCGAACGCAGGTAGGCGACGGGGTCGATGTCGGAGCCGTACTCCGCCGTGGTGCGGGCCTCGAAGTGCAGGTGCGGGCCCGTGACGTTGCCGGTGGCGCCCGACAGCCCTATCTGCTGGCCGGGGGTGACCGTCTGGCCGACCGAGACGCCGATGGACGACAGGTGGCCGTACTGGGTGTAGGTGCCGTCGTTCATCTTGATCACGACGTTGTTGCCGTACGCCCCGCCCCATCCGGCCTCCACGACGGTGCCGGCGCCGACCGCGTGGACGGAGGTGCCGCTGGCGGCGTGGAAGTCGACGCCGGTGTGGCTGCCGGAGGACCAGACGGCGCCGCCGGACTTGTAGCCGGTGGAGACGTACGAGCCGGAGATCGGGGCGACGTAGGACAGCAGGCGCTTGCGCTCGGCCTCACGGGCGGCGCGCTCCTTGGCCTCGCGCTCCTGCTCGGCCTTCTCCGCCGCCTTCTTGCGGGCGGCCTCCTCGGCGGCCTTCTTCGCCGCGGCGGCCTCCTGGGCGGCCTGCTCCTGCGCGTCGGCCTGGGCGTCGATCTGCTCGGCGATCGAGTCGTCGACGGTGATGACGGGGATGAGCCCGGTCTGCTCGACAGCGGGTTCGGCGGCGAGGGCCGGGGCGGCCAGGGTGCCGATGACGCCGGTGGCGGTGAGAGCGGCGACGCCGGCCGCGCGGGCCGTGGTGCGCTCGAACCGGCTGGGCTTGCGGTGCTTCCCGGTGGGGCGGTTCTTCCCCGTGGCGCAGGTGAACGCCATGTAGTGGCTGGTCCTTTCCTTCCCTCTCGCCTACCGGGTTAGCTGACGGGTTCGGAGCAGGAAGGTCTCCTACGGACCCCCTCGCGGCTCGCGCGGGCGTCCGATTCACCCCAGGGACTACGGGTGGGTCCCCGGCTCCCCTGGCTCGCGCCGTACGGGGACTCGGCGATGACTGTCCGGTGCCGCGGGTGCGGCGCACTGCCTGACGAACAGCCCGGAAGACGCTAAGCGGGACGACTTTCAATCCCCAAACGGATCGCGGCTTTTGTAGCGCATCCCACAGGTCAGACAGGCAACCTCTCCCTCAATTCGGGCATAAAGGTGCCCTGGTGACTGCGATGTCACCAGGGCACCTGCACGCGTGCCGTCGCCGGCGCCGCTCGGGTCCTCTACTCGGCTGTCACGACGGTGACTTCACCGATACCGAGGGCCTCGACGGGCTCCCGGATCGCGGCCGCGTCCCCGACGAGGATCGTCACGAGGCGGTCCACCGGGAAGGCGTTCACGGCCGCGGCGGTGGCCTCGACGGTGCCGGTGGCGGCGAGCTGCTGATACAGGGTCGACTGGTAGTCGTCGGGCAGGTTCTGCTCGACCTGGTCGGCCAGGGTGCTCGCCACGGCGGCGGCGGTCTCGTACTTCAGCGGCGCCACCCCCACCAGGTTCTGCACCGCGAAGTCGCGCTCGGCGTCGGTCAGCCCCTCGTCGGCGACCCCGCGCAGCACCTTCCAGAGGTCGTCCAGCGCCGGGCCGGTGTTGGGGGTGTCGACGGAGCCGCTGATGGCGAGCATCGCCGCACCGGTGCCGTCCGGGGCGGAACGCAGCACCTGCGCGAAGGCGCGCACGCCGTAGGTGTAGCCCTTCTCCTCGCGCAGGACCTTGTCCAGGCGGGAGGTGAGGGTGCCGCCCAGGCAGTACGTGCCGAGCACCTGCGCCGGCCATACGCGGTCGTGCCGGTCGGGGCCGAGCCGGCCGATCAGCAGCTGGGTCTGCACGGCCCCGGGGCGGTCCACGACGACGACGCGTCCGGTGTCGTCGGCGGTCACCGGCGGAACCGGCCGCGGCTCGGCCGCGGAACCGGTCCAGGCGCCGAGGGTGTCGCCGAGCAGGGCGTCGAGGTCGACGCCGGTGAGGTCGCCGACGACCACCACGGTGGACGTCGCGGGCCGCACATGCCGCTCGTAGAAGGCGCGTACGGCCGCGGAGTCGATGCCGGCGACCGTGTCCTCCGTGCCCTGGCGCGGGCGCGACATGCGCGAACTCGCCGGGAACAGCTCCTTGGCGAGTTCCTTCGCGGCACGCCGCGAAGGGTTGGCCAGCTCGTGCGGGATCTCGTCGAGCCGGTTGCGCACCAGGCGCTCGACCTCGGCGTCGTAGAACGCGGGTGCCCGGAGGGCGTCGGCGAGCAGGCCGAGCGCCTTGGGCAGCCGGGAGACCGGCACTTCGAGGCTGACCCGGACGCCGGGGTGGTCGGCGTACGCGTCGAGCGTGGCACCGCAGCGCTCCAGCTCGGCGGCGAACTCCTCGGCGGTGTGCTTGTCGGTGCCCTCGGAGAAGGCGCGCGCCATGATCGTGGCGATGCCGTCGAGGCCCTTGGGCTCGGCGTCCAGGGGCGTGTCCAGGAGCACCTCGACGGCGACGACCTGCTGACCGGGGCGGTGGCAGCGCAGCACCGTCAGGCCGTTGTCCAGCTCGCCGCGCTCGGGCGCCGGGAACGCCCAGGGCCGGGCCTCACCGGCCTGGGGCTGCGGGTGGAACTCCATGCTGGCGAGCTCGGTCACTGCGCCGACTCCTCGTTCTCGTCGGTGGTCCCGGCGGGGGCGGCCCCGTCGGCGGCGGCTTGAAGGTCCTCGGCCTCGCCGGCGACCGGCTCGTACACCAGCACGGCGCGGTTGTCCGGGCGCAGACGGGCCTGGGCGACCGCCTGGACCTCCTCGGCGGTGACGTCGAGGACCCGCTGCACGGCGGTGAACGCGAGCTGCGGGTCGCCGAACAGGACGGCGTAGCGGCACAGTTCGTCGGCGCGGCCCGCGACCGTGCCGAGCCGGTCCAGCCACTCGCGCTCCAGCTGGGCCTGGGCGCGCTCCATCTCCTCGGCCGTCGGGCCCTCCGCGGCGAAGCGGGCGAGCTCCTCGTCGACGGCGGCCTCGATGGCGGGGACCTCGACGTCGCCCGAGGTCTTCACGTCCAGCCAGCCCAGGGAGGGCGCCCCGGCCAGGCGCAGCAGGCCGAACCCGGCGGCGACGGCGGTACGGTCGCGCCGGACGAGCCGGTTGTACAGGCGGGAGGACTCGCCGCCGCCGAGGACGGTCAGCGCCAGGTCGGCCGCGTCGCACTCGCGCGTGCCGTCCTGCGGGAGGCGGTAGGCGGCCATCATCGCGCGCGCGGGGACGTTCTCCTCGACGACCTCGCGCAGCTGCTCGCCGATGATGTCGGGCAGCGAGCCGTCACGCGGCTCGGGCTTGCCGTCGTGCGACGGGATGGAGCCGAAGTACTTCTCGATCCAGGCGAGCGTCTGCTGCGGGTCGATGTCGCCGACGACGGTGAGAACGGCGTTGTTGGGCGCGTAGTACGTGCGGAAGAACGCGCGGGCGTCCTCCAGGCTGGCCGCGTCCAGGTCGGCCATAGAGCCGATCGGCGTGTGGTGGTACGGGTGGCCGTCCGGGTACGACAGCGCCGTCAGCTTCTCGAAGGCGGTGCCGTAGGGGACGTTGTCGTAGCGCTGACGGCGTTCGTTCTTGACGACGTCGCGCTGGTTCTCCAGGCCCTCCTCGTCGAGCGCCACCAGCAGGCTGCCCATGCGGTCGGCCTCCAGCCACAGCGCGAGCTCCAGCTGGTGGGCGGGCATGGTCTCGAAGTAGTTGGTGCGCTCGAAGCTCGTGGTGCCGTTCGGCGAGCCGCCCGCGCCCTGGACGAGCTCGAAGTGGCCCGTGCCCTTCACGCTCGCCGAGCCCTGGAACATCAGGTGCTCGAAGAGGTGGGCGAGTCCGGTACGGCCCTTGACCTCGTGGCGGGAGCCGACGTCGTACCAGAGGCAGACCGCGGCGACCGGCGTGAGGTGGTCCTCGGAGAGCACCACGCGCAGGCCGTTGGCCAGGCGGTGCTCCGTCGCGGTGAGGCCGCCGGATTGTGCCTCCGGTGTGGCCGTGTGACCCATGGGCAAGGTGTCCTTCCGGTCGCGTGCACTGCGTTGTGTCGAGCATGTCGTGCTCAGTTCCTGCCACTGTATGCAGCGTCCGAAGGGTCGGCGAAGTTCCCGGTCAGAACGATGTGTCCGGACGGTGGCCGACGCGGGCCGGGGACGTCGCGCGGGCGGCGCCGCGGCACGGCTCGTCACCGCGTGCCGCGCCCCCGGCGGGCGGTGGCGCCCGGCACGCTCCCGTCGGGCTCGCGCTCCGGCCGAGCCGCCTCGACGATCGTCCGGAACGAGATCACCCCGGCGAGTGAACGGTTCCGCGGCGCGCGTTTGCCCCGGCACAACCGCTCACGGCGCACGGCCGTTGGTGCCGATCCGTCCCCCCGGTCGCCATGGGCGGCCGGCGTCGGCGACACTTCTCGGACGCCGGGCGGGAGGCCGACATTCGGGTCCTGGTCGGTGGTTGTCAGTGCCACGGTCCACAATGGTCCGCGTCAGATCCGTCAAACGCTCGAGCGACCAGAAAAAGAGGAGCCGGCAGCGATGGCCCGCCGCAGCACGAAAACCCCGCCGCCCGACGACTCGTACGAGGAGAAGATCCTCGACATCGACGTCGTCGACGAGATGCAGGGCTCCTTCCTCGAGTACGCGTACTCGGTCATCTACTCCCGCGCCCTGCCGGACGCCCGCGACGGCCTCAAGCCGGTGCACCGCCGCATCGTCTACCAGATGAACGAGATGGGCCTGCGCCCCGACCGCGGCTATGTGAAGTGCGCCCGCGTCGTCGGCGAGGTCATGGGCAAGCTCCACCCGCACGGCGACGCGTCGATCTACGACGCCCTGGTGCGCATGGCCCAGCCCTTCTCGATGCGGCTCCCGCTGGTCGACGGTCACGGCAACTTCGGTTCGCTGGGCAACGACGACCCGCCGGCCGCCATGCGGTACACCGAGTGCCGCCAGGCCGCGGCGACGAGCCTGATGACCGAGTCGATCGACGAGGACACGGTCGACTTCGCCCCCAACTACGACGGCCAGGAGCGGGAGCCGGTCGCGCTGCCCGCCGCCTTCCCGAACCTCCTGGTCAACGGCGCCTCCGGCATCGCGGTCGGCATGGCCACGAACATGCCGCCGCACAACCTCGCCGAGGTCATCTCGGCCGCCCGCCATCTGATCCGCCACCCGAACGCGGATCTGGACACGCTGATGAAGCACGTCCCGGGCCCCGACCTGCCCACCGGCGGCCGGATCGTCGGCCTCGCCGGCATCCGGGACGCCTACGAGACGGGTCGTGGCACCTTCAAGATCCGCGCGACGGCGTCCGTGGAGTCGGTGACCGCCCGCCGCAAGGGCATCGTCATCACCGAACTGCCCTTCTCGGTCGGCCCGGAGAAGGTGATCGCCAAGATCAAGGACCTGGTCGGCTCGAAGAAGCTCCAGGGCATCGCCGATGTCAAGGACCTCACCGACCGCGAGCACGGCCTGCGGCTGGTCATCGAGATCAAGAACGGCTTCGTGCCGGAGGCGGTCCTGGAGCAGCTCTACAAGCTGACGCCGATGGAGGAGTCCTTCGGGATCAACAACGTCGCGCTGGTCGACGGCCAGCCCCTCACCCTGGGCCTGAAGGAGCTGCTGGAGGTCTACCTCGACCACCGCTTCGAGGTCGTACGGCGGCGCAGCGAGTTCCGCCGGAGCAAGCGGCGCGACCGTCTGCACCTGGTCGAGGGCCTGCTCACGGCCCTGGTGGACATCGACGAGGTCATCCGCGTGATCCGGTCCAGCGAGAACAGCGCGCAGGCGAAGGAACGCCTGATGGAGCGCTTCTCGCTGTCCGAGGTGCAGACCCAGTACATCCTGGACACGCCGCTGCGCCGTCTCACCAAGTACGACCGCATCGAGCTGGAGGCGGAGAAGGACCGGCTGGGCCAGGAGATCGCCGAGCTGACCCGGATCCTGGACTCGGACGCGGAGCTGCGCAAGCTGGTCTCCACCGAACTGGCCGCGGTGGCCAAGAAGTTCGGCACCGAGCGCCGTACGGTCCTGCTGGAGTCCGGGGGTGCCCCGGTGGCCGCCGTTCCGCTCCAGGTGGCGGACGACCCGTGCCGGGTGCTGCTGTCCTCGACGGGTCTGCTGGCCCGTACGGCCAACGGCGACCCGTTCGCCGACGACGGTGCGGCCAAGCGCGCCAAGCACGATGTGATCGTCTCGGCGGTGCCGGCCACGGCTCGCGGCGAGGTGGGCGCGGTGACGTCCACGGGGCGGTTGCTGCGGATCAACGTCGTCGATCTGCCGCAGTTGCCGGAGACGGCGTCGAGGCCGAACCTCTCGGGCGGGGCGCCCCTGTCGGAGTTCGTGTCCCTGGAGGGCACCGAGACCGTGGTCTGCCTGACCACCCTCGACGAGTCCTCCCCCGGCCTGGCGCTCGGCACCGAGCAGGGCGTGGTCAAGCGGGTGGTGCCCGACTATCCGTCCAACAAGGGGGAGTTGGAGGTGATCACCCTCAAGGAGGGTGACCGGATCGTCGGCGCGGTGGAGCTGCGTACCGGTGACGAGGACCTGGTCTTCATCACGGACGACGCGCAGTTGCTGCGCTACCAGGCGTCCCAGGTCCGTCCGCAGGGCCGGCCGGCCGGCGGCATGACCGGCATCAAGCTCGCGCAGGGCGCGAAGGTCATCTCCTTCACGGCCGTCGACCCCGCGGCCGACGCGGTGGTCTTCACGGTCGCGGGCTCGCGCGGAACGCTGGACGACTCCGTGCAGACGACCGGCAAGCTGACCCCGTTCGACCAGTACCCCCGCAAGGGCCGCGCCACCGGCGGCGTGCGCTGCCAGCGGTTCCTGAAGGGCGAGGACTGCCTGTCCGTGGCCTGGGCGGGTGCCCTCCCGGCGCGCGCCGCGCAGAAGAACGGCACTCCGGCGGAGCTCCCGGACATCGACCCGCGCCGAGACGGCTCGGGGGTCTCGCTGCCGAAGACGGTGGCGGTGGTTGCCGGACCGGTCTAGGCCGACGGATCGTAGGGGTCCTGGTGCGGCGGGCCGGTCGGGTCCGCCTCGTCAGGGTCTCGTACGTAGCGCAGGACGCCCCACATGCCGTGCTCGTCGGCGTGCGGGGCGTCGCTCTTGCACGACGCGAGTTCCTTGGCGAGGGCCTCGGTGTCGATGCCGGAGCCGATGAGGACGAGCTGGGTCAGGCGGGTCTCGGCGGCGCCCCAGGGCTCCGGGTGAAAGCGGAGGAACCGCCCGACGGCGTGCACGGCGTAGCGGTTGGCGGCGTCGTGCGCGCCGAAGTCGACGTATCCCTTGATCCGGTACAGCCCCTGCGGCCTGCTGTCCAGGAACCGCATCAGCCGGCGCGGGTCGAGCGGGACGTCGGAGGTGAAGGGCAGGCTGTCGTAGCCGGTGTGCAGATGGTCGCTGTGATCGTCGTCGTGCTCGTGCAGGTCGTCGAAGGACAGCTGCCCGATGCGCTCCTCGCCGGGCCGGCAGTCGAAGAGGAACTCGGGGTCGATCCGGCCGTAGGTGGCGGGGACGACGGCGGCGCTGTCGGCGAGGCCGCGGACCAGTTCGAGGACGCGCTCGCCGTCCGGCGCGCGGTCGAGTTTGTTGACCACGACGAGGTCGGCGAGGGCGAGGTGCCGGTCGATCTCGGGGTGCTTGGCCCGGGTGTCGTCGAACTCGACGGCGTCGACCACCTCCACGAGCCCGCCGTACATGGTTCCCGGGTGCTCGCTGGCGAGCACCATGCGTACGAGTTCCTGGGGCTCGGCGAGCCCGCTGGCCTCGATGACGATGACGTCGATGCCGGTGGCGGGCCGGGCGAGCCGCTCCAGGTAGACGTCCAGCTCACTGGCGTCGACGGCGCAGCACAGACAGCCGTTGCCGAGGGAGACCGTCGAGTCGCCGAGCGCGCCCGCGACCGCCATGGCGTCGATCTCGATGGCGCCGAAGTCGTTGACGATGGCGCCGATGCGGGTGCCTCCGCTGCGGTGCAGGAGGTGGTTGAGCAGAGTCGTCTTGCCGGAACCGAGGAATCCGGCGAGGACGACGACCGGGATCTGCTGCGCGGTGCGGCTGTGCCCCAACGTGCGACCTCTCTCACGCCTGTGCGTGCACCGGCTCTCGGCCCCGGCGCACCTACGGAAAATGAATGCCGACCCAGGATACGAACCGCAGGAAACATCGCGAAGTGAACGATTGTTAGCAGTACTTGCTGGGCAGACGTTGGGCAAGGCGCCGGAGTGTGCGACCCTCGCTTCCCTCCGTGCGCCTCCTCTCCGCCTCCCCGCCGATCAGAGCCGCTCGGCACTCTGGGAGACGGCAAGCGCCGCCCACGCCCCGCCGGTCCCCTCCAGTCGACCCACCTTCCGACGACCGGCGGACGGCCGCCTGATCGGGGGTAGTTGACATGGTCACACGGAAGTACTCAGCGGGAAGGCTGGGCACCACCGCTCTCGCCGTCCTGGTCACCGCGGTGACCACGGCGGCAGCGCGTCGACGGCGGTCGGAGCGGACACGTCTGCACGAGAGGCAGCTGGAACTGGAGGAACTGTCGATCCGCCGCAAGGCGCTGGCGCACCAGCAGCGCATGCAGTGGGAACTGCTGGCCAGGGCGATCGACGACCCGTCCCTCGCGGCGGTGATCGACACGTACGACAAGGGCATCCCGGCGGAGCGGCGCCGCCAGTTCTTCTACGCCAACGCCTGGTACGTCCACCTCTACCATCTGCACCGAGCCGGGCTGCTGGACCGGGAGGAGCTGTACCGCCACCTGCGCGAGTTCTTCCAGAGCCCGATCTTCCGCGAGTACTGGGAGGCGTCGCAGCACATGCGCGCCTCCCTGAACGAGATGTCCGAGGAGGCTCAGCTGGGACATATGGTCGACGGTCTCGTCAGGGACCTCGACGAGGCCGACACGGACGAGTGGTGGGTCGTCGGCAACCCGCCGACCGACTGACCGGAGCCGAGGACGGGCAGTGGTCAACACCGAAGGCGCGCGGGCGCGAGTGGGTGACTTTTCGCCGATCCAGCCGCGTGGAACCGGGGATCATTAGTAGGTTTGCTCCCCATCAGTATGCCCAGCCCCATGTTCGTAAGGACCGGTACCTTTGAAGATCGTGCGCCGCATCGGTGTGCCTCCGAGCGCCCGAGGCAGTAACTCGGGAGCCACCTGCCCGGACGTGTTCGAACTCAGCGACGGCAACTTCGCTGTGATCGGCACCGAGGCCACCGAGGCGCTTGAGCGGGAACTGCCCGCCGACGCCGCCCGCGCCGACTACGAGCGCATCGTCATCGTCAGCCGGGAGACGCTCATCCGCGCCAAGGCAGACATCCCCGACGTCTGAGACCACCGCACGAGCACGTGTCCGCTCCGGGCCCGTACCGTCGCACGCCCCGGCCGCGCGCCATCCGTTGAGCGAGCCGGGCGACCGATCCGGCGAGCAGCCGGCACCCCGTCACTGCTCGATCCCCACCGATGAGGCCTGGCGCCAGAACGGCACCAGGCCACACGCGTTTCTCAGGCCGCCTCCGGCACCCGCACCGGCTCCCCCGGCCGCACGAGCACCGCACAGGCCTGACGCCGCCCCGGCCCCGCCCGGAGCACAGTGGGAGCCCCCTCAGGACGGCACCTCGGCACAAGTCAGGTTAGGCTCACCTCTGTGAGTACGTGCTCAACCGTCTCGCGCGACCTCGACGAGCCCATCGCGGGGACCGCGGCGACCGCGACGACCTGGCTGCTGCTGGAGCAGCCCGGTCCTTGGGGTGCCAAGGCGCTCACCCAGAGCCACCTGGACCCCGCCCTGGGGCGTGCCCTGGAGGCGGCCGCGCAGGGCACGGGCGTCCGCGTCGCGCTGATCCGCCGTCCCGGGCGGCACGCCGACTGCGGAACCGCTGCCGAACGCACGGTCTACGTGGCCCACACCGTGCCCGGACAGGTGTGGCTGCGCACCGCCACGACCCATGAGCCCGAGCGGCTGCTCGACCTGGACTTCACCGCCCTCGGCGCGGGCGACCACCGCTCCTTCGACGCGGTGCTCCAGGGGCGGCCCCACACCGGCGATCCGCTCGCCCTCGTCTGCACCAACGGCAAGCGGGACCGCTGCTGCGCCCTCCTCGGCCGTCCGCTCGCGGCCGAGCTGAGCGCGTCCGGCGTGGACGGCGTCTGGGAGGTCACCCACCTGGGCGGACATCGGTTCTCCCCGACGCTGCTCGTGCTGCCGTACGGCTACGCCTACGGCCGTGTCCAGGCCCACGCGGTCAAGGAGCTCCTGCACCGCGTGCAGGAGGGCCGCATCGTCGTCGACGGGTGCCGCGGGAACTCTGCCTGGGAGCGGCCCGGCCAGGCCGCCGAGCTGGCCGTGCGCACGGCGACGGGCGAGGACGCCGCGCAGGCTCTGCGCGTCGTGCGGACGGACGGCGCGGCCCCTCGCTGGGACGTGACCGTCGCCCACGTGGACGGGCGGCACTGGCAGGTCGTCGTGGCCCAGGGCGCCTCCCTGCCGCCCCGCCCCGAGAGCTGCGGGGTCTCGGTGCTCGGCTCGCCCGCGCGCATGGACGTGGTGGCGGTACGCGAGCTCGCCCTGGCCCCGCCCGCGCTCGCGGGCTGACGGGGCGCGCCGTGGCCGGGCGGGCCGCGGCACATGGACCGGGAGATACCCGCCACACCCCTCTACGGCGGTTCCCGCACGTCCACGTACCTTCGTGGGTATGAGCCCCACTCCCCCCGCACGCCGCCTGCGCCTCGCTCTGCCCCGGCGGATGTTCGCGCAGGTGCTGCTGATGCAGGTGGCGATCGCCGCGGGAGTCGCGGTGCTCGCGACCGGACTGTTCCTCGCCCCGCTCAGCGACCAGCTCGACGACCAGGCGATGCGCCGCGCGCTGTCGATCGCGCAGACCACCGCCGCCCAGCCGCAGATCGCCGAGGACCTGGTGAGCACGCCCGCGAGCGCCGACGGACCGGTCCAGCGGGAGGCCGAACGGATCCGTCTGGCGACGAAGGCCGAGTACATCGTCGTGATGGACCGGCGCGGGGTGCGCTGGTCGCACCCCACCCCGGCCGAGATCGGCAGGCTCGTCTCGACCGACCCGGGCCGGGCCCTGGCCGGTCACGAGGTCATGCAGATCGACGACGGCACCCTGGGCCGCAGCGCCCGCGGCAAGGTGCCGTTGCGCGACAGCGACGGCGACATCGTCGGGGCGGTCTCGGTCGGTATCGCGTACGACAGCGTGCGGGCCCGGCTGCTGCACGCGATCCCCGGGCTGTTCGCGTACGCGGGCGGTGCCCTGGCGGTCGGTGCGCTGGCCGCCTGGCTCATCTCCCGCCGGGTCCAGCGGCAGACCCGCGACCTGGCCTTCTCCGACATCTCGGCGCTGCTGGCGGAGCGCGAGGCGATGCTGCACGGCATCCGGGAGGGCGTCGTCGCCCTCGACCGTGACGGCCGGGTCCGGCTCCTCAACGACGAGGCGAGGCGGCTGCTGGGCATCGGCGACGAGGCCGTCGGCCGGTCCCTCGACGAGGCGCTCGGGCAGGGCCGTACGACCGATGTGCTGGCCGGCCGGGTGACGGGCACGGACCTGCTCACGGTCCGGGGGCAGCGAGTCCTGGTCGCCAACCGGATGCCCACCGACGACGGCGGTGCCGTCGCCACCCTGCGCGACCGCACCGAGCTGGAGCAGCTCGGCCGGGAGCTCGACTCCACCCGCGGGCTGATCGACGCCCTGCGCGCCCAGGACCACGAGCACGCGAACCGCATGCACACCCTGCTCGGGCTGCTGGAACTGGAGATGTACGACGACGCCGTGGAGTTCGTCGGGGAGGTCGTCGGCGATCACCGGGCCACCGCGGAGCAGGTCGCCGACAAGATCCAGGACCCTTTGCTCGCCGCTCTGCTGGTCGGCAAGGCGACGGTGGCGGCCGAGCGCGGCGTCGCGCTGCGCCTCGCGGACCGGACGGGGCTGCCGGACCGGCTGATCGACCCCAGGGGGCTCGTCACGGTCGTGGGCAACCTGGTGGACAACGCACTGGACGCCGTCGCGGGCACACCCCACGCGCGTGTGGAGGTCGAACTGCGCGCCGAAGGGCGGACCGTGATCCTCCGGGTACGCGACTCGGGGCCGGGAATCCCCGAGGAGCACCGCGAGTTGATCTTCACCGAGGGGTGGTCCACGAAGCAGCCGCCCGCCCACCGCGAGCGCGGCATCGGGCTCTCGCTCGTGCGCAGGCTCGCCGAACGGCAGGGTGGCAGCGCGGCAGTGGACGAAGCGCCCGGCGGGGGCGCGGAGTTCATCGTCGTCCTGCCCGAGGCGCTGGCGGAGCCGGATCCGGCACCGGTCCTCACCGTCCCGTCGGATCCGCACACCGTCACCGAGGAGGAGTCGCGATGATCGAGGTCCTGGTCGTGGACGACGACACGCGCGTCGCGCGCGTCAACGCCGCGTACGTCGAGAAGGTCCCGGGCTTCCATGTGGCCGGTGAGGCGCACAGCGCGGCGGAGGCGTTGCGCCGGATGGAGCTGCTGCCCCGCCTCGACCTGGTCCTCATGGACCACTACCTGCCCGACGAGACGGGACTGTCGGTCGTCCAGGAGATGCGCCGGCGCGGCCACCAGGCCGACGTGATCATGGTGACGGCGGCCCGGGACGTGTCGACGGTGCAGGCAGCGATGCGGTACGGCGCCCTGCAGTACCTGGTGAAGCCGTTCGCCTTCGCGGGTCTGCGCGCCAAGCTGGAGGCGTACGCGGAGCTGCGCCGTACCCTCGACGGCGGCGGCGAGGCGGAGCAGGCCGAGGTGGACCGCATCTTCGGCGCCCTGTCGGCGCCGTCCGAGCCGGACCTGCCCAAGGGGCACTCCCCCACGACCGCGGAACTTGTACGCCAGTCGCTGATGCACGCGGAAGGCCCCCTGTCGGCCCAGGAGATCGCCGAGCGGACCGGGGTGAGCCGCCAGACCGCCCAGCGCTATCTCAAGCTCCTGGAGCGCACCGGACGGGCCCGCCTCACCCTCAAGTACGGCGACGCGGGTCGCCCGGAACACCGTTATGTGTGGGCGACCCGCGCCTGAGGCACGGCCCGTGGGGGCGGGGGAAGGAACCGTGCCTCCTCTACATACGGATGAAGGCGGCGCAATCGTCAGCCGACCGCTCGGCGCTTTGCCCGAGCCGCTTGCGTCAGGCCGCTCCCGCACCCGTCAGCGACCGCACCTCCGTCTCCGCGTGCTTGGCCTCGTCGGGCAGCTCCGCCGAGGTCACCGTGCCGAGCCAGCCCGCGACGAAGCCCAGCGGGATCGAGACGAGGCCGGGGTTCTGCAGCGGGAAGCACTGGAAGTCGGCCCCCGGGAAAAGGGAGTCGGGGCTGCCCGAGACCACCGGTGAGAGCAGCACGAGCGCCACGGCCGGGGCCAGGCCCCCGTACACGGCCCAGACGGCCCCGCGCGTGGTGAAGTTTCGCCAGAACAGCGAGTAGAGCAGCACCGGCAGATTGGCTGACGCGGCGACGGCGAAGGCGAGGCCGACCAGGAAGGCGACGTTAAGGTCGCGGGCCAGGAGCCCGAGGGCGATGGCCACCACGCCGATGCCGACCGCGGCGACGCGCGCGACGGCCACCTCGCTGCGGGGCTCGGTGTGTCGGCGCCGCAGGGAGGCGTACAGGTCGTGGGCCACGGAGGCCGAGGAGGCGAGGGTGATGCCGGCGACCACCGCGAGGATGGTGGCGAAGGCGATGGCGGCGACCACGGCGAACAGAACCGTTCCGCCGGTGGAGTCCGCACCGCCGCCCAGATCGAGGGCGAGCAGCGGTACCGCCGTGTTCCCGGCCGCGTTCGACCCCCGCACGGCCTCGGGCCCGACGATCGCGGCCGCCCCGAAGCCCAGGACGATCGTCATCAGGTAGAAGCCGCCGATGAGTCCGATCGCCCAGACCACCGAGCGCCGCGCCGCGCGGGCCGTGGGCACGGTGTAGAAGCGGGAGAGGATGTGCGGCAGCCCTGCGGTGCCGAGGACGAGCGCCAGGCCCAGGCTGATGAAGTCCAGCCGGGCCGTCCAGTCACCGCCGTACTTCAACCCGGGCGCCAGGAACGCGGAACCGTGGCCGCTGCGCTCGGCCGCCGTGAGCAGCAGCCGGTCGAAGTCGCCGTGGAAGCGCACCAGGACGAGCGCGGTCAGGGCGACGGTCCCGCCGAGGAGCAGAACGGCTTTGACGATCTGGATCCAGGTGGTGGCACGCATCCCTCCCAGCGACACGTAGATCACCATGAGTGCGCCGACGCCGACGACGGCCCAGGTCCGCACCGCCTCGCCCGCACCCCCGACCAGCAGCGCGACCAGGGTGCCCGCCCCCACCATCTGCGCCACCAGGTACAGCACGGACACGGTGACCGAGGAGGTTCCCGCCGCGATCCGTACGGGGCGCTCCCTCATTCGCGCGGCGACCACGTCGGCCAGCGTGAACCGGCCGCAGTTGCGCACCAGTTCGGCGACCAGGAACAGCACCACCAGCCAGGCCACGAGGAAGCCCACCGAGTACAGCAGTCCGTCGTAGCCGAAGAGGGCGATGAGTCCGGAGATGCCGAGGAAGGAGGCGGCGGACATGTAGTCGCCGGCGAGGGCAAAACCATTCTCCATGGGCGAGAAGAGCCTGCCGCCCGCGTAGAACTCCTCCGCCGACCCCTGCTTCCTGCGGCTCACCCACGTCGTGATCGCCAGGGTGACGGCGACGAACACGCTGAACAGGATCAGCGCCAGTCTCTGGTGCTCTCCCGTCACGAGGCACCGCCTTGTGTGACGCGCGTCAACTCCTGGGTGTCCCAGCGCAGTTCGAGCGCCGCGCGGTCCCGGCGCAGCCGTGCGTGACGGACGTAGGCCCAGGTGAACAGGAAGGTGGTGAGGAACTGTCCGAGCCCCGCGAGCATCGCCACGTTCACGGCGCCCGCCACGGGCCGGGCCATCAGCTCCGGCGCGGTGGTGGCGGCCACGACGTACGCCACGTACCAGGAGAGGAACACGGCGACCGCCGGAACCACGAACCGGCGGTAGCGACCGCGCACCTCCTGAAAGGCCGCGCTGCGCTGTACCTCCAGGTACACATTGCCCGCGACCGGCGGCGCCGCCTCGGGAGCGTCCGCACCGTCCGACTCCCCCCACCCGGCCGCCAGCGCGTCGTACCAGGGATCGTCGTACCGCATGTTTCTGGCGTCGCGGGGACGACCGTCGCTTGAGTACATGTCCAAGCATGGACAGAACGGAAGGATCCCGGACTCGGCTTCTTCGTACGCTTCACCCCATCAGGTGATTCACCCGCTGAAGCACGCATATGTCGTGCCGACCGCGTCCGTACGCCGCGTACGTACCTCGGGCGGACGGTGCGGGTGGGAAACCCGGACAACGCGTGAGGCCCAGGCCGGCAGAACCGGCCTGGGCCTGGGCGCAACGGCTACGCGTCGATGCGCGACCGGTCCAACGTCGCCGCGGACCCGGAGATGAACTCCTTGCGCGGGGCCACGTCGTTGCCCATCAGCAGATCGAAGACCCGCTCGGCGGCCTCCAGGTCGGAGAGGTTGATCCGGCGCAGCGTGCGGTGGCGCGGGTCCATGGTCGTCTCGGCCAGCTGGTCGGCGTCCATCTCACCGAGACCCTTGTACCGCTGGATGGAGTCCTTGTAGCGGATGCCCTTGCTCTGGAACTCCATGAGCTTGTCGCGCAGCTCGCGGTCCGAGTACGTGTAGACGTACTTCTCCTGGCCCTTCTTCGGCTGGATGAGCTCGATCCGGTGCAGCGGCGGTACCGCGGCGAACACCCGGCCCGCCTCGATCATCGGCCGCATGTAGCGCTGGAACAGCGTCAGCAGCAGGGTCCGGATGTGGGAGCCGTCCACGTCGGCGTCGGTCATCATGATGATCTTGCCGTAGCGGGCGGCGTCGATGTCGAAGGTCCGCCCGGAGCCCGCTCCTATGACCTGGATGATCGCGCCGCACTCGGCGTTCTTGAGCATGTCGGTCACGGACGACTTCTGGACGTTGAGGATCTTGCCGCGGATCGGCAGCAGCGCCTGGAACTCGGAGTTCCGGGCAAGCTTGGCGGTGCCGAGCGCGGAGTCCCCCTCGACGATGAACAGCTCGCTGCGGTCCACGTCGTCGCTGCGGCAGTCGGCGAGCTTGGCGGGCAGCGACGACGACTCCAGTGCCGTCTTGCGGCGCTGCGCGTCCTTGTGCTGGCGGGCCGCGATGCGCGTACGCGCGGCGGCGACCGCCTTCTCCATGACGACCCGGGCCTGGGCGGCGGCGTCACGCTTGGTGGAGGTCAGGAACGCCTTGAGCTCCTTGGAGATCACGGTGTTCACGATGCGGCGGGCCGCCGAGGTGCCGAGGACCTCCTTGGTCTGCCCCTCGAACTGCGGCTCGGCCAGGCGCACGGTGACGACCGCCGTGAGTCCTTCCAGGGCGTCGTCCTTGACGATGTCGTCCTCGGCGACCCTCAGCAGCTTCTTGGCGCGCAGCACCTCGTTCATGGTGCTGGTCACCGCCGTCTCGAAGCCGGCGACGTGGGTGCCGCCCTTGGGGGTGGCGATGATGTTCACGAACGACCTCAGGGTCGTGTCGTACCCCGTGCCCCACCGCAGCGCCACGTCGACGTCGAGCTCACGGGTGACCTGGGTGGGGGTCATCTGACCGTGCTCGTCGAGGACCGGGACGGTCTCCCTGAAGGTGCCCTGGCCGGAGAAGCGGAGGACGTCGCATACAGGCTTGTCGGTGGCCAGGAACTCGCAGAACTCACTGATGCCGCCGTCGAAACGGAACGACTCCTCACCCTTGCTGCCGCCCTCGCCGAGGCCGAACTCGTCGCGGACGACGATGGTCAGTCCGGGCACCAGGAACGCGGTCTGCCGGGCGCGCTGGTGCAGGGTGTCCAAGGAGAGCTTGGCGTCCTTGAGGAAGATCTGGCGGTCGGCCCAGTAGCGGGTGCGGGTGCCGGTGCGGGTCTTGGGGATCTTCCTGGCCTTGCGCAGGCCGCCCTTCGCCTCGAACTTGGCGTTCGAGCCGTCCCCGGCGAAGACGCCGGGGACACCGCGCCGGAAGCTGATGGCGTGGGTGTGACCGGCCCGGTCCACCTCGATGTCCAGCCGGGCGGACAGGGCGTTCACCACGGAGGCGCCCACGCCGTGCAGGCCGCCGGAGGCGGCATAGGAGCCGCCTCCGAACTTGCCGCCGGCGTGCAGCTTGGTCATGACGACCTCGACGCCGGACAGTCCGGTCTTGGGCTCGACGTCGACCGGGATGCCCCGGCCGTTGTCCCGGACCTCCACGGAGCCGTCGTCGTGGAGGATCACCTCGATGTGGTCGCAGTAGCCGCCGAGTGCCTCGTCGACGGAGTTGTCGATGATCTCCCACAGGCAGTGCATGAGACCGCGGCTGTCGGTGGAGCCGATGTACATGCCCGGGCGCTTGCGCACGGCTTCGAGGCCCTCAAGGACGAGCAGGTGCCGCGCGGTGTAGTTGGAACCGTCCCGGTCTGCTCCTGCCAGCAGCGCTGTGGACGGCACGGACGTCTCGGCGGTCACGCGGTTCGCTCCTCGCTGAATTTCAGATGACGCCCCGATGGGTAAGGGCGCGGCTTCGGTCGCCGTCAAGAGGGTACCGAGGCCTGGTAGAGCCGTTGTAACGCCACCCTCGTGCGAAACACAGACTAGTCCAGGCTCGCATACCTGTTCGATCCCTCGATGGGGTGAAGTACATATCACGTTCCCTTCGGGGCATGAACCATTTAGGCTCCGGGCACGTCCTCATGAACGAACCGGCAAGCCAGCCGGGAGGACCTGACCTTGACCGACAGCGCGAAACCGTAAGCAAGACAGAGACGCACTACGGCACATTCGCCGCCACACCGGCAGCAGCCAGCCCCCTCGGAAAAATTTCACTGAGGGAGAAGCCACGAGCGGGAACGTTTTGGGGCTGGTTGGATGTTGACCCTGGTACGACAGCTCGTCGAGCTAGAGAAGAGGCGACGTGACTACTGTTCTGACCCCCGCGAGCCCGCTGACGGCCGCTGACCGCTGCGACCGCTGCGGCGCACAGGCATACGTGCGTGTCGTCCTGCTCAGCGGTGGAGAACTGCTCTTCTGCGCCCACCACGGCCGCAAGTTCGAGCCGGAACTCAAGAAGATCGCCGCTGAGATACAGGACGAGACGGAGCGGCTGACGTCCGTTCCGGCATCCGCGTCCGAAGAAGAGCGCTGACATCTCGCACTACGACGAGCCAGCCCCGGCACAGGCCGGTTGACGGGCGGCCGCCCCTGAAGAGCAGGGGCGGCCGCCCGCGCTCGTACCCGCGGGCCCTCGGGTCCCGTCAGGCACCCGTGGGAGCACTGCGCCAGCGCAGGGCCCGCGCGACTTCGGACACCCGCGTGTAGACGCCGGGACTGCCCGCGCGACCGCAGCCGCTCCCCCAGGACACGAGCCCGATCAGCTTCCCCTGAGCGACCAGCGGCCCTCCGCTGTCCCCCTGGCAGGCGTCCCTGCCCCCTTGCGGCTCCCCTGCGCAGACCATGCTCTCCGCGAGGTACCTGCCGTCGCCGCCGCCCGGATAGGCCTCCTTGCACAGGGCGTCCGACAGCACACGCACGCGTGCCGCGCGCAGGCTCCGCGCGTAGTCGCCCGCGCCCGTGATGTCCCCCCAGCCGTAGACCAGCGCCGCCGTCCCCGGCGCATAGGCGGGGTCACCGGTGCCGGCCATGCCGATGACCGAGCCGGCGGGCAGGGGCCGAGTGAGGGAGAGCACAGCGAAGTCCCCGGCGTTGGTGGCGCTGTCGTAGGCCGGGTTCACCCAGGTGGTACGGACACGGATCTCCTGTCCCTGGCTCGACAGCAGATCCGTACGGCCCGCGATGACGCTGAGGTCGCGGACGCGGTCCGGAGCACCCCCGAGGACCTCCTCGCTCATGCAGTGGGCCGCGGTCAGCACGGTGGACCGGCCCACCGCCACGCCCACGCAGAACTGCCCCGCCCGCGTACCCCCGAACCGGTCACGGCTGGACAGCGCCACGGTCCACGGGCTCTGGGACACGTCGACCGGGAACCCCCCGACGACGACACTGTCGGCGGCCGCGGGAGCGGCGGAGACCAGCGGTATGGCGGCGGCGACGGCCGCAAGGACCAGGGGCCGGGTCAGCGGCCGGGCAAAGGAACGACGCATGGACCCTCCTCACTCTGGGGTGGTCATGGGACACCCAGGGTGATTCAGCCCGCCGCGACCCGCACCCGCGCGAACAGCGCGATCGCCACTGCCGCGACCTGCTGGTCCGCCGCGCGTCACGGGACGCGGCGACGATCTTCGCGGTACGCCGCTCCTCGGCCCGCCGCCGCGACGCCGGCTCAGCCGCCCCCGCCGGCCCTGTCCCGCAGCGGCTCCGGCTCCGGCTCCGGGGCCTTGCCGGGCCAGATGGTGGTCACCACGGGCCAGATCAAGCTGTACACCAGGACCTTGGTGAGCGGGTTGAGCCAGACCAGCAGCGGAGCACCTTCCTCCAGGCCACCGACCAGCACCACCAGACCGAAGATCATGCCGACGCTGATCGTGTACGCCAGCAGGAACCTGAACCAGGACTTCCAGGCGTCCGCCACGGCCGCGCGACCGTAGAGCCTGGGGCGCGGCGCAGGGGCGTCACCGCCGAAGCGGCGCGCGAACTTCGCGTCGGCCCAGCGCACGGTCCGATGGCCGTACACCACGGTGATGCCGAGATAGGCCGCGGACAGGCCGTGCCAGACGGTCGGCTCCGCTCCGTCCCGGACGCTGAGGACGGTGGCGGTCAGGAGTACGACGTCGATCAGCGGGACGCAGACCAGCAGTGCGCCGCCCAGGAGCCGCCGGCCGGCGGCGTAGCGCGCCGCCAGGCCGCCGACGAGGAAGACCCAGAACAGCACGTCACAAGCGAGAATCAGATAGAGGATGACAGGCTCCCTTGCGCGAAAGTTCGATCGTCATTGTCCCGGGCGCTTCCCCGTCCGATATCCGGTTTCGGCCAGCACGGACCGGCCGGGTTCAGGGCGCGGACGCCGCTTCCGGGGCGAGCAGAGTCGTCAGGACCGTGGCCACGGTCGCGCCGCGGGCGTCCCGCAGCAGACTGCGCAAGACGACGCGGTCGCGGCCGGCCTGGGTGTCCAGGGTCTCCGGAGTGACCTCGGCCCGGAGGCTGTCGCCCGCGTGGATCGGACGGACGTACTCGAACCGCTGCGCCAGATGCACCGTGCCCTCGGTGCCGAATCCGAAGGCCGGGTCCTCCAGCAGCGGCCAGTACGCGTCCCCGGCGACCAGCGCGGCGAACGTCGGCGGGGCGACCAGGTCGGGGTGGCCGGCCGCGCGGGCGGCCTCCGGACGGTGGTAGACGGGGTGCGGGTCGCCGATGGCGTCGGCGAACGCGCGCACTGCGGCGCGGGTGACCTCGTACGGCTCGGCAGCGGCGAAACTTCGGCCGAGATACGCCCTGTTGACCGCCACCTGGATCAGCCGCCGCCCACGGCGTGCGCGCCGCCGTCGACGTGCACGATCTCGCCGGTGGTGGCCGGGAACCAGTCCGACAGCAGCGCGACGCAGGCCCGCGCGGTGGGCTCCGCGTCCGCCGCGTCCCACCCCAGCGGCGCGGCCCGGTCCCAGAAGTCGCCGTCGAACCCGGGGACGCTGCGGGCGGCGGTGGTCGCGAGGGGACCGGCGGCCACCAGGTTGACCCTGATCGCACGGGGTCCCAGCTCGCGGGCGAGGTAGCGGGCGCAGGACTCCAGCCCGGCCTTGGCCACGCCCATCCAGTCGTACCCCTCCCACGCCCGGGAGGCGTCGAAGTCCAGGCCGACGACCGAGCCGCCCTCGTCCATGAGCGGAAGCACCGCCGTGGTCAGGGACTTGAGGGAGTACGTCGAGACGTGGACCGCGGTGGCGACGTCCTCCCACGGCGTCGACAGGAAGTTGCCGCCGAGGGCGGACGGCGGGGCGTACCCGATCGAGTGCAGGACCCCGTCCAGGCCGTCCACGTGCTCCCCCACCCGGTCGGCGAGGGTGGCGAGCTGGGCGGTGTCGGTGACGTCCAGCTCGATCACCGGGGGCGGTTCGGGCAGGCGTTGCGCGATGCGCCGCACCAGGCTGGGCCTGCCGTGCGCGGTGAGCACGACCCGCGCGCCCTCGGCCTGCGCTACGCGCGCCACGTGGAAGGCGATGGATGCCTGGGTGAGGACGCCCGTGACCAGGACGCGCCGGCCTTCGAGGATGCCCATCAAGTCTCCTTGCGGTTGTTACGGGGGCTCGGTGCCCGCTCAGTGCCCCATCGAGGAGCCGCCGTCGACCGGGACGACGGCCCCGGTGACGTAGCCCGCGCCGGGCGAGGCCAGGAACCCGACGACACGGGCCACTTCCGCGGGCTGCGCCATACGGCCGAGCGGGACCTGGCGGAGGTACTCGGCCAGCAGTTCCTCAGCCAGCCGGGCGGTCATGTCGGTCTCGGTCAGGCCCGGTGCGACGATGTTGACGGTGATGTTCCGCGGCCCCAGCTCGCGCGCGAGGCTGCGGCCGAAGCCGATCAGACCCGCTTTGGACGCCGCGTAGTTGGCCTGCCCGGCGGACCCCTGCAGCGCGACCACCGACGAGACCAGGACGATGCGTCCGCCACGCTGCCGCAGCATGCCGCGCACCGCGCGCTTCACCACCCGGTAGGCGCCGGTCAGATTGGTGTCCAGGACCTCGGTGAAGCGGTGCTCCGGCATGGCGGCCAGCAACTGGTCCTGCACGATGCCCGCGTTGACCACCAGGACCTCCACCGCGCCCTGCTCGGCCTCGACCGCGCGGAAGGCGGCATCGACCTCCGCGGTGTCGGTGACGTCGCAGCGCACGGCGAACAGTCCGTCGGGCGGTGAGCCCTTGCGGTAGGTGACGGCGACCCGGTCACCGGCCGCGCGCAGTTCCTCCGCCACGGCCAGGCCGATGCCGCGGCTCCCTCCGACGACCAGGCAGGAGCGCGGCATCAGGCGCTCCGGATCGCTTCCACCGCGGCGAGGCGCTCCGCCACGTGGCGGTTCAGCCGGTGGCCGCGCAGCGTCTCGGGGGAGGCGGCGCGCGCTCCCGCGACGGTGCCCAGGCAGTCGGCCGCGCCGCACAGGCAGTCGAACGGGGCGACCATGTCCCATTCGGTGGAGGGGTAGAAGAAGGCCAGCTCCTCCCCCGCGGCGACCGGCCGCAGGGTGCGTACGTCCATCCGCTCGGCGTCCACGTACACGTTGGGCGTGCAGGAGTGGTTGAGGTAGCGGACCTGGGGGCCGTCGATGTGCCGGCCGCCGACGTCGATGGTGTAGACGGACGGGGCGTCGGCGATGACGCATTCACTGAGGTCGGCGACGGCCTCACCCTCGGCCAGCGGGCGGGCGGCGACGACACCGGCTCCGTACGGACGGTCGTGGACGACGACGAAGGCGTTCTCGGACATGACGGTTTCCTTCTTCCCTCCGCGGGCGGACGTGCCCGCGGTCTGTGTGCGAGGTGGGTGGGTGGGTGACGGGCGACGGCGGGGTCAGGCGGCTCCGGTCTCCTCCCGGTGCCGGAGCACGGCGTCGGCCAGGGCGGTCACCGTCCGGTGCGGGCTGATCGCGGCCAGGTTGAGACCGGGAGCCAGTGCCTTGAGGCGTCGGAGGACGGTCATGGTCATCAGCGAGTCCATGCCGTGGGCGTGGAAGTCGGCGTCGGGGTCGAGCGCCTGCGGCCCTTCGAGGTCCAGGGCTCGGGCGACCGTGGCCCGCACGTGGGCCACGACGATCTCGCGGCGGCGTTCGGCGGTCCGTGCGGCGGCCAGCAGGGCGGCCACGTCGTCCTCGGCCAGGGGCTGCGGCCGGGTGTCCTCGGCCGTCCCCGGACCGGGCGGGCCGGGGTCGGTCTCCTGGTGGAGGTCCGCCAGCAGCGGCACCGGGGTGCGCAGGGCGTAGGCGGCGGCGACGGCGGGCCAGTCGGCGTCGGCGATCACGAACTGCGCCGTGTCCGCGCCGAGTACGTGATCCAGGGCGGCGGCGGCCCGCTCCCCCGGCATGAGGCGCATGCCGGTCGCGGTGATGGCCTCGTGGACCGCCGGATCCAGGCCGTCGCGCCACGGTCCCCAGTTGACGACGTGTGCGGGCGTTCCGGTACGCCGGCGTTCGTGGACGAGCGCGTCCATGTAGCAGTTGGCGGCGGCGTAGTGGGCCAGGCCCTGCGACCCGAGCAGGGCCGTGGTGGAGGAGAAGCACACGAAGTGCTCCACCGGGTGGCCGGCGCTGAGGCGGTGCAGCAGGGCGGTGCCCGCGACCTTGGGCCGCAGCACGGCCGTCACCCGCTCGGGGGTGAGGTCCGCGAGGGGGGCGACGTCCTCCACGAACGCCGCCTGGAAGACGCCGTGCAGCGGGGGGAGTTCGTCGCCGAAGCGGTCGAACAGCGCGCGCAGGGCGTTCTCGTCGGCGACGTCGGCGGCGACCTCGTGCACGGTGGTGCCGGTGGCCCGCAGCCGCTCCACGGTTCGGGCCGCGGCCCCCGTCACGCCGCGCCGGGAGAGCAGCACCAGGTGCCGGGCACCGAGGGCGGCGAGCCTGGTCAGCAGGGCGGGGCCGGTGCGGCCGGTGGCGCCGACGACGAGATGTGCGCCGTGCGGGTCCAGCCGGGCGGCACGGCCGCGGGCCGGGGCGGGCGGGCGTGCGGTGAGCCGGGGGACGTGGCGCACGGTGGCGCGGTAGGCGCTCTGCGTCCCGGTACCGGGCGCTGCGGCCAGTTCGGTCACCAGCGCCCGCGCCGCGGCGGCGGCGTCGTCCGGTCCTGCGGGCGCCTCCAGGTCGACCAGGCCGCCCCATGCGCGGGGGTGCTCCAGTGCGGCGCTGCGGCCGATGCCCCACAGGGCGGCGTGGGCGGGGTCGACGGGGCCGCCGCTGCCCGCGGGCTGGGCCCCCAGGGTGGCGAACCACAGCCGTGGTCCGTCGGCTTCGGTGACGGCGCGGACCAGCCGGACCGCATCGAGGGTCAGCGCGAGGGCCGACTCCGGTCCGGTGCCGGGAGCGGGCAGGTGGACCAGGTGCCGGACGCCGTCGTCCAGTCCGAGGTGCCGGCGCAGTGCGGCGCCGGTGAGGTCGGCCGGGCCCGGACCGGGCACGGACCGGCATGCGACACCGAGGTCCGCGAGGCGCCGCGCCAGCAGGTCGGCGAGTACACCGGACCCCACGACGACGACCGGACCCTCCGGGACACCGTCGGGCTGCGGCGCCGGCTGCCATTCCAGCCCGTGCAGCCAGGCCGGCTGCAGGGCAGCGGGCCACGCGTCCGTACGGCGCACGCGTACCCCGCGGGCGCGGGCGACCCGGGTGCCGGAGCGGTACCAGTCCAGCTCCGCCACGAGGGCCGCCCCGGCCGGGTCGCCGGAGATCGTGGCCCGGACCGTGAGGGGCCCGGAGGGACTGCCGGGACGCTGGACCAGGCTGTCGAAGCCCGTGACGGTCCAGCCCGTCGAGGGCGGCAGCACGGCGGGCAGCGCCTGGAAGGCCGCGTCGAGTTCGCGCAGGGACCCGGCTGCGGTGTGCGGCTCGGCCTCGGCGACGGCGACGGCCCGGCCCGGGCCGCCGCGCAGTCGGCGCAGGGCGCGCAGGGCGGGGCCGTAGGTGAGGCCCGCCTCGGCCAGGCGTGCGTAGTACTCGACGGTGTCGGCTCCCTCGGCGGCCTCGTCGCCACCGGTCCCCGCCGGCCGCCCGGTGACGTCCGCGCCGGGTTGCTCGTCGAACGGGACACCGGGGTCGTCGTGGATGCGGGCGGAGGCGTGGCGCTGCCAGTGCCCGGCCGCGTCCAGGGCGTGGATGTCCAGGTCGGCGGGCTCGCCGGGGGCGTCCCCGGTGCGCAGGGTGATCTGCAGGGAGCGGACCGTCCCGTCGAGGACGAGCGGGCTGTGCACCGTCAGGTCGCGTACGTCCGGAGTGTCGAGGCCGGCTTCCCCGGCGGCGGCCAGGGCGAGGGCCGCGTAGCCGGACAGCGGCATGACTTCGCGGCCGTGCAGGAGGTGTGCGCGCAGCGGATCCCATGCGGGCCCGGCCGGCTGCGGCTGCCACAGCCGGGTGCCGGGATGGGCCGCCAGGGTGGTGACCGCGCCGAGCAGTCCGGTGCCGGACGGGGCCGGGGCCCCGGTGGCGGGACCGCTCACGGCCATGGCGGGACTGCTCACGGTCACGGTGGGGACGGCCGTCCAGTGGCGGGTCCGCCGCCAGGACATGAACGGGAGGTCGGCGGTGCGTCCGTCCGGGGCGAGGTGCGCCCAGTCCGGTTCCAGGCCGTGGCAGTGCAGGCGCCCGACGGCCGCAAGGAAACTCTCCTGGGCGTCCTGGTCCCGGACGAGGGTGCCGGTGACCAGCACACCGTCGTGGTCGCCGAGGGTGGCGGCCGTGTCGCGGGTGAGCAGCGGATGGGCGCTGATCTCCACGAAGGCGGTGTGGCCGGCGCGGAAGGCGGTGCGTACGGCGTCGGCGAAGCGGACCGGGGCACGCAGGTTGTCGCACCAGTACGCGGCGTCGCAGACCGGCGTACGGTCCACTCGCCCCTCGACGGTGGAGAAGAAGGGTGTGTGGGGCGGGCGCGGGGCGAGGTCGGCGAGTTCCGCGACGAGCGGGTCCAGCAGGACGTCCATCTGGGGCGAGTGGGACGCCACGTCCACCTGGACCAGTCGGGCGTTGACCCCTTCCGCCTCGTAGGCCTCGGCCACGTGCCGGACGCCCTCGGGGTCACCGGCGATCACGGTGGAGCGAGGGCTCGGCACGACGGCCACGGTGACCGCACCCGCCTGAGCCGTCCGGTCCAGCCGGGCGGCGACCTCCTCGGCAGGACTCTCGACGACCGCCATGGCGCCCTGGCCCGCCACCTTCAGCAGCAGCCGGGACCGCCGGCAGATCACCCTGACGCCGTCTCGGACGTCGAGGGCGCCCGCCACCACGGCCGCGGCGACCTCTCCCATGGAGTGCCCGACGACGGCCGCGGGCCGTAGTCCGTGCTCCCGCCACAGTTCGGCGAGGCCGAGCTGCACCGCGAAGATCAGCGGCTGTACGACGGAGACGTCGGTGGGCACCTCCGGCTCGTCGAGCACCCGGCGCAGGGAGAAGCCCGACTCGGCCGCGATCATCGGTTCCAGCTCGTCGATGACCCGCCGGAAGGCCGCAGCGGTGTCCAGCAGCGTGCGAGCCATGCCGGCCCACTGGGAGCCCTGGCCGGAGAACAGCCAGACGGCGCCCGGCGGTTCGGTGGCGGCCCGGCCGCGGGTGAGTCCGGGCACGGCGGTGCCGGCCAGGTGGTCGGCGAGCGCCCGACGCAGCCCGTGCGTGTCCCGGGCGGGGACGGTGAGCCGCTCCGGTTCGTGGGACCGGCGCAGGGCGAGGGTGTGCACCACGTCGTCGAAGGGCACGTCCGCGCCCTTGCCGGCCAGCCAGTCCCCGAGCCGGCGCAGCCGGTCGTCCAGCGCGTCCGCCGATCCGGCGGAGACCGGCACCAGGAGAACCTCGTCGGACCGGTCACGGCCGGTGTGGGGGCGGGGCTCCTCGGGCGGCGCCTCCTCCATGACGACATGCGCGTTGGTACCGCCGAAGCCGAAGCTGCTCACACCGGCCCGGCGGGGGCGCTCGCCGCGCGGCCACGGTGTGCGTTCCGTGACGACGCGCATCCTCAGCTCGTCGAAGGGGATGAGCGGGTTGGGGCGGTCGAAGTTCAGGCTGGCCGGCAGCGCGTCATGGCCGAGGGCCAGGACCACCTTGATGAGGCCCGCGATACCCGCCGCCGCCTCCAGATGGCCGATGTTCGTCTTCACCGACCCGATGAGGAGGTCCCGGTCGCGTCCGTCGAGGAGGGCGGCGGTCAGGGCGGCCGCCTCGATGGGATCGCCCAGGGCGGTCCCCGTGCCGTGAGCCTCGACGTAGTCGAGGTCCCGCGCGGTCAGTCCGGCCGCGGCCAGCGCCGTGCGCAGCAGGTCCTCCTGCGCCTCCGGGTTGGGGGCGAGCAGGCCGTTGGACGCGCCGTCCTGGTTGACCGCGCTGCCCCGGATCACCGCCAGCACACGGTCGCCGTCGCGCCGGGCGGAGGACAGCGGCTTGAGCACCACCACCCCGCAGCCCTCGCCCCGGCCGTACCCGTCGGCGTCGGCGGCGAAGGTCTTGCAGCGGCCGTCGGCGGCCATGACCCCGGCCTCTTCGAAGTTCACCGTCACCGCGGGCGAGAGCAGCAGGTTCACCCCGCCGGCCAGGGCCAGGTCGCTCTCGCCCGACCGCAGGCTCCCGACGGCCTGGTGCACCGCGACCAGCGAGGAGGAGCAGGCCGTGTCGACGACCAGGCTCGGGCCGCGCAGTCCCAGGACGTAGGAGACCCGGTTGGCGATGACCCCGAGCGCGGAGCCGGCGCCGCTCCAGGCGTTGATCTCCGCAAGGTGGCTCATCTGCACGGCTCCGTAGTCGGAGACCGAGGCGCCGACGAACACGCCGGTCCGGGAGCGGGCGAGGGAGCGCGGCGGGATGCCGGCGTGTTCCAGCGCTTCCCAGACGACCTCCAGCATGAGGCGCTGCTGGGGGTCGGTGGCGGCGGCCTCACGGTCGGACATGCCGAAGAAGGCGGGGTCGAAGGCGGCCAGGTCGTCGCTGAGGTAGCCGCCGCGGGCCGGCGTGCGGTCCAGCACGGCCCGGGCGGCGGGGTCCAGCGCCCCCAGCAGCTCCCAACGGCCGGGGGGCGGGTCGCAGACGGCGTCCCGGCCGTCGCTCAGCAGCTCCCAGAACGACTCGGGGTCGGCCACCCCTCCGGGCAGGCGCATGCCGAGCCCGATGACGGCTATGGGCTCGGCCTCTAGACCGGCGGTGGGCCCCTCCGGGAGGGCCGGAGCGTCCGGCTCCGTCCGCTCGGCGGGGCCGGTCGCGAGGAGCCGCCGGGCGAGGGCCCGCACGGTCGGTGCCTCGTAGACCAGGGCGGGCGACAGGGCGCGGTCGAGGAGGTCTTCCAGGTTCCCGGAGAGTTCCACGATCTGCCGGGAGGTGAGGCCCATGCCGGCCAGGGGCTGGTCGGCGGCGATGTCGTCCTCGGCGACGTCGAGGTGCTGCGCCAGCCAGGAGACGAGCCAGGATCGCAGGGTCTGCTCGTTCATGCGGTCCACCACTCCGTTTCCAGGTAGTCCAGCGTCCCGAGGCGGTGGCGTTGCGCGCAGGCGTGGCGTCGTACCTTGCCGCTGCTGGTCTTGGGCAGGGCGCCGGGCCGCAGGAAGACGACCTCGTGCGGTTCGACGCCGTGGTGCTCGCCGACGGCACGGCGCACGGACCGCACCGCCTCCTCACGGGTGCCGGGCAGGTCGGCTCCCGCGGCCCGGCGCAGTTCGACGGCGACGACCAGCCGTTCCCCCTGCTCGTCGGTGACCGGGAAGGCCGCGGTGGTCGCGACCGGCATGCCGTCGAGGGCGGTGCCCACGGTGGCTTCGATGTCGGACGGGTAGTGGTTGCGGCCGTCGATGACCACGAGGTCCTTGATCCGTCCGGTGACGAACAGCTCGCCCTCGTGGAGGAAGCCGAGGTCACCGGTGCGCAGCCACACGGGTCCGGTGCGGGTGCCGTCCCGGCCGAGCAGCTCGGCCCCGAAGGAGCGCCGGGTCTCCTCGGGACGGCCCCAGTAGCCGGGCGAGACGTTGGGGCCGCTGACCCAGATCTCCCCGACCCGGTCGCAGGGCTGCTCGGTGCCGTCGTCGGCGATGCGCACCTCCACCCCGGGCAGGGGTGTGCCGCAGCCCACGAGTTGCCAGGCCTCGGGCGCGTCCGGCGGGCAGCGGCGCACGCGCCCCTCGGCCAGCTCGGCACGGTCGAACGTGAGGATCGTGGCGCCGTCCAGGGCGGAGGTGACGCCCAGGGTGGCCTCCGCCAGGCCGTAGCCGGGGGCGTGGCCGGAGAGGGCGAAGCCGCAGGGCGCGAACTTCTCGGCGAAGGCCCGGACGCTCTCCGAGCGGACCTGCTCGCTGCCGTTGCACAGGGTGTGCAGGGTGTCCAGGCGCAGGGACGCCATGTGGTCGCCGGTGATGCGGCGTACGCACAGGTCGAGGGCGAAGTTGGGGGCGGCGGTCCAGGTGCCGCCGTAGTCGCTGATCAGGCGGAGCCAGCGGTACGGCTGCTGCACGAAGGCCATCGGCGTCAGGTGCACGGCGCGGGCGCCAGCGAGCAGCGGCATCGCGATGCCGGTGATCAGGCCCATGTCGTGGAAGTACGGCAGCCAGGAGACGATGACGTCCCGTTCCGTCAGGCTCGACTGCTCGGCGCTCTGCCGGGCCGCGGCCACCAGGTTGTCGTTGCCGATGAGCACGCCGCGCGGGGACTGGGTGGATCCGGAGGTGTACTGCAGGTAGGCGATGTCGAAGGGGCCGGCCGGCCCGGTGGCCTCGGCGGCCCGGCCGCCGGCCGTCCTCAGGTCGTCCAGGAGCAGTACGGTCGTGTCCTCGCCGCAGGTGGTGCGGGTCAGCGCGGTGACCCCGTCGGCGGCTGCCCGGGTGGTGAGCACGCAGGACGGTCCGGCGTCCCGCAGCACGGCCTCCAGCCGGTCGTTGCTGCGGAAGAGTTCCGGGGCGTAGAGCGGCACGGCGACCGTACGGGCGTACAGGCAGCCGAGGAAACCGACCACGTAGTCCAGGCCGTGCGGTGCCGTCAGCGCGACCCGGTCGCCGGGGCGGCAGTGCACGGCCAGGGCCGCCGCGACTTCGGACGCCCGCCGGTCAAGCTCGGCGTAGGTCAGGGTGGTGGCCACGCCCCTGCGGTCGGTTCCGTGGTCGACGAACGTCAGCGCCGGGGCCGCACCTCGGTCGCACGCCCAGTGCCGGACGGCGCGTGGCAGGTCGTGGAACCCGGTGCCGCCGACGGCGGTCACCGGTGCGTGGGAGGGCATGGGTGGGGCCTCTTTCATCCGGGATGCTGCGGTGCGCGCCCGTTCCGGCGCGGCTCAGCGGCGTTCGAAGACGTCGCGCAGGTATCGGGCTTCGGTGCGGTCGAGGTGCTCCAGGAAGAGCCGCCGGGCCTCGTCCTTCTCGTCGGCCGGCACCACGTCGGCGGCCAGGCCGAGTTCGGAGGTGCGGGCCAGGGCGTAGAACTCGTCGCGCAGCAGGGAGCAGACGACGGCGTCCCAGTACCGGCCGTCGAGGAAGAAGTAGTCCCTGAGCACTCCTTCGAGGGTGAAGCCGCCGTGCGCGATGATCTGCACCATCTGCCGGTTGTGCAGTCCCAGGGTGAGCTGGACGCGGTGCGCGTTCTTCGCGTGGAACAGGTAGTTGAGCAGCAGGACGTTGGCCTCGACGCCGTGGCCCTGCGTCCACAGTCCGCTGGCGCCGATCGCGGAGCCGATGGTGTAGCTGCCCTCGTAGGCGAGGGGGCCCCAGTTGACCGCGCCGACCCGGGTGCCGTCGAGGGTGGCGATCATCAGGTAGTGCATGCCGCCCTGCTGGACGGCCTGGCGCAGCTGGTCGGCGGAGAGGAACTGCGGTGACCCCGAGGAGTAGGTGCTCACCGTGCTCGCGGACCAGTCCGCGATGAGCTGGAAGTCGTCGCCGGTGCACGCCTCCAGCGAGACGAGGTCGCCGCGCATCACGGCTCCCAACGGCGCACGGCGAGTACGGCGTTGTGGCCCCCGAACCCGAACGAGTTGGTCAGCGCCGTGCGTACGTCGTGCCGCTGCGCCTCGTTGGGCACGAAGTTGAGCTCCGGGTCCTCGGGGTCGTCGCAGTTGAGGGTGGGCGGCACGATCCCGGTGGCCAGGGTGCGCAGCGTCGCGATGAGCTCCACCGCGCCGGCCCCGCCGATGAGGTGACCGATCATCGACTTCTGCGAGCTGATCGGGATGCGCGGGGCGTGGTCGCCGAACACGCCCCGTACGGCGGATATCTCGGTGGCGTCGTTGAGCGCCGTGCCGGTGCCGTGGGCGTTGATGTAGTCGACGTCCGCGGGCCCGATCCCCGCGTCGTCCAGCGCCATCCGCAGGGCGCGCTGGGCGCCGAGGCCCTCGGGGTGCGGGGCGGTGGCGTGGTAGGCGTCGGTGGTGGCGCCGTAGCCGATGATCTCGCCGAGGATCGGCGCGCCGCGTCCGACGGCGTGTTCGGCCTCCTCCACGACGACGATCCCCGCGCCGGCCCCGAAGACGAACCCGTCCCGGCCCCGGTCGAAGGGACGGCTGGCGCGGGTGGGTTCGTCGTTGCGCCGCGACAGGGCGCGCACGTTGGACATGGCCGCGACGTCGAGGCGGGTGATCGGGTCGTCGGTGCCGCCGGCGATGACGGCGTCGACCCGGCCCGAGCGGATCATGTCCACGGCCTCGCCGACACATGTGGTGCCGGTGGCACAGGCGGTGATGATGGCACCGGTCGGGCCCTCGACGCCGTACCGCATGGCGATCTCGGCGGACGGGTTGTCCGGGGAGCCTCCGATGGCGTAGCCGGTGGGCACACCGCGGGGGCCTCGCTCGCGCAGGCGGTCGACCGCGTCGATGCCGGCGATGTTCGCCCCGTATCCGGAGCCGACGAGGGCGCCGATGCGGGGGCCGAGCCCGTGTTCCGCGGAGAGCTTGGACTGCTCCATGGCCTCCGCGGTGGCGGCGACGGCGAACCAGGCGAAGCGGTCCATGCGCCGGGCGGCGATCCCGGTCATGTACCGGGTGGGGTCGAAGCCCGTCACTTCGGCGGCGATGCGCGTGGGCAGGTCCGAGGCGTCGAATGCGGTGATCGGCCCGACGCCGCTGCGCCCGTCGACCAGCGCCGACCAGTACTCGTCGACGGTGGAGCCGGTCGCCGTGACCGCTCCTGCGCCGGTGATGACGACGCGCCGGCGCGGCACACCCTCAGCGTTGCGTGACATGGGACCTTCCATTTCGTTCGTTCCGGTCCGGACGGGCCGCCGGCACCCGGATCCGCTGTTCCAGGGTTCCGACGACGCGGGCGGTCAGGGCGGGCACGTCGACCTTGCCGCGGTGGGTGACGGGGAAGCTGTCCACCACCAGGAGGTGGTTGGGCTGCTCGAAGGGGGCCAGAAGGGCGCAGATCGCTTCCCGCCAGTGCCGGGCGTCCCCGCCCGCGGGATCCGCGACGACGAAGACCAGCTCGTGCCCGCGCCGGGCGTCCTCCAGCGGGATGATCTTCACGGGCCGTCCGCAGGCGGCGGCGCGGTGCTCCAGCACCTCGGGGTACAGGGTGTGGCCGAGCCGGTGGACCGCGGACGCGCGGCCCAGGACGAAGAGGTTGCCGTCCGCGTCCAGCCGGCCGAGGTCGCCGGTCCGGTACGGCCCGGCCGCGGGCGGGTCGAGGGTTCCCGCCGTGGTCAGGTAGCCGGCCATGAGGTCCGGGGTGCGCAGCCTGATCTCGCCGATCTCGCCGGGTGGCAGCGCGGTGCCGTCCTCGCCGGTGACCAGCACCTGGACGCCGTCCAGCACGCGCCCGCAGCCGACCGGGTTGGCGGGCGTCGCGAAGGCCACGTTGCCGGCCTCCGTGCTGCCGTAGCCGTCGAGCAGGGGCGCGCCGACGGTGGCCGCGAAGCGCCTGCCGAGGCCGCCGTCCATCGGAGCGCCGCCGGTGCACCAGAGCCGGACCCGGTCCAGCGCGGCCAGGAGACCGGGCCGGCGGTCGTCGAGGTTGAGCATGCTGAGGTAGGTGGCCGGGGTGGCGTCGACGACGGTGGCCCCGTGCTCGGCGCCGAGCCGGAGCGCCCGGTCGAGACGGGTGTAGGGGGTGATCAGCAGGTCGGCGCCGGCCATGCGGGCGAGCAGGAGCAGGGACAGCCCGTACTGGTGCGAGAAGGGCAGCAGCGGCAGGAAGACGTCCTGCGGCCCGTAGCCCATCAGGCGCCGGGTGCGCTCCAGGTTCTCCAGGACGGCCCGGCCCGGCTTGACGATGCCCTTGGGCTCGCCCGTCGAACCGGACGACCACAGGACGAGGGCGTCCTCGCGCGCCCGCCAGCTGCTGTCCGACAGCGCTGTCACGGGGGCGGAGGGCAGGCGCGCCGCGGCGTCGGCCGCCAGCTGCGCCGTCGACACGGCGGTGACGCCCGCGGGTGCCGGGTCCGTGCCGTCGAGGACGGCGTGCCGGACCCGGGCCAGGGCGGCGAATCGCTCCGTGGCCTGCGGGGTCTGCTGGCCGTCGAGGAGGACGACCGAGGTGTCGAGGTGGATCAGCGCGAACAGCAGTGCCGGGTACAGGGCGGAGTTGCCGGCCTTGACCAGGACCCGGTCGCCGCGGCGCACGCCCCGGTCGCGCAGAGCCCGCGCCACGGCCGCGGCGTACGCCTCGGCGTCGACGCTTGCGTGGGGCGCGAGGGGATCGACGATCCTGGTGGTGGCCATGGGGCGGTCGCTTCCTGCTTCCTGGGTGGTACGTGGCCGGATGACGGGGATGCTGAGGGGGCGGGCGGGTATCCCGCCCTGTGGGGATGGCGTGAGCCGAAGTGCAGCCGGCTCACGCCATCCCGCGCGGTCCTGCTAGTGAGCTGTCGCTCAGCAGTGCCAGCTGGACGCGCTGGCCGCCATCAGGGCGGTCTCCTCCTCGGAGGTCTCCAGCTCCTGAAGGTCGAGAATCGACTCGGTCATGTCACACACCTCCTCAAGGGTCTCGGTGGTCCGTGCCGGGCGTCGCGGCCCGGCCGGCCTCAGCACTCCCGGCTGGTGACGCCGACCGTCATCAGGGCGGTCTCCTCGTCAGAGGTCGCCGGCTCCTGAAGGCCGAGAACGGGCTCGGTCATGGTCTTGCGCCTCCCTCCGGGGGGCCGTGTCGCTGCGGTGGGTCACCGCGGCGACTCAGCAGTGCCAGCTGGACGCGCTGGCCGCCATCAGGGCGGTCTCCTCCTCGGAGGTCTCCAGCTCCTGAAGGTCGAGAACGGACTCGGTCATGTCACACCTCCTTTCGCATGCCGATGGGTGCCGAGCCGGCCGGCGCGGCAGGTCTGTGGGCGGTCGGTGGACGGGGCGGTCACGCGGACCCGTCCACCACCGGGCGGGGAGTGAAGAAGGGCAGGAAGGGGCCGGTGCCGTCCACCGCGGCCCGGATACCGAGGAGCACTCCCGCGTTCCCGGTCGCCAGGTCCATCGAGAGGCGGTACGTCTGGTCGCCGGGAAAGGCGAGCCGGCCCCGGTAGGCGAGCTTGTGCCAGGTGAGCGCCTTGAGGTGGCGGCGCACCGCGTCCCGGGCCTCGGTTCCGGAGTCCCGGTGGGCCAGCCGTGCGGCGGTCGCCATCAGCCCGCTGCGGCCGTTGAGCAGGTGCGGCTCGGCCACGTACTCGGTCTGGCAGGCGCGCCGGATGGCGGGGAGGAGTTCCTCGATGCCGGGGTCGGGCCGTGCGGTGAGCAGTTCGTCCGCCACCAGGGCGATGCCGCCGCTGCCCACCTCCAGGTACGCCAGCGTGCGGATCCCGCGGTCGGCCACCTGCACGCTGCCGTTGGACCGGGTGACGCACACCTCCAGGTCGCGGTGCAGCGCCTGGAACGCCAGGTCGAGGTAGCGGGGATCGCCGTCGGCCTCGTACATGCGCTGCAGGAACAGCGCGCAGCCGGACCAGCCGTGCATCAGGCCCGCTCGGGCGGCCGTGGGAGCGGCGGGGTGGCCGGGCTCGTTCAGCAGGCGCTCGATCCGCCCGGCGCGGAGCCGGGCCTGTTCCAGGTGCCCGGCGTCGTCGTACCGGTCGGCGAAGTACAGGTGGGTCAGGCCCTCTCCGGCCGTGCCGCCGTACAGTCCGGCGTCGACGGTGGGCGGGGCGTCGCCGGCGTCGGCGAGCAGCTTGGCCGCCTCGTCGGCGTACCCGAGCCGGTCCAGGACGTAGGCGATGCCGTACCGGCCGCTGTAGAACCCGCGCCGCAGTACCGGGCCCCGGGCGAGGGCGTCCAGGAGCCAGCGCTCGTGCTCGGGGTACCGTCCCGCTCCGGTGGCGTGCAGGGCCCAGAGCACTCCGGCGGCGCCGTGCGCGAGGTTGAGCCCGTCGTGCAGGAACTGTTGGACGTCGCCCGGGAACAGACGGTCCGTCCGCTCCGGCGTCGCGCTGAGCAGGATGGCCTCGCTCAATGACCTGCCGACGGCGTCCCAGTCCGGCTCGGGGGCGTCGAGATCCACGTCGAGCGGTGCGTCGAGCAGCTCGCTGCGGCGTCGCACCAGGGCGGCGGGCAGCGGTGAGGCGGCCGGGACGGTGCCGGGTCGGGCGGGTACGGCGGTGTCCTCGCGCAGCCGGGCGACGAAGCCGTCCGGCAGGTCGGCGAAGCGTCGCTCGACGGTGTCGACGGTCTCCGCCAGCTTGGTCCGCGACAGCGGGAAGAGGCGGTTGACCGGGAGGAACAGCCACAGCCGCAGCATGGCGAGGGCGTAGCGGTCCACAGCGGTTCCGGTGACGCCGGGGGGTGCCAGGAAGCCCTGGGCGCCGAGCGCGGGGCGGGCGGACTCCTCGGACGCCTCGAAGGCCGCCTCGAAGTCGATGAGGGACAGCTCACCCTCGGGGGTGATCAGGACGTTGCCCGGGTGCAGGTCCCCGAAGACCACGCCGCGCTCGTGGACGGCGGAAAGGAGCGCTTCGAGGCGGTCCGCCACGTCCACCGCCTTGGCCGTGTACGCGGCCTCCTCCGCCCGTCCGGTGCCGAAGTGGACCATGGGGTGGTAGGTGGCCAGCCACAGCCACAGCACGTCGCCCGCCATGTGTTCCATGGCGAGGAAATGGTGGCCGTCGGCCTGGAAGCTGTCGTGGAGCCGCGGTATGCCGGGGATGCCGGCGAGTCGTTCGAGGGCCCAGCGTTCGCGCTCCAGCCGCTCCACGGCGTCCCGTCCGGACATGTCCAGGCCGGCTCCGGGGCGCGCTTCCTTGAGCACGACCTGCCGGTTGTCCGACAGCCGCTCGGCGAGGTAGACGCCGCCGCCGTTGGAGAAGTGCAGGGCGCGCAGCACCCGGTAGGGGAAGCTGCCGCCGCCGGACTTGCGGCGCTCCAGGTGGGGACGGAGGAAGTCGGGGACCTCCACCCAGGGTGGGGCGTAGTGCCCGGGGCGGCGTTCGTCCGGTACCAGCGTTCCGTCGGCGTCCTCGATGGCGAGGACCCGATCGCCCTTGGCATCGGTACAGAAACGCGTGCGAAACCCTCCGTACCGGACATGCAGCGGGCCCGCTCCCCAGCGCAGGTCGCTCAGGATGTAAGGTCCAGAGGTGCCCTGGAGCAATGACGCCAGCTCTTCCAGCGTGCGCCGGAGCTGTTCGTCGTCCGCAGGGTAAATAGTGACGAGTTTTCCACTCGCCTGCCGCGGCATGTACTTCGAGTTGTACATCCGAAACAGGTGCCGGTCGCGCAGGAATTTGAAGGGTATTTCCCGCTCGACGCAATAGGACCAGGCCGTTTCCACTATCCGTTCGGCATCGGCCGCCACCGCGGAGATGTGTATTTTCCATCCCTGCGCGGGAAGCTCGGCACCCTCCGGCTTGAGGGACACCCAGACGTCCTGCCCGGTGCGGGCCCACCCGGTCGGCGGCTCACGGTCAGCCGCAGCGAATCGGTCCTGGTCAGCAGCCCATTGAGCGGGCGTCTCATAGAAGACGAGGTCCGCCCAGCCGTACAGCTGGCGCTGCTCGATCACTTGGCCTCCTGACAGGTCCATGACGCATCCCCCCGGCTGCGCGATGGGGACCGCGTTCCGGCGCCTCTGTTTTCCAGGCAGACATAGCCTGCAGTTTCGCGGGGGCTGGGCGCGTCATTCCGGCCAGTGAAGTCGGCTAGTTCTTAGGTTTACATTCCGGGTCACCCGGAAGGAGGATCCCTTCACCGAAAGATCATGTTGTGATGATCAGAGATGGGCACGCCGGACCCCTCCACCCCACACGGGGCTTCACGGTGTGCCCTCGACTCGGGGGTTAGTTCAGTACATGACCATTCGCATACTCGTGGCGCACACAGAAGGACTCGCCAGAGCCGGCATCGTCCGGATCCTCCACAGCGACGAGGAGATCAGCGTCGTGGCCGAGGCCGCGTCGGGCAGCCAGGCAGTGCACCTCACTCGACGTCTCCGACCGGACATCGCCATCATCGACGGCGGCCGGCTGGGACTCGGCAGTCCGGACGTGATCAGAGACATCGCGGACCTCGGCACCACCGATGTCCTGGTGCTGACACCGAACCAGGTGGACGGCGCCATCCTCCAGTCTCTGAGCGCCGGCGCCGTCGGTTTCCTGCCGATGGACACCGACGCCCAGCAGTTGATCCACGTCATCCGGCTCATCGCCGACGGACTGGGCTTCATGGATCCCACAGTCATCAGGGCCCTGGTGAACGCCGCGGCCAACGTGGGACCCGAGGACCTGGTCACGCTGGACGACCGGTTCGCCCGCGTGCTGACCCCACGCGAGCAACAGGTACTCGCCTACGTGAGCCAGGGCCTTTCCAATCTTGAGATCGCCGCCCTCCTGACCGTGTCCGAGAACACGGTCAAGACGCATGTCAGCCGCGTCCTGGGAAAGCTCGGCCTGCGCAGCCGGGTGGAGGCGGCACTCAGCGTTCGTGACAGCTGGGTGAGACAGCGGGCCAGCTGACCACCCCGCAGGAACCTCAGCGCCCCAACCGACGCACGAAAAGATGGGAACGAAAACATGACCACTCAGTCCACCGAGACCCTCGACCAGGAACTGTTCGGTGCCGTCGCCGACCTTCTCGTGGAGATAGCCGAGATCCCCGCCGGGGACATCACGCCCGAGGCCCGCTTCCGTGACGACCTCGACGTCGACTCCCTGCTGATGGTGGAGTTCGGCGTGTCCATCGAGGACCGCTTCGGAGTGGCCATCCCCGACGAGGAGTTCACCCAGCTGCACACCGTCGGTGAACTCGTCGCCTTCGTCCAGCGGCACAAGTCCGCCTGACCCGGCCGGGGTTGGCACGGTCCGCGGGCGTCTGCCCGGCGGGCTCCCGCGGATCCGGGTGCCCGCCGGGCGGTCGACGCCGCGAGGTGCGCCGAGCGGTACTGACGCCCGCTGTCGACGAGTTCACCGGCGAGGCGTCCGTACGGCGGCCACCACCGCGGCCGTCGGGCGCGACCTCCTCGAGGAGACCGCGCCCACCGAGGCGCACCGCCTCGCCTGCGGAACGCCGGCCGACCTCCGGAACACGGCCGCCCCACCCGCTCGACGGGGGCGCGGCCCCGCACGACGCCGACGCCACGGGACCGACCGCCTGCGGGCGGCGTGGGGACCTCGCGCCTCCCCGGACCGATACCCACGGCACTCCACGGCAAGGCACTGCGCCGCGGCGGCCACCTCGCTCGGCACGCGGCACGGACGTCCCGGACTTCGAACCCGGGCCGCACCCTGCCCGTGCGCCGGTCCAGGGGGTGTTTCGAGAAGTCCCGCTCAGCACCCGCGGCGCCCGGCGCGCCTTCTGGCCGCACCGGCCGAAGCCCCGCGTACGTCCGGTGCGAGGGCCTTCGGCCGGGCACCCCGGAGCACGCGCCGGACACCGCGGACATCGCACCGGACCGCCCGAACAGCACACCTAGGCCGGTACGGAGGGGTCCGCACCGTGCGCCGCCTCGGGCCGCAGGACGGCGGCGGCGAAACGCAGCGTGGTGTTGATGTCCGGCATACCGGCGGCCACCCCCACCTTGGCCTTGTGGACGGAGACGCCCGGCTGCATGGGGGCCACATGGAAGCCGTCCTCCGCCAGCCGGCTGAGGTTGCGCTGCACGGACGGCCGCTCGAAGGCTCCCTCGGGGATGCTGGGCGCCAGCACCACGGGCGCCCGCGTGGACAGTACGGCGCTCAGGGCGAGGCTGTCCGGCATGCCGAGCGCACACTTGGCGACGAAGTTGGTCGTGGCCGGGGCGACGATCACGAGGTCGGCCCACTCCGCCAGTTCCTGGTGCGGTGTCACGCCACGGGCGGTGTCCCAGTCAGGGCCCTCGACCGGAGCCTGCGTGGCGGCGGCCAGGGCCTGCGAGGACACCAGCTGGGACGCTGCATGCGTGAGGCAGGCCCGGATGTCCCAGCCGTACCACATCCTCATCAGCACCGCCCAGCTCGGCAGAGCCGTGACACCGAACGCTCCACAGCCCACGAGCAGGAGCCGTGAGCGGGGCAGGTCGATGACGGGGGGACCCGCCTTCACGGTGCCGGCGCGGCTCTTTTCCGGTTCTGCGGCCATGTCACTCCTCGGGACTCCCTGATTGTTCAGCCCCATTCCATCGAAAGGCAGATAATCCCCGGATCCCTCGCACGCATGACTCCGGCGTCACCTTTGGAACTACCTGCCGCCAACCTTTCTATGATTCATCGCCGAAGACCGGGAGACAGCTTGCCCGTTGCGCGCCGACCGGCCTAGTGTTCGAGTGCACCGGGCCAGATGAATCCGTTCAGCACATGTCAGGAATGAGACCGGTCACCAATGAATTCCGTTGATTCCGCAGGGGATTCCCGAATCTTATGGGAGCTTGAGGAGGTCGTCGAGAAGGAGCTCAACCGGCACCTTTCGGCAACCCGGGAATGGTTTCCGCACGAGTACGTTCCATGGAGTCGCGGCCGGGATTTCGACAGCCTGCCCGGCGGCGAGCCATGGTCTGCGGAACAGTCCCCGGTCGGCGAACTGGCCGCCGTCGCCCTCAAGGTGAACCTGCTGACCGAGGACAACCTTCCGACGTACCACCACCAGTTCGCGACGCTCTTCGGAGAGGACGGCGCCTGGGGCAGCTGGGTGCACCGGTGGACGGCCGAGGAGGCCAGGCACTCGGTGGTGATCCGCGACTACCTGCTCACCTCACGCGCCCTCGACCCGGTCGACCTGGAGCGGGCCCGCATGGCGCACATGTCCACCGCCCCGCCCGGCAACGACGTCGGAGTGCTGGAGAACGTCGCCTACGTCGCCTTCCAGGAGCTGGCCACCAGGATCTCGCACCGCAACACCGGCCGGGTGTCGGGCGATCCGGTCTGCGAGCGGATGCTCGCCCGGGTCGCCATGGACGAGAACCTGCACATGGTCTTCTACCGCAACGTCCTGGCGGCGGCGCTGGATCTCGCGCCGGACGAGACCATGCGAGCGATCACCAACGTGGTGTCGTCCTTCGCCATGCCGGGAGCCGGCATTCCGGGATTCACCCGGGCCGCGGCGCGCATGGCCGTGGGAGACATCTACAACATCCGGATCCACCACGACGAGGTGCTTCAGCCGGTCCTGCGCCATCTGAACGTGCTCGACCGCCATGGACTCGGTGCCGAGGGCCGGCGATTCCAGGACGAACTTGGCCGCCATCTGGAGACGGTGGACGCGCAGGCGATCCGCTTCGACGAAAAGCGGGCCACCGTGCTGGCCCGAATGGCGGACCGGGAAAAGCAGGGCCGCTAGGCCGGCACTTTCAGACGTGAATGCGAGATCCCTATGTCACGCGTTCACCGTGCGCACGGCGACGTACTGCACGCCGTTCTCACACATATCCGCATTCGACTCCGAGGAGATATCCGTGGACGTAGCCACCCGACTGAACCAGCAGGCCGAGCTCCGCAGCGTGGCCATCGACGACGAGGAGGGCGTGGTCTTCAGCCGCCAGGAGCCGGTGCTCGCCACTCCCACCCTCATCATGGCCGCCCGTATCGCCGTGGCCTCGGCCCTCGTCTACACGGCACGGCGCTGATCCCGTCACTCGACGAACGACCTTGACGGGCCGCCCCGTCGACCCGCTGCTCGCCGAGCCGTCGGTCACCGGGCGGGTCGCCGTGGCGGCCGGGGCCGGTGTGCGCACCGCTCCCCGGGGGCCCAGGCGCTCGACTGACATCGCCCGCGGCCTCCACCGCGGGTGATCCCCGCCGGGCCGGACCGGTGGTCCGGCCCGGCGGGGCAACCCGTGCGGGCCCCTCGTCTCCCCCTTTTCACCGCTCGTGGTACCGGAGGCCACCCTGTGAGCATTGCCAGAAAGATCGCCTCGGCGTTCCTCGGGCCGATACCCGTGTCCCGGGGCCGCGCACTGGGCACCTCGGAACGGCTGGCCGCCGCGACGGCCCTCACCTCCTCCCTGGAGTACCTCTCCCAGCGCAGGCAGATCCGCGAGGGAGGATTCAACGACTGGTCCGTCGCCCGCCGGGCCCACGCCGGCTCGTCCCCCGTCACCCGGAAGCTGCTGGACCTCGTCAGCGGCGAACGGACCACCACCGCCCTGCACATGGCCAGGGTGGCGGTGAGCGCCGGCCTGCTGCTGCCGGGCGACAGCCGGCTCCGCGGCGCGGGCGGTCTCTTCCTCGGCGCCACGGCCCTGGCCCTGTACCCCCGGCACCGCTACGGCACCGACGGCTCGGACCAGGTCTCGACGCTGGTGCAGACCGCCGTGGGCGCCGCCCGGCTGTCCCGCTCCCCGGCCACACAGGACGCCCTGCTGTGGTACGTCGCCCTGCAGGGGAACCTCTCCTACGTCGTCGCCGGCTGGGCCAAGCTGCTCGGCACGTCCTGGCGGGACGGCACCGCCCTGGGCGGCATCATGCGCACCCGTACGTACGGGCACGGCCCGACGTACGCGCTCACGCAGAAGTACCCCCGAGCGGCGAAGTACCTCACCCACGGGGTGCTCGCCCTGGAGTGCCTCTTCCCGGTCGCCTACCTCGCCGGAGGCCGACTCGCGAAACCGGTGATCGGCGCGGCGGCCGGCTTCCACCTGGCGAACGGCTTCGTCATGGGGCTCGGCCGCTTCGTCAGCGCGTTCGTCGCGATGCACCCGGCGATCGCCTACACGTCGGCGCCGAAGGACCATCTGTCGATCGCCGGCCGCGACGACCGGGTCCTGAAGACCGCGGCCGTGGTGTTCGCCTCGGCCGTGTCCGCGGCCGGAGCCGTCGCCGTGCACCGGCGGCTGCGGGCGGTCGAGGGCTGGCCGCGTTCCCTTCGCGCGACCACCCGGCACGGCAACGAACTCCAGTACGAGATGAACCCCGGGAAGCCGGACCAGCCGGTCCTGGTGTTCGCCACCGGCATGCTCTCGACCTCCGAGCACTTCGGCTGGATCACCGAAACCATCCGTCACGACGGCAGGTTCGGGTTCCTGACCTACGCCCGCGCCGGGTACGCGGGCAGCCGGTACCGGGGCAAGGCCCCCTACCGACTCGCCGAAGCGGTGGACGATCTGGTCGACCTGGTCGGCGCCGCCGTCCCGGCCGACCGTGAGGTGGTGCTGGTCGGCCACTCCCTGGGCGGCGAACTGGCGCGGCGCGCCGCCGCCCGGCTCGGCGAGCGGGTCCGGGCGGTGGTCTACCTGGACTCCTCTCACCCGGGTGAGCTCAACCGCTCGCAGCAGCAGAGCGTGTCGGCGAAGCCGCTGGGTGCCTCCCTCTCCCTCATGGTGTGGTCCCTGCGGTGCGGCGCGGGTGTGCTGCTGTCCAGGCCCGAGTGGCTGGAGGCCCTCCCCGCCATGTTCCGCAAGCGGGTCTTCGACCAGTACGCGGACGCCCGGATGTGGGTGGCCGGACACCGCGAATGGAAGGCCGTGGAAAGCGAGTTCCGGGCCCACACGGGCGAACTGGCAGCCGTGACCGGCCACGCCCTGGTGGTCTCGGCGCAGCGGACCGTCGACAAGGATCCCGAGCATCTGCTCATGCATCACGAGATCGCCGACGCGCACCGCGGTGCCGGGCGCACGGTCGAAACCGTCGTGCTGGAAGGGGCCGACCACGACTCCCTGCTGACCGACGGCCGGTACGGCGTGGAGGTCGGCCGTCTCCTCCTGGACTTCGTGACGCGCACGGCCGAACCCGCGAGGAGCGGGGAGAGGAAGGAGCAGACCGCGTGAAGAGGATCCTCGTGGACGCTTTCCGCGGCCCGGGTGCGGCCGCTCGTATCGCCGGGACCGCGCTGCTGCTCGGAACCGTGGCGATCCAGCACCCCAACTCGGCCTTCAACCGCCTGGAGGCCAGGGACAGGTTCTCCCTCCTGCCCAACTGGCGCTTCTTCGCGCCCAATCCGGCGACGTACGACTACCACTTCTTCTACCGCACCCAGGACACCTCCGGTACGACGTCCGAGTGGCGCACGGTCGACGTGATCGAGGGCCGCAGGATGCACCAGATCTTCTGGTTCCCCGGGCGGCGGCCGGAGAAGGCCGTCTTCGACATCTGCTCCGAACTGCTCGGGCCCATGAACGCGGGCATCGACGCGATGACCGAGACCACCGGCTACGCCGTGCTCGTCGCCCACCTGCGGGAGCGGATCCGCGCCGAGAACGCCCCGGGCAGCGTCCAGGGCTTCCAGTTCGGCCTGGCCCGCGCCGCCGGATTCGCCGAGACGGAGCCGGAGACGATCTTCGTCTCACCGTTCACCCCCATGGATCCCAGCCCCACACCCCCGCGCGTGCGCCCCAAGGCCCCCGCCGCGCACGCCTGAGAGGGAAGCACGCCTTGAGCACCATCGACGACATCGGCTACGGCCGGCAGTTCAGCGGCTGGTACGACCGGATCTTCCCGCGCGACGAGTCGGCCCGGCTGACGGCACAGCGCCTGGCCGAGCTGCACCCGGAGCCCGGCGCGGCCTGTCTCGAACTCGGCGTCGGCACGGGCCGGATCGCCATCCCGCTGGCAGGACTCGCCGGGCCGGTGACCGGCGTGGACTCCTCCCCCGAGATGCTCGCCGTCCTGGCCCGGGAGGCCGACCAAGCCGGCGCCGCGGTGACGGGTGTCGTCGGCGACATCCGCAGGCCGACCGGTGACGACACGTACGGGCTGGTGTACTGCGTCTGCGCGACCCTCTCGATGCTGCTGACCGCGGAGGAACAGCGGGCCGCGGTCGGGCACGCCGCCGCCCGGCTGGCCCCGGGCGGCCGGCTGGTGATCGAGACGCACAACCCGGCCGCCGTCGCCGAACTGCACGAAGGGCAGCGCAACATCAGCTACTTCGTTCCGTACCCGGAGCCGGGCACCGGTCTGCAGACCTACTCGACTCTGCTCCCCGACGCCGGCCTGTGGCACGTCTCCCACATCTGGCACGAGAAGGACGGCACCACCCGGGTGGGCACCGAGGCGAGCCGGCTGACGACTCCGGACGAGGTCGACGCGTACGCGACGGCCGCCGGGCTCCGCCCGGCCGATCGGTGGTCGGACTGGCTGGGGACACCCTGGGACGGGGGCGGCGCCCTGTTCGTCAACGTCTACGAGCGCCCGGCATGAGCGGGTGGGCCCTCGCCCGACGGCACGGGCGCCTGCTGGCTCTCGGGGTCGCCGTCGGCCTGCTCGGGACCGCCGCCTCGCTGGCGCAGCCGCTGGTCATCAGCGACCTGATCGACGCCGCGGGCGGAGGCAGGCCCCTCGCCCCGGTGATCGCCCTGGTCGCCGCCCTGTTCTGCGCCGACGCCGCCCTGGCCGCGCTGGAGGCGTACCTGGTGGGCCGGGCGGGCGAGAACACGGTCCTCGTGATACGCCGCACGCTGACGGCACGGCTGCTGCGGGCGACCCTGTCCGACTACCGGCGCTTCGACCCCGGCGACGTCTTCACCCGCATGGTGGCGGACACCGCCCTCGCCAGGATCGCGATCACCCAGTCGCTGTCCCAGATCACCACCAACGCCTTCATGGTCGTGGGCGGCATCGTGCTGATGGGGTGGATCGACCTTCCCCTGCTGCTGCTGACCCTGCTGTGCCTCGGTGCGGCGGCCGCCGTCTCACTGCTGCTGGCCCGCCGGGTCCGGGTCGCCGCGACCGACAACCGGGAGGACACCTCACGGTTCGGCTCCGCACTGCAGCGGGCGCTCGGCGCCCTGACCACAGTGAAGGCGTCACGCGCCGAGGAACGGGAGACCGAGCGCATCGCCGGCCTGGCCCGTGACGCACACCGGTCCGGCGTACGGGTCAGCGCGTACTCCGCGCTGCTCACCCCTGCCATGAACGTCGGTACCCAGGTGGCCCTGACCGCCGTGATCGGCTGGGGCATGACACGGGTCGCCGCCGGCCACCTGTCCACGGCCGACCTCACCGCGTTCATGATGTACCTCTTCTACCTGATCTCCCCGCTGGTCACCCTGTTCATGGCCATCGGGCAGTTCCAGCAGGGGCGGGCGGCCGTCGACCGGCTCACGGAACTGGCGGAGATCGAGCAGGAGGAGGATCCGCGGCACGGGAGCCACCCGGATCCGACGGGCCGGGGCAGCACACCCGCGCCGCCCGCCGACTCGGAGGTTCCCGCGGTCGAGTTCCATGGCGTCACCTTCGGCTACGGCGCCGAACCCGTTCTGCACGAGGTGTCGTTCTCGGTGCCCGCACGCGGACTGACCGCGCTGGTGGGCCCGTCGGGCGCGGGGAAGACCACCGTCTTCCAGTTGATCGAGCGCTTCCACCAGCCCGACGCCGGCACGGTGCGCGTCGGCGGCGCGGACGTGTCCACCCTGCCCCTGGACACCCTGCGCGGCACGGTCGGATACGTGGAGCAGGAGCATGCTCTGCTCAGCGGCACCATCCGCGAGAACCTGCGCTACGCCGCACCCGACGCCGACGACGACGCGATCGCCCTGGCCCTGGACCGGGCCGGGCTCACCGAGCTCGTCGCGCGGCTGCCCGAGGGGCTCGACACCGAACTCGGCGACCGCGGCACCGGACTGTCCGGGGGGCAGCGTCAGCGGCTCGCCATCGCCCGGACGCTGCTGCAGCAGCCCTCGGTCGTCCTGCTGGACGAGGCCTCCGCCCACCTCGACGGGGAGACGGAGGAGTCGCTGCGCCGGGCCGTCGCCGAACTCGCCCGGCACTGCGCGGTCGTCACGATCTCCCACCGCCTGTCGAGTGTGACCGACGCCGACCAGATCGTTCTGCTGGAGGGTGGCCGGGTCCGGGCGGTCGGCGTGCACGGCGCACTCATGGCCGACGACCCGCTGTACCGCCGTCTGGCCGGGACACGGCTCGCCGTCGGCGGTGACGGCCCGGCCGCCGGCGCCGGGGCTGCCGTCGCGGAGGCGGTCCGGTGAGCGCCGTGGACGCCGCGATCGTGGGCACGGGTCCCAACGGGCTGGCCGCCGCGGTGACGCTGGCCCGTGCCGGGCTGCGGGTGGAGATGTACGAGGCGGCCGACGAGATCGGCGGCGGTCTGCGCACGCGCCCGCTCTTCGACTCGGACGTCGTGCACGACATCTGCTCCGCCGTCCACCCGATGGCCCTCGCCTCGCGGTTCTTCCGCGAGTTCGACCTCGCCGCTCGTGACGTCGAACTGCTCCAGCCGGACATCTCCTACGCCCATCCCCTGCCGGACGGTCCGCCCGGGATCGCCCACCGCGACCTGGCACGCACCTGCGCGGGTCTCGGCCCCGACGGCAAGCGCTGGCACCGGCTGATGGCACCGCTGGTGGAGCGCGGAACCGCCGTCGTCGACCTGGTCCTGGCGGGGGGCCGCGCGCTGCCGGGCGATCCGGTCGCCGCGGCCAGACTGCTCACCCGGGTCCTCGCGCACGCGACCCGGTTCGTCCCGGACGGGTTCACCACCGAGCGGGCGGCGGCCCTGCTCACCGGGGTGGCCGCGCACGCCGTCGGCCCCCTGCCCAGTCCCTCCTCGGCGGGCGTCGCGATGCTGCTCGGTCATCTGGCCCACAGCTCGGGCTGGCCCCTCCCCCGCGGTGGCAGCGCGTCGATAGCCCGCGCCCTCGCGGCCGACGTCCGGGCGCACGGCGGCGTCCTGCACACCGGCACACGCGTCGACGACCTGCGGGACCTGGGCGCCGTGCCCTTGGTGCTGGTGGACACGAGCCCGAAGGAGTTCCTGCGCATCGCCGGCGACCGGCTGCCGCCCGGCCATGTCCGAAGGCTCCGGTCGTTCCGGTACGGACCGGCGGCGGCCAAGGTGGACTTCCTGGTCTCGCGGCCCGTTCCGTGGCGGGACCCGGAGGTCGGCCGGGCCGGCACCGTCCATCTCGGGGGCACTCGCGCCGAGATGTACCGCCAGGAGACGCTCACCGCGCGCGGCACCCCCACCGATCGTCCGTTCGTCCTCGTCGTGGAACCCGCGGCCACCGACCCTGGCCGTGCCCGGCCCGGGAAGTACCCGGTGTGGGCGTACGCGCACGTGCCCCACGGCGACGACCGGGACCCGACCGCGCTGGTCACACGGCGGATCGAGCGTTTCGCCCCGGGGTTCGGCGACACCGTGATCGCGCGTCGAGCGGTCACCGGCCGGCAGTTCGAGGCCTACAACCCGAACTACGTCGGCGGGGACATCGGCGCGGGAGCCATGACCGTACGGCAGAGCCTGCTGCGTCCCACGGCCCGGCTCGACCCCTACCGCACGCCTCTGCACGGTGTGTACCTCTGCTCCGCCTCCACACCACCGGGGCCCGGGGTGCACGGGATGAGCGGCCACCTGGCAGCCCTGTCCGCCCTGCGCCGTATCCACGGTGTGCGCCGACGGCCCTCGCTGGCTCCTGTGCCGCCCGCGGGCCGGTGAGCGGACCTCAGTGGGATCCGGGGCAGGGGCGGTGAGCGGCGCGGCGACCGCGCCGGAGGGGTTCCGGCGAGCGGCGGGCCGGGGCGGATGCCTGGAGCTCCAGGTCGGGCCGGGCGCGGAAGGCGGGCACCTGAGCCGACCAGGTGCTGCGGATGGTGAGCGCGGCCTCGACGCGGCTGCGCAGGCCGAGTTTGGTGAGCATGCGGCTCACGTGGGTCTTGACGGTGTTCTCGGAGACCAGCAGTTTCTTGGCGATGTCCAGGTTCGACATCCCTTGCCCGACGCACACGAGGACCTGTTGTTCCCGAGGCGTCAGCACCCCGGTGAACTCCTCGCCGAGGGAGTCCGCCTGGGTGGGGGTGTGCCGAGCCGCGGCCCGGACCAGTGGCCGGACCACGGTCGAGTCGAGGAAGCCGCCGCCCTGGGCGATCAGCCGGACGGCGTGCAGGAGTTGGTCGGCCGCCGCGTCCATCGGGAGAAGGCCCACGACGCCGGCGGAGAGGGCACGCCACAGGGTGGCACTGTCGGCGTCGGCGGGCGTCAGCAGGAGTACGTCCGTCGAGGCGGGTTCGGTGATCGACCGGACCACGGCGGGCTGTTCGAGCTCCGCGCTCGTGCCCTCCATGACGACGACCTGCGGTGCGAGCTGTCGGCTCAGTCGGGCCGCCTGTGCGGCATGAGCGGCCTGGCCGATCACCGAGAGGTCCGCCGCGCTGTCGAGTATCCGCACGATTCCGGCTCGCGCGAGACCTCCGGTGCACGCGACCAGCACTTGGATTGTCATACCCCGTTGACCTGTCAGATGTAGGTTCGAGCCTGGAGGCGATGGTCACTCGCCGCGGCCGTTCCGCACTGTGCGATGTTCATCCCAACACGCCCCGGTGCCCGCGTGATCCACCCTGAGGATGAGCCCCCGGGTAATCCAAAGAATTAGGAAAGTTCACTGGTCGGAGGGATGCCGGCGGCCGTCCCGTGCCGAGAGGCTGAGGTCGGCGAAGACCGTGGGAGCACGTACGTCCGGACCGCGCTCCGGCACTTCGACCGGAGCCGGTGGAAGCCAGGAGGTCAAGGGGCGCGCGCCGGTGAGAGAGGGCGCTCACCCGGACGCGTGCGTTTCGGTCCGCACTCCTCCGTCGGCCTGTGATCGCCCCGTCGGCCGCGGCCGCCCGTGCCTGCGCCACGCCCGTCGTCTGCCGATGTCCGTGCGACGGCTGGAGAACCTCGGACCGGCTGCGGCTGCGCCGGCACACGATGCGCAAGGGAGTTGGCATGACACGTGCCCACCATCTGACCGTCCAGTGGTCGGACGCGGTCACGGGTGCGCGGGGCTGGCTCGTCATCGACCGCCTTCGACGCGGCCGTGCCAGTGGCGGGCTGCGGATGCGCCCGGGGTGCACCCTTGCCGAGGTGAGCGATCTCGCGGCCACCATGAGCCTCAAGGAGGCTCTCGTCTACCACCCGGACGACCGCTACCGTCCGTTCGGCGGCGCGAAGGGCGGGATCGACTTCGACCCCGCCGATCCGGCCGCCGAGGGAGTGCTGCACCGGTACCTGCGGGCGGTACGCCCGTTGGTGGAGAGTCACTGGGCCACCGGAGAGGACCTGGGGACCCGGCAGTCGCAGATCGACAAGGCCGTGACGGCGGTCGGTCTGCGCTCCTGTGTGCAGGCCGTCCTGCCCCTCGTACCGGACGGCCCGGAGATCGCTCTGCGCAGGGTCGAGGACGCCTTCGCCGCTCAGGTGGACGGCCTCGGGCTCGGCGACACGTCTCGGTGGGTACGGCGTGGCCCAGGCGACCCTCGCCACGCTCGCCGAGTACGGCGCGGACCCGGGCCGCCAGACGGCGACCGTCCACGGCTTCGGATCCATGGGAGGCGCCGCCGCACGCCACCTCGCGCGTGCCGGGGTCAAGGTCAACGCGGTGGTCGACCGGCTCGGCATCGTACACGACGACCGGGGGCTGGACGTCGAGCGGCTGCTGGCCGTCCGCACCCCGGACGGTGTCGTTCCCCGTACGGCGCTGCCCGCCGGCTCCTCCACCCTGCCGCTCGCTCACTGGACCGAGGTTCCCAGCGACATCCTGGTCACCGCCGCGACGTCGTACGCCGTGCATGCCTCCAACCACGGCAGCCTCACCTGCCGCTACCTCGTGGAGGCCGCCAACGTGTCCGTGGTGCCCGAGGCGGAGGCCGCCCTCACCGCGCGCGGAGTGACGGTCGTGCCGGACTTCCTGGCCAACTCGGCGGCGAACAGCTGGTGGTGGTGGACGCTGTTCGGTGACGTGTCCGCCGACCCCGGTCAGGCCCTGGCCAAGATCGAGTCGACGATGCACCGGCTCGCGCACGAGGTGTTCGCGGTCGTGCGTACCACCGGCCTCACCGCACGCCAGGCCGCCACGGCCCTCGCCGAGGAGCGTGACACCGCCCTGCGGGCTCTGGAACCGGCCGATCCGCTCGACGGGTAATTCCGGGTCAACTTTAGAACCAGACCCACTCACACCTCTTTACGATCTTTCTCCGCAGCACTGACGCCGCAATCATGAAACGGATAGCGTTGCCGCGTCCTCGTCTGCGCCTTCGGCTTTCTCCGGAGAGCCGGACGACAATTCCCGGGCGCGGCCCCACGGATGAAGATCCCGGCACCGCACCCAAAGGACACGACACAGTGCGAGAAAGGATCCACGAGCCCATGCAGGACATAGCCGAGTACATGAACAACCACCCCGACCTCCAGGGCGACATCGTCGACGCCGACGGTGCCGTCCGCACCGAGATGCTGCCGGTCCTGGCCACCCCGGCCATCGTCGCGCGGACCGTCCTGGCCACCGTCGCCGCGTACACCGTCACCAGGAACCACATCGGCTAGCAGGCGGCGTCCGCTCATGAACAATCCGTCGGGCCGGAAGCGGAAAAGGCTTCCGGTCCGACGGGCCGGGGAGAATTCCGTGAAACTCGTAAAAAGACTCGGCTCACTGCTTCTCGGGCCGATCCCGGTGTCGCGTGACCGCGCCATCAGCATCTCCGAACGGCTCGCCGCGGCCACCACCCTCACGTCGTCGGTCGAATACCTGGCGCAGCGCGAAGAAATGTCCGAGGGCGGGCTCAACGACTGGAAAGTCATACGGCAGGTGCACGCCGAGTCCTCGCCGATCACCCGTCGGCTGCTGGACCTGATCGCCTCGCCTCGCACGACGACCGCCCTGCACCTGGCGCGCACCGCGGTCAGCGCGGGTCTCCTGCTGCACCCCGGCAACAGCCGCTGGCGCGGCGCGGGCAACCTCTTCCTCGGCCTGAGTTCGGTCGCGCTGTACCCCCGGCACCGGCACGGCACGGACGGCTCCGACCAGGTGGCGATCCTCACCCAGCTGTGCACCGGCCTGGCCCGGACCTCCCGATCCCCGCAGACCCAGGACGCCCTGCTCTGGTATCTCGCGGCCCAGTCGAACCTGTCGTACGTGGTCGCGGGGTGGCTCAAGCTCGTGGGCGAGTCCTGGCGGGACGGCTCGGCCCTGCCCGGGATCCTGCGGACCAGGACGTACGGACACGAGCCGTCCTACCGGCTCACCCGTAGGTACCCGCGCGCCTCGAAGGCCCTCACCCACGGCGTGCTCGCGCTGGAGTGCCTGTTCCCGCTGGCCTACCTGGCGGGCGGCAGGCTCGCCCGGCCGGTGATCGGCGGCGCGGCCGCGTTCCACGTCACCAACGGCTTCGTCATGGGCCTGGGCCGCTTCGTCACCTCGTTCCTGTCGATGCACCCTGCGGTCGCCTACACCTCGGCTCCGAAGGACCACCCGGCCGTCGCCGGCCGCGACGACCGCGCGATGCTCGCCAACGCCCTGCTGTTGGCGGGAGCGACCGCGGGGGCCGTCGCCGTCGGTGTGCATCGGCGCCTGCGCGTGGTCGCCGGGTCCGGCTCCTCCCGCCATGTGACGACGCGTCACGGCAACCGGCTGCAGTACGAGTCCGTGGGGGGCGAAGCAAACCAGGAGCGCCCCGTCCTGGTCTTCGCCGCGGGCATGGCCTCGACGCCGGAGCACTTCGCATGGCTCGTGGAGAAGATCGTCGCGGAGGCCGGCTGCGAGGCCGTCACCTACGCCCGCGCCGGGTACGCCGGAAGCAGACGCGGCGCCACGACCCCCTTCCGGCTGAGCGAGTCGGTCGATGATCTCGTCGACCTCGTGCGAAGCGCGGTGCCCCCGCACCGCAAGGTCGTCCTCGTCGGTCATTCGCTCGGCGGAGAACTCGCCCGGCGTGCCGCCGTCCAGCTCGGCGATCAACTGCACGGCATCGTCTACCTGGACCCCTCCCACCCGGACCAGCTGAACCGCTCGGCCCAGCAGAGCGCGACGGCCCGCAGCTTCGGTGCCTCACTGTCCCTGATGATCTGGTCGCTGCGCTGCGGACTCGGTGTGCTCCTGTCGCGCCCGCAGTGGCTCCAGGACCTGCCGCCGAGGTACCGGCGACGGGTCTTCGACCAGTACGCCGACAGCCGTCTGTGGGAGGCGGGCCGACGCGAGTGGCGTGCTGTGGAGGAGGACTTCCGGGGCTTCACCGGTCCCGTCGGACCCACGCCGGTGCACGCCCTGGTGATCTCCGCCCAGCAGACGGTGGACCGGGATCCGCAGCAGTTGCTGATGCACCACGAGCTGGCCGGGGCGCACAGCGGTGAGGGCCGCCACGCCCGGACCGTCGTCCTGGAGGGGGCGACCCACGACTCGATGCTGACGCACGGCAGGTTCGCCACCGAGGCCGGCCGCCACGTGGTCGATTTCCTCGACGGCACGGCCCCGTCGCCCCACCACGCCGGCACGGACGCGCAGAAGGAGTCCCGGCGATGAAACAGCTTCGTACGCTCAGGTCCCTGGCCCGGACCGCGTTCGCCACCCCTGGTGGTGTCGCGCGGACGGTCGGCGCCGCGGCGCTGGTCGGAACCCTCGCCGTACAGCACCCCAACTCCGCCTTCAGCCGCGTCATCCTCCGGGACAGGTTCTCGCTGCTCCCGAACTGGCGCTTCTTCGCACCGACCCCCGCGGTGCACGACTTCCACCTCCTCTACCGGACGCTGGACCTGCAGGGCCGGACGTCGTCGTGGAAGTCGGTGGACGTCATCGAGGGACGGAAGCTGCACCAGATCGTCTGGTTCCCCGGCCGCCGCCCCGAGAAGGCGGTGTTCGACCTCTGCAGCGAACTGCTGCCCGTACTGGACCAGGGCTTCACACAGCTGAGCAAGGCGCCCGCCTACCAGGTGCTCGTGGCCTACCTGCGCAGGTGGATCCGCGCCGACGGGACACCCGAGGTCAAGGGATTCCAGTTCGCGCTCACCCAGGCCACCGGCTTCGACACCGGACACGAACCGGAGATCATCTTCGTCTCCCCGTACCTGGAGACGAGCCCCGACCCGGCAAGCGCCCCGTCGGCGCCCGGCGTGAGCCGCAGGAGGTAGCCGAGATCATCGAGGGACTCCGCCCCAACCTGGACGAGCTTCCTGACGACCGGCGGGAGCGGCGCGCCGCCGAGTGGACCAGGCTGCTCAGTGAGCGGCACTGGCACCGGCCCTACCTCCGGAACTGAGCCGCTTGTCACTGCGCCCTTCCGGGCAGCAGTAGGGCCAGCACTCAGCCCGTGTCCTGGGCTGCCTGCGCAATGCGACGGCTTGTCGTCGGTAGTGGCTGGTCTGGGATCGGGCCTGGTGGCGACGTCGCCAGACGTACCAGCCACGACGTGCGCCAGGGTGGCGCTGGACAGACCGACAGTGTCGGTGCCCTTCTTCACGTCGCCGGTCTCGTCGACCACGAGCACCGCCTCGTCGTCGTGCACCCTCCTGCCAGTGGGTAGGATCCACGCTGTGACCTGCGGCCACCGCGTGATCTTCAGTCTTCACACACCGACAATCAACGGTGGCCGCACCCGTCTCCACAGCGCGTCAGGCCCGCGCAGCGTCTGTCTGCCGTCCTGTCTCTGAAGGACATGTGCAACGTGGCGAAGTCTGGTGGGTCCAGTTCGACGAGCGGAGGTTGGTCGTACTGCTGTCGGGAGACGACGGATGAGGGACGCCCTCCGTCTCGGTGCACTCGGCTAGAGGGAGAAGGAAGCGACGGCGTGGGCGGACTCGGCCAGATGATCGACGCTGTCCGACTGCGGCCTTGGCGCCCCTCACCGTCGAGATCACGATCTACGGCTGGAGTGCTAAACGCTTTCGACGATGACAGTCCAGTTGACTAGCAGATCGGCGATATGTTCTGGAAACGGCGCGTTGATCGATCACTATCACCTTGCGTCGGTTGACGGCGGTCGGGCTGTGCTGCCGGCTCCCGCCCCAGCCCATGAGGGGCGCGTCGACCCCGAGGCCGACCGCAGCACGCCGGGAGGTGACACGTTCCCATCGCGCATTCGCCCGCCTGATGAACCCACCTGTGCCGCTCATGCCGGCTCGGGGGATCTGCCTCCAGCGCACGGACATCGACCCAGCGGCCGACATCCGGAGCAGCAGCGCTGTGCTGGCACACCAAAGCGCCCCCGACCCGCAAAGCAGCAGGTCAGGGGCGCCGGAGCGGATCTGAATCAGTCCAGGTAGTCGCGCAGCACCTGCGACCGCGACGGGTGGCGCAGCTTCGACATCGTCTTGGACTCGATCTGGCGGATGCGCTCACGCGTGACGCCGTACACCTTGCCGATCTCGTCGAGGGTCTTCGGCTGACCGTCGGTGAGACCGAAGCGCATCGACACGACGCCCGCCTCGCGCTCGGACAGGGTGTCGAGGACCGAGTGCAGCTGCTCCTGGAGGAGCGTGAAGCTGACCGCGTCGGCCGGGACGACGGCCTCGGAGTCCTCGATGAGGTCACCGAACTCGCTGTCGCCGTCCTCACCCAGCGGGGTGTGCAGCGAGATGGGCTCGCGGCCGTACTTCTGGACCTCGATGACCTTCTCCGGGGTCATGTCGAGCTCCTTGGCCAGCTCCTCCGGGGTGGGCTCGCGACCCAGGTCCTGGAGCATCTGGCGCTGCACGCGCGCGAGCTTGTTGATGACCTCGACCATGTGCACCGGGATACGGATGGTGCGGGCCTGGTCGGCCATCGCGCGGGTGATCGCCTGGCGGATCCACCAGGTGGCGTACGTGGAGAACTTGTAGCCCTTGGTGTAGTCGAACTTCTCGACCGCGCGGATCAGACCGAGGTTGCCCTCCTGGATGAGGTCCAGGAAGAGCATGCCGCGGCCGGTGTAGCGCTTGGCCAGGGAGACCACCAGACGGAGGTTGGCCTCCAGGAGGTGGTTCTTGGCGCGGCGGCCGTCCTCGGCGATGATCTCCAGCTCGCGCTTGAGCTTCGGGGCGAGCTTGTCGGCGTTGGACAGCTTGTCCTCGGCGAACAGGCCGGCCTCGATGCGCTTGGCGAGCTCGACCTCCTGCTCGGCGTTGAGCAGGGGGACCTTGCCGATCTGCTTGAGGTAGTCCTTGACCGGGTCGGCGGTGGCACCGGCGGCCGCGACCTGCTGGGCAGGCGCGTCGTCCTCGTCCTCGTCGGAGAGCACGAAGCCGGCACTCTCGGTGCCCTCGGGCTCCTCGCCGGGCTTGGCGTCCTCGAGGACCTCGTCCTCGATCAGCTCGACGTCGTCCTTCTTGGCGGTGGTCTTCTTGGCCGCCGTCTTCTTCGCGGCCGTCGTCTTCTTCGCGGCCGCCTTCTTGGTGGTCGTCTTCTTGGCGGCGGCCTTCTTGGCCGGGGCCTCGTCCTCGGCGACGGTTTCGGCGGCGGGCGCCGCAGGGGTGGCGGCGGCGGTGGCCTTCTTGGTGGTCACCGTCTTGGCCGCGACCGTCTTGGTGGCGGTGCGCTTGGCCGGACTCTTCGCTGCGACGCTCTTTCGTGTGCGCTTGGGTTCCGCGGCACTGACCATCAGCGTCACACCCTCTTCCTCGAGGATCTGGTTGAGGCTGCGCAGTACGTTCTTCCACTGAGTGGCCGGAATCTGGTCGGCTTCGAAGGCCCGACGCACATCGTCGCCGGCGATCTGCCCCTCAGCCTTTCCCCGCTCGATCAGAGCCATGACAGAGACGGACTCGGCAATCTCCGGCGGGAGCGTACGGGATGTGCTGGCCGACACGAACAACCTCTCGGAACGTTGGAAAACGGCTTCCGGCCCCGTCCACGGCGGACAGGAGCCGACCACCGACCTGGGGATGGGCCGACGGCGCGGGCGGGGGCCGGGAAGATGCACAGCGCCTTGAGCGGCGTCCGTATTCCTTCCTCGGCTGTCACCTCTTAGGTCATCGCGTTGTTTCCCCGAGCGTTACGCCCAATCTGCGTGGCCCGAGTCACATCCCGTAACCGACCAAAAACGGTCAGACGCAGACATAACCGGTCATTCACAGTTTGACCCCATGCACTGTACGGCCATCCGCCGCCTCGTCGCACCGTCGGACCCGCAGGATCCGTGCTGGATCCTGCGGGTCCGACGGGAGAGGGTACGCGGACCGATCGACACCCCAGGAGGGGGGAGGCGTCCTTCAGTCGCGCACCCCGGGGGTGAGGTCAGTGCTCACGGGGTGCGGGCACCACGCGCTCGACCTCGGGGTGGACCGTGAGCAGCTGACGCATGGCGGTCTCGGCAGCCACTCCGTCGCCGGTGGCGAGGGCGTCGACGATCCTGCCGTGCAGCGCCAGCGAGGTCTCGTTCGGCCGGTCGCAGCCCGTGACAGGGCCGCCGGAGACCTGGAGGGCGGCCGAGACGATTCCCGACAGATGCTCCAGCATGCGGTTGCCCGCCACCTGAATGAGCAGCGAATGGAATTCGGTGTCGGCGCGGGAGAAGGTGAGGACGTCACCCTGCCCCATCGCGTGACCCATGATCTCGACCATGTCGCCGAGCCGCTGCTGGACGTCGTCGCGCCCGTGCCCGGCGGCGAGGCGGGCGGCCAGCGGCTCGATCGTCCAGCGCAGCTCGCTCAGCTCCCGGCGCTGGTCGTCTCGCTGCGGCCCGAAGGCCCGCCACTCGATGATGTCAGGGTCGAGGAGGTTCCAGTCGCTGACGGGGCGCACGCGCGTGCCGACGTTCGGCCGGGCGCTGACCAGGCCCTTGGCCTCCAGGACCCGGAGCGACTCGCGGACGACGGTGCGGGAGACCTCGAATCGCTGCCCGATCTCCTCGGGCACGAGCGGACGGTCGGCACCGAGGTCGCCGGAAACGATCATCTGGCCGAGCTGCTGAACGAGTTGGCCGTGCAGCCCGCGTCCGCGGCTGCCCGCGGCACGCCGGCCGACACGGCCCAGCTCCGGGTCCGCGCTCTCCCAGGCGGATGCTCCGACGCGGTCGGCGACGGAGGCCTCGGCGTAGGGGTAGCGGTCGAGATCGCCCGGGCCGGCAAGACCGGAGTCGGTGGCGCGGGCGGCGGTCATCATGGTGTGCGCAAGGGTACTCACGGATCCTTTGTCGGCGCCGTCTCCAACTCCCTTGAGGTCTTTGGTGAAAAGCACACGAAAGGGTGATCGCTCACCCCGTCGCAATTGACGCCTTATCGGAAAGAAATGGGCTTTCCCGGGGAGTTGTGCGCAGGACGGAATCAGCAGGGGCGGGGACGGTGGTCATCGGGTCCTGCTTCGCAGGGTCGTGAGCAGATAGGCGCTGAGCAGGGCGGCCAGCGACAACGTCAGCGCGCCACCGACGGGTTGGGCGATCACGCGTGCGACGGCGGCCAGGTAGCGCTCGCCCCCGAAGGGCCACTGCGAGAGCAGCACCTCGCGCACCCGCAGCGGAAACCCCGCCGCCGTCCGCACGGACGGCCCTTCCATGATCTTCTGCACCAGGGGTACGAGGAGGACGGGCACGGAGACCACCGCGGCGAGCCCGGCCGTGGTCGAGCGGAAGAGGCCCGCCGCCAGCACGCCGGCCCACGCGCAGCCGACCATGAGCCCGATCCAACTGGCGCTCAGCGAGAGCCAGTCCGCGGGAACCTCCGCGAGCTCCCGTCCGTAGACGAGGTAGAGCATCTCGATGTCGCAGCCCACGGTGAGGACGGCCAGCACCATCGCGGTGACGGAGGTGACGAGCAGCTTGGCGGCGAGCAGCCCCAGGCGGCGGGGGACGGTGCCGCGATCCGCGGCCAGGGCGGGGTGGCGGAATTCGTCGCCGAACGCGATCGCACCGAGCAGCCCCGCCCCGAGCGCCGCGGGCGGCAGCGGCAGCTCCTGCGGCCACGCCACGTACAGGCGCGGCCGCGGAGTGTGTCCGACCCGGGCCAGCAGTACGGCGGTGACGGCGGACACCACGAGCACGGCGGCACAGGTGAGAAAGCCCGTACCGACACCGGCGGCGCGACGGATTTCGTAGCGCAGAGGGCGCAGGGGGCTGGGGGCGGGGCGGACGGAGATGGGAGGCGGGAGATCGGGAAGGCGGTCGGCGGAGGAGGCCGACGAGCCTGAGCCGGAGGTCTGGGTCTTTGTCGCGGTGCCTGTTGCGCAGGGTCCAGCCGTGTCTGTCTCCGCGCCGGTCGCCGCCTCGTCCGGGATCGACTCGGCCTTGGCGGTGATCGGCTCGGCCTTCACGGGGATCGGCTCGGCCTTGACCGTGGCCGTGGCCGTGTCCGTCGCTGTGGCCGTGAGATCGTCGGCCCCGGCCACCGTCGGGGCGTCCGCCGGGCGGCTCGGCCCCATGTCCCCGATCTCGTCCGCCAGTTGATGCACGAGCACTCCGTGTCGAAACGCGATCTCCCCGACGGCGGCGCAGGTACTGCCGTACACGGAGAGCCGGTTGCCGCCCTCGCGCACCACCTCGACACTGCGCCGCGCGGCGCGTGCCTCCTTGCTGAGCAGAGCGGCGAGGCGGGAGGCATGCGGGGTGCGGACGGCGACACGGGGGCGCAGCCGGGTCCGGGCGAAGTCGGCGGCCTCCTGGTCGGCGACGAGTCTGCCCCGTTCCAGCGTGACGACCCGGTCGGCGGTGCGTGCGGCCTCCTTGGGGTCGGTCGTGGTCAGCAGGACCGTGCCGCCCTGGGTCGCGTGCGCCCGCAGCATGCCGTACAACCAATGGCTCTCACGTGTCGAGAGCCCGTCCGCGGGGGCGTCGAGGACGAGGGTGTGCGGGTCTGCCAGCAGCGCGCAGGCCAGGCCCAGCCGGCGGTCCATGCCGCGCGAGAGGGTCCCGAGGCGTTCGTCACGCAGACTGACGAGGCCGACCACCTCCAGGACTTCGTCGGCGCGGCGTGCCGGAACGCCCGCGGCGGCGCACAGCATGCGCAGATGGCCGCGGACCGTGCGGGCCGGGTGGCCTGGGACGTCCCTCAGCAGTACGCCGACCTCACGCGACGGATGGGCGATGCGGTGCAAGGGGCGACCCCTGAAGTAGGTGATCCCACGGCCGCGTTGAAGTTCGAGCATGAGTCTGAGCGCCGTCGACTTACCCGCACCCGACGCCCCGAGCAGCGCGGTGACATGCCCCGCGCGCGCCTCGAAGGAGACGTCGTCGACGGCGGGAGGAAGCTCCTTGCGAGGGTCGCTGGTCAACCCGATGGCCTGGATCACCCTCAGCAAGATAGCGCGTTATGTCCGTTTTTCCGGGCAGCGCAAGGCCCGCTGCCCGGACGGCAGGTCTGTCCGGCCGGATCCCTGTCCGGCCCGGTTCGCCCCCGGCCACGCCCTTAGCGGGCCCGGATCGGCACTCTTCCATCCGGCCCGGCGTGGTTCTGGGCTGCGGCGTCAGACCTCGGGGCGCAGCATCGGGGGGTTGAGCAGCGTCGCTCCGCCGGCCCGGAAGAGCTGGGCGGGGCGGCCGCCCTGGCGCGTGGTCGTACCGCCGGTGGGGACGAGGAAGCCCGGCGTGCCGGTCACCTTACGGTGGAAGTTGCGGGGGTCAAGGGCCACGCCCCACACCGCTTCGTAGACCCGGCGCAGCTCCCCGACGGTGAACTCGGTGGGGCAGAACGCAGTGGCCAGCGACGAGTACTCGATCTTGGAGCGGGCTCGCTCCACCCCGTCGGCCAGGATCTGGGCGTGGTCGAAGGCGAGCGGCGCGACCGGTTCGCCGTCGCGGCCGTAACCGCCCTGCTGCAACAACTCGTCCACGGGCGCCCAGCGGGCATTGCTGGCGTCGCCTCCCGCCCGGGGAGCGGGCAGGTCGGGGGCGAGCGCGAGGTGGGCGACGCTGACCACACGCATCCGCGGGTCCCGCTTGGGGTCACCGTAGGTCGCCAGCTGCTCCAGGTGGGCGCCGTTGTCCTGCACGGGGACGGAAGGGTCGTGGGCGCGCAGCCCGGTCTCCTCGGCCAACTCTCGCGCCGCCGCCTGCGCCAGATCCTCGTCAGCCCTCACGAACCCGCCGGGCAGTGCCCAGCGCCCCTGGAACGGCGGCTCGCCCCTGCGTACCGCCAACGCGCACAGAGCATGGCGGCGCACGGTCAGCACGACCAAGTCCACGGTGACGGCAAAGGGCGGAAAGGCTGACGGGTCGTAGGGCATGCCGCGATCATAGTCGTCTGCTTGACGATAAACACTCCCTTCACTGGCCTCGGCGGCGGCTGATCCATTTCCGTCCGGTATGGGCCCCGCCCTCTCGTCCGGTGTTGCGCTGTGTGGTGTCGTCCGAGGTCAGACCCGAAGTTGAAGCCCGTCGACCGCCTCCTCGACCATGGCGAGACCCAGTCTGCTGACGCGTACGGCGAAGGGCGCACCGGCCACCCGCAAGCCCGTCAGGACGATCTCCCCCACGGGCGCGCTGCGCATCGGCCGCAACGTCACCGTCCCCCCGGGGACGTCGGGGCGGATGCCCGCGAGCGTCATCAGCAGCAGCACCCCGGCCGCAGCCGCCGTGGCCGCCGGACGACAGGCCGCGGGATGCGGGAGCGGGGCACTCCCGTCGGTGCGCTGCTTCCCCGCGTACATCTCGGGCAGCCGGTGGTCGAACGACTCCGCCGCCGCCAGCACCCCTCGCAGCAGCGCGCTCGCCTCCTTCTCGTAGTCGGCGGCGGCCAGGCCCGCCACGGCGAGGGCCGTTTCGTGGACCCGCACCGCACCGGTGCGATGACCGAACGGGTTGTGGCCCGGCTCCTTGGCACCCAGTCCGCGCAGGCCCCAGCCCGAGTCCAGGGCCGGACCGCCGAGCAGCCGGGCGAGCTGTTCCGTCCGCACCCTGTCGAGCAGGCCGGGCGCAAGCTCTCCCCCGCCCAGCAGACCGGTGTCGAGGAGATGGGCGGCGGCAGCGCCCAGATGCGGGACGAGGCGTCCGTCGGGGGTTCGGGCAGCCGCGGGTCGGCCGCCGCCCACGTCGTCGATCCAGAAGTCCTCGCGGAACGCCGACCGCAGCGCGCCTGCCCAGGCCCGCAGCTCGGCGCCGCCCGGTCTTCCGCAGGCGTCGAGGAGGTCGGCACCGAGCAGGGCCGCACGATGGGCGTGGGCCTGGGTCTCGCAGCGGACGGGACCGCCGGGGTGCGGGTCGCGCAGATACGTGCCGTCGCCCGTGGTCGCCCGCAGCCAGCTCAGGCATCGCTCGGCCACGGGGAGGAGCTCCTCGGTGTCGGCGTCGGACATGCCCCAGCGTCGGGCCTCCGCGAGCAGCGTGGGAAAGAGCAGCGTGGCCTCCGTACCCGTGCAGCTCGGCGGCAGATGCGTGCCGGCGTCCCGTACCGGGCCGGGAATCATCCCGAACTTATGTCCCTGCGTTCGGAGTTGACTGCGCGCGAGGGTGCGCAGCGTGCCCACCGCCAGCCGGGTACCCAGGGGCAGGGCCATCCGGGCCGCGGCTAGGGCCTCAGCCGGAGCCATACCGCAGCGCCAGGGCACCCCGGCGGCCGGATACGTGTCGGCCGGGTGCGCGGGGTCGCGCAGCAAAAGGGCCTGGAGGTCCTCGATACTCGTCCGCAGGAGTGCCTCCGCCCTGGGGTCGTCACCGGTGGCCCGCGGGGACGCCAGCGGGCTGGTCGCCGCTCGGCCCACAGCCCGCACGGGGCCCGCCCCGTCCTGGCGAACGCGCAGCTCGATGGTCGCGCTGCCGCCCGGGGCCAGGGCGAGCTCCCAGCGCAGCAGCCCGGCGGAGGCCAGCGCGTCGGTGGGGGGCGGGTCGGCCGTCACTGCCGTGCCGCCCGCCGCGGACGTCCAGCGCAGACCGGAGTCATGGACGGTGGCGGGCAGTTCCGGTCCCGTGTTGCCGCACACGATCGCACCCAGCTCGGCCAGGTCCGTGCCGAGGGAGACCTCTACCGGCACGCGCAGCGGACGGAGGCCCGTACTGTGCAGCACGATCCGCTCGCTGCCGTCGGCGTGTCGGGTTCGCTCGACGACGACGTCCGGGTCGGGGCCGGCCTGTGGAGAAACGCTCAAGGTGCCCACGAACCTGGCGCGGTCGGCCGACATCATCCGTGCCTGCACCGGGAGTGGTTCTCGCCCGGCCACCCTGACCCGGCAGCGCGAGAGAACGCGACGGCCCGCGCGGTAGAACCCGTCCAGTCCCTGTCCGGTCAACTGCCCGTGGTGCGTGGAGATGGCGAGACCCGGTAGGGCGACGCAGATCATCGCGTCGTGGGTCGAGGGCAAGGAAGCGGGTCGCCGGGAGCTCGACGGTGGGCGAGGCGAGGGCGCGCTTTTCGGTGGGGAGGAGCCCCGATCGTAGTGGGCCTGCGGTGGTGATGTGTCGCCCTGGCTCGTGGGTGAGGGGGGTAACGGGGGACTCGGAGGGCTTGGGGGGCCCGACGTCGGGAGGGTGGCGGGGTTGGGCGGGTTCGCTGAGATGGCAGGAGGGGCTGGAGGGGCCGCAGCGCTTGGAAAGGCAGGACGAGCTTGAGAGGCCTGAGAGGCTGGTGAGGCCCCGGTAGTTGATGTTGGCGGCCTCGCTGGGCTTGTGGGCCTTGTCGGCTGCAGTGGGAGCGTGGTGCGCCCCTCCCACCGGTATGGGCGACCGTCCTGACCGGACGCCGGACGCCAGGCCGTAGAGGGTGTGGGTTTTGTCGATCCCTCCACGAGCCACCGTGGCTCCTCGGTTTCCTCATCAGGTCGCGGCCCGTGCTCCGCCGAAGCCTGAGGGGGCCAGCCCCGGCCGTTCGACGCCGAACCCTGCGACGGTTCGCTCGGCGACCTGGGCGTGAGCGTCACTGGGCAGGACCCGGCCGAAGGGTGTCTCGTATCCAACCTGCGGGACGCCATCGGCCCGCCGGTCGTCTCGCGATCGTCGGCGGCAGGGGAGGCGGGAGTCGGCTGTGGCATAGGGCGGCTTCCTCTGCGCTCGTCGCGCCTCGGGCGTCCGCGGCGCCGGCTTGGGGATCCGGAGTGACAGGGGCTGTGAGGCGGCACGGCCGGTCCGGGCGTTCCGCCACTCAGGTGAACGGGGAGGAACTCCTCCAGGTCACGGGCGGGACGGAGTGACCCCTGCGCACGCAGTTGTCCGTGGTGCCCGGGAGAGCGGACGCCGTGCCGGAGCCGCCCCACGAGTAGGGCTCCCTGAACAAGCCGGAACAACGGCCGCCGCTTCCCGGCCCGCGCCGACGCGTCGTCCCACAGCCACCACGTGCGGTTTGAGCCAAGTCGCCAGGTGTGGTGTCGATCGGGCCGCCACGTGCGGTGTCGGCCAGGCTGCCGCAGGCTGGGTCGGCCGACCCACCAGGTGCGGTACCGACCAAGCCACCGCCTGCGGCAGCCGTCACGGCTCGGAAGTTCGTCAACTGTCCGCTCGTACCGGCTCACGTCTCCCCCTCGTCGCTGAGAGCTTTGGGACGGATGACCTCCGATCGCGCCTCGCTCCGGCGCTCGGGCCCCTTCTTCGGACTGCGCCGAGCCGGGTGCTTGGAAGCGCGTGGAGCGGTGCCGGCACCCGGCCGTGGCGCTCCGAGACGCGTACCGGCCGAGGCACGCGTGCGAGTGGCACCCCCGGGCCGCGCCCGCCCGGCTGCCCTGGTGGGGCGAGGGGGGTCGCCGGGCGAGGCTGAGAGCTGCGCGGATCGTGGACGATCACTCTCATCGCACGGGGCGGGCGCGGCCTTCACTGCCCCGCCCTGTACGGGCTTCTCGGCGTCCTCCAACTCATCGAGCCGCCTCACTCCCGCCGGCTGAGCACTCTTTCGCTCGGCCTCAGTTCGCCCCGCACGCGCTGCCGCCACGGTCGTCGACTCCGCGGTCGTACGCCCGGCGTCCGTCCGCTCACCCGGCCCGTTTCCCTCGCGGCTCACGCGTTCCCTGCGCAGGCAGCGGCGGATCGACTCCGGATCGAGCCCCTCGTTGCAGGCCTGGTGCAGGAGACGGGCGAAGAGGTAGTCGGAGTCGGCGCCGAGCGCCATGGCAAGGGCTTCTCTGGCCTCCAGTTCGTCACCGGTGGACCAGGCGACCCAGCCCGCGAGCGTCAGTGGCGGCGCTGCGTGCTCGCTGTACGGTCCGACACAACGGCGCGCAAGGGCCCGCCAGAGTCGCAGGGCCGGCCCGGCCTCGTCGCCCTCCATCCACTCGGCCGCCCGGTCGCGGGTCGTACGGTCCTGCAGGCCCAGAATGAGCCTCGCGGCTTCGTCGTGCGTGAGCAGTTCGTCGTCGCGCAGATCAGCGGCGAGGTTCCCCGAGACGGGCGTGGCCGCGGCGAACCGGCTCATGAGCCGCTCGGCCAGACTCAGCGTCTCCTCCGCCACACCCCTCCGTGCGGAGTCGTCGAGGATCCTGGGGACCAGCGCCATGCCCGCAGCGTCCAGGGAGACTTCCTGTTCCAGGGCGGCAGCGGTCTCCCAGGGCATCAGCCTGGCCTGCAACTCGCGCAAGGTACCCCGCACCTGAAGTCCGGCGTATGTGGCCGCGGCGGCCAGCACGGACGTACCGGGAAGGCCCATCGGCCGCCCCTCGGGCGGGCAGCACTCGACCTTGTCGCAGCAGTAGGACCAGAAACGGCCGTCCGAGATGCACAGCGCCTCGATCACCGGAACATCAAGGCTGCCGCACGCGATGCGCAACTGCTGGGCCAATGGGCGCAGCCGCTCCATGACCTGTCGGCCGCTTCGGCCCTGCGGTGGTTCCTGACACAGGAAGGCGACCATCTGCTCAGGCCGGGCTCCTCTGCGCTCACTTCCCCGCATCAGTCCGTGGACCAACTGCCGGGCAGCAGACTCCCAGTCGTCCGCGTTCGCGGGGATGCCGAGCCGGGCGCGACCGCCGAACCGGCCGCAGCCGTCCCGCTCGTGCAGGGCGACGAGCACGATGCTGTCCTCGGGGCGGTATCCGAGGAGATACGGCAGCGCGTCGGCCAGTTCGTCCGGGGTGCGCAGGGTGACTTGATGCTCCGCCGGGTGTCCGCCGAGTGCGGTCACGTCGGGCTGCTCGGCCGGTAGGGAGCACCCGGGGGGCTTGTCACAACCTTGCGCCTCATAGCCCTCATTGCGCTCATGCCCCTCGTGGGACTCACTGGGCTCATGTCCGTCGAGCGCTTCAGCGGACACGTCCTCAGAGCGTTGACCCACCTCCTCATGCGCGCGGTCCCGATCGGCCGCCCCCGTGGCGGACTGCCGTTCAGGAGCCACGATGTCATCGTTCTCAGAAGATCCAGTCGTTTCGCTGTGCTTCGTCATGCACCGACGATCTCGCGGATCGCGAGGCTCCGCTTTGCCCTGTGGATAAGTCCGACCAGGGACACGACAACCCTGTGATCCACGGGCGACGGCAGCGAGCAACTTCCCGCGAACGGCCGCCAGTTCAGCCCCGCCACCCGCGCCACACTTCGAGACCGCCCTCAGGCCGCCCCTCTGCCCTCGAAGACCAAGGGCGTCGCTCACCTGATCGCCGACCGAAACATCAGTCGGGGCACCGTACGCCGCTGGACGCCTTCAGGACTCCCCGTAGGTCAGCCCGCGGCTGCCAGTACCAGCGGGAGCACCCGTTCGCTGCCTGCCTGTCGAAGCAGTCGCGCTGCGACCGCGAGTGTCCAGCCGGTTTCGGTGTAGTCGTCCACGAGCAGGACGGGGCCACGGGATCGGGCCAGAGCCTCGGCCAGCTCCTCGGAAACGGTGAAGGCGTCGAAGAGCCCGCGGAGGCGTTGGGCGGAGTTGCTGCGACGTGCCGCGTGGGCGCCGCTCGTTCCGCCGTACGTCAGGGTGCCCAGGAAAGGCAGGCGGCCGATGGACGCGATGCCCTCCGCCAGCGAGCCGACCAACTGCGGGCGGGTCATGGAGGGTACGGCGACGACCCCCACCGGCCGGGCGGAGGCGTCCGGGACGTTCGCCGCCCAACCACCCGGCGAGCGGGCCCAGTCGGCGAGGACCGCGACCGCGGCCCGCAGGACATCGTCGGGGACAGGCCCGTCGGGCGCGTTGTCGGCCAGCAGCGGGCGCAGGCGGTTGCCCCAGCCGATGTCGGAGAGCCTGCCCAGGGCCCGGCCGGTGGAACACTGCTCGTCGGCCGGGATACGGCCCTTGAGTTCGATGCCCAGCGCGGGCATTCCCGTGGGCCACATCCGGCGCGGCTCGATCTCCACCCCTGGGCGATCCAGCTCCTTCTCCGCCCCGCTCAGCGTCTCCGCCGAGACATGGGAGTCGACCCACGCCCCCGCGCAGTTGTCGCACCGGCCACACGGGGCCGCCCCTTCGTCGTCCAGCTGACGACGCAGGAACTCCATCCGGCACTGGGACGTACTCACGTAGTCGCGCATGGCCTGCTGCTCCGCCGTCCGCTGCCGGGCGACCCAGCTGTACCGCTCGGAGTCGTAGGCCCACTGCGCGCCGGTGGAGATCCAGCCGCCCTTCACCCGTTTCACGGCCCCGTCCACGTCGAGCACCTTGAGCATGCTCTCCAACCGGGTGCGTCGGAGGTCGACCAGGGCTTCGAGGGCCGGCACCGACAGTGGCCGTCCCGCGTCGGCGAGGGCCGACAGGGTTTCGCGTACCTGCGTCTCGGGAGGGAAGGCCGTCTCGGCGAAGTATCGCCAGATGGCCTCGTCCTCCTTGCCCGGCAGGAGCAGCACATCGGCGTGCTCGACGCCGCGCCCCGCACGCCCCACCTGCTGGTAGTAGGCGATAGGCGAGGACGGTGAGCCCAGGTGCACCACGAAGCCCAGGTCCGGTTTGTCGAACCCCATGCCCAGCGCCGAGGTCGCGACCAGGGCTTTGACCCGGTTCTCCTGCAGATCGGTTTCGGCCTGCAGCCGGTCGGCGTTCTCGGTGCGCCCCGTGTAGGAGGCCACCCTGAACCCACGCTGCCGCAGAAAGGCGGTCGCCTCCTCGGCCGCGGCCACCGTGAGGGCGTAGATGATGCCCGAGCCCTGCAGCTCGTCCAGGTGCTCCGCGAGCCAGGCCAGACGATGCGCGGCATCCGGCAACTGGACCACGCCCAGCCGCAGGCTCTCCCTGTCCAGCGGTCCGCGCAGCACCAGAGCCTCGCCGCCACCGGTCCCGAGCTGCTCGGCCACATCCGCGGTGACCCGCGCGTTGGCGGTCGCGGTGGTGGCCAGGACCGGCACACCGGTGGGCAGCTCGGCGAGCATCGACCGCAGCCGCCGGTAGTCCGGGCGGAAGTCATGGCCCCAGTCGGAGATGCAGTGCGCCTCGTCGACCACCAGCAGGCCGGTCGTGGCCGCCAGCTTGGGCAGTACCTGCTCACGGAAGTCGACGGCGTTGAGGCGTTCCGGGCTGACGAGGAGGACGTCGGTCTCGCCGCGCTCGACCTCGTCGTAGATGACCTTCCACTCCTCCGGATTGGCCGAGTTGATGGTGCGCGCCCGGATACCGGCCCGCGCCGCCGACTCGACCTGGTTGCGCATCAGCGCGAGCAGCGGCGAGACGATCACCGTGGGCCCGGAGCCACGTCGGCGCAGCAGCGCGGTGGCGACGAAGTACACCGCCGACTTTCCCCAGCCGGTGCGCTGCACGACCAGCGCACGTCGGCGCTCCTCCACCAGGGCCGCGACCGCCTGCCACTGGTCCTCCCGCAACCGCGCAGCACCGCCGGGGGCACCGACGAGCTCGGCGAGGATGGCATCGGCTTCGGCACGCAGCTCCGTAACGTCCATACCCCCATGCAACCCGACGGCACTGACAATCGCCCACTCACGACCCTCGTCCTGGGCGGAATGCTGCCCCAGCAGGCCTCATGATCCAGGCGTCCGCCCAGGTCAGGGGACAGCTGGCGCGGCCGTCGATTGGGTACGTCCGGCACGGGCACCCGTACGAGTAGGGCCGCGGGGCACCGGCCGAGGCCGCCCCGTGCATCGCACCGTGACGCACTGGGTAGGGATATAACCCGCACAGCATCAGATATCGGGCGGCGGGCCCAATTGCTCGTTGCCGCAACCAGGTTCGACAGGAAGAATTGGAGTCCGCTCCCCGCACGGCCCACCCGTGATCCGGTAGGGCTCTGTTGCGGTGCGCGCTCCCCCGATTCCGACCCCGCCCCGCAGTGTGGGCGCGTAGCCGAAGGGAGGACCGTGACCTTCGGATTCGCTCCGTCCTCCGCGGCATCCATGTCGACCTCAGCCGACTTGCCCGCCGCGTCCGCCAACCCCCTGGCCCGCATGCTCGAACCCGCCGAGTGGGCCGCTGCGGGAATCCCCCTGCTGCGCAACCCACGCGAGGTCGTCAGCGGTCTGCACTCACGGCACCGCCCCAGACCGGCGACCGCGATCGTGGCCGTACTCGACCCTGACGAGCGGCTGCGGGCCAGCGCCTCGTTCACTCGCCGCCCGGCTCCGGCCGATGGCTGGACGTTCCGCAACGCGCTGCTCGCGCAACTGCGTCGCGTCATCCCGCACGACCTGCGGCGCCGCACCCCGGTTCGCACCGCGGTGCTGCTCTACTGCCGTGAGGGCGACGGTCGTTGGACGGAAGAGGACGGCGCGTGGATGTGGGGGCTGCGTGACGCGTGCACCTTGCACGGCCTGCGCTGTGGTGCGTACATCACGCTGACGCGCGACGGCTGGCAGGTCCTCGGCGAGAACCGCGGCGGCCGCCGCCCCAACGCCGACTCGTCGCCGGAGCCCTTCGCCACCTCCGAGGCACCACTTCCGATACCCCGCACCGGCGGCGCGGCCTCGGAGGTCATGCGACGCGCGGCCGCCCGCTGAGGACGCCGCCGGGAGTCACCGGCCCGGCGGCCTCGCGCGGGAGCGCCATGCGCCACGCTGGTCCGGCTTCCGCGTACGACGCTGAGCGCGGCCGACAGCGCCGCCTCGCCGCCGCCAGGGGACATCGCGCCGCCGAACCGGCCCGCGGCGCGCCCGCCGGAGCAGCACGACGCGAGGCGAGGCGACGCGCCGGGCTCGATCAGTTCACTCGGTGAAGCGGGCCGGGTACGTCGTGCTCCCCCACGTACCCGCGCACGCCGAAGGCTTCTCCGTGCAGATGCCACCACAGTGGCGTGCCCCCTTCCACCGTCCCGGGGAGCGTGCCCCCGGACAAGCGGTAGGGCTCAAACGCCTGCGCCGAGCACCGAGTTGATCCGCTGCGGGTCACCGCAGACGATCAGCAGGGCACGTGCCTGGCTGAGGGCCAGAGGCAGCACGGTGGCCGCGGTGGTGTCGGATCCGCCGTTGACCGCCACGACGACGACCGGGCGCCCAGTGGCGCGAGCCGCGGCGGAGGCGTCGGCGTAGAAGACGTCGTCGCCGGCGTCGTGCTGCGCCCAGTAGGCGGCTTCGCCGAAGGACAGCTCGTGGGCGGCCCACGGGTGCTGTTCACCGGTGGTGATCACCAATACGTCGCCGGGGGCTCGTCCCGAATCCAGGAGCAGGTCGACGGCCTCCTCGGCAGCGTCGAGCGCGCCCTCGGGTGAGGCCGGGATCAGCTGGATCTGCGGAGTCGCCACGGCTTGGGCAGAGGCGGCAGGCGTAGCCGGGCCGGCAGGACCGGGCTTGGCCACGGCCGCGTCACGCGGCGTACGTTGCACCGGCGGCGTGGGCCGCGGGGGCCCGGGTCGGCCGGGGCGCGACGGAGCCGCGGGGCGGGGGCCGGGTACGGGACGGGGGGTCGGCGCGGTACGGCCGCTGGCCGGAGTGGCGCGGGGACCCTGGGCACTCTCGTGAATCTGAGGCTCCTCGGGAATGAGAGGCATGAGCTGATGTTTATCAAACGCTGGTGCGGCTCGCGCCAGCGGGTGGCACATAAGTGCGAGTGGAATCGTCAGAAATCGAAGCCGAGCTGCCCTTCGATCTCCGGAACGCTTCCTTCCATCCAAGTGCGGACCTTCTTGAGGTGCCGCCACTGGGGCAGCGCATCAAGATACGCCCACGACAACCGGTGGAGCGGGGTGGGCCCCCGCTCCGCCAGCGCGGCCTTGTGCACGGGCGACGGATACCCGGCGTTGTCCGCGAAACCGAAGTCTGCATGGTCGATACCCAGTTCGGCCATCATTTTGTCGCGCTGAACCTTTGCGATCACCGAGGCCGCCGCGACCGCCACGCACGACTGGTCGCCCTTGATCACGGTCCGGACCCGCCAAGGGGCCCCGAGGTAGTCGTGCTTCCCGTCGAGGATCACCGCCTCGGGGCGGACCGGCAGACCTTCCAAGGCTCGCACCGCGGCAAGCCGCAACGAGGCCGTCATCCCCAGTTCGTCGATCTCCTCCGGGGAGGCGTGCCCCAGGGCGTACGACGTCACCCATGTCCGCAGTTCCTCGGCGAGCGCGGTGCGGCGCTTGACGGTGAGCAGTTTGGAGTCGGTGAGACCCGTGGGAGGCCGGCGCAGTCCGGTGATCGCCGCACAGACGGTGACAGGGCCGGCCCAGGCGCCGCGCCCCACCTCGTCGACACCGGCAATGATCTTCGCTCCGGTCGTGGCTCGAAGGGAGCGCTCGACGGTGTGGGTAGGCGGTTCGTACGGCATGGCGCCCTTAGCGTACGCCGCCGGGAACCCGCTTCGACACCCCGGTTCACCGAAGCGGCGGCCGGCCCGGCAGAGGCCTGATTCACATGCCGGCCGGGCGCAGCAACGGAACCATCAACTGGTCGATCATCTCCTCCAGCTCCTGATCGCTCCATTCGCTCGCGCACATCTTTGACCGATACATCATCATCGCTGGAACGGCGTCGAAGACGTAGCCGTTCGCCGCGTCGGTCCGCACCTCTCCCCGCTCGATTCCACGGGTGATGACCTCCTGGAGCAGCTTGATCGTCGGCTCGACGACCCCCTCGAAGATCACACCGTGAAAGCGCTCAGCCTGCAGGCTGTCGCACTCGTGAATCACCGACCGCAGCGCGAAACCCGAGCGCGAGAACATCGCCTCGCGCACTTGCCGACACAGGTCGAGCAGATCCTCGCGCACGCTCCCATGATCGGGAGCCGCCTCGAAGCGCGGCAGCCCCGCACGCAGCGCGTCGGCGACGAGGTCCTCCTTGGAGGGCCAACGGCGATAGACGGCAGCCTTACCGGTCTGGGCACCCGTGGCGACGCCCTCCATGGTGAGGCCGCTCCAGCCGACGGTACTGAGCTGCTCAAGCGCGGCGTCGAGGATCGCGCGTTCCAGCACGGCGCCGCGCCGGCGAGGGGAGGCCGTCCGAGCGGGGGTGGCCGTCCAGCGCGAGGTAACCATCTGTGCGTCTCCAACGGGCAAGTGAAGCAGGCGGATTACAGGGACCGGGGAACACCGTGCGGCGACCGACGGGGACAGGGCTCACCGCAAGGCAAGAGCGTGAGTGAACGCTTGCGTTCACTACCGGCGATTCACTACGGTTGACGCGACAGTGAACGCGAGCGTTCACTAACGTTCTTGTGGGGGACCCATAGTGACAACCTCTCAGTTGACCAAGGACCACAAACCAGGTGCGGCTCGCCGGGAGGGACATCCCGGCATCGCGCTCACCGTCATCGCGGCCTGCCAACTCATGGTGGTACTCGACGCGACGATTGTGAACATCGCGCTCCCGCACATTCAAGACGCACTCAAGTTCAGCACCACCGACCTCACCTGGGTCGTGAGCTCCTACACGCTCACCTTCGGCGGCCTGCTGCTTCTCGGCGGCCGTGCCGGTGACATCCTGGGCCGACGCCGAGTCTTCATGACCGGCATCCTGCTCTTCACCCTCGCGTCCCTGCTCGGCGGACTCGCCCAGGAACCGTGGCAGCTGCTGGCCGCGCGCGTCCTGCAGGGCGTCGGCGGCGCGATCGCGTCGCCGACCTCGCTGGCGCTCATCACCACGACGTTTCCCGAAGGCCCGGAACGCAACCGGGCGTTCGGCGTCTTCGCCGCCGTCTCCGCGGGAGGAGGCGCCATCGGCCTGCTCGCGGGCGGCATGCTGACCGAGTGGCTCGACTGGCGGTGGGTGCTCTTCGTCAACGTGCCCATCGGCATCGTGATCGCCGTGCTCACCCCGCTTTTCATCACCGAGTCCGAACGACACTCCGGCCGCTTCGACATAGCGGGTGCACTGACCTCCACCGCGGGCATGGCGTCCCTTGTCTACGGCTTCATCCGCGCGGCGGACGCGGGGTGGCGGGACAACCTGACCATCGGGTCCTTCGTCGCTGCGGTGGTCCTGTTGCTGGCCTTCGCGTTCATCGAGTCGCGGGCCAAGGAACCCATCACCCCGCTCAGGATGTTCGCCGACCGCAACCGCTCGGGCACGTATGTGATCATGCTCAGCCTGGCCGCGGCCATGTTCGGCATGTTCTTCTACATCGTGCTGTTCGTGCAGAACGTGCTGGAGTACAGCCCGATCGAGGCCGGTCTGGCCTTCCTGCCGGTGACGGTCGTGATCGCGCTCGGCGCGGGCTTGTCGCAGCGGTTCCTGCCCGCTCTGGGCCCCAAGCCCTTCATGCTCGTGGGCTCCGCGCTCACCATGATCGGTCTGGCCTGGCAGAGCCTCATCAGTGCCGACAGCTCGTACGCGGGCGGAGTTCTCGGGCCGATGCTGCTGTTCGGCTTCGGTATGGGCCTGAATTTCGTGACGTTGACGATCACAGCGGTCTCCGGAGTGGCCCAGCACGAGGCCGGCGCCGCGTCCGGACTGCTCAACGCGACCCAGCAGGTGGGCGGCTCGCTCGGCCTGTCCATCCTGACGACGGTGTTCGGCTCGGCCAGCAAGGACGAGGCGGAGAAGCAGGTGCCGGCCTTCATGGCTGAGGCATCGGCCGAACAGAAGGCGGAATTCGCCAAGACCCAGCAGTTGCCCGGCCCGTGGGGGCATGAGGTGCTCACCCAGGGCATCTCGATGGGCTTCGTGGCGGCCGCCGCGATGGCCGTGCTCGCCCTGGCCACCGCATGGTTGGTGATCCGGGTCCGCAAGAGCGACCTGGAGGCCCTGGCCGGGACGGCGGGTCCCATGGCCGGCTGAGGCCAAGCCCTCGAAGGGCAGCGGATGGCCGGATCGCGTCCGGGGGACACCCGGTGAGTACGACGAGCCGGCCATCCGCACCGCCCACGACACCACCGGCCTCGGGGAGATCCGGACGACGCGGGGACAGGCTCGTCGCGATCCTCTCCAGGCTGACGCCACCAGGACGAGCAGCGCACCCAGCACCGACATGAACCCCATGACTGCACACCCCCCGCACCCCTCATGTGTCACCTGAGCGTCCGGCCTCGTCGGCCGCGCCTGGACTGCCATGACAACGGACGGTCGGTTACGCAGAGTTCCCGACAGGTGCAGAAAGTCATCGACGGATTCAGTTGCCGCCGGAAAGCCGGGCCTACCGGAAAGTCGGGCCTACACGGACGTCGGCACCCACTCCGGGAGAGCCTCGGTCCTGTCCGACCACTCGACCGGCACCGCCCCGGCCTTCCCGGCACCGATCACCCCGCCCACGATGGCGCACGTGGTGTCGACGTCGCCGCCGACCTGCGCGGTCGTCCAGAAAGCACGCTCGTAGTCACCCAGACCCCGCGCCGCCGACCACAACGCGAAGGGCACGGTGTCGTGAGCCGTCGTACGCCGCCCGCAGCCGAGCACGGCCGCGACGGTGGCCGCGTCACCGTAGTCCAGCATGTCCCGAGCCCGTCGCAGGCCAGCCCCCACCGCACTCTTGGGGACGAGGGCGATGACCTCGTCGAGAAGCACCTCAGGGCTCGGCGGCCCCCCGGGCGCTGCCGCGAGCGCGGCGGCCGCGGCGACGGCCATGGCCCCGACCACGGCCTCACGGTGCTGGTGCGTGGGATAGGCCGAGATCTCGGCCTGGTGGGTCGCCTGCTCGGGGTCGTCCGCGTACCAGGCGCCGAGGGGCGCGATACGCATCGCTGCGCCGTTGCCCCAGGAGCCCTGCCCCTTGAAGAGTGCGGCGGAGAGTTCGCGCCAGTCGCCCCCCTCGCGGACCAGCCGCAGCAACCGGTTGACCGCCGGACCGTAGCCCCGGTCGAAGTCGTGGTGCTCGGCGAAGGAGCGGGCCAGAGCGTCCTGGTCGATGCGGTGGTGGGCCCCGAGGACGGCCACCACGGAGCAGGCCATCTCCGTGTCGTCTGTCCACTGCCAAGGCCCGGACGGCAGCTCTCGGCGCTTCAACAGCGGGTAGTTCGCCGGCACGAAGAACTGCGAACCCAGCGCGTCCCCCACCGCGAGTCCACGCAGGCTGGCGAGGGCGCGGTCCAAGCGCCCTTCGAGAGAGAAATCAGCGGTCATCGCCCTGCCACTCTATCCGGTGACCCCGTACGGCTCCGGATCTCGCCAGCGGTCGAACGGCCGGTCAAGCGTGTACTTGCCGTTGTCCCCGAGAACGAGCATTCGCATCTCCGCGTTCCCGGGGTTCGACAGTGACTCGAATTCCGCGACCGTCCAGTGGAACCAGCGCATACAGAACAGCCGCATGGCCAGGCCGTGGGTCACCAGCAGTACGTTCGGCGGGTGGTCGGGCGCCTCGAAGCTGCGGAACAGGCTCTCCAGGAAGCCGCCGACCCGGTCGTACACGTCGGCGCCGGACTCGCCCTGGGCGAAGCGGTAGAAGAAGTGGCCGTAGGCGTCCCGGTAGGACTTCTGAAGGCGTACGTCGTCGCAGTCCTGCCAGTTTCCCCAGTCCTGCTCACGCAGGCGGGGCTCCTCACGCACCCGTATGAGCTCGGGGTCGAGGTGGAAGGCGCGCAGCGTCTCGTGCGTGCGACGGTAGGGAGAGACATACACACTCACGCGCTCACGGCCGAACACCTCCCGCAGCCGCTTGCCCGTCTCCTCGGCCTGCCGCCGGCCCCGCTCGGTCAGGGCCAGCGCGTGGTCGGGCACACGCTCGTAGACGGTGTCATCAACATTGCCCGTTGACTCCCCGTGCCGGACAAGGACGATGCGCCGTGGTCGTGCCATGCCAAAACCCTAGATCGGGTGACGGCTCTTCGAGCACTTGAGTGGCCCTTATACGGCGCAGGTCACACATTTCCTGCACCACTGGCCACACCAGCCGCATCATCGACGGTTTGAAATTCAAACCGTCCAGGTGGGTTCGAGCTCCACGATGTCGCCCGTGAGGGCCGCGATGTCCGCCTCCGTCTGAGCCCGCAGGGCCAGTCGCTCCACGCGCTCGGTGCGGTACTTGCCGTGCTCCGCGGCGGACCGCCACATCGACAGCACCAGAAATTCATGGCCTGGCGCCTCACCGAACAGGCCGCGGATCATGCCGGGGGAACCCGCCATCGCCGGGTTCCACACCTTCTCCTGCATCAGCGTGAAGTGCTCGGCACGGTCCTCGTGCACACGGCAGTGAGCCACCCTGACGAGGTCGGCGTCGGTGAAGCGCGGTTCGAATCCGGTCTTCACGTCGAAGCGGTAGTCGAAGAGTTTCGCCTGGAGGTCCTTGTAGGTGCCCGACTGGGCCGCCGCCAGCCTGTCGTGGGAGCGGGCCATGAAGGAGTCGTAGAAGGAACGGCTCTCCCAGAACGAGAAGATGTGCACCACCCCTTGGCGCCCCCGACTCCACCCACCACCCTGCCCCCGAAACCCCGGCTCCCCCAGAAGCCCCGCCCATTTTCGCTGCCCCCGCTCGAAGCCGCGGCGGTCCACCACGGTGCAGCGAATCCACTTGACCAGCACCGCGCCATGGTAAGGCCACCAGCGTGGCGCCGGTCACTGTCGGGCGCAGAGCTCACCGGCGCACGCCCCCGCATGCATGGCAGGATGGGCAACCGGCTTCATCTGCTGGGCAGTTCGGCCGACGGCATTTACGGAACGGGGAAGGGGACGCCTGGTGAACGCCATCAACAAGGGGATCCGGAAAGTCGAGATCTCGGTCAAGTGGGACCCGAGTCCCGCCGGACAGCCGCCCACCGATCTGGACCTGATCGCCGCGACCTACCTGACCGACGACCCGTACGGTGATCCGGCCTATGTGGTGCACTTCGACAGCCGCTCTCCGGACGGGACCATCACTCTTAACCGGGACAGCAAGGACGGCAAGGGCTTCGGCTGGGACGAGGTGCTGACCGTGGAACTCGACAGGCTCGACGGCCGGTACGCGCGCGTGGTCGTCGGAGTCGTCATCCAGCAGCGCCCCGCTGAGCGCACCTTCGTCAGCGTGGTCCAGCCCGCCCTGCGTATCCGCGAGGGCTACACGGTGCTGGCCGAGGACGACTTCGGCGGCGTTCTGGGATCGACGGCGGCGACGGTCGCGGAGTTCGTGCGCGAAGGGTCGAGTACGTGGGTCTTCCACTCCGGAGTTCACGGCTTCGAGGACGACCCGGCGACGTTCACGTCCGCCATGGGAAGGCCACAGCCGCACTGAGTATCGCCCGCACGCGCGCAGGGCCGTACGGCAGGCGGGGGCGCCGACATGTAGTCGGTGCCCCACCTCATGGGTGACGTGTCCACCGGCGGTCTCATGAGTGACGTGTTCACCGGCGGCCTCATGAGTGACGTGTTCACCGGCGGTACGACTCTTGCTCGCGCCGAGCCCTTGCGCGAAGATCAGCGCATGACGAAGCGAAAGGACACCCGGGCCCCCGTCCGGTGAGCCTCCCCCAGACCTGGGACCTGGGCGGCACTCTCAGTGGTCAGCCCTCCCTCTACAGCCGTGCCCTCACAGTCGAGCAACAGCAGTCAGGGCAGCCCGAGTGCCGACGGCTCCCTCGGACGAGGCCGCCGACCAGCCGCCGCGCCAACCGTTCGAAGGACGCGGCCGGGCGGATAGCCGCCACCACGACACGTCTGATCAGTTCTCGTGCCGACCGCTCGACAGCGTCCGTCCTGGACGGACAACTTCGGCGCATTGTGTGGCGGGACCATGAGCGCGCCCTCGAAGCAGAACTTCGAAGGCGCTCTCTCCCTTCCGACCGTATGCGCCAGTTGGGCCGGTGGTTCGCGACGCACGGCGAGCACCCCAACGCCGTTCAGTTCGGCATCCTGCTGCTGGGCATGACCGGAACCGACGAAGACAGTGATGTCCTGCAGACGCTGGGGACCTTCTCGGAGTTCTCGAGTGAGGCCTGTCATGCCCTGGTACGGTCCCACACCGACCCTCATCAGGCTGTCTTCGAAGTGGCCCGGCGGGCGGGAGGGTGGGCCCGCGTCGACGCCGTCGGACGGCTCGAAGGTGCGTCGGACCCCAGGATCAGCAGGTGGTTGATTCGTGAGTCGTGCACGGGCGACGTGTTGGACAGCTACTTCGCGCTGACGGCCGCCGAAGTCGGTGATCTAGCCGGTGCCCTGGCCTGCGAAACGCTGGATGAGGAAACTCTCGGCGGCGCGGCAAGACTCCTCGAAGCGCTCACCGATGTCGATGGACCGGGCCCGGCGCTGGCGTCGTATTCCGGCGCGGTACCTGCTCTGGACGGATTCCTGTTCCACTCGACGGCAGGCGCCCTCACTGTGCGGCGGCTTTGGACTCTCCTGTCGATCAGCCGTTTTCTGAACGACCTCTGTATGAGCGGGACACAGCGGGATGATCCGCAGTGGCGGCGCATTCGAGACCGATACAGGAATCTGGTCGCCGATCCGGCCTCACGGGAAGTCGTGCTCGCCGGCCTCACCGACGAGGACCCGGCGACGTTCCGTCCGGCGGCTTGGGCGGCTGGGCTGATGGACATCGACGCCCGCCCAGCACTGATGCGAAGGGTGGAGGTCGACCCTTGCGACAGCACCAGCTGGTTCCTGCTCATCGACGGCTGTCCGAGCGAGCACATCGTGGCTGTCGTCGACGCCGCGGCACGCCTGCTGCCCCTTCAGGATCTGCGCACCGGTCCGACAGTCGAACTGGGTCTCGGAAAGGAGTTCGAGGTCGACCGTATCCTCGACTTCATCGTGAGTCGGTTGGATGAGCATCCCGGCCATGGCTGGGAACTGATCGAAACAGCCCTCGACAATCAGACGACCAGGAACCGCCGTATGGCGCTCCGAGCGCTCAGGGCATGGCCTGCCGAGTCCGTTCCTTCCGCCGCGCGCCAGATCCTCCTTGACGCCGCGGCAAGAGAGCCCGTTCCCGAACTGAGTGAGGAAATGGTGCAGGCGGCGCGGCGCCTGTGAAACCGCAAAGTGCGCGACGAGCCGAAACCGCGTGATGCGGGGAAACCTCCGAGAGGTTTCCCCGCATCACGTCAGTCAGTGGCGTTCAAGGCGCCCGGGATCAGCTGCAGCCGCTGGTCGAGCCGCAACCCTCGCAGATGTAGCAGGAGCCGGCCCGCTGCATCTTCGTACCGCAGGAGAAGCACAGCGGAGCATCGGCCTGGATGCCCAGCTGCATCTCCACCAGCTCGGCGCTGGTGTGGGCCTGCTGCGGAGCGGGCTTGGCCACCGACGCCTCGGCCTTCGGGGTGGCGACGGCCTTCAGCTCCTGGGCGCGCGGCGCCGACTGTGCGAGGCCCTCGACGTCCACCTCGTCGTCGGCGGGCTCGTACGAACCCGTCTCCAGGTGACGCTGGCGCTCCTCGGCGGAGTGGATGCCGAGGGCGGAGCGCGTCTCGAAGGGCAGGAAGTCGAGCGCCAGGCGGCGGAAGATGTAGTCGACGATCGACTGTGCCATCCGCACGTCAGGGTCGTCCGTCATACCGGCCGGCTCGAAGCGCATGTTCGTGAACTTCGAGACGTACGTCTCCAGCGGCACGCCGTACTGCAGACCCACCGAGACGGCGATCGAGAAGGCGTCCATCATGCCCGCGAGCGTCGAGCCCTGCTTGGACATCTTCAGGAAGACCTCGCCGAGACCGTCGTCCGGGTAGGAGTTGGCGGTCATGTAGCCCTCGGCGCCACCGACCGTGAAGGACGTCGTGATGCCGGGGCGGCCCTTCGGGAGGCGCTTGCGGACCGGGCGGTACTCGACGACCTTCTCGACCGTCTCACGGATGGTGGCCTCGGCCTTCTCCGTGATCTCGGCCTTCTCCTTCTCCTTGGTCTTCGCGGAGAGCGGCTGGCCGACCTTGCAGTTGTCGCGGTAGATGGCGAGCGCCTTGACGCCCAGCTTCCATGCCTCGAAGTAGATCTCCTCGACCTCCTCGACGGTCGCCGACTCCGGCATGTTGACCGTCTTGGACAGGGCACCGGAGATCCACGGCTGGATCGCGGCCATCATGCGGACGTGGCCCATGGGGGAGATGGCGCGCTCGCCCATGGCGCAGTCGAACACCTCGTAGTGCTCGTGCTTGAGGCCCGGGGCGTCGATCACATTGCCGTGCTCGGCGATGTGGGCGACGATCGCCTCGATCTGCTCCTCCTGGTAGCCCAGGCGGCGCAGGGCCTGCGGGACAGTGCCGTTGACGATCTGCATCGAGCCGCCGCCGACCAGCTTCTTGAACTTGACCAGCGCGAGGTCGGGCTCAAGGCCGGTGGTGTCGCAGGACATCGCGAGACCGATGGTGCCCGTCGGGGCGATGACGGACGCCTGGGAGTTACGGAAACCGTTCTTCTCACCGAGACGCAGCACGTCCTGCCAGGCCTCCGTCGCGGCGGCCCAGACCGGCGTGTCCAGGTCGTCCATGCGGACGGCCTCGGCGTTGGCGTCGGCGTGCTGCTTCATGACGCGCAGGTGCGGCTGTGCGTTGCGGGCGTAGCCGTCGTACGGGCCGACGACCGCGGCGAGCTCCGCGGAGCGCCGGTACGACGTGCCGGTCATCAGGGAGGTGATGGCGCCGGCGAGGGCGCGGCCGCCGTCGGAGTCGTACGCGTGTCCGGTCGCCATCAGCAGGGCGCCGAGGTTGGCGTAGCCGATGCCGAGCTGGCGGAACGCGCGCGTGTTCTCACCGATCTTCTGCGTCGGGAAGTCCGCGAAGCAGATGGAGATGTCCATCGCGGTGATGACGAGCTCGACGACCTTCGCGAAGCGCTCGACGTCGAAGGACTGGTTGCCCTTGCCGTCGTCCTTCAGGAACTTCATCAGGTTCAGCGAGGCGAGGTTGCAGGACGTGTTGTCCAGGTGCATGTACTCGCTGCAGGGGTTCGAACCGTTGATACGGCCGGACTCCGGGCAGGTGTGCCAGTGGTTGATGGTGTCGTCGTACTGGATGCCCGGGTCGGCGCAGGCCCAGGCGGCCTCGGCCATCTTGCGGAACAGGGACTTGGCGTCGACCTCTTCGATGACCTCGCCGGTCATCCGCGCGCGCAGGCCGAACGTGCCGCCCTGCTCGACGGCCTTCATGAACTCGTCGTTCACGCGGACCGAGTTGTTCGCGTTCTGGTACTGGACCGAGGTGATGTCCTCGCCGCCCAGGTCCATGTCGAAGCCCGCGTCACGCAGGGCGCGGATCTTCTCCTCTTCCTTCACCTTGGTCTCGATGAAGTCCTCGATGTCCGGGTGGTCGACGTCGAGGATGACCATCTTGGCCGCGCGGCGGGTGGCGCCGCCGGACTTGATCGTTCCTGCCGAGGCGTCGGCACCGCGCATGAAGGAGACGGGGCCCGAGGCGTTGCCGCCGGAGGACAGCAGTTCCTTGGAGGAGCGGATGCGGGAGAGGTTCAGGCCGGCGCCGGAGCCGCCCTTGAAGATCATGCCCTCTTCCTTGTACCAGTCGAGGATCGACTCCATGGAGTCGTCGACGGACAGGATGAAGCAGGCGGAGACCTGCTGCGGCTGGGGCGTGCCGACGTTGAACCAGACAGGGCTGTTGAAGCTGAAGATCTGGTGCAGGAGGGCGTAGGCCAGTTCGTGCTCGAAGATCTCGGCGTCGGCGGGCGAGGCGAAGTACTTGTAGTCCTCGCCGGCCTTCCGATACGTCTTCACGATGCGGTCGATGAGCTGCTTCAGGCTCACCTCGCGCTGCGGGGTGCCAACCGCACCGCGGAAGTACTTGCTGGTGACGATGTTGACCGCGTTCACCGACCAGAAGTCGGGGAACTCGACGCCGCGCTGCTCGAAGTTGACCGAGCCGTCGCGCCAGTTGGTCATGACGACGTCACGGCTCTCCCAGGCCACCTCGTCGTACGGGTGCACGCCGGGGGTGGTGTGGATGCGCTCGATGCGCAGCCCCTTGGTCGCCTTGGTGCCCTTGGCGCGGGAACTCCGTGCCGGACCGCTCGCCGTCTCTGTCATGCCGCCTCCCTGTTCGGGCTAAAACGCCCTGAAGTGCCCCGATGTTCCCCGTGGCACGGTGTTCTGTCTGGTGTTGCGGGCACCCTCTGATCGCCACCCGCAACAGGTCTTGTGCCGCCGCCTCCCGTCCGGATCCGCACTCCGAGAACGGATCCGGCTCGCCTCAGTCGGCGGCGTTCGCGGGCACGGGGACCTGTGCAGCCCCTCCGGACCCGCGGTCGTCTTCCCGGCCCCCCGCCAAAGCTCCTGCGTCGTCTCCGCGGTCGTCGTCGTCCGCGGCGGGGCGTCCGGTCGCCTCCCTGAGTTCCGCGATCGCAGCCTCGAAGTCCTCAAGCGAGTCGAACGCCCGATAGACGGAGGCGAACCGCAGAAAGGCGACGAGATCTAGCTCCTGCAGCGGGCCGAGTATGGCCAGTCCCACGTCGTGGGTGGTCAGCTCGGCGCTTCCGGTGGCCCGCACCGCCTCCTCGACCCGTTGGCCGAGCTGGGCCAGGGCGTCCTCGGTGACAGGTCGCCCCTGGCACGCCTTGCGCACGCCGTTGATGACCTTGGTACGACTGAACGGCTCGGTGACTCCGGACCGCTTGATCACCATGAGTGAGCAAGTCTCCACGGTCGTGAAACGACGGGAGCAGTCGGGACACTGGCGGCGCCTGCGGATCGACGTGCCGTCGTCGGTCGTTCGGCTGTCGACGACACGGCTGTCGGGGTGCCTGCAGAAGGGGCAGTGCATAACTCCCAACCCTCCTCACAGCAGACTCAATAGCCTCGCCGGCCTCATGGGCCCCGCGAAGCAGCCCCAAGCATAGGCGATCTCCGAACGCCCGAAGACCCGGGGGACCACAACTTCTGGGCCGCTGCCGCAATCCAACCACTACATGTGGGGATTGGCTCATACACATAGGCGGTACGCGCGTGTCGCGTTCGGACGCAGCGCTCCGCAGAACCCGCCGGGCACGCGGACCTCATGAATGCACGGCGGTGGCCCTGCGTCACATACACGGCGGTGCCCCTGCGCCACATAGGGAGATACCGTGAGCGCCGCACGAAGGCGACGTGGGACTCCCGCACAGATGGAGGGTCGGACCGCAGTCGATCCACCGACGGATGGCAGACTGAGGCGACGGCCCACGAGGCCGGACACCGACGGTGAAGAGTACAACAATCAACCCTTTTGCCTGCCGGACCGCGCGTCAGCCATACACCCGGACACATGATCGCGTCAGCCGATTCGCGAAATTTCACTCGAACGTGTGTTTGGCGCAACCTTTCGAAAGCAACTACCGTTGTGCAGCAGGGAGACCATCGAGAGGGGCCGACGTGACCACCACCGCAGGCAGTGCCACCATCACCGCCCAGGACCGCTCCCAGGGCCGACTCGAGCCGGTGCATGCGATGAACGAAGCCGTGAATCCCGAGGGACACAAGCGCTCCCTCCCAGGCCGACCTCCCGGCATCCGGGCGGACAGCTCGGGACTCACCGACCGGCAGCGCCGAGTGATCGAAGTCATCAGGGATTCCGTGCAGCGGCGTGGCTACCCGCCGTCGATGCGGGAGATCGGTCAGGCCGTCGGCCTGTCCAGCACGTCCTCGGTCGCACACCAGCTGATGGCACTGGAGCGCAAGGGCTTCCTTCGCCGCGACCCGCACCGCCCGCGCGCCTACGAGGTCCGCGGCTCAGACCAGGCCGCCTCCGTGCAGCCCACGGACACCGCCGGCAAGCCCGCCGCGTCGTACGTCCCGCTGGTCGGCCGCATCGCCGCCGGTGGCCCGATCCTCGCGGAGGAGTCCGTCGAGGATGTCTTCCCCCTCCCCCGGCAGCTGGTCGGCGACGGCGAGCTGTTCGTCCTGAAGGTCGTCGGAGATTCCATGATCGAGGCCGCGATCTGCGACGGCGACTGGGTCACGGTCCGCCGCCAGCCGGTCGCTGAGAACGGCGACATCGTCGCCGCGATGCTCGACGGTGAGGCCACGGTCAAGCGCTTCAAGCGCGAGGACGGCCACGTCTGGCTCCTCCCGCACAACGCTTCGTACGAGCCCATCCCGGGCGACGACGCGACCATCCTGGGCAAGGTGGTGGCAGTGCTGCGCCGCGTCTGACGGCCGCGGCGAGCGAGGCCGAAGGCGTCGCTCCCTGAACCGGGCCCCGGGACCCCTGCGCCGGTTCCGGGGCCCTGTGCTGTCCTGGTCCGTTCCGTGGGTCCTGGTCCGTTCCGTGACCTGCGACACGCCATGGGGCGAGGACCCATGTCAGCGGAGCGTGAGCGGGGGCCGGCCCGGCTGCCGTCCGCCGGGCCGGCCCCGCTCACGTCGCCTACTCCGCCTCCGCTTGCTTCGCCGCAGCGTCGATGGCCGCCAGCGACTTACGCACCTGGTTACGGTCCGTCGTGTACCAGAAGTCGGGCAGCGACGCTTTCAGGTAGCTCCCGTACCGGGCCGTTGCCAGCCGCTGGTCCAGCACGGCGACCACCCCGCGGTCCCCCGACGCCCGTACGAGCCGGCCGGCGCCCTGGGCCATGAGAAGCGCGGCATGAGTGGCGGCGACCGCCATGAAGCCGTTGCCGCCCGCGTCCTCCACGGCCTTCTGCCGAGCGCTCATCAGCGGGTCGTCCGGCCGCGGGAACGGGATTTTGTCCATGACGACCAGCTGGCAGCTGGGACCGGGGACGTCGACGCCCTGCCAAAGAGACAGCGTGCCGAAGAGACACGTCTCGGGATCGGCAGCGAAGTTCTTGATCAGCTCGCCGAGAGTCTCCTCGCCCTGAAGCAGGATCGGGTACTCCGGGATGCGGGAACGGAGCTCCTCGGCCGCCAGCTGGGCGGCCCGCATCGACGAGAACAGGCCGAGCGTGCGGCCACCGGCTGCCTGGATCAGTTCGGTCAGCTCGTCGAGCATGTCGGCGCGATCGCCGTCCCGCGCGGGGCGGGAAAGGTGTTTGGCTACGTAGAGGATGCCCTGCTTGCGGTACTCGAAGGGCGAGCCGACGTCCACGCCCTTCCACTGAGGAAGATCGTCTCCCTCCGTGCCCTCGGGGGCGAGGCCCAGGGACGCGCCGACGCCGTTGAAGTCTCCGCCCAGCTTCAAGGTCGCGGAGGTCAGCACGACGGAACGGTCCGCGAAAAGCTTCTCCCTGAGGAGCCCGGACACGGACATGGGAGCCACACGCAGCGACGCGCCGAACCGGTCGTGACGCTCGTACCAGACGACGTCCCACTCGGAACCGTTGGTGATCCGCTCCGCCACGTCGTGGACCGTCTCGACCGAAGCCAGCGCCTGCTTGCGGACCGCGTCCTCGTCCTGCACGGACTTGTCGCGGGTGGCGCCGATCGCGGAGATGACGGTGCGGCAGGCGTCCCGCAGTGCCATGAGCGCGTAGGCGAGGTCCTCGGGGATCTCCTCCAGACGGCCCGGCAGAGCCAGCTCCATCAGCCGTTCGAAGCCCTCGGCAGCGGTCTGCAGCTGGTCCGCGGCCTTCTCGTTGACGAGCTTCGCGGCGCGTCGCACCGCCCGGTTGACCTGGCCGGGAGTGAGTTCGCCGGTGGCGACTCCGGTGACCCTTGAGACGAGCTCGTGTGCCTCGTCGACGATCAACACCTCGTGCTGAGGGAGGACGGGCGCGCCCTCGATGGCGTCGATCGCGAGCAGCGCGTGGTTGGTGACGACCACCTCCGAGAGCTTGGCGCGCTCCCGAGCCATCTCGGCGAAGCACTCGGCGCCGTACGCGCACTTCGAGGCGCCGAGGCACTCCCGGGACGAAACCGAGACCTGAGCCCAAGCGCGGTCGGACACTCCGGGCGTCAGGTCGTCACGATCACCTGTCTCGGTCTCGTCCGCCCAGTCACGCACCCGCAGCAGATCCTGCCCCAGCTTGCTGGTGGGCGCGGCCGCCTCGAACTGATCGAACAGTCCCTCCTCCTCGTCCTGTGGCACGCCTTCATGCAGACGGTGCAGACACAGGTAGTTCGACCTGCCCTTGAGCATCGCGAACTCGGGGCGGCGGCGTAGCAGGGGATGCAGTGCCTCGACGGTGCGAGGCAGGTCCCGCTCCACGAGCTGACGCTGCAGGGCCAAGGTGGCCGTCGCCACGACGACGCGCTCCCCGTGCGCGAGCGCCGGCACCAGGTAGCCGAGCGACTTTCCGGTGCCGGTGCCCGCCTGGACCAGCAGATGGGAGCCGCCGTCGATCGCCTCCGCGACGGATTCGGCCATGGTCACCTGGCCAGGGCGCTCCGTGCCGCCGACGGCAGTGACGGCAGCATGCAGGAGTTCGTGGAGTGAGGGCTTTGTCATAGCGCGACCACCCTACGGCTCGGCACTGACAGACGGGTGATCGCGGTGGGGACGGGGGGTGGGATCAAGACCGGGGGTTCCTTGAGTGGAGATCGGAGTGGTTCGGATGTGTGTGGGATCGGTTCGAGTGGGTGCGCGGCTGGTTCGGGTTCGTGTCGAGCAAGTTCGGGTTGGTGGCGGGGCCGGTTCGGTTTGGTACGGGGTCGGTTCGGGACGTACGGAACGGGGTCAGCTCGGGTTCGTACGGGGTCGATCAGGTTCCTGCCGGGCCGGTCCCGGTTCGGCCGGGCTGGTCCCGGTTCGGCCGGGCTGGTCCCGGTTCGTGCCGCGCCGGGCCTGGTTCGTGCCGCGCCGGGCGTGCCGGGCCGGTCCTGTCCGGGTCCGTGCGGGGCAGTGCGGCGCAGACCCTGCTGGCCTTGGAGGCGGTGCGGGTTCGGTCAGGGCCCGCTCGTAGGGCCGGCACTTACGGAGGTGGGTCGGCACATGGGCAAGGGGGAGCGGGTCTGTGGAGGGCGCGCGGCCGGTTTCGGCTGGTTCCGGTCGGCCGCTCGACTCGGTCGGCGGAACACCCTGGTCACTGGCGAGATCGGCTCGACTCGAATTCGGTTCGTCGAGGACGGGAACCGGATCGGCGCGAGCGGTGTACCAAAAGTGATGACGCTGCGACTTGGCGTCACAGCAGATGGCGCAAGGTCCGGTCTCTGACCATGAGGGCGGCTCGCTTGGCGGGCAGCTCGATCTCGGCGGAAAACCGGAAACCGGCGCTGAGGAACGCGGCGACGGAAGGGGTGTTGCGCATGTCCGGTTCAGCGACGACGCGAGCACAGGCGGGCCGCCTGTCGAGTACGAGATCGGCGACGGCTCGCAGAAGGGTGCCCCCGAGCCCTCGTCCACGATCGCCTACGGCACCGATGAGGACATGGAGACCGGTGTCATGAGGACGTGCCGGGTAGTGCCGGGCCAGGGAGTCCAGGTCGGCTCGGTAGATCTCCCAGTAGCTCATCGGCGTGCCCTCCAGCATGCCGAGGCACGGAACGCTGCGGCCGTCGCCGGCGAGCTGGGCCCGCACATGGTCCTCGGTCACGTTCGGCGGGCCGGCAAGCCCCCAGAACGCCGCGACCGCAGGGTCGTTCATCCACCGGCTGACAAGCGGGAGGTCGCTGACGAGGCCGACGGGGACCAGGTGAAGCATCCCGGCAGGTGTGCTGATCGGCCCCCAGCCGGCCACGGTGTCGAGCAGATCGTCGGTGTACCGAAGGGCAGAGGGCCGGAGGGCGGAGTGCCGGAGGGCGGAGTGCCGATGGGCGGAGGAGGGTGCGGCCGCGTTTGAGCAATCTGGGTTCGGCCCCCCGTCGGCTTCGGGGGTCTCCGCAAGGAGCGCGAGAAGTTCTTCGGGCAACCCCAGATCCAGCGTGTCCTCGGTGTCCGCGTCCGTGCCGGCCGCCTTGTCGACAGGGGGCCCGAGAGCACCCGCTGTCGTGACGCCGCCGAGATCGGTGACGGGGGTGGTACCGGTGTCAGCACTCGAGTCGGTCGGCGGCACGGCGGCAGTCCTCTCGGGCGGTGGGGCGCGCGGGGCATGTTCCTCGGCGACTTCGTGGGGCGGTGGAGAGCGGTTGGTGAAGCCAGGCAGTGAGGGTCAGGAATGCAGGGGGTTGGCAATGGTGACGTAGACGGACTGGGTGTCGACCGGGCCGACGAGTTCGTCAAGGCCGTGCAAGCGTGTCAGCAGGTTGGCCTTGCAACGCAGGACCGGTGAGTCGAGCAGGAGGGCAGGCAATGACGTGTGCAGACGGGCGGGACCGGAGGCCACCTCTCCCAGGAATCGGCGGAATGCGGCGAGCAGCAGCCGTTCGTCGGCGAGTCGCTGGGAGCCGAACGCGCCGATGAGACCGAGCACGTTGTTGATCGCGAGGTAGTACGCGAAGCGCTCGTCGGTGACCTCGTCCGAGACGAAGGTGTCGCTGGCCTCGCCGATTCCGGGCATCCGGGCTTCGAGTTCCGCGCGCCGGGATTCACGGAAGTAGTAGCCCTGGTTGTCTCGGTACCGGCCGCCCGAGGGCCAGCCGTCGCCGTCCAGGAGAAGCAGGGTGTTCTGCTGGTGTGCCTCCAACGCAACGCCCGCCTCGGCGTCCAGCCAGAGCACCGGCCGGACCACGTGTTCGAGGTAGCGCAGGAACCACTCCGCGGTGACCGCTCCTCGCGGGCGCCCCGTCCTGGCGGCAAGCCCGTTGACCACGTCGGCAAGACGGGACCGCAGGGGGTGCCTGTCCGATCTGGGCCGGTCCGGAGCACCTCCGGTCTGCGCCTGAGGACGGGGCGAGACGAAGCCGGCGACGCATGACACGTCGTCGCTCGACCGGAACGGGTTGTGTCGGATCATCACGTCAAGGCCGGCCACGGGGGCACCCTCCGGCGCGTCAACGGCGAGCCAGGCCGGGTCACGAACGATGTCGAATCCCGGGTGGGCGGCCTGCCATTCGACCGAGAGGCCGCTGCGCAGGAGTCGATGGACCTCGACGCCACGGTGCAACTCCTTGCGCAGGTTCTCCCGTCGAGAGTTGGTGATGCGCAGGCCCAGCGACAGTTTGAGCATGGCGGCGGCGTCGGATCGATGAACGGTACGCACGGAGGAGGTGGGATGCCACGGGGCACCGTGGGAGCCAAGATCGCGGAGCAGTCCGGCTTCGAGCAGGGCCGCGATTTCGGGACGTTGCCGGACCTCGCGTGCCTGCCAGGGATGTAGTGGCAGTGCGGCGTACCCGTCGGGCAACGGCAGTTCATGGGCGGCCAGTCGGGCCGTGAGCTGGACCGCGGGGACGACGCGCCCGTGCTCGGTCCATGCCGAGTCGGTGGCGAGGAGGGAAGGAGCGACAGCGAGCCAGTGCAGAGGGAAGGAGCCGCGCACCTCAGGTGAGTACAGCTGTGCTTCGGCCTCGGACAGTCCCTCGCGGCTCTTCGGGGTGGGGTGGAACGGGTGCCCGAGCATGAGCGCCTGCTCGGCCGTGAGGAAGAGGTCGGCGCCTTCGTCGGGGTCGTTCCGGCGCTCGGTGAGGAAAATGACGGTTCGTCGCAGGGAGTCGGCGACGCGTACGACGAGGTCGGTAGTGGCGGACGTGGCCTTCGCTTCCGCGTCAGGCCTTGGCGCCGCGCTCGTGCCCGCCTTTGTGTCCGCACCTGATCCCGCGTGGACGCCCGCGTCCCCCTCGGCGCACTCGACAAGGCTCTCCCGGGCCAGCAGTGCTGTGAGCGTGACTGCGTCGATCGGCGGGGTGTGGTCGGCGGCGTTGGCCGGTCGCGGGAGGCCGAACCGATGCCACCCTGTGGGGGACCAGTAGTGGACCGGGACCAGCAGGGCCGTGCCGGTGGCAGGAGTGGGGATGCGGAGGAGCCCGTCCTCAGGGGCCGGCGCGTTGGTCTCACGGACCCAGCAGCGCAGCAGGTTCTCCACGGCGGCGGCCTGGGCTGCGGTGTGCGGGTCCGGATGCTCCAGGAGGTCGGCGGGGTCACCGTGCAGGGCGGCGGGCTCGCTGTCCGGGGCACAGGCCTGCGTCGGCGTTCGGACCGGCGACTGCCTCCCGACAGTCCCCTGCTCAGGGACACTTTGCTGCTGCGCGCCTCCCCCTGGCGCCGGAGTGTCTGTCGGCGGGTGGGTGCGAGCCTGCACGCCTGCGGCTGACTGTGCGGGTACAGGCGTACCCACTCGGCCGAAGGACCCTCCCTGACCGTTTCCGTGACCGGCTCCCTGACCAGGTGCAGCCGACGCGATTGTCGATACGGGCGGCTCCTGCTGAGGGGCGTGTGCCTCGGAGGAACCTCGTGAGCGGAGGTCGGCTTGTCCGTCGGATACAGGGCTGGTGATCAAGGCTGGTCCTCTGAGGTGGTTCAGGCTCGTAGGGCGGCGGTTTCTGGGGGTGGGCGGGCATGGGGCCTTTGCGCGCTTCATGGGAAGGGCAGTTGGAAAGGTGTGTCGGGTCGAGACGGTGTGGAGAGGGGAGTGCGGTGTCATCGGGATGGAGCTGTGCCTCGGGCCTACGTCACTCAGCCCTCCGTCCTTGGTCTGCCGCAGCCCTCCGTCCTGTGGCCTCCAATCACGCAGCCCTCCGTCCCGTGGCCTCCCGCCCCTCAGCCCTCGCTCACCTGACCTCCTCGCATCCATTGGCCGGGCGTCACTTGACGCCGCATCCGTTGCCCGAGCGTCACTTGGCCTCGCCCGCGGATGCGGCCTTCGTGAGGCTGAGGCCATCACCACCGATGCGAGAGCATCGGCCGGTACGCGCACGCTGGCGCCGCCGGCAGCCGCCGTTACCCCGCCCTATCCGCCCGACCCGCCCCATCCGGCTGTTCCGCTCCATCCCCTCGGCCACCGTGCCGCGGTCGGTGTCGGCTTGGCTGGAGCGTCCTGTCCGGACCGGCGTGGCCGCGGGACACCGCGTCCACCGCGTCGGCGAGCCGGTCCAGTACCGCGGCAGCCTGTTCGTCGCTGATGGTCAGGGGTGGCAGCAGCCTGATGACGCTGGAGTGGCGGCCTCCGAGTTCGACGATCAGGCCACGTCGCAGGCACTCCTGTTGGATGGCAGCCGCAAGTTCGGGTGCTGCCGGACGAGGGCGCTGTTCCCGGCCCCACTCGTCCGCCGTGCCTGCGTGTCGGGGGGCGGCAGGAACGTCCGTCGACAGGCCGTACGCGTTCCCGTCGGGGTCGAGCCCTGCCGACACGCCCCTCTCGCCCTCGGCCCACCCGGCTCCGACGGCACCCCGGCCGTCCTGCTCGGGGACACCCCCGCGCCCTTCACGAGCGCCACGCGCCCCCTGGCCTTCGGTCATGCCCTCGCCGGTGCCCTCGATCGCAGCAAAGGCCGCAGGCAGCCCATCCGCACGTGCGGGACCGTCCTCAGGCTTCACCACCTCGACCCCGATCATCAGCCCCCTGCCGCGTACATCGCCGATGCACGCGAAGTCGGTGGCCAGTACGGAGAGTCGGCGCAGCATCTGCGAACCCAGTTCGGCCGCCCGCTCGGCGAGCCGGTTCTCGCGGACGTAGGCGAGTGTGGCCGTGCCTGCGGCCATGGCGAGTTGGTTGCCGCGGAACGTTCCGGCGTGGGCTCCGGGTTGCCAGGCGTCGAGGTCGTCGCGGTAGACGATGACGGCCAGCGGCAGGCTGCCCCCGATGGCCTTGGAGAGGACCATGACATCAGGGGTGACGCCACTGTGCTCCACGGCCCAGAAGGAACCGGTGCGCCCGACGCCGGTCTGGACCTCGTCGGCGATGAGTGGGATGGAACGGTCGGCCGTGATCTCCCGCATACGCCGCATCCAGCCGTCCGGCGCGGGGATCACCCCGCCCTCGCCTTGGACGGGTTCGAGGATCATCCCGGCGGGGCGCGGCACGCCCGACTTGGGGTCGTCGAGGACGGACTCGGTCCAGCGGGCGGCGAGTTCGGCACCGCGTTCACCTCCGACGCCGAAGGGACAGCGGTAGTCCTGCGGGTAGGGCAGGCGCGCGACCCGTACGTCAAAGGCACCCCCGGAGGCTGCGAGGGCTCCGGCTGTCATGCCGTGATAGGCACCGCTGAAGGCGAGGATCCCGGTGCGTCCGGTCGCGGCGCGGACGAGCTTGAAGGCGGCCTCCACGGCATCGGTGCCGGCCGGCCCGCAGAACTGCACGCGGGCGTGGCGCGCGAGACCGGGAGGCAGGGTGTGGAACAGCTCGGTGATGAAGGCGTCCTTGACGGGTGTCGCCAAATCGAGGACGTGCAGCGGTGCGCCCGAGTCGAGGACCTTGCGAATGGCGTCCAGGACGACGGGGTGGTTGTGTCCCAGCGCCAACGTGCCGGCACCCGAGAGGCAGTCGAGGTAGCGGCGGCCGTCCGCGCCCTCGATGGTCATCCCGCGCGCCCGTACCGGAACGATCGGAAGGGCACGGGCGTAGGTGCGCGCCGCGGACTCGCGTGCCGACTGCCGCCGCAGGATCCCTTCATGCACGGCACGGGCCCTCGCCGACTCGGTCGTCCCCCCGCGCACAGATTCAGTCACTGCCATGGCTCCCTGTCCTCCCGCTGTCCAGGGGCGAGCAGGTGTGACGCATCCTCGCCCGCCCCGACATACGAAGCCCCGCGAGCGTCCACTCGAAACTCCGGGGAACTGGGCACTGGGGGCCGCTCACGGGCAGCAGGCACCCCACGGCTACCAACCGCGGACGGTGCACCGGGTTACGGGTTGCTTCAAGATCCTTGCTGTAGCGAAACCGTTGCCGTTCCGTCGGGTCTCCCCCACAGCGACCGCATAGTGTGTGATGCCGTCCCAACGCGCCCTGACCTCACGCGGAACCGGTATGTGACCAGCGGGAGTTCAAGGCAGCGGCACCACACTGTCACTCCAGGGGGAGTCAGATCATGCGATCGATACGGCCGTCGTCCACCGCTCGCCGCGGGAGGAGCGCGCGCCGCACAAGGTCCCCGCTGCCCGTGGTCGCACTCGCGGCCGCGCTGGCCCTCACCGTCACGGCCTGCGAGTCGGGCGATGCCGAGGCGGGCGGCGACGCCACCGCCTCGGCGGCGGCCGGAGGCGAAGGCGAGATCACGATCCCGGACGACATCAAGGACAAGCTCAGGGAGCACGGGATCGACCTCGACAAGTGGCGGGACGGCGCCTGGAAGCAGTGGGACAAGGAGGACTGGCTGCGCGAGGCCCAGGACTACATCAACCCGATCATCGAGGGGCTGTGGGATCCGGACCGCATGCGGGAGGCCGAGGACCCGGACCGGAGCGTCGACGACAGCGACATCTCCGGCGACCAGGGCGTGACCGACCCGGCTCCGCAGCCGGTGCAGGCACAGGCCGTGTCGCCCGAGTACCACGCCAACGCCCCTGAGGCGGGCAAGGTGTTCTTCGACTCGCCCAAGGGCACGATGGTCTGCTCGGCGACGGTCGTGCAGGACCCGGCCAACCCCGGCAAGTCCAACATGGTGTGGACCGCGGGACACTGTGTGCACGCGGGCAAGAGCGGCGGCTGGTACCGCAACATCGCGTTCGTGCCGTCGTACAACAACGCGGGCATGGGGAGCGCCGAGTTGGAGGGCGTGGCCAGGGAAGAGGTCGCTCCGTACGGCGTGTGGTGGGCCGACTGGGCGCAGACCTCGGAGCAGTGGATCGAGCAGGGCGGCGCGACGGGCGGGGACGGGGCGCCGTACGACTTCGCCGTGCTCCATGTGAAGCCGGAAGAGGGGAGCAACGGTAAGTCTCTTGAGGAGACGGTCGGTTCCGCTCTCCCGGTCGACTTCAACGCCCCGGCCGTCCCCGAGGTGGACAGCCTCAAGGCGATCGGCTATCCGGCAGCCGCGCCGTTCGACGGCCAGAAGCTCTACCAGTGCCAGGACAAGCCGGGTCGGCTGTCGCTCAGGTCCTCGGACCCGACGATGTACCGCATCGGCTGCACCATGACCGGCGGTTCGTCCGGAGGCGGGTGGGTTGCGACCGGCTCGGACGGCAAGCCGGCGCTCGTGTCCAACACTTCCATCGGGCCGGTGAAGTCGGGCTGGCTCGCGGGGCCGAGGCTGGGCAAGGAAGCCAAGGTCATCTTCGACTCGGTGAGCGAGAAGTTCGCCGGTCGGTGACGCACCGACGGCGGGGCGGTGCGCAGGAACCTTTACCGCCTCGCCGCTGTTCGCCCTCGACCGCACGGGCACAGTGGGGCGTCGCGTCCGAGAGGTTCGCAGCGCAGCGCGCACGCGCCCTGGGTCGTGGATGCCGCATACGTGCCCATCGGGCGGCCCGGGCGGCATCGAGGCAGCCGGCACCACTGCAGAGCACGTATCAACGGGGGGTCACCGCACCATGCGTTCCATACCTACGCCCGCAGCACCGCACCGCAGCCGGCGCTCGGTCCTTGCCATCACAGGAATCGTCGCCGCCCTCGCCCTGACCGCGACCGCCTGCGACGACACGGCACAGGACGCGGCGAGCGGCCAGGCGGAAGCGGCCGCATCCCAGGCTGCCGACATCGGCGACGGCAAGATCCAGATCCCGGCCGACATCGCGGACAAGCTCAAGGAACACGGCATCGATGTCGACAAGTGGACCGGCGGCGGCTGGCAGGACTGGGACAAGGACAAGTGGCTCAGCGAAGCCAGGGATTTCGTCAACCCGGTGATCGAGGGTCTTTGGAAGCCGGAGCGGATGCAGTCCGCGACGGAGGCCGACAAGACGGTCACGACGCAGGAAGCCGCGTCCGTCCAGGGCGTCAGCGACCCGGAGCCGGCACCGGTCCAGGCCTCCGCCGAGAAGACGCCGTACCACGAGAACGCGGCCCCGGTCGGCAAGGTCTTCTTCGACTCCCCCGACGGCCCGGCCGTGTGCTCCGGCACGGTCGTCAAGGACGTCAATCATCCCGGCAGGTCCAACCTCGTCTGGACGGCGGGCCACTGCGTGCACGCCGGCGGCGACGGCGGCTGGTACCGCAACATCGTCTTCGTTCCGGCCTACAACGACCTCGGCAGGTCCGCGGCACAGTTGAGGAGCGCGAGCCCCTCCGAGAGCGCCCCCTACGGCAACTGGTGGGCGGACTGGGTCTCCACCTCGAACGAGTGGATCCAGGGCGGCTCGCAGACCGGCGGCGCGGGTGCCGCCCACGACTACGCCGTGCTGCACGTGAAACCGGAGCGGGGCGCCCAATCGCTGGAGGAGACGGTCGGCGCCGCACTCGACGTGGACTTCTCGTCCCCGTCGGCCACCGAGGTCGCCCAGATGGGCGCCTGGGGTTACCCGGCGGCGCCGCCCTACAACGGGCTGCAGATGTTCAAGTGCATCGATCGGCCCGGGCGCTTCTCGCTGAGCCCGACCCTGCCGACGATGTACCGCATCGGCTGCACCATGACCGGTGGTTCGTCGGGGGGCGGCTGGTTCCGGGTGGTGGACGGCGAGACCAGGCTGGTGTCGAACACGTCGATCGGCCCGGAGGACAGCACCTGGCTCGCGGGACCGCAGTTGGGGGCGAGCGCCGAGGCGCTGTACCTGAACATGAGCAAGATGTACGGCGGTCGGTGACAGCCTCGCACGCGGACGTACCGAAGGCCCGTTCCCTGCGACAGGGGACGGGCCTTCGGCGTTGGCCTCGGCGTTCTACGGCAACGCGGACCGCAGTGCCACGACGGCTCAGGCGGTCGGCGCCGGAACGTACGGCGCGAGATCCGCCGCGAGCTCCTCGTGCACCCGCACCTTGAGCAGCGTGCCCTCCGGGGTGTGCTCCTCGGAGATCACCTCACCCTCGGTGTGGGCGCGCGCGACCAGCTTGCCGAGCGTGTACGGCACGAGCGCCTCGATCTCGACCGACGGGCGCGGCAGCTCGTTGTCGATCAGGGCGAGCAGTTCGTCGATGCCCCGGCCGGTGCGGGCCGAGACCGCGATGGAGCGCTTCTCGATCCGCTGCAGCCGCTGGAGCGTCAGCGGGTCGGCCGCGTCGGCCTTGTTGATCACGACGATCTCGGGCACCTCGGTGGCACCGACGTCCCTGATCACCTCACGAACGGCGGCCAGCTGCTCCTCCGGGTTCGGGTGCGATCCGTCCACCACGTGCAGGATCAGGTCGGACTCGCCGACCTCCTCCATGGTGGAGCGGAACGCCTCGACCAGGTGGTGCGGCAGATGCCGTACAAAACCGACCGTGTCGGCCAGTGTGTACAGTCGGCCGCTCGGGGTCTCGGCCCGGCGCACGGTCGGGTCCAGGGTCGCGAACAGGGCGTTCTCGACCAGCACACCCGCGCCCGTGAGGCGGTTGAGCAGCGAGGACTTGCCGGCGTTGGTGTAGCCCGCGATGGCGACCGAGGGAACCTTGTTGCGCCGGCGCACCTGGCGCTGGATGTCGCGGCCGGTCTTCATCTCCGCGATCTCCCGGCGCATCTTCGCCATCTTCTCGCGGATCCGCCGCCGGTCCGTCTCGATCTTGGTCTCACCGGGACCACGGGTGGCGAGGCCGCCGCCCTTGCCGCCGCCCATCTGCCGGGACAGCGACTGACCCCAGCCTCGCAGCCTCGGCAGCATGTACTGCATCTGCGCGAGCGCGACCTGCGCCTTGCCCTCCCGGGACTTGGCGTGCTGGGCGAAGATGTCGAGGATCAGGGCCGTACGGTCGATGACCTTGACCTTGACGACATCCTCGAGGTGGATGAGCTGACCCGGGCTGAGTTCACCGTCGCAGATGACGGTGTCGGCTCCGGTCTCCAGCACGATGTCCCGCAGCTCGTCGGCCTTGCCGGAGCCGATGTAGGTGGCCGCGTCGGGCTTGTCGCGGCGCTGGATCACGCCGTCGAGCACGAGCGCGCCCGCGGTCTCCGCGAGGGCGGCGAGCTCCGCGAGGGAGTTCTCCGCGTCCTGTGCGTTCCCGGAGGTCCAGACGCCCACGAGCACGACCCGCTCCAGACGGAGCTGGCGGTACTCGACCTCGGTGACGTCCTCGAGCTCGGTGGAGAGGCCCGCCACACGGCGCAGAGCCGCGCGGTCGGAGCGGTCGAACTGCTCGCCGTCCCGCTCTCCGTCGATCTCGTGGCTCCAGGCGACGTCCTCTTCCATCAGGGCATCGGCCCGAAGACCTTCGGGATAAGTGTGCGCGAGGCGCTGAGTGTCCTGGGAAGAGGAAGAAGAGGAGGTCATTGGGTCCTTACGTCGATGGGAATCCGTTGTGCGGCGACGGTGGCTGTGACGCTTCGGAACGAGCCCTTGCGCCCGAGACCGATCCGTCACTGTTCACAACGCACGAGTACCCCGGGAGATTCCCGCGTCCCGTGCCGCGCCGACCAGAAGATGGTCGCACGGCACGAGCCGTCTCGTCACCGTCTTATTTCTCGGTCCGACCGTCCCGCGCTGCGGGGTCCGCACCCTCCTGCCTTGCGGTCCGCACGCTCCACGCCGTGCGGACCGCGCGGTGCTGTTTCGCGGTCCCGCGGTCCTACTTCACGGTCGCCCGCGGTGCGGCGGACGCCCTGGTGGGCGCCTTGCCGGGCGTCTTCCCGGGATCCATGGACCGCCACTCCGGCTGCCCCGGCATCGGCGGGGTCTTCTTGCCGTACAGCCAGGCGTGCAGGAATCCGTCGAGGTCCCGTCCGGAGATCTCCTCGGCGAGCGCGACGAAGTCCGCGGTCGAGGCGGAGGTGTCCTGGTGCCTGCTGACCCAGGCGCGTTCCAGACGATCGAAGGCGGGGGCTCCGATTTCCTGGCGGAGGGCGTAGAGGACCAGGGCCGCGCCGTCATAGACGTTCGGCCGGAAGATGCCGGTCTTCTTGCCGGCGGTGGGCGCCTTGGGGGCGGCGGGCGGTCCGCCGGCCGCGCGCCAGCGGTCGGAGGCGGCGTACGCGGCCTTCATACGGGCCTCCAGTGGCCTGCCCGCCTTCTCCGCCGCGTACAGGGCCTCGTACCAGGTGGCGTGCCCCTCGCTGAGCCACAGGTCGGACCAGCTGCGCGGGCTGACACTGTCGCCGAACCACTGGTGCGCCAGCTCGTGCACCATGATCGCCTCGACGTACCACTTCGGGAAGGCGGACTCGGTGAAGAGACCCCTTTCGAAGAGGGAGAGGGTCTGGGTCTCCAGCTCGAAGCCGGTGGCGGCGTCGGCCATGAGCAGCCCGTACGTCTCGAACGGGTAGCGGCCGAGCTTGCTCTCCATCCAGGAGATCTGGTCCGGGGTCTTCTCCAGCCACGGTTCGAGCTGCTCGCGGTACTTGGTCGGCACGACGTCCCGTACGGGCAGTCCGTGCGGGCCGGTGCGGTGAAGCACCGTCGAGCGGCCGATGGAGACCTGGGCGAGCTCGGTGGCCATGGGGTGTTCGGTGCGGTACGTCCAGGTCGTCGAGCCGCCCGCCCGGTCGACGCCGGCCTGCAGGCCGTTGGCGACGGCCGTGTAGCCGTTGGGCGCGGTCACCCGGATGGTGAACATCGCCTTGTCGGAGGGGTGGTCGTTGCAGGGGAACACGACGTGGGCGGCATCGGCCTGGTTGGCCATGGCGAGGCCATCGGCGGTCCGCACCCAGCCGCCCTCCCGCTTCTCGCCGTACACGGGATCGCTGGTGTGCCGCACGGTGATGCGCGTCCAGTTGCCGTCGGACAGCGGCTCCGCCGGCGTGACCACGAGGTCCTCTCCGGCGGTGCTGAACGACGCGGGCGTCCCGTCGACCTCGACGGACTCGACCTCGCCGTGTGCGAAGTCCAGGTTGATGCGTTCCAGGTCCGCCGTCGTCCACGCGTCGATCCTGGTCACGGCCTGGAGGGGCTTGCGGTTGGTGCCCGGATAGGTGAAGGAGAGGTCGTACGACATCACGTCGTAGCCGGGGTTGCCCAGGTACGGGTAGAGGCGGTCACCGACGCCCAGGGGCGTGGCGGGGGCACTGGCGGCGACGAGGCAGGAGGAGACGGCCAGGGCGAGCAGCGCGGGTACCCGGAGGCGCCGGCGGGTCCGGGGACGAGGACGGGAAGCGCCAGGGACTGGTCGCTGGACCTTGGTGCGGGGGGTGAGCAGCATGCACCACGGCTATCAGCGCGAGTGCGCGGGACGTCGACGACGCGCGACCGGCCCACCCGAACGGGTAGGTCCGGTGGGTGCAGTGCTCGGGAACCGGCGCGGCGGGCGGGCCTACAAGGAGGCGGGGGAGGCCGCGAGCCGCTCCCTGGTGTCGCGGCTGCCCTCACGCCCCCTGCGTCATCGGTTGCGCCCTGCTCACGTCGTACACGCCCGCCACGTTGCGCATGGCCCGCATCAGCACGGGGAGCTGAGCCGCGTCCGGGAGCTGGACCGTGTACGTGTGGCGCACGCGCTGCTGGGTCGGGGGCTCGACCGTCGCCGAGACGATCTCCGCGCCCTCCGTGGCCATGGCTTCCGTGAGGTCCGCCAGCAGATGCGGGCGAACGAACGATTCCGCGACCAGGGTGACCCGGCACTCGGTGGCTTCCCCCCAGCGCACGTCGACCTCCGAGCGCCCCGCATCCTTCATGCGCGCCACCGCGGCGCACTCCACGCGGTGCACGGTCACCACTCCCCCGCGCACCGAGAAACCGGCGACCTCGTCGGGCGGTACGGGGGTGCAGCAGCCGGCCAGGCGTACGGTCGCGTCCGGCCGGTCGACGAGGACGTTGGCGGCGGCGCGGCCCACCGCTGCCTCGAAGGCCGGGCGGAGACCCGGTTCGTTCCCGGCAGCGTCCTGGTCGGCCGGCGCGTCCGCCGTGGCCCGGAAGGGCACCGTCCCGGCTGCGTCGCCCGCTTCGGCGGAACTCTCGCCCTGCGGTGCATGGGTGGTCAGCCACCGCTGGATGGCGATCCTGGCGGCGGGGGTGTGGGCGTGCTCCAGCCACTCCCTGGAGGGTTCCGAGGCCGGGTCCTGCCCCATGAGGAGCTGGACGGTGTCACCGTCCCGCAGAACCGTGCTGAGGGTGGCCAGCCGGCCGTTGACGCGGGCGCCGATGCACGCGTGCGCGTCCTCGCCGTACTGCGCGTAGGCGGCGTCCACGCAGGTCGCGCCCTCGGGAAGGCCGAGTGTGCCCCCGTCGGGCCGGAAGACGGTGATCTCGCGGTCCTGGGCGAGGTCCTCGCGCAGGGTGGACCAGAAGGTGTCGGGGTCGGGTGCGGCCTGCTGCCAGTCGAGGAGGCGGGACAGCCAGCCGGGGCGGGTGGGGTCCGCGCGCTCGCCGTCGCCGGCGGCGGCCAGTTCCTCCGAAGGCGGGGCGTAGGGGTTGCCGAGGGCGACGACACCGGCCTCGGCGACCTTGTGCATCTGGTGGGTGCGGATGAGTACTTCGGTGACCTGGCCGTCCGCACGGGCCACGGCGGTGTGCAGCGACTGGTACAGGTTGAACTTGGGGACGGCGATGAAGTCCTTGAACTCCGAGACGACGGGCGTCATACAGGTGTGCAGTTCACCCAGGACGCCATAACAGTCCGCGTCCTCGTTCACCAGCACGAGCAGTCGGCCGAAGTCGGTACCGCGCAACCGCCCGCGTTTTCGGGACACCCGGTGCACGGAGACGAAGTGTCGTGGCCGGATCAGGACTTCTGCCTGGATGTCGGCCTCGCGCAGGACCTTGCGCATCTCGTCGGCCGTCTCGGCGAGCGGGTCGTCCCCACGGGAGGCGTTCTCGACGATCAGCTCCCGGGTGTGCTCGTACTCCTCGGGATGCAGGATCGCGAAGACCAGGTCCTCCAGTTCGGTCTTGAGCGCCTGGACACCCAGTCGTTCGGCGAGCGGGATGAGGACGTCCCGGGTCACCTTGGCGATGCGGGCCTGCTTCTCGGGGCGCATCACACCGAGGGTGCGCATGTTGTGCAACCGGTCGGCGAGTTTGATCGACATCACGCGGACGTCGTTGCCGGTGGCCACGAGCATCTTGCGGAAGGTCTCCGGCTCGGCGGCGGCGCCGTAGTCGACCTTCTCCAGCTTCGTCACGCCGTCGACGAGGAAGCGGACCTCCGCGCCGAACTGCTCCCCGACCTGATCGAGGGTCACATCGGTGTCCTCGACCGTGTCGTGCAGCAGAGAGGCCGTCAAGGTGGTGGTCTCGGCTCCGAGTTCGGCGAGGATCAGGGTGACGGCCAGGGGGTGGGTGATGTACGGCTCGCCGCTCTTGCGCATCTGGCCGCGATGCGAGGACTCGGCCAGCACATAGGCGCGGCGCAGCGGATCGAGGTCCGCGTCCGGGTGGTGGGCGCGGTGGGCGTCGACGACATGGCCGATCGCGTCGGGCAGCCGGTCGCGTGAGGCGGGACCGAGCAGCGCGGCTCGGCCCAGGCGGCGCAGATCGAGGCGGGCGCGGGCCTTCCTGCGGGGCACGGCAGGCGTGGCAGGGCCTGCTACCGGGCCTGGCGTCGCGGGGTTAGTGGCCTCCGCACTCATGGGCACCTCCGGCTGCGTGGACCGGCGAACGGGGTGCCCCATGGCGGACACGGCTCAGGGGATGGCGACTTCTCCCCCGTCCGGGCCGGTGCTTGATGCTACCGAGCCCATCACGTGCGACTGACCGCCTCTCGCCGAGCGTGAAACGGATCACCCATTCGAGCGAGGCTTCGCAGGTTTACGGTTTCGCGCCATGTAACGAGCAGGAGTTCGCGATTCCGAACGTCTACGGCACCCCAGACGACCTCACATCCAGGACATGAGCCGCTCAGGGCTTTGATGCCAAGCCCGAAGGGGTATCAACGAACGAGCTGTTCCAGCCACTCCGAGTCGATCTCGCCCTCGGCCACGATCACCGCGGGACCGGTCATCTCGATCTCGCCGTCGGGCCGCTCGGTGATCACCAGGGTGCCGCCGGGCACGTCTACGGTGTACGTCACGGGGGTGCCGGTGACCGACGGGTCCGCCCCGTCCCGTCGCGCGGTGGCCACGGCGACGGCACACGCGCCCGTGCCGCAGGAACGGGTCTCGCCGGAGCCGCGCTCGTGCACGCGCAGCGCGACATGCCCGGGCCCCCGGTCGACCACGAACTCGACGTTGACCCCGTCCGGATAAGCCGAGGCGGGGCTGAACGGCGGCGGGGAGAGCAGGTCGCCTGCGTGCGCGAGGTCGTCCACGAAGGCGACGGCGTGCGGGTTGCCCATGTTCACGTTGCGCGCGGGCCAGCTGCGCTCACCGACGCTGACCGTGACGTCTCCTGCGGGGAGCAGGGCCTTGCCCATGCCTACGGTGACGTCACCGTCCTTGGCGATGTGCACGGTCTTCACGCCCCCGCGCGTGGCCACCGTGAGGTCCCCCTCGCAGACGTGGCCGGCGCGCTGGAGGTAGCGCGCGAACACGCGCACGCCGTTGCCGCACATCTCCGCGACGGATCCGTCGCCGTTGCGGTAGTCCATGAACCACTCGGCCTCGGCCGCCATGTCCTGGGCCTCGGGGTGCGCCGCGGACCGCACCACGTGCAGGAGCCCGTCACCACCGATGCCCGCGCGGCGGTCGCACAGCGCGGCGACGACGGCCGGGGGCAGGTCGATGTCGTTCTCGGGGTCCGGGACGATCACGAAGTCGTTCTCGGTCCCGTGGCCCTTGAGGAAGGCGATCCGCGTGCTCATTCCTCGATCGTACGGTGCCGCTACGACAGTGCCGACCAGAGACCCGACGGCCGCCTCAGCGCAGGCGGGCCACTCGCCACACGGCCAGCACGACGATCGCGGCGACCACCAGGCCATAGGCCAGCACGACCCGCCAGTCCGGTCTGCGCCCGGAGCCCCGCTGCGGCAGGCCGGGCCAGGTGTGGCCCACCCGGCGGGCGGCCATCATGCCCCAGCCGGCCGCGCAGGAGCAGATCAGCAGCCCCAGCATGGCGATCACGGCGCCGCTGTCGCCGAAGTCGAAGGCGAGCGGGAACGCGAACATCAGGGAGCCGACCGCGGCCAGGGACACGATGGGCGCGAGCTGCCAGATGCGCAGGCGGCGCTGCGGGCGCAGCTCGACCTCGACCTCCGGGCCGCTCGCGTACATCTCCTCGGGCTCGGGGCCGTCGTCGGTGACGCCGCCCTCCGCCTCGTCGGGCACGTCAGGGCTCAGACGGTCGCGGTCCTGCTCCGGATCGCCCGCTTCGGCGGTGACGTTCTCGGTGCTCTGTGCGGTGTCGCGAGGGCCGGCCTCCATCGCCACGCGCCCTCCCAACTCGGACTCCACTTGGTCGATCGAAGCTCGATGATGGCACGGCGCGGGAGGCCGGGATGACGGCCGGAGCGTCCCGATGCCATCACGTGATCAGGCTGTAACCGGTCGTTCGACCAACGCCAGTGCCAGCTGCGGAAGTTCTGTGAGGTCCGCCGCGGCCCCACTGAGCCAATGCACCCGCGGGTCGCGCCTGAACCATGAATCCTGGCGGCGCGCGAAGCGCTTGGTGGCACGTACGGTCTCGGCCCGCGCCTCTTCGAGGGTGCACTCCCCGGCGAGCGCCGCGAGGACCTGCTGGTAGCCGAGCGCGCGCGAGGCCGTACGCCCCTCACGCAACCCCTGCGCCTCCAGCGCGCGCACTTCGTCCACGAGCCCGGCGTCCCACATCCGGTCGACCCGGCGGGCGATGCGCTCGTCCAGCTCGGGGCGCGCCACGTCGACGCCGATCTGGACGGTGTCGTAGACGGAGTCATGGCCCGGAAGGTTGGCGGTGAAGGGCTTGCCGGTGATCTCGATCACCTCAAGGGCCCGGACGATCCGGCGGCCGTTGCCGGGCAGGATGGCCTGCGCGGCCTCGGGGTCGGCGGCGACCAGGCGGGCGTGCAGCGCCCCGGAGCCGTGCAGCGCGAGCTCTTCCTCCAGCCGGGCCCTGACCTCGGGGTCGGTGCCGGGGAACTCCAGGTTGTCCACGGCTCCGCGGACGTACAGGCCGGACCCTCCGACGAGAACCGGCCATCGCCCTTCGGCGAGCAGCGCGTCGATGCGTTCCCGCGCGAGCCGCTGGTACTCGGCGACGGACGCCGTGACCGTCACGTTCCAGATGTCCAGAAGGTGGTGCGGGACCCCGGCGCGCTCCTCGGGCGTCAGCTTTGCGGTGCCGATGTCCATCCCTCGGTACAGCTGCATGGAGTCGGCGTTGACGACCTCGCCACCGAGCTGCTGGGCCAGAAAAACGCCCAGATCGGACTTTCCTGCCGCGGTGGGTCCGACTACGGCGATGACACGGGGGGCGGGGGGTGCGCTGCTCACCGACCCAGTCTCGCAAACCTCAGGGGGTGGACTCGAACGGGTTACGTGACGGCGCAGGCTCGGGGTCGTTGCCAGTTGCGAGGTTTTCGCCGCCGTTTCGCGGAGGCGGCCACCCGGGGGCGCAAACGGACGCACCGGACGACGCGGAATTTCGACCGCACGAGTAACGTATGGAGTTGTTATGGGCGTTTTCGCACGACTTTTCCGGAGGTCGAAGGCCACGGAGGAGGCGTCAACCACCGAGGCGCAGGCCGACACACCATCGGCCGAGCCGGCGGCGGAGGAAGCGGCACAGGCGCAGGAGCCGGCCGCGGCCGAGGTCGCCTCCTCGACCTCGGCCGCGGCCGAGGTCGAGGAGGCGAAGACCGAGTCGGACAAGGACCGGTCCACGGCGGCGGAGTCCGTCGACGCCGACACCGACGACGGCGTCGAGATTCCCAAGCAGCAGTGCGCCGACGAGGCGGCCGACAGCGAGGCCGGCGAGGGCGCCCGCACGTAACTGCCCCGCGCGGGAAGGTGAAGCATGGGTCTGATGCAGAATTTGAAAGCCAAACTCGCCCCGGCCAAGGACAGGGTCTCCGACTTCGCGCAGCGACATGAGGAGCAGGTCCACCACGGTCTCGAGAAGGCCGCGAAGGTCGTCGACGAGAGGACCAAGGGCAAGTACAGCAACAAGATCCACACGGGTACGGGCAAGGCCAAGGGCGCCATGGACCGACTCGCGCACAAGGGTGGCGACACGGCGACGGGCAGGAGCACGCCGCCGCCGGACGCACCCCCGCCGACCACCTGAACGGCGGAAACGGCCCGAACGGCGCTTCAGCCCGAACGGCATACCGACGGACGGCCGCGGAGCGTGACGGCTCCCGGCCGTCCGCCGTTTGCGCGGCCCACTCCACGTCCGGGTGGCGGCACCGGCCCTCTACGACGAGGGCGAGATCGGCCCTCCGGACCCGGCCGACGGCACCGGTCGGCCCTCTACCGACCAGGTGGCGGGCACGGCCCCTTCACCACGAGGTGGCGGCACCGCCCCTTCACGACCAGGTGGCAACCAGGTACCCCACGCCGTACGGCGCGTCCTCGTACAGCAGCGCTGCGCCAAGTCCCGCGTCCTCGGCGGCCCCCGCGAGGACCTGCCAGGGGGCCCGGCCCGCAGCCTTCAGCTCGCGCGCGAGCCCGAGGTCGAGCGCCTTGAGGGCGGCGACGTCCGCCGTGCCCAGCGCACGCGCGACGGACGCGTCGAAGGGTGCCGCCCGCTCGTCGAGGTAGCCGGGTGCCTTGAGCGTGCGGCAGGCGCTGGCGTCACCCATCACCAGCAGCGCCACCCGCTCGGCCCGGGCGGCGAGTTCCCTTCCGATGTCGATACACCGCTCGGCCCCGAGAGGTTCCCCCACTCCGAGTCCCTCGATCGGGGCGTCCGACCATCCGGTCCGCTCCAGCAGCCAGGCGGCCACGGCCAGCGAAGCCGGCAGCACGCGCTGCGGCCTGCCGTCCTGTCTCGCTCCGAGTCGTACGTCGACATCCACGCCGAACCCCCGGAACGAGCCCGGCGTCCCTTCGGCATAGGCCCCGTGCTCGCTCTCCTCGGCGGGCGCGACGACCACGAGACGGTCCGGCCTGGCGGCGGCGAGGACGCCGAGCGCATCCGCGCAGGCGGCACGCGCGGCGTCCAGCTCGGGCGCGGCACCCGCGGCGACCTCGGGCACGAGCAGGGGCGGGCACGGGCACACGGCGGCGGCGACAAGCATGATCGGCAGCCTACTGGGACGTCCCGGAAGGGCCCGGGACGTGTCCCGTGGTCGGATCAGTCGACCGCGCAACCACCGGTGGCCACCGGCAGCGGCTCCGGAACGCCCACCTTGGGCAGGCCGAGCATGACGCCGACCGGCTTGGCCGCCTCTGCGGCGTTGCGTTTCTCCCAGGCGTCACCCGCGCGCGTGCGGCGCACGTCGAGGACGGCGCCCTCGGCGAGCAGGTGGTGCGGTGCGGCGTAGGTGATCTCGACCGTCACCACGTCGCCGGGGCGGACCTCCTGCTCCGGCTTCGTGAAGTGGACCAGCCGGTTGTCGGGGGCACGGCCGGACAGGCGGTGGGTGGTGTCGTCCTTGCGGCCCTCGCCCTCGGCGACCATCAGCTCCAGCGTGCGTCCGACCTGCTTCTTGTTCTCCTCCCAGGAGATCTCCTCCTGAAGGGCGACCAGACGCTCGTAGCGCTCCTGCACGACCTTCTTCGGGATCTGGTTCTCCATGGTGGCCGCGGGGGTGCCGGGGCGCTTGGAGTACTGGAACGTGAACGCCTGCGCGAAGCGGGCCTCGCGCACGACGTGCAGCGTCTGCTCGAAGTCCTCCTCGGTCTCGCCGGGGAAGCCCACGATGATGTCGGTGCTGATCGCCGCGTGCGGGATGGCGGCGCGGACCTTCTCGATGATCCCGAGGTAGCGCTCCTGCCGGTAGGAGCGGCGCATCGCCTTCAGGACCGGGTCCGAGCCGGACTGCAGCGGCATGTGCAGCTGGGGCATCACGTTCGGCGTCTCGGCCATGGCGGCGATGACGTCGTCGGTGAAGTCACGCGGGTGCGGGGAGGTGAAGCGGACGCGCTCCAGGCCGTCGATCTTTCCGCAGGCCCGCAGCAGCTTGCTGAACGCCTCGCGGTCGCCGATGTCGGAACCGTACGCGTTGACGTTCTGCCCGAGCAGCGTGATCTCGGAGACGCCCTCGGCGACCAGGGCCTCGACCTCGGCGAGGATGTCACCGGGGCGGCGGTCCTTCTCCTTGCCCCGCAGGGCCGGGACGATGCAGAAGGTGCAGGTGTTGTTGCAGCCGACGGAGATCGAGACCCATGCCGCGTACGCGCTCTCGCGGCGCGTCGGCAGCGTCGAGGGGAACGCCTCCAGCGACTCGGCGATCTCGACCTGCGCCTCCTCCTGCACGCGGGCGCGTTCCAGCAGGACGGGCAGCTTGCCGATGTTGTGCGTGCCGAAGACGACGTCCACCCAGGGCGCCCTCTTGACGATGGTGTCGCGGTCCTTCTGCGCGAGGCAGCCGCCGACCGCGATCTGCATCCCGGGTCGTGCGGCCTTCTTCGGGGCGAGGTGGCCGAGGTTGCCGTACAGCTTGTTGTCGGCGTTCTCGCGGACCGCGCAGGTGTTGAAGACGACGACGTCGGCGTCGCCGTCGGACCCCTCGGGCGCGCGCACGTAACCCGCGTCCTCCAGCAGCCCTGACAATCGCTCGGAGTCGTGGACGTTCATCTGGCACCCATAGGTGCGCACTTCATAGGTCTTGGATCCCTGAACGTCCACTGCGAGGCTCCGGTCACTGCTGCTGGTCATGCCCTCAAGGGTAGGCGGTCCCGGGGGCCACCCGTCCCGGTGCGGCCGACGGGCCGATCGCCGGACCACAGGCGAAGGCGTCACCCGCTCTCGGCCACCCACCCCTGACGGCGCAGCACGGCCGACACGTCCGGTGCCTCGTAGTGCTCCCCCTTGAGCACCTTGCCGTCGGACCGGCGGGCGACCTGGCCGTCGGGGCCCAGTTTGGTCATGTTGGAGCGGTGGATCTCGGAGAGCACGGCGTCCAGGTCGATGCCGTGGACCAGGGCCGTGCCGTACGCCACGTAGACCACGTCCGCCAGTTCGTGCGCCAGCTTGTCGAGCGGGCCGGTGACGGAGACCTCGGCGACCTCCGCCGCCTCCTCGGCGAGCAGTTCGCCCCGGTGCGCGGCGAGCTCAGGGGAGACCCGGGTGGGCGTAGTACGGGCGTCGAGCCCGAAGGCCAGGTGGAACTCACGGACGAGGTCGGCGGGCGAGGAACTCATGCGCCGACTGTAGCGGCCGGGTACGACAGTGCCCCTGCCGCGGGCGCCCGGTGCCGGGGCCGCCCGCTCCCCCGGCTGTCTCTGTGACCCCTGCCCTGGTCAGCACCCCGCACCGGCTGGCAGGATCTCGCCCATGTCCAAGGCACTCACCCGCATCACCGGACGCCGGGCCCTGCAGGGCGCGGCCGCCGGGTTCGTCGCCTTGGGACTGCTGCTGTGGTGGCTGCTTCCCCTGGGAGAGGAGCCGCCGAGCGGGACGATCACGTTCAGCACGGGCACGCGCGCGGGGGTGTACCAGGAGTACGGCGAACGGCTGCGCAAGGAGCTCGCCAAGGACATGCCCCAGCTGAAGGTGCGGCTGCTGACGAGTGACGGGTCGCAGGAGAACGTCGAGCGCGTGGCGACGGGCCAGGCCGACTTCACGATCGCCGCCGCCGACGCGGTGGACACCTTCAAGATCGGCGGCCGACCCGTCACCGACGAGCTGCGCGGTGTCGCCCGCCTGTACGACGACTACGTGCAGCTCGTCGTACCGCCCGACTCGGACATCCGTTCCGTCGCGGACCTCAAGGGCAAGCGGGTGGCCATAGGGCTGCCCAACTCCGGTGTACGGCTGATCGCCACCCGCGTGCTGGAGGCGGCCGGCATCGACCCGGAGAAGGACATCACGCCCAGGTCCGACGGCATCGACACCGGCCCCGAGCGCCTGGGGCGCGAACTGGACGCGTTCTTCTGGTCGAGCGGGGTGCCCACGGACGGTCTGGAGGAGATCGCCAAGACCTCCTCGTTCCGGTTCGTGCCGATCGACGCCGACCTCGTCGCCAAGGTGCACGCCCAGGGCGACACGGCCCACTTCTACCGCGCGACCAACATGCCGGAGTCGGCCTACCCCAGCGTCCAGAACGGCGACACGGTGCCGACGATCGCGGTCTCCAACCTCCTGATCACCCGAAAGGACATGGACCCCCGGCTCACCGAGTGGCTGACCCGTACGGTGATCAAGAGCCGCGACGGCATCGGTGCCCACGTCCACTCCGCGCAGCTCGTCGACCTGCGCACGGCGATCTACACCGACCCGTTGACCCTGCACCAGGGCGCCAAGGACTACTACCGCTCGGTCAAGCCGTAGCTGCTCCGCCCCCTGTTCACCGGGGCGGCGCGGTCCTGGGCACGGTCACCGTCACCCGCAGTCCGTGCGGCTCGTGATGGCCGTAGGAGATGGAGCCGCCGCACGCCGCGAGCAGTGCCCGCGAGATCGACAGCCCCAGTCCGGAGCCCTTGATGTTCTGGTGCCGGCCGCTGCGCCAGAAGCGGTCGCCGACCCGGGCGAGTTCCTCGTCCGTGAGGCCGGGACCGCGGTCGGTGACCATGATCGTCGACATGCTGCCGTTGGAGGTGACGGTCACCTCGACGCGCTCGTCCTCCGGCGTGAACTTGACCGCGTTGTCGATCACCGCGTCCAGCGCGCTGGACAGCGCCACCGGGTCGGTCCAGGCGGTGGTGGGCGGGCAGTTCCCCACCAGCCGTACCCCCTTGGAGTCCGCGGTCGGCGCCCAGGCGGCCACACGCTCCGCGGTCAGCGCGCCGACGTCGGTGAGCCGCAGGTCGGCCTCGGTGTGCTCGGCCAGGGCCAGGTCGAGCAGGTCGTCCAGCACCTGGGCCAGGCGCTTGCCCTCGGTCTGGACCGAGGCGATCTCCTCATTGCCCTCCGGTAGTTCGAAAGCGAGCAGTTCGATGCGCAGCAGCAGCGCCGCGAGGGGGTTGCGCAGCTGGTGCGAGGCGTCGGCGACGAAGGCGCGCTGCTGCTCCAGAACATCCTCGACGTTGTCCGCCATCTCGTTGAACGACCGGGCCAGCCTGCGGAGTTCCGGCGGACCGCTGGCCACCGCCACCCGGGACTTCAGGCGCCCGCTCGCGATCGCGTGCGTGGTGGTGTCCAGCACGCGGACCGGCTTCAGCACCCAGCCGGTCAGCCGGAGAGCGGCCCCGACGGCCACCAGCATCGCGGCCGTCAGACCCGCGCCGATGATCAGCCAGCCGTCCAGGATCCGCGAACGCATCTGCTCGGTGGGAGAGTCCGTGACGACGACCGCGACGACGTCACCGTCCCGGATCACCGGCGAGGCGATGACGAGACGGCCACGCTGCCAGGGCCACACCTGCTTGGGGTCATGGCTGCGCCGGCTGAGCAGCGACTCCTCGAAGGCGTCGCGCACTTCACCGGTCTCGGGCAGGGACCAGGTCGCGGGTCCCTTGGTCAGGGACGTGTCGTCGGGGAGGAAGACGCCCGCCCGGATGCCGTAGACGTCGTAGTAGCTCTCCAGCTCCCTGCTCAGGATCCGCCGCTCGTCGCGGGAACCGGTCGTGGCGTCGGCGGCGGGCCGTGCGATGGCCGCGAAGTACGCCGTGTCGTCGATCCGGTCGACGACCACCTTCTGCTGCTGGGCCGCGGCGAGGCTGACGGCGAGCGGCACGCCGAGCGCGAGCAGCACGGCCGCCATCAGGACGATGAGCAGCGGGAGGAGACGAGTGCGCACCCTTGCCCGCTAAGCGGCCGGGGCGACGAGTCGGTAGCCGACGCCGCGTACGGTCTCGATCAGCGCGGGCATGCGGAGCTTGGCACGCAGGGACGCCACATGCACCTCAAGAGTGCGCCCCGTCCCCTCCCAGCTCGTACGCCACACCTCGCTGATGATCTGCTCCCGGCGGAAGACCACGCCTGGGCGCTGGGCGAGCAGGGCGAGGAGGTCGAACTCCTTGCGCGTCAGCTGGACGACGGAGCCGTCCACACTGACCTGACGGGTGGGCAGCTCGATGTGCACCGCGCCCAGACGCAGCACCCCGTCGCCTGCCGCCGTCGGGTCCTCCTGCACCTTGCGCCGGCTGACCGCGTGGATCCTGGCGAGCAGCTCTCCGGTGTCGTACGGCTTCACCACATAGTCGTCGGCTCCGAGGTTGAGGCCGTGGATGCGGGAGCGGACGTCGGAGCGGGCGGTGACCATGATGACCGGCGTGCTGGTGCGCTTGCGGATCTTGCCGCACACCTCGTAGCCGTCCTGGTCGGGCAGGCCCAGGTCGAGGAGGACGACGCCGAAGCCGTTGCCCTCCGGGACGAGTGCCTGAAGAGCCTCCTCGCCGCTGCGCGCGTGCGTGACGTCGAAACCGTGCCGTGCCAGGACCGCGGACAGCGCGGCGGCGACATGGTTGTCGTCCTCGACGAGGAGCAGTCTCATCCCGGCCTCCTTCGGTTCATCGGCCGTACGATTTTGGTGGATACCCAGTGCGTGCACGCGCGCGCGTGCACCAAGGCAGTCACGCTGATGGACGAGGACGCCGTCAAGGGGGTTCCGGCTGCTCGCGGCTTCCGTTATCCAGCCGGTACGCGCCCTGCTGTCAAGTACTACGACACGTGTCCGATTGCTATCGGATCGTGATGCTCAGATTCACCTCAGAACTAATGACGCAGGTCGGATACGGTTATTACTGTCCTCCGAAACCGAGGAGGACGGAGCCTGAGAGCGATGACCGAAGTATCGGTGGTCAAGGAAGACATGGCCGCGACCGGCGACCTGGTCGTCCTGAAGAACGTGAACAAGCACTTCGGCGCGTTGCATGTACTCCAGGACATCGATCTGACGATCGCCCGCGGTGAGGTCGTCGTGGTCATCGGACCCTCCGGGTCCGGGAAGTCCACCCTGTGCCGCACCATCAACCGCCTCGAGACGATCGACTCCGGCTCGATCGCCATCGACGGCAAGCCGCTGCCCGCGGAGGGCAAGGCGCTGGCCAAGCTGCGCGCCGACGTCGGAATGGTCTTCCAGTCCTTCAACCTTTTCGCGCACAAGACCGTGCTCGAGAACGTGATGCTGGGCCAGATCAAGGTCCGTAAGGCCGACAAGAAGAAGGCCGAGGAGAAGGCTCGCTCCCTGCTCGACCGGGTGGGTGTGGGCACCCAGGCGGACAAGTACCCCGCACAGCTCTCCGGTGGTCAGCAGCAGCGTGTGGCCATCGCCCGGGCCCTGGCCATGGACCCCAAGGTCATGCTCTTCGACGAGCCCACGTCGGCTCTCGACCCGGAGATGATCAACGAGGTCCTGGAGGTCATGCAGCAGCTCGCCCGCGACGGCATGACCATGATCGTCGTCACCCATGAGATGGGCTTCGCCCGTTCGGCCGCCAACCGGGTGGTGTTCATGGCGGACGGCAAGATCGTCGAAGAAGCTGTGCCGGACCAGTTCTTCAGCAACCCGCGCAGCGACCGCGCGAAGGACTTCCTGTCGAAGATCCTGCACCACTGACGACCCTCCTGCACCACTGACGCACACGATCCGGCACCCCTGACGAACACGATCCGGAACCACTGACGAACACGATCCGGCACCACTGAGGGACCGCTTCACGCACCCGACGACCTGCGTCACCCGTCCCTGACGGGACCGCATCTCTTCATCACGCAAAGGATGTTCACCATGAAGCTCCGCAAGGTCTCCGCCGCGGCGGCCGCCGCAGTCGTCCTCTCCCTCACCGCTACCGCCTGTGGTGGCGGGGACGGCGACAACGAGGGTGGCTCGGGCTCCGGTGGCGGCGACAAGATCAAGATCGGCATCAAGTACGACCAGCCGGGTCTGGGCCTGAAGGAGCCGGACGGTTCCTTCTCGGGCTTCGACGTGGACGTGGCGACGTACGTCGCGAAGGAGCTCGGCTACGACGCCGACCAGATCGAGTTCGTCGAGACGAAGACGCCCGACCGCGAGAACGCCCTGAAGCGCGGGGACGTCAAGTTCATCGCGGCCACGTACTCGATCACCGACGAGCGCAAGAAGTCGGTCGACTTCGCCGGGCCGTACCTGCTGGCGCACCAGGATCTGCTGGTCAAGGCCGACTCCGACATCACCGAGGCCACCGACCTCAACGGCAAGAACCTGTGCTCGGTGACCGGCTCCACCTCGGCGCAGAACGTCAAGAACGACTTCGCGCCGAAGGCCAACCTGCAGGAGCGGAGCGGCTACTCGGAGTGCATCTCCTCGCTGCAGAGCGGTGCTGTGGACGCCCTGACCACGGACGACTCGATCCTCGCCGGCTTCGCCTCGCAGGAGCAGTACAAGGGTCAGTTCAAGCTCGTCGGCCTCAAGCTGAGCAACGAGAACTACGGCATCGGTGTGCAGAAGGGTGACACCGAGACCCTGAACAAGATCAACGCGGCCCTCGAGAAGATGGTCAGCTCGAAGGCTTGGGACAAGGCGGTCACGGAGAACTTCGGTCCGGCCAACTACAAGAACGAGCCCGCGCCGAAGATCGGCGTCATCGTCAAGTAGCGCACTGCCTGACCGGCGCGCCGCCGTCCACCGCGATCAGGGCGGCGGCGCGCCGCGCTATCCACGTACGCCACCCACCCGGAAGCGCGGGAGATCGTGTTCGACTTTCTTTCTGACTACAACAACCCGACCTTGTTGGGCGCCTTCTGGACGACGGTGAAACTCACCTTCTTCTCCGGCATCGGCTCCCTGGTCTGGGGCACCCTCCTGGCCGCGATGCGGGTCAGCCCGGTTCCTCTTATGCGTGGGTTCGGCACGGCCTATGTGAACCTCGTCCGGAACATCCCCCTGACGGTCATCATCATCTTCACCTCGCTCGGCCTCGCCGATGTCTTCGGCGTGACGATGGGGGCCTCCGACTTCCAGATCCGGGGCTTCCGTCTGGCGATCCTCGGTCTTGTCGCCTATACGGCCGCCTTCGTCTGCGAGGCGCTTCGCTCCGGCATCAACACCGTGCCGCTCGGCCAGGCGGAGGCGGCCCGTGCCATCGGGCTGACCTTCAGCCAGACCCTCCGGCTCATCATCCTGCCGCAGGCCTTCCGTTCGGTCATCGGCCCGCTGGCCAACGTGTTGATCGCCCTGACCAAGAACACGACCGTGGCGGCCGCGATCGGCGTGGCCGAAGCGGCCTACCTGATGAAGCAAATGATCGAGAACGAGGCCCAGACGCTGCTCATCGGCGCGGTCTTCGCCTTCGGTTTCGTGGTACTGACCCTGCCTACCGGCCTCGTCCTCGGCTGGCTGAGCAAGCGACTGGCGGTGAAGCGATGAGCTCCGTTCTCTACGACGCTCCGGGCCCTCGCGCCAAGCGGCGCAATATGGTCATCTCCGTGGTCTTCTTCGCCCTGCTCGTCCTTCTCCTGTGGTTCATCTGGGACGCCATGGACGAGAAGAACCAACTGGAGTGGGCGCTATGGAAGCCGTTCACCGAGTCCCAGGCCTGGACGACATACCTCCTGCCCGGTCTGGCCGACACTCTGACTGCCGCGGCCTGGGCAATGGTGATCGCCCTTCCTCTGGGCGCGCTCTTTGGCATCGCGCGCCTCTCCGACCACCGGTGGGTGCGGGGTCCGTCAGCCTCAGTGATCGAGTTCTTCCGGGCGATCCCGGTCCTCCTGCTGATGCTGTTCGCCAACGAGGCCTACGACCGCTGGACTGACGTCACCACTGAACAGCGGCAGCTCTACGCGGTCATCACCGGCCTGGTGCTCTACAACGCGTCTGTCCTCGCCGAGGTCGTCCGTGCGGGCATCCTCGCCCTGCCCAAGGGTCAGTCGGAGGCTGCCAAGGCCATTGGCCTGCGCAAGGGCCAGACGATGGGGATCATCCTGCTGCCACAGGCCGTGACCGCCATGCTGCCGGCCATCGTCAGCCAGCTCGTGGTCATCGTGAAGGACACCGCGCTGGGCGGCGTGATGATCGGGTTCACCGAGCTGCTCAACACGCGCAGCACTCTTGCGGCCGCCTACGCCAACCCCATCCCCAGCTTCATCGTGGTGGCGATCATCTACATCGTCCTCAACTTCATCCTCACCAGCTTCGCCAGCTGGCTGGAGAAGCGTCTGCGGCGCAGCAAGAAGAGCACGGGCGCGGTCCTCAGCGCCGAGGACATGGAGGAGCTGAACCCGGCGGCGACGGGCGGCACCTACGGGACCGGTGGCGAGGGCGGCGGCCTCCCAGGCTCCAAGACCTACACCTGACGAACAATCAGAGGGCACGAACGACCCGGAGGGCAGTGGCATGACCGCCACTGCCCTCCGTCACTTGACGCAAGCACCGGCAATAGGTTGCATACGTTCTGTGATCGTGCACCCTGCTCCAACTTTCTGTTCACTTGCGTCCCTCGGGACACCGCTGCGGGCAGGGGGCGCCGCGCCGTGGACCCGGTGATCATTGTCGGAGCTGGGCCCGTCGGGCTCACGCTCGCCCTGGCGCTGGCCCGTCAGGAGGTGCCGTCCGTCGTTCTCGACGAGGGGTCCGGCAAGGACGAGCCACGCCTCGCGCGCACTGTCGTACTGCGCGAGGACACCGCCGCCCTCATGGAGCGCCTGACGGGAGTGCCGCTCTCCGAGGCCGGGGCCCGTTGGGCCGGATGGCGGGCGATGCGGCGCAAGCAGGTGATGCGCGAGGTCACGTTCGACGACGCCGCGGAGGGGCCCGGAAGCAGCACGAACCCCGCCCCCCTGCACATCGCCCAGCACGTCCTGACCGGCGCCTTGCGCGCGGCCCTCGCCGACGAGCCTCTCGTCGAGGTGGCCGTGGACAGCCGCCTGGACGCCGTCGAGCAGGAGCCCTCGGGCGTCACCGCTCACACTCGCGGGCCCACGGGCACGTGGTGGCGCGGCAGCTATCTCGTCGGCTGCGACGGCACGCGCTCGACGGTGCGCAAACTCCTGGACATCCGTTTCCCCGGACGTACGGCGGTCGAGCGACACGCCGTGGCCGCGCTGCGCGCGGAACTCCCCTGGGACGGCCAGGCGTTGCTCCATCGGATGCCGCCGTGGCGGACGTCCGGACCTTCGGGCGGGGAGGTCGCTGCGCGTCCGCTCCCGGACGGGGTGTGGCGCCTCGACTGGCTGCTGCCGCCGGGCAAGGACCTGGTGACGCCGGAGATGCTCGTGTCCCACGTCCGCGAGACCCTCGCCGGCTGGTGCGGCGGGTCGACACCGTCGTACGAACTCCTGGACACCGGAGTGCACACGGTCCATCACCGGCTGGCCCGGCGTTGGCGCGTGGGCCGTGTCTTTCTCGCCGGGGACGCGGCGCACTGCCTGGGCGCGCTGGGCACGCACGGGCTCGACGAGGGGCTGCGGGACGCCGACAACCTCGCCTGGAAGCTGGCACCGGCCTGGCACTACGGGCCCCGTGAGGCCCTGCTCGACAGCTACCAGGCGGAGCGCCGCGCGGTCGTCGCCGCCCGGTTGCGCGCCGCCGACCAGGCGCTGCCGCTGCTGCGAGGTGGCGGAGGGCTGCGCGCGTACGTCCCCGGCTCCGCGCGAGGGCATGACGCGCTGCTGACGGACGGCCACTTGGGGCACGGAGCGATCGGTGCGCCGGGGGCGTACGCCGATTCGCCACTGACGCCCCGGCAACTGGAGGGCGAGACTGCCGTGGACACTCCGCGGGGTGCGCAGGTCATGGACGTGCGCGTCACCGCGGAGGACGGCTCCTTCGTGCGGCTGCGGGACCGGCTCGGGCGCGGCGCGCTGCTGGTCGTGCTGATCGCGCCGGGCACGGGTGTGTGGGACCGCAAGCACTGGGCGACCGCCGGGATCATGCCCCGGCTGGCGGCCGCGGTGACGGCGCTGCCCTATCGGGCCGAGCTGCTGGTCGCGGAGAGCTACCCGGGGGCGGCCGCGCACACGGTCCTGCTGGTGCGGCCCGACGGTCACCTGGTCACGGCACTGAGCGGGGTACGGCCGGCCGATCTGTACTCGGCTGCCGAGGCAGCGCTGGGCGGGCCGGTCACGACGGCGGCCGGAGCCACCGCGGAAGCCGGGGCCACGGCCGGGTCGCGCTGACACCGGCGTGAAGGAAGTACTCACCGTCACTGTGTGGTCCGCATAGTGACGGTGAGTTGACCGGTCCGCACCGCCATGGTGTACTCCGGATCGTGACCGACACCTATGTGCGCCTGTGGCGGAGGGTCCATATGGACCTCGTCCGCTATGCGGGCTGCGTGTGTCGTCCGTCCTGCTGAACTCGCGCCCTCATTCATCCGCGCGCGCCGCGATCTCACCCGCGCTGCCGCGCGCTCTTCGCGAACTCTCATCAGGACGGTGCCTCTTGTCTGTCCCCCATGTCTCCGTTGCCGCCTCTCAGCGGGTCTCCGCGTCGGCCGGCTCCTCGGCGTCTGCTCCGGCGTCCGCGCCGACGCAGGCGGACCTCCTCGACTTCGTACGGCGTACCGCCGCCGACGCCGAACTGATCGCCTCACTTCCCCTTGATCCCCAGGGCCGTACCTGGGTACGGCTCGATGGCCCCGGCGGCAGCGAGGCCTGGCTGATCGGCTGGCCCCCCGGGACCGGCACCGGCTGGCACGACCACGCCGACTCGGCTGGCGCCTTCGTGACGGCAGCGGGCGAGCTCAAGGAGAACTCCCTCGCCGTGCGGCTGCCCTCCGACGGCTGGAAGACGCTGGAGCTGACGGACGGCGTGGACCGCGAACGCCGACTGCCGGCCGGCAAGGGCCGCTCCTTCGGTCACCACCATGTGCACGAGGTCCTCAACGAATCCGCCGACCAGCACGCGATCTCCGTGCACGCCTACTACCCACCCCTGCCGCAGATGCGCCGCTTCAGCCGCACCGGGCCGGTTCTGCGCCTGGAGCAGGTGGAGCGGCCGGAGGACTGGCAGTGAGTGGGGTGGACGACGTGACCGTGACCGACGGCGTGGGCGAACGGCCCGTCGGTATCGACGAGTTGTTGGAACGGGTGCGCGCGGGCTACGAACGTATCGAAGCGCGCAGGGCGTACGAGGCCGCTCAGGCCGGTGAGGCCCTGCTGGTCGACATCCGGTACGCGGCCCTGCGCGAACGGGACGGGCTCATTCCCGAGGCCCTCGTCGTCGAGCGCAACGAACTCGAGTGGCGGCTCGACCCCCAGGGCAGCCATCGTGTCCCCGAGGCAACGAATCATGATCTGCGGGTCGTGGTGATCTGCAACGAGGGGTACGCGTCCAGCCTGGCGGTCGAGTCGCTCCGACGACTGGGCCTGCGCCGGGCGACCGATCTGGTCGGGGGGTTCCAGGCTTGGCGGGCGGAGGGGCTTCCGGTGACGGGGGGAGAGTGAGGAGGCCCACCTTCAGCAGCCGCCCCCCTCAAGCCCTCGAACCCAGCCCCGCACGCGATAGGCGCCCCCGCGCGTCCACCCGTGTCCGGCGCCGGGAACCGAGGTCACCGTCCTTGCCCCGCTCCCGGGCTTCTCAGCACGCGGTGGGCTGTCGGGATCAGTACCCCTCGTCCCCCAGGAACTCCGTGTCCTCCCCCTCTTCCTCCAGTGCCTGCCGCACCACCCGTAGGGCCATCCCCTCGGAATAGCCCTTGCGGGCGAGCATCCCCGCGAGGCGGCGCAGGCGCTTGTCGCGGTCGAGGCCGCGCGTGGCCCGCAGCTTGCGCGCGACGAGTTCCCGCGCGGTCTCCTCTTCCTGCCCGGAATCCAGCTGGGCCACGGCCGCGTCGATCAGCGTGGAGTCGACGCCCTTGGTTCGCAGTTCCCGAGCGAGAGCGCGTCGGGCCAGGCCCCGGCCGTGGTGCCGGGACTCCACCCAGGCGTCCGCGAACGCGCTGTCGTTGATGAGGCCGACCTCCTCGAACCGCGACAGCACCTCCTCGGCGGCGTCGTCCGGGATCTCCCGCTTGCGCAGGGCGTCCGCGAGTTGCTTCCGCGTGCGCGGGGTCCCGGTGAGCAGGCGCAGACAGATCGCCCGCGCCTGCTCCACCGGGTCCGCTGAAGGCGCCCCCGTCTCGGCCCTCGACGAGGAAGAGGCACCTCCGTCCTCACCGGACGGCTCTGTGCGACGGCGCCGACGACGCCCGCGCGAACCGGTCGTACGGTCCGAGCCGCCCGAGGTGTTCGTGCCCGGCGTCAGGCCCGACTCGTCGCCGTACATCCCGTACGACCCGCTCCTGTCGTACGGCGCCGCATCGTCGTTCCCCCCGTCCGTGCCATGGGCCGCGTCCCCTCCGTGACCGCCGCCGTCCATGCCGGAGGAGGAAGGCCCGTGGCCGCCTCTCCCCCGCTGGTGCGGAGCATCCGGGTGGGCGGCGTACTCGGCCCAGTCCGTTCGCCGTGTCACCGATCAGCTCTTGGCCGCCGCGGCCTTGCTCTTGGCGGCCTTGGTCGCCGCCGGCGCGGGCACCGTCTTCGCGGCGTCGTCCGGGGTGGCGGAGACCGCGGCGTCCGCGCCCGGCTCGGCAGCCGGCTCCTCCGGCCGTACGCCGACGCCGAGCTTCTCCTTGATCTTCTTCTCGATCTCGTTGGCCAGGTCGGGGTTGTCCTTCAGGAAGTTGCGCGCGTTCTCCTTGCCCTGGCCGAGCTGGTCGCCCTCGTACGTGTACCAGGCGCCGGCCTTGCGGACGAAGCCGTGCTCCACACCCATGTCGATCAGGCCGCCCTCGCGGCTGATGCCCTGGCCGTAGAGGATGTCGAACTCGGCCTGCTTGAAGGGCGGCGCGACCTTGTTCTTGACGACCTTGCAGCGGGTGCGGTTGCCGACCGCCTCCGTGCCGTCCTTCAGGGTCTCGATGCGGCGGATGTCGATACGCACCGAGGCGTAGAACTTCAGGGCCCGGCCACCGGTCGTGGTCTCCGGCGAGCCGAACATCACGCCGATCTTCTCGCGGAGCTGGTTGATGAAGATCGCGGTGGTCTTGGACTGGTTGAGCGCGCTGGTGATCTTCCGCAGGGCCTGGCTCATCAGACGGGCCTGCAGACCGACGTGGCTGTCACCCATCTCACCCTCGATCTCCGCTCGCGGGACGAGCGCCGCGACGGAGTCGATGACGATGAGGTCGAGCGCGCCGGAGCGGACCAGCATGTCCACGATCTCCAGCGCCTGCTCGCCGTTGTCCGGCTGGGACAGGATCAGGTTGTCGATGTCGACGCCGAGCTTCTTCGCGTACTCGGGGTCGAGGGCGTGCTCCGCGTCCACGAAGGCGACCTGGCCGCCGGCCTTCTGGGCGTTCGCCACCGCGTGCAGGGTCAGGGTCGTCTTACCGGAGGACTCCGGGCCGTAGATCTCCACGACACGGCCGCGCGGCAGACCGCCGACGCCGAGGGCCACGTCGAGGGCGGTCGAGCCGGTCGAGATGACCTCGATGGGCTCCTTCGACCGCTCGCCCATGCGCATGACCGCGCCCTTGCCGAATTGCCGTTCAATCTGTGCGAGCGCGGCGTCGAGCGCCTTCTCGCGGTCGGTTCCTGCCATGGGTTCCACCCGGTTTGCTTGAGTCGATCGCTTCACGTCAAAGACGCTAACGCCTGCCACTGACAATGCGCCCCGACGCCCGTCCAGCCTGTGGATAACTCGGGCACATCCAGGTCGAAACCGTGAGGAAACGCCCGCCGAGCGCCTCGCCGGAGCCTCCATGAGAATGGATGTTCGATTTTTGTGTCAAGCGCACCACGCGGCACCTACGACCCTACGCCCGGGGTCCGGCAGCGCCCCTGATTCCGCCCCGGCCGCCGTCATGACGGCCCGGCCCGCGCGCCGGGTTCGGGTTCAGACGGAACCGCCCCCGGAGTTCCCCTGCTCCGTCGGGGGCCGCTCCTCCGGCCGTCTCACCCACAGCCCACGCGCGCGCGTGAAGAAACTGCGTCCCGTTCCCCGTCCCCGGTGTCCGTGGACACGCGGGTCGTCCGTGACGTCGTACCGCTTCACGTACGCCCCCAGGAACGCCTGCAGCGTGGCGATCGCAGGGATGGCGATCAGCGCGCCCACGGCACCGAGGAGAGCGGTACCGGCGACGACCGAGCCGAAGGCGACCGCGGGGTGGATGTCGACGGTCTTCGAGGTCAGCTTGGGCTGCAGTACGTAGTTCTCGAACTGCTGGTAGACCACGACGAAGATCAGCACCCACAGCGCGTACCAGGGATCGACCGTGAAGGCGATCAGCATGGGCAGCGCGCCCGCGAGATACGTGCCGATCGTGGGGATGAACTGCGAGACGAGGCCGACCCACACGGCGAGCACGGGCGCGTACGGCACCTCCAGGCTCGCGAGCAGGATGTAGTGGGCTATGCCGGAGATGAGCGCCATCAGACCGCGTGAGTACAGGTAGCCGCCGGTCTTGTTGACGGCGATCTCCCATGCGCGCAGCACCTCGGCCTGCTTCGCGGGTGGTAGTACGGAGCACAGCGCGCGGCGCAGTCGTGGGCCGTCCGCGGCGAAGTAGAACGAGAACAGGGTGATCGTCAGCAGCTGGAAGAGACCGCCGAGGACCTGTGCGGACACTGCCAGGACTCCGGTCGCGCTGTTCTGCACGTAGTTGCGCAGCCAGTCGGAGCGGAGCAGGCCCTCCTGGACGTCCACACGGCGCAGTTCGGTGTTGAAATGCGTGTTGATCCAGTTGATGACGGAGTCGATGTAGGCCGGAAGATCCTCGACGATCTTGATGATCTGGCCCGCGAGCATGGAACCGAGCAACGTCACGAACCCGGCGGACACGACGATCACGGCGAGGAAGACGACGGCCGTGGCCAGTCCCCGGCGCATCCCTCGTGAGGCCATCCAGCTCACCGCGGGCTCGATGGCCAGGGCCAGGAAGAAGGCGATGAGGATGTTGATCAGGAGACCGGTGAGCTGGTGAAACGCCCAGCTGCCCAGCTGGAACACGCCCACGAGGGCCAGGGCGAGGACCATGGCACGCGGCAGCCAACGCGGCATACGGGCGTTCGACCCGGCGTCGCCCGCGCCCGGCGGTGGGGTGGGCGGCGTGGGGCCGGACGGGGATGCGTGCCGGGCGGGCTGCCCGGTCTCGTCAGTGCGTGCCACGGTGCAAGTCTCGCCCACGCCACCGACAACCGGCTGCCGTACTGCGATCTTCGTGCCCGGTCAGCGCTTCTCCCCCGGAACGTTCATGACAGCGCAGACCACGCGCCACACGTCCTTCGCGTCCCAGCCGGCATCCAGCGCCCCGAGGACCGTGTGCCCACCGAGTTCCGACATCACGTGGTCGCGCGCGAACGTTTCGGCGTATCCAGGACCGAAATGGTCCGCCATCCGCTGCCAGAAGACCGTCAACCGCATGCGTCCAGTATCCCGCTCCTGAGGGTGGGCCTGCGCCGGGACCGCTTGCCGAGACCGCTTTCCGCCCTACGGTCTGACGCATGGCCGTAACAGGAGCTCCCCCACTCCCCCCGACGCCCCCGTCGCATTCCCCGCTCTTCCGCGCCGAGCAGTTCGTCTGGCTCACCGCGCGCGCCCTGGAGCAGCGCCTCTTCTCGTATCACTTCCTGAACGGCGCCGCCGACCCGGTCGAGAGGGCTCTGGACGCCTACCGCAACGAGGACGGCGGATACGGCCACGCCCTGGAGCCGGACCTGCGGGGCCCGGTCAGCCAGCCGCTGCACGCCGGTCACGCGCTCCACGTGCTGGACGCCATCGAACGCTGCGGCGGGCAGCGCGTGGACCGTGTGTGCCGGTACCTCACGTCGGTCTCCACTGCCGAGGGTGCTCTCCCGGCCGTCCACCCCAGCCAGCGGGGCTACCCCACGGCGCCCTTCGTGCCGATCGTGGACGACCCGCCCAGCTCCCTCCTGGCCACCGGGCCGGTGGTCGGTCTGCTGCACCGCAACGAGGTGTGGCACGCCTGGCTGTTCCGGGCCACGGACTTCTGCTGGCAGGCGGTCGAGTCCCTGGAGAAGTCCCATCCGTACGAGATCCGGGCCGCCGTGACCTTCCTGGACTCCGCTCCGGACCGCCCGCGCGCGGAGGCGGCCGCCGACCGGCTGGGCCGCTTGGTGCGCGAACAGCGTCTGGCGGCACTGGAGCCGGACGACCTCGGCGCCTACCCGGTACCGCCCGGTTACGCCCCGGGCGAGCACCACTTCCCGCACGACTACGCGCGCACTCCGCGGTCCCTCGCGCGCGCGTGGTTCACGGACGACGAGATGAACCGCTCCCTGGACCATCTCGCCGACGGGCAGCAGGAGGACGGCGGCTGGCCGATCCTCTGGCAACAGTGGGCTCCTGGCATCGCCCTGGAGGCGCGGCCCATGGTGACGATCGAGGCGCTGCGCACGCTCAGGGCGTACGGCCGCCACATCGGCTGACCCGCCTCACCCGCCCAGCGCCCGCACGCCCGCCGTCACGACCACGGCTGTCGCGACGACCAGGAGGAACGGGGCCCGCAGGACGAGCGCCACGGTCGCCGCGGCGACTCCGGCCACCCTCGCGTCCAGTGCCAGCGCGTCCCCGTCGGCGAAGGTCTGCTGCGCTGTGAGGGCGGCAAGGAGGGCGACGGGCAACAGGGCGGCAAGACGCCGGACGAGGGGCCGCTCGAGGGCACCCGCGGGCACCAGCAGTCCGACGAGTTTGACCGCGTAGCAGCCGAGGGCGGTGACGCCGATCGCGATCCAGACGCTCACCGCTGCCCCTCCCGCCCGTCTCCACCACGACGCCCCTGCGCCCACAGCACGACCGGTGCCGCGAGTGCGGCCACCAGGACGGGCACACCGGCAGGCAGCACAGGCAGCAGTCCGAGCCCCAGCACCACGGCGAGACCCGCGACGGCACGCTCCGTCGCGGACGTCAGCATGGGAGCGAGCAGCGCCAGGAACACCGCGGGCCCGGCCGCGTCCAGCCCCCAGGCGTCGGTGTCCCCGACGGCTTCGGCCCCCAGCGCACCCAGCAACGTGGTGAGGTTCCACAGCACGTACAGGCTGAGCCCCGTCACCACGAACCCGACCCTGGCGCTACGCCGCGTCGGCTGCGCCAGGGCTACGGCAGCCGTCTCGTCGATCACCCATTGCGCGGCGAACGGCCGCACCGCGCGCGTGAGGCTCAGCAACTGCGACAGCCGCAGCCCGTAGAAGGCGTTGCGCACCCCCAGGAAGAAGGCCCCCGCGGCCGCGGTCAGCGGACTGCCGCCGACTGCCAGCGCCCCCACGAGCGCGAACTGAGACGCTCCGGTGAACACCAGCAGGCTCAGCGCACAGGTCTGCAGGAGTGTGAGCCCGCTGCCGGCCGACGTGACCCCGAAGGCGAACCCGGACAGCCCGACGGCGACGCCTACGCCGAGGGCGTCCCGGACGACCACGGCATCGGACCTGCCTCCGTCGACGCTCGGATCTGCGAGAGCTCTCTGTTCCGCCACGCCCGCGACTTTAGGACGGCCACGGCGGCCCGTCTTGTACGTTCTTGCGCTCCCGCTGGTAGGCCCCCGGCGGAACGCCGACGATCCTGCTGAAGTGCCGGTTCAGATGCGGCTGGTCGGCGAAGCCCACGGCGAGGGCCGCCTTCGTCGGCGAGCTCCCGGCGTCCAGCAAATGCCGAGCCTGCCGTACCCGCGCGTCCGTCAGCCAGGTGTGTGGCGGCATCCCGTACACACCTCGGAAGGCCCGCAGCAAGGCGAACGGACTCGTACCGAGATCCGTGGCCAGCCGCTCCAGGCTCGGCGGCGCGGCCATCCGCTCTTCCAGCACCTCACGCGCGCGTACCGCGATCCGAGCCCCCGCCGTCCGCACTTCCCGCCGCGGCAGGGCGCCGCCGTTCAGCCGCAGCAGTCGCGTCACGGCGACTCTGAGCATGGTGTCCGCGGCCAGCGCATTGCCCTCGTCGGCGGCACGCAGCACCTGGTGCACCAGCCTCACGGCGTACGGGTCGTCCAGCACCGGTTCGACGAAACCGGGTGTCCCCCGGATCGAGATGGTCTCGGCGGCTATCTCGGCGACCACCTCGGGCGACGGATACAGGGCCCCGTACCGCCACCCCTCCGGGACCCCGGCCCGCCCGGTGTGCGGCGTATCGGGATTGACCAGGGCGAGGGCACCGGCCCCCGCGTACTGGTCGGCACCGCCGTGGCGGAAGACCTCCACGCCATCGGCGATAGCGGCTATCACAAAGTGTTCATGGGTGTGCCGTACGAATGTTTTCCGCACATACCGGGCGCGCAGGAGATCGACACCCGGCAACCCTGAGTACTGCCAGTGCCGCGCCCGCTCACCCGAACCAGCCATGGCTTCATTCTCCGGCAGGGCGCGGTGAGATCCCTGCCGTCAAGCGGCCGGCCGCCGACGGCGGCAAAGGACCGTGTCGGGGGCCCGCCCGCAGCGGCCGACGTCAGGAAACGGCACGTCCCGGCCCCAGCCGGCCGCCGCCCCGAGGGGACGGACACCCCCGGCACCGCCCGCCCCTCGCAGACGCTTCACGCCCCTACCCTCCCCGCACAGGCGCCGCAGGACCCACCCAGCCCCCGCCGCCACCGCCGAGCCGCCACCCGGAGTCGACGCCCCCCTGCACCCGCAGCCGCGGACAATCCCCAGCTCAGCCGCATTGTCAGTCCCCGGGTGCAGGATGGACGCATGGTCAGCAAACCGCACCGAGCCCTCGACGGCTTCTCCCCCGCGACCCGCGGCTGGTTCACGGGCGCCTTCTCCGCGCCCACCGCAGCCCAGGCCGGCGCGTGGCAGGCCATCGGTGAGGGCTCGGACGTGCTGGTCGTCGCCCCCACCGGCTCCGGCAAGACCCTGGCCGCCTTCCTCGCCGCCCTCGACCAGCTCGCCTCCACGCCCCCACCGGCCGACCCCAAGAAGCGCTGCCGAGTTCTCTACGTCTCCCCACTCAAGGCCCTGGCCGTGGACGTGGAGCGCAACCTCCGCAGCCCTCTGACGGGCATCCGCCAGGAATCCGTGCGCCTCGGCCTCCCCGAGCCCGAGGTGAAGGTCGGCATCCGCTCGGGAGACACCCCGGCCGCGGAGCGCCGAGCCCTGTCGACCCGCCCCCCGGACATCCTGATCACCACCCCCGAATCCCTGTTCCTGATGCTGACGTCGGCCACCCGCGACGCCCTGACCGGCATCGAGACGGTGATCCTCGACGAGGTCCACGCGGTGGCGGGCACCAAGCGCGGCGCCCACCTCGCCCTCACCCTGGAGCGCCTCGACGAGCTTCTCCCGAAGCCGGCCCGGCGCATCGGCCTCTCAGCGACCGTCCGCCCGGTCGACGAGGTGGCCCGCTTCCTCTCCCCCCGTCGCAAGGTGGAGATCGTCCAGCCGAAGTCGGGCAAGGAGTTCGACCTCTCGGTCGTGGTCCCCGTGGAAGACCTCGGCGAACTCGGCGGCTCACCGGTGGCCGACGGTTCCGAAGGCGCGGAACGCCCGTCGATCTGGCCGCACGTCGAGGAGCGGATCGCCGACCTCGTCCAGTCCCACCGTTCCACGATCGTCTTCGCCAACTCCCGCCGCCTCGCGGAACGCCTCTGCAACCGCCTCAACGAGATCGCGTACGAGCGTGCCACCGGCGAAACCCTGGACGAGCACCACGCCCCCGCCGAGCTCATGGGCGGCTCCGGCGCGGCCCAGGGCGCGCCCCCGGTCATCGCCCGCGCCCACCACGGCTCGGTCTCCAAGGAGCAGCGCGCCCTGGTCGAGGAGGATCTCAAGGCCGGCCGACTCCCCGCGGTCGTGGCCACGTCCAGCCTCGAACTGGGCATCGACATGGGCGCGGTCGACCTCGTCGTCCAGGTCGAATCGCCTCCCTCCGTCGCCTCCGGCCTCCAACGCGTGGGCCGCGCGGGCCACCAGGTGGGTGCCGTCTCCACGGGTGTCGTCTTCCCGAAGTACCGCGGCGACCTCGTCCAGGCAGCCGTGGTCACGGAACGCATGCGCACCGGGTCCATCGAGTCCCTCAAGGTCCCGGCCAACCCCCTGGACGTCCTCGCCCAGCAGATCGTCGCCATGACGGCGATGGACACCTGGCAGTTCGACGACCTCCTCGCCGCGGTCCGGCGAGCCGCCCCCTTCGCTTCCCTGCCGGAATCCGCCTTCACGGCGGTTCTCGACATGCTCGCCGGCCGCTATCCGTCCGACGCGTTCGCGGAGCTTCGCCCGCGCGTGGTCTGGGACCGTGTCACCGGCACGATCACCGGCCGCCCCGGCGCCCAGCGCCTCGCCGTCACCTCCGGGGGCACGATTCCCGACCGCGGGCTCTTCGGGGTCTTCCTCGCCGGTTCGGACCCCAAGAAGGGCGGTGGCCGGGTCGGCGAGCTCGACGAGGAGATGGTCTACGAGTCCCGCGTGGGTGACGTCTTCACGCTCGGCACCAGCTCCTGGCGCATCGAGGACATCACCCGCGACCGCGTCCTGGTCTCCCCCGCCCCGGGCGTACCGGGCCGCCTCCCCTTCTGGAAGGGCGACCAGCTGGGCCGCCCGCTCGAACTGGGCCGCGCGGTGGGCGCGTTCCTGCGCGAGGTCGGTTCCCTGTCCAAGGACGATGCCCGCCTGCGTCTGCTCGCCGCCGGTCTGGACGCGTGGGCGGCGGACAATGTCCTGGCCTACCTGGACGAGCAGCGCGAGGCCTGCGGCCACATCCCGGACGACCGCACCATCGTCGTCGAGCGCTTCCGCGACGAACTCGGTGACTGGCGCGTCGTCGTGCACTCCCCCTTCGGCGCCCAGGTCCACGCACCTTGGGCGCTCGCCCTCGGCGCCAAGCTCTCCGAGCGGTACGGCATGGACGCACAGGTCATGCACGCCGACGACGGGATCGTGCTGCGCCTGCCCGACGCCGACCTCATGGGCCTGGACCTACTGGACCAGGAACCGCGAAAGGCCGGCACGGAGTACGACGCCGACCAGGCGCCTGTGGGTGCGACGGACGTCGTCTTCGACAAGGGCGATGTCGACCAGGTGGTCACCGACCAGGTGGGCGGCTCGGCCCTGTTCGCGTCCCGCTTCCGTGAGTGCGCCGCCCGCGCGCTGCTGCTGCCGCGCCGCAATCCCGGCAAGCGCACCCCGCTGTGGCAGCAGCGTCAACGCGCCGCGCAACTGCTGGAGGTGGCCAGCGAGTTCGGTTCGTTCCCGATCGTCCTGGAGGCGGTCCGCGAGTGCCTCCAGGACGTCTTCGACGTCCCCGGACTCATCGAGCTGATGGGCGACCTGGAGTCGCGCAAGGTACGCCTCGTCGAGGTCACCACCCCCGAGCCGTCGCCCTTCGCGCGCTCCCTTCTCTTCGGGTACGTCGCACAGTTCCTGTACGAGGGGGACTCACCGCTCGCCGAGCGCCGCGCCGCCGCCCTGTCACTGGACTCGCGGCTGCTGGCCGAGCTGCTCGGCCAGGCGGAACTGCGCGAGTTGCTCGACGCCGAGGTGTTGACCGAGCTGGAACGGGAGCTGCAATGGCTCACCGAGGACCGCCGGGTGAAGGACGTCGAGGGAGTCGCGGACGTTCTGCGCCTCCTCGGCCCGCTCACCGACGCCGAGCTGGCCGAGAGGGGCGCCGAACCGCACTGGGCCCAGGAGTTGGCGGCCGCCCGGCGTGCCATCAAGGTCCGTGTCGCCGGCACCGACCACTGGGCGGCCATCGAGGACGCGGGCCGCCTGCGCGACGCGCTCGGCACGGCCTTGCCGGTCGGTGTGCCCGAGGCCTTCACCGAGCCGGTCAAGGACCCGCTCGGCGACCTTCTCGCGCGCTACGCCCGCACCCACGGCCCGTTCACCTCGGCCACTGCGGCGGCCCGCTTCGGCCTGGGCACGGCGGTCACGGACGGCGCCCTTCAGCGGCTGGCGGCGAGCGGACGCGTCGTGCAGGGCGAGTTCCACCCGGCCGGCATCGGCCAGGAATGGTGCGACGCGACGGTCCTGCGCCGTCTGCGCCGCCGCTCCCTCGCCGCCCTCCGGCACGAACTGGAACCGGTGCCGCCGGCCGCGCTCGCCCAGTTCCTGCCGCAGTGGCAGCACATCGGCAGGGGCCACGGGCTGCGTGGCATCGACGGACTGGTGCGCGCCATCGAGCAGTTGCAGGGCGCGTCCGTGCCCGCGTCCGCCCTGGAGAAGCTCGTCCTGCCGTCCCGCGTCGCGAACTACACACCCGCGATGCTCGACGAACTCACGGCGGCCGGCGAGGTCGTCTGGGCCGGCGCCGGCTCGCTCCCCGGCAAGGACGGCTGGGTCTCCCTCTACATGGCGGACGCGGCCCCCCTGCTCCTCGCGCAGCCCCACCCCTTGGAGCTGACGGCGCTGCACCAGTCCGTCCTGGACGTGCTGTCCGGCGGCTACGGCCTGTTCTTCCGTCAGATCGCCGACCAGATCCGCGCCACCACCCACCCCGAAGCCACCGACCCCCAGCTCGCCGACGCCCTGTGGGAGCTGGCCTGGTCCGGCCGTCTGACGAACGACACGCTCGCTCCCCTGCGCTCCCTGCTGGGATCGGGCCGCACCGCGGGTTCGACGGCGCACCGCGCCAAGCGCACCGTCCCGCGCGGCCGCTACGGCTCCCTCACAGCCGCCGCTCGGACAGCCTCCCGCACCGGCCCGCCGACCGTGGCCGGCCGCTGGTCGCTGCTCCCGGCGCAGGAACCCGACCCCACTGTGCGCGCCCATGCCCTGGCCCGCACGCTCCTCGACCGGCACGGTGTGGTGACCCGGGGCGCGGTCGCAGCCGAGGGCGTCGAGGGCGGCTTCTCGGCGACGTACCGCGTCCTGTCCGCCTTCGAGGAGACCGGCCAGGCGCGGCGCGGCTACGTGGTGGAGGGTCTCGGCGCCGCCCAGTTCGCCATGGACGGCGCGGTGGACCGCCTCCGCGCGGTGGCCAACGCCCGCGAACGCGGCGACGGCCTGCCCGCCCCCGCCGCTCCCGGCAACGCCGACGCCGCCGCCCGCCTGGGCGCCTCCGCCGGCTTCGGCACACCCCAGGACCCCACAGCCTCCGACATCGACGGACCCGACGGACCCGACGGACCCGACGGACCCGACGGACCCGACGGACCCGACGGACCCGACGGACTCGACGGACTCGACGGACCCGACGATCAGGCGTACCACTTCCCTGGAGGCACCCCCACGGGCGCCCACCCCAGCGACGCCCCCGGGTACGACATCCCCGACCTCGACCACGACTTCCTGGACGCCCACCTCGGCCCGGGCGACTACGTCTCCCCCCACGACCGCGCCGCCCAGGACGGCCGACGCCCGTCGCAGAACCCCGCGTGGCGCAACGGCGGCGCACCGTACGGCGCCGGCGCCGGGCCGGGCTTCGGATCCCGCCGTGCCCGCCCCGCCCCCGACACCAGAGCCGTCGTCCTCGCCGCCGCGGATCCGGCGAACGCTTACGGCGCCGCCCTCCCCTGGCCCGAGCCACCCACCGGTGCCGGGCACAAGCCGGGCCGCAAAGCGGGCTCCCTCGTCGTGCTCGTCGACGGCGAGCTGACCCTCTACATGGAGCGCGGCGGCAAGACCCTGCTGGCCTGGCCCGCGGGCCCTGACGCCGATCCCGCCGACGACCCGCACCTGCGCGCGGCGGCGGAGGCCCTCGCCACGGCGGCCCGCGCCGGCTCCCTCGGCACGGTCACGGTGGAACGCGTGAACGGCGCCTCGGCCCTGACGTCCCCCTTCGGCACCCTCCTGGAAGGAGCAGGCTTCATCGCGACCCCACGAGGCCTGCGCCTACGCGCCTGAGACGAACCCCCACCCGACCACCCGACGACCCACCCGTCCAACCACGCACTACCGCCCCCAACCCCGCTCCGCCCCCCAACCCCGCTCCGCCCCCCATCCACCCAGCCACCCGGCCACCCCCACCCCCCATGCCACCCTGGACCCATGCCCGAAGGAGACACCGTCTGGCAGACCGCGAGACGGCTGCACACCGCCCTCGCGGGCAGGACGCTGACCCTCAGCGACTTCCGGGTCCCGAAGTACGCCACGGTCGACCTGGCGGGCCGTCCCGTCCTTGACGTCACCCCGCGCGGCAAACACCTCCTCACCCGCGTCGGGGGCGACCTGACGATCCACACGCATCTGGGGATGGAGGGCTCCTGGAAGGTGTACGCGGACGAGCAGCGCTGGACGGGTGGCCCCGCCCACCAGATCCGAGTGATCCTCGCCGTGGCCCCGGACGCGGACGCCCCCGACACCCGACCCGCCCGCACGGCCGTCGGCTACCGCCTCCCCGTCCTCGAACTTCTGCGTACCGCCGACGAAGGCCGCGCCGTGGGCCACCTGGGTCCTGACCTGCTGGGCACGGACTGGGATCCCGACCGCGCCCTCGCCAACCTGCTCACGGACCCTGACCGCGCCCTCGGCGAAGCCCTGCTGGACCAGCGCAACCTCGCCGGGATCGGCAATGTCTACAAGAGCGAGCTCTGCTTCCTCCTCCGTGTCACGCCGTGGCTCCCCGTCGGCGCGCTCCCCGCCGAGCACACCGCTCAACTGCCGGTCCTGGCAAAGAAGCTCCTGGAAGCCAACCGCGAGCGTCCGATCCGCAGGACGACGGGCCACCGCGGACAGGACCTCTTCGTGTACGGACGCGCCAAGCGTCCCTGTCTGCGCTGCGCCACCCCGATCCGCGTCGCCGACCAGGGCGACGGCTCCCGCGAGCGCCCCACCTACTGGTGCCCGAACTGCCAGGCGGGCCCGGCCCCGAGCACGGCGCGCGGCGGGTCCTCCCTCTACAGAGCCCAGCACCGCCCAACCGATTGACGTGCCGTCAGAAACCTTCGTACCGTCCCTTCATGGCCGTCAAGGCGTACGACCTCACCGGACGCACCGCATTCGTCACCGGCGCAGCCAGTGGCATCGGCCGCGCCTCGGCCGTCCTGCTCGCCGAGGCCGGCGCGGCCGTGCACTGCGCCGACCTCGACGCGCAGGGCCTGCGGGACACGGCGGCTCTGATCAAGGCGAACGGCGGCACCGCCCGTACCCACCACCTCGACGTCACCGACCGCGACCGGCTCCGCCGGGCCGTCGCCTCCTGCGAGCGGCTCGACGTGATGGCGGCGGTCGCCGGGATCATGCACAGCAGCCTGGTTCTGGAGACCCGCGACGAGGACCTCGACCGCGTACTGGACGTCAACTTCAAAGGCGTGCTGTACGCCTGCCAGGAGGCAGCCCGCGCGATGCTCGCCCAGCACGTCAGGGGCAGCATCATCACGATGGCCTCGGGCGCGGTCGACACCGGCGGCCCCGGCCTGCTCTGCTACGGCGCCGCCAAGGCGGCCGTCGTACAACTGACGAAGACACTGGCGACCGAGATGGGCCCGCACGGCATCCGCGTCAACGCGGTCGCCCCGGGCTGGATCCGCACACCCATGACCGACCGCCACGATACCGCGGCGCAGACTCGGACCGAGGCGCTCATGGCCCGGATGTCTCCGCTGGGCCGGGTCGGCGAGCCGGAGGACATCGCGCACGCCGTGTTGCACCTGGCATCCGACGCCGCGTCCTTCACGACGGGGCAGATCCTGCGTCCGAACGGTGGTGTCGCGATGCCGTGGTAGTCCGCTCCACCCGCCAGGCCACCGCCCAGCGTCGCGCATCGACCGCTCCCACTGCCCGCCGCTTCGGCACACAGTGCACCGGCAGCAGGCTCAGCCCCCACCCGCCGGCGGCGACGGCCCCCTCCAGCGCCCCGGCGTCCGGCACCAGCGCGAGTCGCAGCACGGCCCACCACCACAGCGCCCCGAGACCGAGGACCACCCCCCAGCGCGCTATCGGCCGTGCCATCCACCCACCTCCAGCCCGAGGCCAGGCCGCCCGCTCACCCGCCGGGAGGGCGCATCAAGGGCACACGGATGCAGCGCGGACCAACGTCGTCACGGCGAGTCAGGCGCCGTCACACCCTCCACGATGACCTCCGGGCCACCGCCCGGCAAACGGGACCCCGACGGGCCGGGCATGCCCCGCACAGCACGAAACCCCGACCACGCTCCTCCAGATCTCCCTGGAAAAAGCCCTGGCCGGGGCCTCACACAACTCCCTCAGCGCATGGTGGTCAGCCCACACGCGTGAGCGTCACCGTCACGCGGCAACCACGTCCACCGCCTCGGAAGGCGCCTTGATGGTCACTCGTTCCGGTGGCACACCGGTCACCGACACGGAACCCAGCATCGGACGGACCGACGTGGGCACAGGCTCGCTGGGGGTGGCCGCAGCAGACTGGGCCAGCTCGGCGAGGGCGAGTTCGTCGCTCACTTCCCGCATGAGCTCGGACATCCGTACGTCCAGCGCGTCGCAGATCGCGGCGAGCAGTTCGGAGGAAGCCTCCTTCTGCCCCCGCTCCACCTCGGAGAGATAGCCGAGTGAGACTCGGGCGGACGAGGAGACTTCGCGCAGAGTACGGCCCTGGCGCTGGCGCTGCCGACGCAGCACGTCACCCAGCAGGCGACGGAGCAGAATCATCGGTGGCTCCCTCCTCGGACCGCGTAGCCGCATCCTTCACGCCCCACCGTACCGCCTTGCGCCGCGGCCGTGCGGGGAGCGATGTCGTGTTCACTCAGGGCTGCAAACATCAAAACCCCCCGTTCTGTTCCGTATCCTGTGTCCGCTCATTCCCACTGTGTTCGCTCGCAAGCTCCTTCAGAAGCAGTGCGAGTACGCTCCGTACACTCTCCATACGAATTTCCGCACGGTCGCCGTTCAACCGCAGGGCCTCTACTTTTCCGCCACCGGCGGAACCGGAACCCTGATCGAAGGGCCCGTCCACGGCAACGAAAACCGTGCCCACGGGGTGACCGTCCTGCCTCTCGGGTCCCGCGACACCGGTCGTCGCGATTCCCCAGTCGGAACCCAGAGCCTTCCGCACACCGACCGCCATCTCTGCCGCGACCTGCGGATTCACCGGGCCGTGCTGCTCCAGCAGGGTGGCGTCGACGCCGACCAGCCGATGCTTCAGCTCGGTGGCGTAGGCGGTCACCGACCCACGGAAGACCTTGGACGCCCCGGGGACCGCTGTGACTTCCGCCGCAACGAGACCACCGGTCAGCGACTCGGCCACAGCGAGCGTCTCCCCCCTCACGGTAAGTAGTCGCACCACGTCGGCGGCCGTGGAATTCACGCTTCCGTCTCCTCCGACGCGGCCTTGCGCGCGGCGATTCCCCGCCGACGCAGCACAATGGCTTGTCTCACATAGTCGAGCCCGGTCACCACGGTCAGGACGACCGCCGCGGCCATCACCCACCACCGCAGCGTGGCCAGCCACCCCGTCAGCGCGAGGATGTACATCCCGACGGCCACGCCCTGCGTGAGGGTCTTGAGCTTGCCGCCACGGCTCGCCGGGATCACGCCGTACCGGATGACGATGAAACGCAGCAGAGTGATCCCGAGTTCCCGGCCGAGGATGACGCCCGTCACCCACCAAGGCAGATCGCCCAGTGCGGACAGGCAGATCAGCGCCGCCCCCATGATCGCCTTGTCGGCGATGGGGTCGGCGATCTTCCCGAAGTCGGTGACGAGGTCGTACGTCCGTGCCAGATGGCCGTCGAACAGGTCGGTGATCATGGCGACGGCGAACGCCGCCCAGGCGAAGGAACGCCACGCCGGGTCGTATCCGCCGTCGGCCAGCATCAGGGCGACGAACGCGGGCACGAGGACCAGCCTGAGCATGGTCAGCAGGTTGGCGATGTTCCAGACACTCGCCTGGTTGACGGCCGCGGCCGCGATCTTCCCCCCACGCGGCGGCTTGGCACCACCCGGGACACCGGCTTCGTCGCCGCCCGCCTTCGCGCTACCGGCCTCGGACGAACCGGCCGGCCCCACCGCGCTCGCCTGGCCGGCCGGACCCGTCTTGGAGGAACCTCCCGCGGCGGACGCCGGAACTCCGGTCATCTGCCCGCCTCCTCACTACACGCGAGCGTGCCCTGCAGCGGCTCGGCCACCAGGTCGACACCTTCCGTACCGACCACCTTCGCCTCGACCATACGACCGATGCTCAGGCCCGCGCCGCTCGTGAGCAGCACCTGCCCGTCCGTCTCGGGCGCCTGGTGCGCCCCGCGGCCGTGGGCGCCCTCCGGCGCGTCCTCGGCGCCCACCGACTCGACCAGCACGTGCACGGTCTCGCCGACGCGTTCCTCGGCCCGCTGCGAGACGAGCTCCTCGGCCAGCCGGGAGACATGGGCCAGTCGCTCGGCGACGACGTCCTCGTCGAGCTTGTTGTCGTACGTCGCCGCCTCCGTGCCCTCCTCGTCGGAGTAGCCGAAGACCCCGATGGCGTCCAGCCGCGCGCCGTTCAGGAACCGCTCCAGCTCCGCCAGGTCGGCTTCGGTCTCGCCGGGGAAGCCGACGATGAAGTTGGAGCGCACACCGGCCTGGGGAGCCTTGTTGCGAATGGTGTCGAGCAGCTCCAGGAAGCGGTCGGTGTCGCCGAAGCGGCGCATGGCGCGCAGCACGTTCGGGGCGGAGTGCTGGAAGGACAGGTCGAAGTACGGGGCGATCTTCGACGTCGAGGTCAGGACGTCGATCAGCCCGGGCCGCATCTCGGCCGGCTGGAGGTAGCTGACGCGGACCCGCTCGATGCCGTCGACCTCCGCCAGCTCCGGCAGGAGGGACTCCAGCAGCCGGATGTCGCCCAGGTCCTTGCCGTACGACGTGTTGTTCTCGGAGACCAGCATGATCTCCTTGACGCCCTGCTCGGCGAGCCACCGCGTCTCGTTCAGCACGTCGCTCGGGCGGCGCGAGATGAAGGAGCCGCGGAAGGACGGGATGGCGCAGAAGGTGCAGCGCCGGTCGCAGCCGGAGGCGAGCTTCACCGAGGCGACCGGGGCGCCGTCCAGACGGCGGCGCAGGGGCGCACGGGGGCCGGAGGCCGGAGCGAGTCCCTCCGGCAGGTCGGCGGGGGCGTGCCCGGGCAGGGCGACCTCAGCTGCGGACTCCTGGCGCTCGGCCGGGCTGATCGGCAGCAGCTTGCGGCGGTCGCGCGGGGTGTGCGAGGCGTGGACACCGCCGGACAGGATGGTCTGGAGGCGGTCCGAGATGTCGGCGTAGTCGTCGAAGCCGAGCACGCCGTCGGCCTCGGGCAGGGCCTCGGCGAGGTCCTTGCCGTACCGCTCGGCCATGCAGCCCACCGCCACGACGGCCTGGGTTCTTCCATGGCCCTTGAGGTCGTTGGCCTCCAGGAGCGCGTCGACGGAGTCCTTCTTGGCGGCGTCGACGAAGCCGCACGTGTTGACGACGGCCACGTCCGCGTCCGCGGCGTCCTCCACGAGGTCCCAGCCGTCCGCCTCCAAGCGGCCTGCGAGCTCCTCCGAGTCCACCTCGTTACGGGCGCAGCCAAGAGTGACGAGTGCGACGGTACGGCGTTCAGGCATGGGCTCAAGACTACTTTGTCTCACTGACGGCCCACGTCGACGGGGTTGGCCGATCTTGGCCAACCCCGTCCGTGCTCAACCCTTCGGCCGGACTTATCCGGCCTGCGGGTCGCCCTTCGTGTAGGTGAGGCGCTCCACGGCGCCGGGCTGCCAGTCGTCGTCGATCTTCTTGCCGTTGACGTACAGGTCGATCGCACCAGCGTCGCCGAGGACGAGGTTGATCTTCTCGCTGTCCTGGAAGGTCTTGGAGTCACCCTGCTTGAGCAGGTCGTCGAAGAGCAGCCGGCCGTTGTGGTCCTTGACCCCGACCCAGCTCCTGCCGTCGACGGCGCTGACCTTCACGGTCACCTTGTCCTGGGGGACGGCCGCGATGGCGCTGTCCGACGGCTCCGGCTTCGGGTCCTTGGGCTTGTCGGTCTTCGGAGTGGGCTTGGTCTTGTCGGCCGTGGGCACCGACCCGCCGTCGGCGACGGACGACTTGCCGCCGTCGTCCTCGCCCTTGAACGCGGTGAAACCGACGAACCCGATCACCGCGACGATCGCGGCGACCATGGCAGCGGTCCAGTTGGGTCCGCGCCGCTCGGGACGGATGCGCTCCGCCTCGAACAAAGGGGCGGCCGGGGTGGGCGCCGGTCGACCGCCGTGCGAGTCGTCGTACTGGGCGAGGAGGGGAGCCGGATCGAGGCCGACGGCCTTGGCCAGGGTCCGGACATGGCCTCGGGCGTACACGTCGCCGCCGCAGGGAGCGAAGTTGTCCGCCTCGATGGCATGCACGATGGCGATGCGGACCCGGGTGGCACTGCTGACGTCGTCGGCGGTCAGCCCGGCGTCGATGCGCGCCTGCCTGAGGGCACGGCCGATCGAGGGGCGGTCTTCGTCGTGTACGTCTTCGAACGGACGCTCGTCTTCAGGGGAGTTGCCGATGGACACGGGGGCGCCTTTCGAGCGTTTAAGCCACCTGTGCTGGAGGTTCAGTCTAGGGGGGGTGCAAAAGGGTGGGGCAACCGGGCGGTGGGACTTTGTACGCCATCGGAATGGCCGGACACGCCGATGGTGGACTACGGGTTTGTCGCTTCGCTCAACTTGACGTACGCCGAAGGAAAAGGGTTGCTCGAAGATCCCTCACGGGTGGATCACGATCGGGCATCGAACCACCGCCCACCCGCCCGCAAGGCGGCCACTGCCTCCTTGTTTCCGCTCCGGACTCCTTTATGCCTCCCCGCGGATGACGGCGAGCACGCCGTCCAGCTCTTCAGCTTTCACAAGAACGTCACGAGCCTTGGAACCCTCGCTCGGCCCAACGATGCCCCGCGACTCCATGAGGTCCATCAGCCGCCCGGCCTTGGCGAACCCGACCCGCAGCTTGCGCTGGAGCATGGAGGTCGACCCGAACTGCGTGGAGACCACCAGCTCGGCCGCCTGGCACAGCAGGTCGAGGTCGTCGCCGATCTCCTCGTCGATCTCCTTCTTCTGCTTGGTTCCCACGACGACGTCGTCCCGGAAGACGGGTGCCATCTGGTCCTTGCAGTGCTGGACGACCGCCGCGACCTCCTCCTCGGTCACGAACGCGCCCTGCATACGGGTGGGCTTGTTCGCACCCATCGGCAGGAACAGCCCGTCGCCCTTCCCGATGAGCTTCTCGGCGCCGGGCTGGTCGAGGATGACGCGGGAATCGGCGAGCGACGACGTGGCGAACGCGAGCCGTGAGGGGACGTTCGCCTTGATCAGACCGGTGACGACGTCGACCGACGGACGCTGCGTGGCGAGCACCAGGTGGATGCCGGCCGCGCGCGCGAGCTGCGTGATGCGCACGATCGCGTCCTCGACGTCGCGCGGAGCGACCATCATCAGGTCGGCGAGCTCGTCGACGATCACCAGCAGGTACGGGTACGGCTGGAGCTCGCGCTCACTGCCCTCGGGCGCCTTCACCTTGCCGCTGCGCACGGCCTCGTTGAAGTCGTCGATGTGCCGGTAGCCGTACGCCGCCAGGTCGTCGTAGCGAAGGTCCATCTCCCGTACGACCCACTGGAGCGCCTCGGCGGCCCGCTTGGGGTTGGTGATGATCGGCGTGATCAGGTGCGGGATGCCCTCGTACGCGGTCAGCTCGACACGCTTGGGGTCGACCAGCACCATGCGGACGTCCTCCGGGGTCGCCCGCATCATGACGGAAGTGATCAAGCAGTTGATGCACGACGACTTACCGGAACCGGTCGCACCGGCGACCAGCACATGCGGCATCTTCGCGATGTTGGCCATCACGTAGCCGCCCTCGACGTCCTTGCCGAGCGCGACCAGCATCGGATGGTCGTCCTCGGCCGCGGCCGCGAGACGCAGCACGTCACCGAGGTTGACCATCTCACGGTCCGTGTTCGGGATCTCGATGCCGACGGCGGACTTGCCGGGGATCGGGCTGATGATCCGCACGTCGGGGCTGGCGACGGCGTACGCGATGTTCTTCGTCAGCGCGGTGATCCGCTCGACCTTCACGGCGGGCCCGAGCTCGACCTCGTAGCGCGTGACCGTCGGTCCCCGCGTGAAGCCGGTGACGCGGGCGTCGACCTTGAACTCGGTGAAGACGGTGGTGAGCGACTCGACGATGGCGTCGTTGGCGGCGCTGCGCGACTTGCCGGGGCCGCCGCGCTCAAGGAGGTCGAGCGACGGGAGCGCGTACGTGATGTCACCGGACAGCTGGAGCTGTTCCGCGCGCGGCGGCAGGTCCCGGATCTCCTGCGGCGCGGCCTTGGTCAGGTCGGGAACCCCGGACGTGGCGAGGTCCGGCGACTCGGCCCTGGTGCGGTCCGCGGCCTTGGTCTTCGGCGGCTTCTCCTGCTTGGGCGGCCGCGCGGCGGGAACCGGTGTCGGCACCGGCGTGGTCTCCGCCCGGTCGCCCACGCTGACGCCCTGCGTGAGGTCGGCGACGATCGGCGAGGGCGGCATTCCGTGCAGGACGGCACCGTCGAGAGCCGCCGCGGCGGCCGCTGCGACGTCCACAGCGTCCATGGGGCGGTCCATCTCGGGCTGCGGCACCGCCGAGCGCCTCGGGCGGCCACGACGCCGCGAGAGGGCCTCCTGTTCGGCGCCGTCGGGGTCGTACGTCTCAGGGGCCGGCCCCCGCCTGCGGCTGCGCGACGCGGGCAGCGACTGGCGCCACTGGTCGTCGTAACGCTGGTCGTCGTCGCCGAACTCGTCGTCCTCGATGGGATCGGGCAGGATGCCGAGCCGCACCCCGAGCTGCCGCAGCCGTTGCGGGACGGCGTTGACCGGGGTGGCCGTGACGACCAGCAGACCGAAGATCGTCAGCAGCACGAGCAGCGGTACGGCGAGGACCTCGCCCATGGCGTACGTCAGCGGAGTCGCCGCGCCCCAGCCGATGAGCCCGCCGGCGTCCCTTATCGCCTGCATGCCGTCACTGCGGGCGGGCGAGCCGACGGCGACGTGGACCTGGCCGAGCACACCGATGACCAGCGCCGACAGTCCGATGACGATACGGCCGTTGGCCTCGGGCTTCTCGGGGTGCCGGATGAACCGTACGGCGACGACCGCGAGCAGTATCGGCACGAGCAGGTCGAGCCGGCCGAAGGCACCGGTCACCAGCATCTCGACGAGATCGCCGACGGGACCGCGCAGATTGGACCAGGTACCGGCGGCGACGATCAGCGCGAGGCCGAGAAGCAACAGCGCGACGCCGTCCTTGCGATGGGCGGGGTCGAGGTTCTTCGCGCCCTGCCCTATGCCGCGGAACACCGCGCCGACGGCGTGCGCGAGCCCGAGCCAGACGGCGCGCACCAGCCGGTAGACGCCCCCGGTGGGATTGGGTGCCGGTTTCGGCGGCGCGGCTTTCTTCGCCGCGGCCTTCTTGGCCGGCGCCTTCTTGGCGGGGGCTTTCTTGGCGGCGGCCTTCTTCGCCGGAGCCTTCGCGGAAGCGGCCGCCTTCTTCGCGGGCGGCTTCTTGGCTGCGGAGGGACGTGAGGCCATGGAGGTGAGGTTACCGGTGGAGAAGACAGTGGACACGTGTGCCCACTGCTTCACCCGTTCGTGTCGCCCTTGCTCAGGCGCGGAACTGACGCCGGTTCACCCACCGGTCACGGGCAGCACGACTCGACACCGGCCGGCAACGCCCCGTACGGCGAGGTCAGTTCTGCGAGGACACCGACGAGGTGCTTCCGGTGCCGGGCTCCAGGGCGTCCAGCGCCCGCCGCAGTCCCGTGAGTTTGCGTTCGAGATGGGCCGCGGTGGCCACCGCCGCCGCGTCCGCCGACTCGTCGTCCAGCTGCTTGGACAGCGCCTCGGCCTGCTCCTCGACCGCCGCGAGCCGCGCCGACAGCTCCGCCAGCAGGCCCGCGGGCTCCTTGGCGTCCGCCGCCTTGCCGCCGCCCTCCAACTGCAGCCGCAGCAGCGCCGCCTGCTCACGCAGCTGGCAGTTCTTCATGTACAGCTCGACGAACACCGAGACCTTGGCCCGCAGCACCCACGGGTCGAACGGCTTGGAGATGTAGTCCACCGCGCCCGCCGCGTACCCGCGGAAGGTGTGGTGCGGGCCGTGGTTGATCGCGGTGAGGAAGATGATCGGGATGTCCCGGGTCCGTTCCCGCCGCTTGATGTGCGCGGCGGTTTCGAAACCGTCCATTCCCGGCATCTGAACGTCCAGCAGAATGACCGCGAAGTCGTCCGTCAGCAGTGCCTTGAGCGCTTCCTCCCCGGACGATGCCCGCACCAGGGTCTGATCGAGCGCAGAGAGGATCGCCTCCAGCGCCAGCAGATTCTCCGGCCGGTCATCGACCAGGAGGATCTTGGCCTTCTGCACCATGGCCCGCCCTCCTCGCCCCGGCAGTGCACCGGGCTCCGCCCCAGGGGACGACTCCCTTACGCCGCCCGCCCTCGTGCCGGTCATGGTAGCCGCACCCCGCCTGTCGCCACACCCTGTCACCGCGATGTCACTGTGCACGTAGCAGAAACGCGGCAGGAGACCAGAAGGTTCCCCGAATCCCGCTCTTCTACACGACTTCGAGCACACTGAGTCAGCAACTTCGTGTGCCCACCGTTCGTTCCCGTCACTGCTCCCTCATCCACTGGTTCATCACCGCCAGGAGATGATCGGGGTCCACCGGCTTCGTCACGTAATCGGACGCGCCGGACTCGATCGCCTTCTCGCGGTCGCCCTTCATCGCCTTGGCGGTCAGCGCGATGATCGGGAGACCGGCGAACTGCGGCATCCTGCGGATCGCCGTGGTCGTCGCGTACCCGTCCATCTCCGGCATCATGATGTCCATCAGGACGACCGCCACGTCGTCATGCTGTTCGAGGACCTCGATGCCCTCCCGGCCGTTCTCGGCGTACAGCACGGACAGGCCGTGCTGCTCCAGAACGCTGGTCAGCGCGAAGACGTTGCGGATGTCGTCGTCGACGATCAGCACCTTCTCGCCGCCGAACCGGATGCCCCGGAACGACTGCGGCGCCGTGTCCTGCTCCGCCGCCGACCACTGCTCCTGCTGCGCCGGCCGCTGCTCCAGCTCGGTCGCGGCCCTGCGGCGGCGCCTGAAGAGCGCGGCGGCGCCGTTCTGCGTCTCCCGGTACGACCGCACCTCGGCCGGCGTCTCGACCTCCACGTCCGACAGCTCCGCCAGCTCGGCCGCCGAGGCCACCAGGTCGCCCGCGTCGAGGGGCGGCAGCTGCTGCTGGTAGCCGTGCGGAGGCAGTTCGCTCGGGTGCAGCGGCAAATACAGCGTGAACGTCGAGCCGCGCCCCGGCTCGCTCTGCGCGTGGATCTCCCCGCCGAGCAGCTGGGCGATCTCCCGCGAGATGGACAGTCCCAGCCCCGTACCACCGTACTTGCGGCTGGTCGTGCCGTCCGCCTGCTTGAACGCCTCGAAGATCACCCGCATCTTGCTGGCGGCGATCCCGATGCCGGTGTCGGTCACGGAGAACGCGATCAGGGGCGCGTCCGCCTCGGCCAGGGAACCGGCTTCCAGCAGCTGCTCCCGGATCTTGTGCGGCACGTCCGTCCCGGCGGGCCTGATGACCAGCTCGACCGACCCCGAGTCGGTGAACTTCACCGCGTTGGACAGCAGGTTGCGCAGCACCTGCAGCAGGCGCTGCTCGTCGGTGTGCAACGTGGCGGGCAGTTCCGGCGAGACCCGTACGGACAGGTCCAGGCCCTTCTCCGCGGTCAGCGGGCGGAAGGTGGCCTCCACGTAGTCGACGAGCTGGACGAGCGCGATCCGGGTCGGGGAGACGTCCATCTTGCCCGCCTCGACCTTCGACAGGTCCAGGATGTCGTTGATCAGCTGGAGCAGGTCGGAGCCCGCGCCATGGATCGTCTCGGCGAACTCGACCTGCTTCGGCGAGAGGTTCCCCTCGGCGTTGTCCGCGAGCAGCTTGGCCAGGATCAGCAGCGAGTTGAGCGGCGTACGCAGTTCGTGCGACATGTTCGCGAGGAACTCGCTCTTGTAGCGCATGGAGACCGCGAGCTGCTCGGCCCGCTCCTCCAGGACCTGCCGCGCCTCCTCGATCTCGGTGTTCTTCACCTCGATGTCGCGGTTCTGCTGGGCCAGCAGCTCGGCCTTCTCCTCCAGCTCGGCGTTGGACGCCTGGAGGGCCTTCTGCCGGTTCTCCAACTCGGCCGACCGCTCGCGCAGTTGCTCGGTCAGCTCCTGCGACTGCTTCAGCAGCACCTCGGTCTTGGTGTTGACGGAGATGGTGTTGACGCTGGTCGCGATCATCTCGGCGATCTGGTTGAGGAAGTCCTTCTGGATCTGCGTGAAGGGCGTGAAGGACGCCAGCTCGATCACGCCGAGCACCTTGCCCTCGAAGAGCACCGGCAGAACGATCACCTGTGCGGGCGGCGCCTCGCCGAGCCCGGAGGAGATCTTCAGATAGCCGCTCGGCGCGTTCTCCACCAGGATCGTGCGCTTCTCCATGGCGGCCGTCCCGATCAGGCCCTCCCCCGGCCGGAACGACGTCGGCATGGACCCCATCGAGTAGGCGTACGAACCCAGCATCCGCAGCTCGTACTGGTCCTCCCCCTCGGCACTCATGTCCTTGCCGTCGACCAGCGGCATCGCCAGGAAGAACGCGCCGTGCTGGGCGGACACGACCGGCGTCAGCTCGCTCATGATCAGCGAGGCCACGTCCTCCAGGTCGCGGCGGCCCTGCATGAGCGCGGAGATCCGGGCGAGGTTGCCCTTGAGCCAGTCCTGCTCCTTGTTGGCGATCGTGGTGTCACGCAGATTGGCGATCATCTTGTTGATGTAGTCCTGAAGCTCCTGGATCTCGCCGGAGGCGTCGACGTCGATCTTCAGGTTCAGGTCGCCACGGGTCACCGCGGTCGCCACGCGCGCGATGGCACGCACCTGCCTGGTGAGGTTTCCTGCCATTTCGTTCACGGACTCGGTCAGGTCGCGCCAGGTGCCGTCGACGTCCCGCACGCGTGCCTGTCCACCGAGCTGCCCCTCGGTACCCACCTCGCGAGCGACTCGGGTCACCTCTTCGGCGAAGGACGACAGCTGGTCGACCATCGTGTTGATCGTCGTCTTCAGCTCCAGGATCTCGCCACGCGCGTCGATGTCGATCTTCTTGGTCAGGTCACCCTTGGCGATGGCGGTGGTGACCATGGCGATGTTGCGCACCTGACCGGTCAGGTTGGACGCCATCTGGTTCACGGACTCCGTGAGGTCCTTCCAGGTGCCCGCGACGCCCGGAACGTGCGCCTGACCGCCGAGGATGCCGTCCGTGCCCACTTCACGGGCCACCTTGGTGACCTGCTCGGCGAACGAACTCAGCGTCTTGACCATGGTGTTGATGGTGTCGGCGAGCTGCGCGACCTCACCGCGCGCCTCGATCGTCACCTGGCGTGTCAGGTCGCCGTTGGCGACCGCGGCCGACACCTGGGAGATGTTGCGGACCTGGATGGTCAGGTTCTTGGCCATCAGGTTGACGTTGTCGCTCAGGTCCTTCCAGATGCCCGTGACACCGGGCACATGGGCCTGACCGCCCAGGATGCCCTCCGTGCCCACCTCACGGGCCACCCGGGTCACCTGCTCGGCGAAGCTGGACAGCTGGTCGACCATGGTGTTGACGGTCGTGACGAGTTCGAGGATCTCGCCCTTGGCGTCGACGGTGATCTTCTTCGACAGATCGCCCTTGGCGACCGCCGTGGTGACGTCGGCGATGGAGCGCACCTGAAGGGTCAGGTTGTTCGCCATGCCGTTCACCGACTGGGTGAGGTCCTTCCAGGTGCCGGAGACACCCTGCACCTCGGCCTGACCGCCGAGCTGGCCCTCCGTACCCACCTCTCGGGCGACCCTGGTGACCTCCTCCGCGAACGACGACAGCTGGTCGACCATCGTGTTCAGCGTGTTCTTGAGCTCCAGGATCTCGCCGCGCGCGTCCACGGTGATCTTCTGCGACAGGTCGCCCCGGGCCACCGCGGTGGCGACCTGCGCGATGTTGCGCACCTGGGCGGTGAGGTTTCCTGCCATACCGTTCACCGAGTCGGTGAGGTCCCGCCACACACCGGCGACGCCGGGCACCTGCGCCTGACCGCCGAGGCGGCCCTCGGTACCCACCTCGCGGGCCACCCGGGTCACCTGGTCGGCGAAGCCGGAGAGCTGGTCGACCATCGTGTTGATGGTGTTCTTCAGCTCCAGGATCTCGCCTCGCGCGTCGACGTCGATCTTCTGCGAGAGGTCACCGCGGGCGACGGCGGTGGTCACCTGCGCGATGTTGCGCACCTGGGCGGTGAGGTTTCCTGCCATTCCGTTGACGGAGTCGGTGAGCTCCTTCCACGTACCGGCCACTCCGGGTACGACCGCCTGACCCCCCAGCCGGCCCTCCGTGCCCACGTCCCGGGCCATCCGGGTCACCTGATCGGCGAACGACGACAGCTGGTCCACCATCGTGTTCACGGTGTTCTTCAGCTGGAGCATCTCGCCGGATACGTCCACGGTGACCTTCTGCGACAGGTCACCGTTGGCCACCGCCGTCGTCACCTGGGCGATGTTCCTGACCTGTCCGGTGAGGTTGCGGAACGCGGTGTTGACGGAGTCCGTCAGGTCCTTCCACGTCCCCGCCGCGCCCGGCACCTGGGCCTGCCCGCCGAGCTCACCCTCGACACCGACCTCACGAGCGACTCGCGTCACCTCGGAGCCGAAGGACGACAGCTGGTCCACCATGCCGTTGACGGTGTTCTTCAGCTCCAGCATCTCACCGGCCACGTCGACGGTGACCTTCTGCGACAGGTCACCGTTGGCCACCGCCGTCGTCACCGCGGCGATGTCCCGCACCTGAATGGTCAAATTCCGGAACACCGTGTTGACGGAGTCCGTCAGGTCCTTCCACGTCCCCGCCGCACCCGGAACGTTCGCCTGACCGCCCAGCTGCCCCTCGGCCCCGACCTCGTTGGCCACACGCGTGACCTCGTCGGCGAAGATCCGCAGCGTCTCCGTCATCTGGTTGATCGTGTCCGCGAGCTGCGCGACCTCGCCCCGCGCCGACACGGTCACCTTCTGCGACAGGTCACCGTTGGCGACAGCGGTCGTCACCTGGGCGATCCCACGCACCTGCGCCGTCAGGTTGCCGGCCATCAGGTTCACCGAATCGGTGAGGTCCTTCCACACACCGGCGACGCCGGGCACCTGCGCCTGCCCGCCGAGCTCGCCCTCGGTACCCACCTCACGGGCGACCCGCGTCACCTCGGAGGAGAAGGACGACAGCTGGTCCACCATCGTGTTGACGGTGTTCTTCAGCTCCAGCATCTCGCCGGCCACATGAACCGTGACCTTCCGTGACAGATCACCCTTGGCTACCGCCGTGGTGACCAGCGCGATGTCCCGCACCTGAGCCGTCAGCCGGTACGCCATCGTGTTGACGGAGTCCGTCAGGTCCTTCCACGAACCCGACATGCCCCGCACGCGTGCCTGCCCGCCGAGCTTGCCCTCGGTGCCCACCTCACTGGCCACACGCGTGACCTCGTCGGTGAACGTCGACAGCTGATCGACAAGGTTGTTGACAGTCCGCCCGACCTTGAGGAACTCGCCCCGCAGCGGATGCCCGGTGCCGTCCGGCGCCTGCGTCCGCAGCTCCATGCGCGGCGAGAGATCACCCTCGGCCACCGCGGACAGCACCCGTCCGACCTCGGAGACCGGCCGTACCAGGTCGTCCACCAAGGCGTTCGAGTTGTCGACGGCAGCCGCCCAGGAGCCCTCGCAGGCCCCCGTCTCCAGGCGTTCCGTGAGCTTGCCCTCACGTCCCACCATGCGCCGCACCCGCGCCAGCTCACCCGTCAGGTGGAGATTGCGGTCGGCCACCTCGTTGAAGACCGCGGCGATCTCCGACATCACGCCGTCGCCGGACACCGTGAGCCGCTTGCGGAAGTTTCCGTCGCGCATCGACACCAGGGCCGCCAGCAGCCGGTTCAGGGCAGCCGTGTCCACGGCAGTGGTCCCGCCTCGCGCCTTGCGCTCGTTCTTCAGGGACTGTCCGCCTTTCGCGCGCGTCTTAGTGCCCCGCGTCGCTGCGCCAGACTCCACTGTGTCCCTCCCGCAGGGGTCGACCATTACTGCTGTGCTCGGGTGCTACTGCTCGGCGTACCCGTTACTGATGCGTATTCCTGCCGGATATACCAGGCCACTCCACGTGCTGCTGCCCGCGGTACGTGAATGACACTCAGCCTGCCCGGACCTTCACAAGAAGCTTGCCCAGTGTTTCACCCCGGCTGAACCCGGCCATAACAGTTCGGCACCTTCGCACATCGTCCGCACACCCTCCGGACGGAAACACTGCAGACCGGCATCCGCATCGACGGCGAAGGTAAGTAACCTTGCATGCGGCTGTCCAGCCGCACCGGTCCGTCCGGCCTGGGCGGTGGCAGGAGTACGAGCGGGCATCGGAGGGACAGCCGGACATGACCACCGGACTGATCCCGGGGGGACAGCCCCCGGACGGGCCGAACGGCACACAGCTGCCGCACCAGCGGCACGAGCCTGCCGGCCCGGAAGCCCTGCACGTCGACAACCGGTCGAGGAGTTCTGTGATCACCGCGCGCGCGGCAGCCAGCTTCGATCCCGTCGGGCGATCGGTGGCGAGCGCCCGCTCCTTCGTCCGCGACACCCTCCAGGGCTGGGGCTTCGCCGACATCGTCGACGACGCCGTCGTCCTCACCAGCGAGCTGGTGACCAACGCCGTGGTGCACGCGGGCACCTCCGCCGACGTCCTGTGCCTGCGCAGCGACGACGGTGTACGCATCGAGGTGGCCGACCGCTATCCCGAGCGCGAGATCCCTCTCCAGGGATCGCCCGTCAACATGGGCAGCCCGGACCGCGAGGGCGGCCGCGGCCTCCAGCTCTGCGCGGCCCTGGCCGGCCGCTGGGGCGTCGAGTACACGCCCACGCACAAGCAGGTGTGGTTCCAACTCGACCTTCCCGAGCGCCCGGTGGGCACCCGCGCCGCAGGCCCGTCCCTGCCCTCCGACCTCCTCCCGCTCGCCGACGGCCGCGTCCGGGTGGCGGTGGTCCAGATCGACCGTACGGGGTCCATCTCGTCCTGGAACGAGGACGCCGAGGACCTCTTCGGTTACGCCCCTGAGCAGGTCGTCGGAAAACCACTGACCGACCTCGCCGCCTGGCCTCACACACCCGGCACCAGCACGGGCATCGCGGAGGCCCTCCAACTCTCCCGCTGGGAAGGCAGCTACGGCATAAGGGGCGCGAACGGCCGCGTCACCCCGGTGTACGCCTCCCACCTGCGCGTCCGCGACACGGGCGGCGAGCCGTCCACGGTCTGCCTCCTGGTGCGCGACCACGAACGCGCAGTACTGCAGACCCCGTTGCGCGTCCCGGCCTCCGACACCTCCACCACCACCGAGGCCCAGAGCACCGACCCCTTCGAGGTCTTCATCGGCTCCCCGGCCCCCGACGACCTCGACGGCCTGCTCCAGCGCACGGTGGAACGCGCCCGCGACATGCTCGACGGCGACTCCGCGTTCCTGCTCCTGGCCACCGACGACGAAACGGAGCTGGAGGTCCGCGCCTCGACCGGCCTGCCCTCCGCCCGCCAGCGCTTCGCGCGCGTGCCCGTCGAAGCCGGTCCCGGCCGCTACGGCTCCGCCCGCATGCCGTCGGTCCACGAGGACCTCACCATGGTCCCCGGCGCCGTCCCCCTGCTGAGCGGCACCGGCATGCGCTCCGTCGTCACGGTCCCCCTCAAGGTCGAGGGCCGCCTCACCGGCTCCCTCGGCGTCGCCGCCGAAGCCCCCGGCAGATACTCCAACGAAGAGGCCCTGCGCCTCCAGTTCGCCGCCGACCGCATCGCGTTGGCCGTCGAGTCCGCCCGCCTCGGCGAACTCGAACGCCTGCGCCGAGGCTCGCTCAGCTTCCTGGTCGAGGCCTCCGACCTCCTGGCCGGCACTCTGGACCGCGACCAGACCCTGGCCCTGATGGCCCAGATGACGGTCCCGACCCTGGCCACCTGGTGCGCCGTCTACACGATCGCCGACCAGGCCTCGGAGCCCTACCTCTCGTACGTCCTGCACGAGGACGAGGAACTGATCGACGGCATCAAGTCCCTGCTGTCGAAGATCGCTCCGCCGGACCCGGTTCCCACCCCCGGCGCCCGCGTCTGGTCGGCCCCCGCAGAGGCCGCTCACCAAGCGGCCCTGCGCACCTCGATGCGCAGCCTCGGCCTGGGCGAGCCCCCGCATCGGGTCAGCGGGAGCATCGGTATCGGACCGACCCTCGCCACCGCGTCCGCGGTCGGCGGCGAGACGGTGGTCCTCCCCCTGGTCGCCCGCAACCGCGTCATCGGCATGCTGACCCTCGGCAAGCCCACCGACGAACACTTCCGCCAGGAAATTCTGGAACTCGCCGAGGACTTGAGCCGCCGAGCCGCCCTGGCCCTCGACAACGCCCGCCTCTACTCGGAGCGCACGGCCATCAGCCAATCCCTCCAGCGCAGCCTGCTGCCGCCGGAGCTGCCCGAGATCGACGGTGTCGAGGTCGAGGTCATCTACCGCGCGGCCGGCGAGGGCAACGAGGTCGGCGGTGACTTCTACGACCTCTTCCCCATCAGCGACGGCGCGTACGGCTTCGCCATCGGTGACGTCTGCGGTACGGGCCCGAACGCGGCGGCGGTCACGGGGCTCGCCCGGCACGCCCTGCGCCTCCTGGCACGCGAGGGTCTCAGCGGCCCGGCGGTGCTGGAGCGCCTCAACTCCGCGATCCTGGACGAGGGGGCCCGCAGCCGCTTCCTGACCCTGCTCTACGGCGAGTTGAGGCCGCAGGAGGACGGCAGCGCGGAACTGAAGGTCGTCTGCGCCGGTCATCCGCTCCCCCTGCGCCTGCGCCAGGACGGCACCGTGGAACCGGCCGCCGATCCCCAGCCGCTCCTCGGCGTCATGGACGACCTGGAGCTCTACCAGCAGACGGTCACCCTCGATCCGGGTGACGTCCTCCTGTGCGTCACCGACGGCGTCACCGAGCGCCGCGAAGGCAGCCGCATGCTGGGGGACGACGGCCTCGCGGACGTCCTCACCACCTGCACGGGCCTGACCGCCGGCGCGGTCGCCGCACGGATCATGCGCGCCGTCGAACGCTTCGCCTCGGACGCCCCCTCCGACGACATGGCGATCCTGGCCATGCGCGTACCGGGCCTCCACAAGGACTGAGGAAGGACACCCCGAACGGGCACGAAAAAGGCCCCGCCCGAAAGGGCGGGGCCTTTTTGCCTGGAGCCCCCAAACGGAATCGAACCGTTGACCTTCTCCTTACCATGGAGACGCTCTGCCGACTGAGCTATAGGGGCCAGCTGCCTTTTGCGAAGTGTCCCTCGCGGCAACGGAATAGATCATACCCCGAACACGCCCGTGCTCCCAAACTCGCTAGAAGGCGGGTTGGAGAAGCCCACCGAGCGCGTTGCAGGCGGACACAATCCGCTGCATGTCCCGCTTGGTCAAAGCGGCATCGACCGGAAGAGCCAACGTTTCATCCGCGGCTCGCTCGGTCTCCGGCAGGGACACACACCGCCGGAACTCCGGCAGCCGGTGCACAGGCGTCTTCACCGGCACCCGGCACTCAACTCCCTTGGCCCGCACGGCTCGGGCGAACGCGTCCCGATCCGGCCGACCGTTCCCCGGTACCCGCACGACATATTGCTGGTAGGTGTGCCCGTCACCACCATCGGGCGTGCGCACACCCTTCAACTTCGCATCCAGATAGGCGGCCCGCTGCCTGCGTTGAGCCACCTCGTCGTACGGCGCCTCGGACTCCCCCTGCTCCAGGACCAACAGCCCGTGCCGGTGCCCTGTCGCGTGCAACCTCGCGATATCCGCAGATCGACCGAAACGATGTACGGCGACGACAGCCGCCGTCCGCGGAGTGACGACCGCCTCGACAGCGGCGGCATCCAGGCAGTACGTCACCGGATCTATGTCGGCGAAGACCGGCAGCGCCCCCGCCGATATCACGGACTCGGCGACTTCGACGTTCCCGAAGGCCGGTACGACAACCTCGTCGCCGACTCCTATGCCGGCGGCCTTGAGCATCGCAGCAGTACCCATATCGGCGATGGTGGTTGCGCAACGTGAACTTCAGATGACGGAGAACAAAAAAGGGCTGGACCCCGAACCGAAGTTCAGGATCCAGCCCTCCAAAAGGAGTTCGGCGGTGTCCTACTCTCCCACAGGGTCCCCCCTGCAGTACCATCGGCGCTGTAAGGCTTAGCTTCCGGGTTCGGAATGTAACCGGGCGTTTCCCTCACGCTATGACCACCGAAACACTATGAAACTGTGAACCGCCGCACCACACACAGAATGTGCGGGGCTGTTCGTGGTTTCAGAACCAACACAGTGGACGCGAGCCTCTATGGACAAGCCCTCGGCCTATTAGTACCGGTCACCTCCACACGTTACCGTGCTTCCAGATCCGGCCTATCAACCCAGTCGTCTACTGGGAGCCTTAC